>NZ_JAKUEW010000016.1:0-58683 GCF_022663115.1 Bacillus cereus group sp. BfR-BA-01430
GAAAGATGATCAGGTTGATAGGTTCGAGGTGGAAGCGTGGTGACACGTGGAGCTGACGAATACTAATAGATCGAGGACTTAACCATATATCTAAAGCGGAAGCGACTCGCTCAGAATTGAAGAGCATTGGAGTGCCTGACGATAGAAGCGTTCTTTGCTTCGGCAGGAAGGTACGAAATGATCGAAATTCTAGTCGCTGGAGCTGGATTCAATATGAAGCAAGTGTTATCTAGTTTTGAAGGAATATGCCTTTGGTAGTTTGGTGACGATGGCAGAGAGGTCACACCCGTTCCCATACCGAACACGGAAGTTAAGCTCTCTAGCGCCGATGGTAGTTGGGACCTTGTCCCTGTGAGAGTAGGACGTCGCCAAGCAATTCAAACACGAATCGATTGATTCGTGTTTTTTTGTTTTATAAACGTTTCAATGATGATTAAACAATGAAAATTATGGTTAGGATAGTGAAAGAGCAAAAGAGTTGCAAATTTTTTTAATACGTATATAATTAAAGTCAAAGATAGTCAAAGTCAATAAAGGTGGCGGATAAATGAGAAATATATCTGATATCATTGAGCAATATCTAAAGCAAGTTATTGACTTAAGCAATAACAATGTAATTGAAATTAAGAGAAGTGAGATCGCAGATCGCTTTGATTGTGTTCCATCTCAAATCAATTATGTCATTAATACCCGCTTCACATTGGAAAGAGGATTTATAGTGGAAAGCAAAAGGGGCGGTGGCGGTTACATTCGTATTATCAAAGTCAAACTGCATGATGATATAGACATTATCGATCAAATGCTTCATATGATTGAGCATAGTATCGCGCAAAGTAATGCAGAAGGTATGATTATACGCTTAATAGAAGAAGGCATTATAACAAAAAGAGAAGCAAAATTGATGTTAAGTGTATTGGATCGCTCTGTATTATTAATGGATGCACCGTCTCGGGATCAACTTAGAGCACGGATATTATGCGCAATGTTAAAGACACTGAAATATAAATAAATATGACTTTTGTTAGGAAATGTTTTTGGAAGTAAGATCGTTCGGTTTTATAAACAACATATAATTTGCCAGAATCGACTAAGTGAAAAAGGAATCCCATAATATAAATAGCATTATGGGCTTTGATTGTTCCTGTTGTAAAGGTGGGGATAAAGATGACTTGTCAAAACTGTAATATGAGACCAGCAACCTTGCATTATACAAAAGTAGTAAATGGGGAAAAGACGGAAGTTCATCTTTGTGAGCAATGTGCAGGACAAAGTGGCTATACGTCTTTCTTTCAATCATCACAATCTAGTTTCTCCTTTCAAGACTTGTTAGCAGGGTTATTGAATGGTGAGCCAGCAACATTTGGACAAAAGGAGAATACTTTTTCAAGTACAAAAGTATTGAGATGTCCAGATTGTAAAATGACATATGAGCAATTTGCAAAGGTTGGACGTTTTGGATGTTCTTCTTGTTATGAGGCGTTTAAAGATCAAATACAACCTATGTTAAAACGATTGCATGGTGGCCATACAAGGCATAGTGGAAAAGTTCCAAAGCGCATAGGAGGAAATATCCACTTGAAAAAAGAATTAGATGAACTAAAACTAACTTTAAAGCAGCATGTACAAAGAGAAGAGTTTGAACAGGCCGCACAAATTCGTGATCAAATTCGTAATCTTGAAAAACAAATAAGTGAACATAGAGAGGGGGAGTAGTTCTATGTCACTCGATCGCATTATGAATGAAGCAATAAGTCCTTGGATGAAGGGAGATGGACCGGATTCTGACATTGTTTTAAGCACCCGTATTCGTTTAGCTCGTAATTTGAAAAATTATCATTTTCCAATTATGCAAACAGCTGAAGAAGCTAATCAGATTACAGAATTATTTCAGCAAAAGTTAGCGAATAAAACGATGAGGGATTTTGGTAGCTTTGAGTTATTAAAAATGAACGAATTAACTCCCCTTCAGCGGAGGGTCTTAGTAGAAAAGTATTTAATTAGTCCAAATCTTGCCGACACAGAATTTGGAGCTTGTATATTATCTGAGAGCGAGCATATAAGCGTCATGTTGAATGAAGAAGACCACGTGCGCATTCAGTGCTTATTCCCAGGATTGCAATTATCTGAGGCACTCCAAAGTGCAAACAAAATAGATAATGTATTTGAAGAAGTGGTTGAATATGCATTTGATGAAGAACTTGGTTATGTTACAAGTTGCCCTACAAATGTAGGAACTGGATTAAGGGCTTCAGTCATGATCCATTTGCCTGCACTCGTTTTAACAAAACGAATCAATCGTATTATACAGGCGATTCAACAATTAGGTTTAGTCGTAAGAGGAATATATGGGGAAGGCAGCGAAGCCTTAGGAAATATATTTCAAGTTTCCAATCAGATGACGCTAGGGAAATCTGAGGAAGATATTATTGCAGATTTAACGAGTGTGATTCATCAATTAATTCAACAGGAAAAGGCAGCGCGAGAATTAATTGTGAAAAATTCAAGCATTGAGCTTGAAGATAAAGTGTATCGTTCTTACGGTATACTCGCTCATAGTCGCTTAATCCAATCTGCAGAAGCTGCTACTTGTTTATCTGATGTAAGACTTGGCATTGATTTAGGCTATATAAAAGATATATCAAGAAATATTTTAACGGAGCTAATGGTGCTTACTCAACCAGGTATTCTCCAGCAATATGCAGGTGGACAACTGGGACCAGAAGAAAGAGATTATCGAAGAGCAGCTTTAATCCGTGAAAGATTACGCATTGAAGAAAATGAAGCATAGTAGGAGGCGATTTCTATGATGTTTGGAAGATTTACAGAACGAGCGCAGAAAGTATTAGCTTTATCTCAAGAGGAAGCAATTCGTATTGGTCATAATAATATTGGAACAGAGCATATTTTACTTGGGCTAGTACGTGAAGGTGAAGGTATTGCAGCGAAAGCGTTAATTGCTCTTGGCTTAAGTCCAGAGAAGATACAAAAAGAAGTAGAGGCATTAATTGGTCGTGGTACAGAAGTATCTCAGACTGTTCATTATACTCCTCGTGCGAAAAAGGTCATTGAATTATCCATGGATGAAGCACGTAAACTAGGTCATTCTTATGTTGGAACAGAGCATATCTTACTAGGGTTAATTCGCGAAGGTGAAGGCGTTGCAGCACGCGTTTTAAATAACTTAGGTGTAAGTTTAAATAAGGCGAGACAACAAGTGTTACAACTTCTTGGAAGCAATGAAGCAGCTTCAGGTCATCAAGGTGCTTCATCGACAAATGCAAATACACCAACTTTGGATAGCTTAGCACGTGATTTAACAGTAATTGCGCGTGAAAGTAGATTAGATCCTGTTATTGGGCGCAGTAAGGAAATTCAACGTGTTATTGAGGTGTTAAGCCGTAGAACAAAAAATAACCCGGTGCTAATTGGGGAACCGGGTGTAGGTAAGACTGCAATTGCAGAAGGTTTAGCACAACAAATTGTAAATAATGAAGTTCCAGAAACATTACGAGACAAACGTGTTATGACATTAGATATGGGAACAGTTGTAGCTGGTACAAAATATCGTGGTGAGTTTGAGGACCGTTTAAAGAAAGTAATGGATGAGATTCGTCAGGCAGGTAATATTATTCTATTTATTGACGAACTTCATACATTAATTGGTGCAGGCGGTGCAGAAGGTGCAATTGATGCATCGAATATTTTAAAACCTTCGCTAGCGCGTGGTGAACTACAATGTATTGGTGCGACAACTCTAGATGAGTATCGAAAATATATTGAAAAAGACGCAGCGTTAGAGCGACGCTTCCAACCAATCCAAGTAGATGAACCAAGCTTGGAAGAATCTATTCAAATCTTGAAAGGGTTGCGTGATCGATATGAAGCACATCACCGTGTATCCATTACAGACGATGCAATCGACGCAGCGGTAAAGCTTTCAGATCGCTATATTACAGATCGCTTCTTACCGGATAAAGCAATCGATTTAATTGATGAGGCGGCTTCTAAAGTACGTTTACGTTCCTATACGACGCCACCAAACTTAAAAGAATTAGAAGTGAAACTTGAGGAAATTCGTAAAGAAAAAGATGCGGCTGTGCAGAGTCAAGAATTCGAAAAAGCTGCTTCATTACGAGATATGGAGCAACGTTTACGTGAAAAATTAGAGGATACAAAACGTCAGTGGAAAGAACAGCAAGGAAAAGAAAACTCTGAAGTGACAGTAGAGGATATTGCAAACGTTGTTTCTACATGGACGCGTATACCGGTTTCTAAGCTTGCGCAAGCAGAAACGGATAAATTGTTAAACTTAGAGTCCATTTTACATGATCGTGTAATCGGCCAAGATGAAGCTGTTGTAGCTGTAGCAAAGGCGGTACGTCGTGCAAGGGCTGGCTTAAAAGACCCAAAACGTCCAATTGGTTCCTTTATCTTCTTAGGACCAACTGGTGTTGGGAAAACAGAATTAGCACGAGCATTAGCGGAATCTATGTTCGGTGATGAGGATGCTATGATCCGCATCGACATGTCGGAATATATGGAGAAACATTCTACATCTCGTTTAGTTGGTTCTCCTCCAGGATATGTAGGATATGAAGAGGGCGGTCAATTAACAGAGAAGGTTCGTCGTAAACCGTATTCTGTTGTTCTATTAGATGAGGTAGAGAAAGCACATCCAGATGTATTTAATATTTTATTACAAGTATTAGAAGACGGTCGTTTAACAGACTCTAAAGGTCGCACAGTTGACTTCCGTAATACAATTGTGATTATGACTTCTAACGTTGGTGCTGAGGCATTAAAACGCAATAAACATCTTGGATTTAACGTACAAGATGAGAGCCGTGACTATGCAGATATGAAAGGAAAAGTAATGGACGAATTGAAAAAAGCATTCCGTCCAGAATTCTTAAACCGTATCGATGAAATCATTGTGTTCCATATGCTTGAGAAAAAACATATTCAAGAAATCGTGACACTAATGGTAAATCAACTAGTGAAACGATTAGAAGAACAAGAGATTTATTTAGAGTTAACGGACGCTGCAATTGAAGCGATTGCTGATAAAGGGTTCGATCGTGAGTATGGCGCCCGTCCACTTCGTAGAGCAATCCAGAAACATGTGGAAGATCGATTATCAGAAGAACTTCTAAAAGGAGCCATTGAGAAAGGACAAAAAGTTATCTTTGATAAAGAAGGAGAATCATTTGTCATTCGCAGTGCAGAAAAGGTAAAATAAGTATAGAAAAACAAAGGGGGCTATTCGATAGCCCTCTTTCTTATACGAGCTATATGTTTATGAAAGTGAAGTGAAGTATAGAAGAATATGGCTAAAAAGAAAACGAAATTCATATGTCAAGAATGCGGTTATCAATCACCGAAATATATGGGGAGATGCCCCGGTTGTGGACAATGGAATACGCTTGTTGAAGAGATGGAACAAGTTGTATCATCTAGACGTCTTAACTATGCAAATGCGATTCAAACAGAGGTAACAAAACCGAGAAGACTTACAGAAGTAGAAACAAAATCAGAAGCGCGTATTGAGACAAAATTTCAAGAATTTAATCGTGTATTAGGTGGAGGTATTGTTGATGGTTCCCTTGTTCTTATCGGAGGAGATCCTGGGATTGGGAAATCGACTTTACTGTTGCAAATATCATCACAATTAGCAGATTCTGCTTATGATGTTCTGTATATATCAGGAGAAGAATCCGCAAAACAAATCAAGCTTCGTGCAGATCGTTTACATGTAAATGGGCGTAATTTGTTCGTTGTTTCAGAAACAGATTTACAGCGCATTGCAGCTCATATTGAAGAAATGAATCCCTCTTTTGTTGTAATTGATTCTATTCAAACCATTTATCTACCAGAAGTTACTTCAGCGCCTGGAAGTGTGGCACAAGTACGTGAATGTACGGCAGAATTGATGAAACTTGCGAAAACGAAAGGAATCCCCATTTTTATTGTTGGGCACGTGACAAAAGAAGGTGCTATTGCAGGGCCACGTATGCTAGAACATATGGTGGATGCGGTTCTTTATTTTGAAGGAGATCGTCATCATACATATCGTATTTTGCGAGCAGTAAAAAACCGATTTGGTTCTACAAATGAAATGGGTATTTTTGAAATGAAAGAGCTTGGTCTTGCAGAAGTATTGAATCCTTCTGAGATTTTCCTAGAAGAAAGACCGGTCGGAGTTGCAGGGTCTACAGTTGTTGCCTCAATGGAAGGAACAAGACCTGTTTTAGTAGAAATACAAGCATTAATCTCTCCTACTAGTTTTGGGAATCCTCGAAGAATGGCCACAGGAATTGATCATAATCGTGTATCTCTTATTATGGCAGTGTTGGAAAAGAGAGCGGGATTGTTGTTGCAAAATCAGGATGCGTATTTGAAAGTTGCTGGTGGTTTGAAGTTAGATGAACCAGCGATTGACTTAGCGGTTGCAATAAGTATTGCTTCAAGTTTTCGAGATAAATCTACGGCACCGACTGATGCGGTAATAGGAGAAGTGGGATTAACTGGAGAAATAAGAAGAGTATCAAGAATTGAACAACGTGTACAAGAAGCAGCTAAATTAGGTTTTCAACGTGCAATTATCCCGCGGAAAAATTTAGGTGGATGGACAATTCCTGAGGGGATTGAAGTGGTTGGTGTTTCCAATTTAGGCGAGGCGCTGCGATTGACATTAGGAGGCTAGGCTATGGAAGAAAACAAGCAACGTGTGAAAAGTATGCTTAATATTTTACAGCTTGTTGCACCAGGTACACCGCTGCGCGAAGGGATAGATAATGTACTTCGTGCGCAGACTGGTGGATTAATTGTTCTTGGGTACAATGAACAAATAAAAAGTATTGTGGATGGAGGATTTCATATTAATTGTGGATTCTCTCCTGCTAGTTTGTATGAATTAGCAAAAATGGACGGTGCACTCATTTTAAATGAAACGGGGAGCAAAATCTTAATTGCAAATGCTCAATTAGTTCCTGAAGCAGCTATTGATTCTATTGAAACAGGAATGCGTCATCGTACGGCGGAGCGTGTAGCGAAGCAAACAGGTAGTCTTGTTATAGCGATTTCACAAAGACGTAATGTGATTACGTTATATCAAGGGAATTTACGTTATACATTAAAAGATATAGGTGTTATTTTAACTAAGGCAAATCAAGCGATTCAAACTTTAGAAAAATATAAAGCAGTCTGGAATGACGGTATTACAAATTTGGGTATTCTAGAATTTGAAGAGGTTGTTACGTTATCGGAGGTAGTTCACGTTTTACATAGCGTTGAGATGGTACTTCGTATTAAGAATGAGATTTTGAGTTATATTCATGAATTAGGAACAGAAGGTAGGCTCATTCGCTTACAATTAACGGAGCTACTGGCAGATTTAGAGGCTGAAGCTGCTTTATTAATAAAAGATTACTATCAAGAAAAAACGCAAGATCACTATCAAATATTGAAAAAACTACAAGGTCTTGCAAATGCACAGCTTTTAGAAGATAGTGACTTAGTCAAATTGCTCGGTTACCCAGGACAAACAAGCTTGGAGGAAAGTGTTACACCAAGAGGATATCGCATTACAAGTAAAATATCGAGAGTGCCACCTCTCATTATTGAAAACTTGATCAACCGGTTTAAAACATTGCAAGGTGTCTGTCGAGCATCGATTGATGAACTGGATGATGTGGAAGGAATTGGGGAAGTTCGAGCGAAGAAAATACGAGAAGGTTTAAAACGAATCCAAGAACACCTTTATATGAGCAGACACAATTAAGAATATTACATTGACTATACAATATAACAACGCGAGAACATTTTTAATATATGGTATGATATATTGGTAAATAAAACGATTTATGAAAAAAGCACGTCCGCTTTTACATTCGGCGTTTTGATTCACAAAACAATGGTTAATAATGAGTAGGAGGTGGTTGAATGTTAAAACGGATCGTACAGCTCTTCTTTTTAGTAATCGGGGGAGCTTTAGGGATCTTTTTAATCCCAAAAGTAATGAATGTGTTAGATATTGGTGCAGTTCCTTTGCTTGAAGGTTCATATGTTCGTGCAATTATTGGTGCAATCATTTTATTTTTAACAACATTTTGGCTTGTAGATTATATTGTTCAGCTTATTAAACATATTGAAGAAGCGCTTGTAAAGGCGCCTGTGACAGATGTTTTATTTGGTACGCTAGGTTTAATCTCTGGTCTTATCGTTGCATATTTAATTTTAATCCCAATTCGCGAAATTACAATTCAAGTTATCAGTACCGTGTTGCAGGTTTTCTTTACTCTTTTACTTGGTTATTTAGGCTTCCAGGTAGGGTTTAAAAAACGAAATGAGTTGCTAGGGTTATTTACACTGCCACAGCGTAGCGGTAAGAAGAAAAATACGAATAGCGAAAATGAAGAGAATGAAGTAGGGGGAGAGGAATCTTCTTCGAATTGGAAAATTCTTGATACGAGTGTAATTATTGATGGACGTATTGCGGATATTTGTCAAACAAAATTTTTAGAGGGAACAATTGTAATCCCGCAGTTTGTATTAGAAGAGTTACAACATATTGCTGATTCTTCTGACGCATTAAAGCGTAATCGGGGCCGTAGAGGACTAGATATTTTAAATCGTATTCAAAAAGAAATGCCGATTCCAGTAGAGATTTACGAGGGTGATTTTGAAGATATTCAAGAGGTAGATAGCAAACTTGTGAAATTGGCGAAGTTAACTGGTGGAACGGTTGTAACGAATGACTTCAATTTAAATAAGGTTTCTGAATTACAGGGGGTAACGGTTTTAAATATTAATGATTTAGCAAATGCAATTAAACCGGTTGTTCTCCCTGGAGAAGAGTTAAATGTTTACGTTGTGAAAGATGGAAAAGAGCAAAATCAAGGTGTTGCGTATTTAGATGATGGCACGATGATTGTAGTAGAAGATGGTAAGGAGTACGTTGGCTCTCAGTTAGAAGTACTTGTTACAAGTGTACTGCAAACATCGGCTGGTCGTATGATTTTTGCAAAGCGTAAATTATTAGAAAAAGCATTATAAGCAGAGGATTTGTAATATGTATACATTAATTATTCCAGCAGCAGGTCAAGGAAAACGAATGGGCGCTGGTAAAAACAAACTGTTTTTGCTTATTAATGAAGTGCCTATCATCGTTCATACATTACGTGCTTTTGAGAAAGACGAAGCATGTGAAAAAATTATTATGGCAATTAATGAACAAGAGCGTTCTGATTTTGAGGCATTAATACAAAAGTACGATATTCGAAAAAATGTGCAGTTTATTCAAGGTGGAGCCGAAAGACAAGATAGTGTATATAATGCACTGCAGTATGTGAAAGAAACTGAATATGTTCTTGTTCATGATGGTGCCCGCCCCTTTGTAACGAATAAGATGATTCATGAAGTATTAATTGTGGCAAAAGAGAAGGGTGCTTCCGTTTGCGCTGTGCCAGTGAAGGATACGATAAAGAAAGTAGTGAATGATGCAGTTTTTGAGACAGTTGAACGTTCTCAACTTAGAGCAGTTCAAACACCACAAGGCTTTTCTGTTTCAATTTTATTAGAGGCTCATCAAAGCGCAAAGCAAAGTTGTTTTCTTGGTACTGATGATGCAAGTCTCGTAGAGCGTATTGGAAAGGAAGTCGGCGTAGTAGAAGGTAGCTATTATAATATTAAGGTGACAACACCAGAAGATTTATTAATTGCTGAAAGCTTTTTACACGTTCAGAGATAGCGGTAGTATGGTTGAAAAGCTCGGTTCGTACCGGGCTTTTCTTTATACAGATGGCGATATAAGATAGAATCATAAAGTTTAGCTTGAGGAGGATGTATAGAATGTTTCGAATTGGACAAGGTTTTGATGTGCATGAATTTGCAGAAGGAAGACCGTTAATTATCGGAGGGATTACGATTCCATATGAGAAAGGTTTATTAGGTCATTCAGATGCAGATGTGCTTTTACATACAATTGCTGATGCTTGTTTAGGAGCGATTGCTGCTGGGGATATCGGAAAACATTTTCCAGATACAGATCCGGCTTTTAAAGATGCGGATTCAGCAGTGTTATTACAAAAGGTTTGGGAGTTTGTACGTGAACAAGGATATGAATTAGGGAATTTAGATTGTACAATTATTGCTCAGAAACCGAAGATGGCGCCACATATTGAAAGTATGCGGAAACGTATTAGTGAACTTTTAGAAACATCGATTGATAATATTAATGTAAAAGCGACAACGACAGAAAAGTTGGGATTTACAGGTAGAGAAGAAGGAATTGCTTCTCAAGCGGTTGTATTATTACAGAAAAAATAATGGTTTTTCGTTTGCAAGATGGATAATCAGATTTTTTTGGTGTACAATTATAGAATGTGTTGACATTAAGAATGGAAGGTGTACCAATTATGGAAAAGCAAGTGAGAGTGCGCTATGCGCCAAGTCCAACAGGACACTTACATATCGGAAATGCGCGTACGGCATTATTTAATTATTTATTTGCTCGTCATCAAGATGGTAAGTTTATTATTCGTATTGAAGATACTGATGTGAAACGTAACGTTGCTGGCGGTGAAGAAAGCCAATTAAAATACTTGAAATGGCTCGGTATGGACTGGGATGAAGGTGTTGACGTTGGTGGGAAATATGGACCATATCGTCAAACAGAGCGTTTAGATATTTATAAAGAGTTATATGAAGATTTACTAGAGCGTGGTTTAGCTTATAAATGTTATATGACTGAGGAAGAATTAGAAGCAGAACGTGAAGGGCAAATTGCTCGTGGTGAGACACCTCGTTACGCAGGTAATCACCGCAATTTAACAGAGGAACAAATTGCGCAATTTGAGGCGGAAGGCCGTGTTCCAAGTATTCGCTTCCGCGTACCGGATAATCGTGAGTACAAATTTAATGATATTGTTAAAGGGGATGTGACATTCCATTCCAACGATTTCGGTGACTTTGTTATCGTGAAAAAAGATGGTATTCCAACATATAACTTTGCGGTAGCAGTAGATGATCATTTAATGGAAATTACACATGTTCTTCGTGGGGATGATCATATTTCGAATACGCCAAAACAAATGATGATTTATGAAGCATTTGGCTGGGATATTCCTCAGTTTGGTCATATGACACTCATCGTAAATGAAAGCCGTAAAAAATTAAGTAAACGCGATGAATCTATTATTCAATTTATTGAACAATATGAAGCACTTGGATATCTTCCAGAAGCAATTTTTAACTTCATTGCATTACTAGGTTGGTCACCAGTAGGAGAAGAGGAAATCTTCTCAAAAGATGAGTTTATTAAGATGTTTGATGCAGCTCGTTTATCAAAATCACCTGCGTTATTCGATTCCCAAAAATTAAAATGGATGAATAACCAATATATGAAAAAACAAGATTTAGATACTGTTGTTGCATTAAGCTTACCGCACTTAGTAAAAGCTGGTCGTGTAAGTGAAGAGTTAAGTGAGCAAGAAGCAGCTTGGGTTCGTGATGTAATTGCTTTATATCATGAACAAATGAGCTATGGAGCTGAAATTGTAGAGCTTTCTGAAATGTTCTTCAAGGATCATGTAGACTTTGAAGAAGAAGGAAAAGAAGTATTAAAAGGTGAACAAGTACCTGAAGTGCTTCGTGCGTTTGCAGTAGGATTAGAGGCTCTAGAGGAAGTAGAACCAGCTGCAATTAAGAAAGCAATTAAAGCGGTTCAAAAGGAAACAGGACATAAGGGTAAAAACTTATTTATGCCAATCCGTGTTGCAACAACTGGGCAAACACATGGTCCAGAACTTCCAAATGCGATTGCGCTTCTTGGAAAAGAGAAAGTCTTAAAACGTATTCAAAAAGTAATTGGTTAACATTTAACGAATTTCGAAATATAATAAGAATACTCAAAAGTAAATAAGGAAAAGCGACGAGAAGGAGAAGTAGAAAAACAGGCTTTTTACAGAGAGAACCATCTTTGGCTGGAAGTGGTTTATAAGCGGTTTTTTGAAATGCACCTTCGAGTCTTCTGCCCAACAACGAATAATTTCGGAAAACGCCCGAAAGACGAAAAGTAAGCAGAAGCGGTATCAGCCGTTATTAAGAATGAGTTTGAGGTTTTTTTGGCCTAAACAGAGTGGAACCGCGCTAAAAAGGCGTCTCTGTCAATTTGACAGAGACGCCTTTTTTTATTCCATCATTTATGGCTTAAGCTGCTTACCTTACTTTGCAAAAAAAGAAATGAGCAGAAGCGGTAGCTGTTTCTAAGAAAGGGCTAGGTTGTATACATTTCCACTTTATATGTTTGAGTAAAAGAGGGGCTAAGGGAGAAAAACGCAGTTCACTTAAAAAAGTAGCCTGTAAGGGGAGGGGACATTAATGTTTAAGAGGCTTCGAGAAGATATTGAAGTCGTTTTTGAACAGGATCCAGCGGCAAGAAGTTATTTCGAAGTCATTTTAACTTATTCTGGATTGCATGCAGTTTGGGCACATCGAATTGCACATGCTTTTTATAAAAAAAAGTTTTTCTTTATTGCACGCTTCATTTCACAAGTTAGTCGGTTTTTTACTGGTATCGAAATTCACCCAGGAGCAACAATTGGTCGTCGTTTTTTTATTGACCATGGTATGGGTGTAGTCATTGGAGAAACATGTGAAATTGGAGATAACGTAACGATTTATCAAGGTGTTACACTTGGGGGTACTGGGAAAGAAAAAGGAAAAAGGCATCCAACTATTAAGGATAATGTACTCATTTCAACAGGGGCAAAAGTACTTGGATCTATTACGGTTGGGGAAAATTCTAAAATTGGAGCAGGGTCTGTCGTATTAAAAGAAGTTCCTGCACATTCTACAGTTGTAGGTATACCGGGACGCGTCGTGATTCAAAATGGAGTGAAGATTGGGCAGGAGTTAAATCATTCAGATTTACCAGATCCAATTTTTGATAAATTAAAAGTAATGGAAGCAGAGATAGAAGCATTAAAGAAGCAGCTTGCATGGAAAGTAGAAAGGAAGGATAACAATGACTATTCACATTTATAATACATTAACACGTCAGAAGGAAGAATTTATTCCTTTAGAAGAAAAGAAAGTAAAGATGTATGTATGCGGACCTACAGTATACAACTATATTCATATTGGGAATGCAAGACCGCCTATGGTATTTGATACAGTGCGTCGTTACTTAGAACATAAAGGATATGATGTCCAATATGTTTCCAACTTTACTGATGTCGATGATAAATTAATTAAGGCTGCAAATGAACTTGGAGAAGATGTCCCAACAATTGCAGATCGTTTTATCGAAGCGTACTTTGAGGATGTAACGGCACTTGGTTGCAAACATGCAACAGTTCATCCACGAGTAACAGAAAATATGGATATCATTATTGAATTTATTCAGGAACTTGTGAATAAAGGGTATGCATATGAATCTGAGGGTGATGTATATTACAGAACAAAAGAGTTTGAAGGATACGGTAAGTTATCGCATCAAGCAATTGAAGATTTACGTCATGGTGCACGTATTGAAGTGGGAGAAAAGAAACAAGACCCACTCGACTTTGCTCTATGGAAGGCGGCGAAAGAAGGGGAAATCTTCTGGGAAAGCCCTTGGGGGAAAGGACGTCCAGGTTGGCATATTGAATGCTCTGCAATGGCAAGAAAATATTTAGGAGATTCAATTGACATTCATGCTGGTGGGCAAGATTTATCATTCCCGCATCACGAAAATGAAATTGCGCAATCAGAAGCTTTAACTGGAAAACCATTTGCACGCTACTGGATGCATAATGGTTATATTAATATTAACAATGAGAAAATGTCTAAATCGTTAGGGAACTTTATTCTTGTTCACGATATTATTAAGCAATATGATCCGCAATTAATTCGATTCTTTATGTTATCTGTACATTATCGTCATCCAATTAACTTTAGTGAAGAGCTATTACAAAGTACAAATAATGGATTAGAAAGAATTAAAACGACTTATCGAAACTTAAAGCATCGTATAGAAAGTAGTACGGATTTAACAGATCATAATGAGAAATGGTTAGCTGAAATGAATGAATTCCAATCTGCATTTGAGACGGCAATGGATGATGACTTTAATACAGCAAATGCAATAACAGAGTTGTATAACTTAGCAAACCATGCAAATCAATATTTATTAGAAGAGCATACATCAAAAGTTGTTATCGAAGCGTATATCAACCAACTTGAAACGTTGTTTAGTATTTTAGGATTAATGTTCACGAAAGAAGAATTGCTTGATGAAGAAATTGAAGCGCTTATTCAAAAGCGTATTGAAGCTCGTAAAAATCGTGATTTTGCATTAGCTGATAAAATCCGTGATGACTTAAAAGAACGTAATATTATTTTAGAGGATACCGCTCAAGGTACAAGATGGAAAAGAGGATAAGTATGATTGATGCAAAGCAATTAAACAGCTTGGCGTTAGCTTATATGGGTGATGCGGTGTATGAACAATATATCCGCCATCACCTCCTTCAAAAAGGAACAGTTCGTCCTAACCAGTTACACCGATTAGGGACGAGCTTTGTTTCTGCGAAAGCGCAAGCGAAAGTTGTTTATCATTTTTTAGAAACGAATTTTTTAACTGAGGAAGAAGAAGCAGTATTAAGAAGAGGGCGTAATGCAAATTCAGGTACTGTTCCGAAAAATACAGACGTACAAACATATCGTCATAGCACAGCTTTTGAAGCGGTGATTGGGTATCATTATTTACTAGGCAATCGTGAAAGATTAGAAGAAATTGTAAATAAGGCGATTCATGTGTTAGAAGGAATGGAAGGAGGCAAATTGTCATGAGTAGTGAATATATTATTGGACGTAATCCCGTTATTGAAGCATTGCGATCGGGACGAGATATTAATAAGATTTGGGTGGCAGAAGGTGCCGCTAAAGGACAAATTCAAATTGTAGTAGCATTAGCAAAAGAGAATAAAATTCTTCTGCAATATGCTCCAAAGAAGAAATTAGACCAACTTGTTGAAGGGAATCATCAAGGAGTAATTGCGCAAGTAGCAGCATATCAATATGCGGAATTAGAAGATTTATTTAAAGTTGCCGCTAAACGTAATGAAGAGCCATTCTTTTTAATTTTAGATGAGATTGAAGATCCACATAATCTAGGGTCTATTATGCGTACTGCAGATGCAACTGGGGCGCACGGTATTATTATTCCAAAGCGACGAGCTGTTGGACTGACAGCTTCAGTGGCAAAGGCCTCTACAGGAGCGATTGAGTATATTCCTGTTGTACGAGTAACAAATTTATCTCGTACAATCGATGAGCTAAAGGAACGTGGTCTATGGATCGCTGGTACAGATGCGAAAGGGAAAACAGATTATCGTAATCTAGATGGTAATATGCCGATTGGATTAGTAATTGGTAGTGAAGGAAAAGGCATGAGCCGCATCATTGGACAAAAGTGTGATTTCCTAGTTCATTTACCGATGGTCGGTAAAGTTACATCCTTAAATGCTTCAGTAGCTGCAAGTCTGTTAATGTATGAGGTATATCGTAAACGTCACCAGATTGGTAAGTAACAAATGAATGATATTTTAATCGTTGATGGCTACAACATCATAGGGGCTTGGAAAGACTTGAAGAAATTGAGGGATGTAGATTTACAAGCATCGAGGGACGCATTAATTGATAAAATGGCAGATTATCAAGGGTATACAGGAACGAAAGTAATGATTGTGTTTGATGCTTATACAGTTCAAGGTATTGAGAAAAAGATGAAGCAATCGCGTGTTGAGGTTATTTTTACTAGAAAAAATCAAACTGCTGATGAAAAAATCGAACAGTTGGCAAGCGAACTTCGTAATATTAATACACAAGTCTATGTTGCAACTTCTGATTATACGGAGCAATGGGTTATCTTTGGACAGGGGGCGCTTAGAAAGTCAGCACGTGAACTAGAGTTAGAAGTGCAGGCGATGGAACAACAGGTGCGTCATGAAACGAAAGCGACCAAAGAGAAACAACCCGCTATGCGAACAATATTTAGTAAGGATATTACAGAAAAATTAGAAAAATTAAGGCGAGGAGAGCGTTGAGACATTGACGCTCTTTAAGCGCTTACTGTATAATATTTCTAAATAAATAGCGGTCGGAGGGATCAGAGTGGAAACAGGCTTCGTAAGTACTAGCAACGTTACGTTTCGCGATTTAGAGGATGAGGCAATCGTTGAGTTAGTTCGAAAAGGTAATATTGATGCTCTTGAATATTTAATACACAAGTATAAAAACTTTGTTCGCGCAAAATCGAGATCTTATTTTTTAGTAGGTGCCGATCGAGAGGATATTGTTCAAGAAGGTATGATTGGGCTTTTTAAAGCGATTCGTGATTATAAGGAGGACAAGCTATCTTCTTTTAAAGCATTTGCTGAATTATGTATTACTCGTCAAATTATTACTGCTATTAAGACTGCAACAAGACAAAAACATATTCCTTTAAATTCGTATGTTTCTTTGGATAAACCGATTTACGATGAGGAATCTGATCGTACGCTATTAGATGTTATTTCAGAAGCAAAGGTAACAGATCCTGAAGAAATGATTATTAGTCAGGAAGAATACAGCGACATAGAGTTAAAAATATCTGAATTATTAAGCGATTTGGAGAGAAAAGTACTTTCTTTATATTTGGATGGCCGTTCATATCAAGAAATATCTGAGCAACTAAATAGACATGTGAAATCTATTGATAATGCTCTTCAACGTGTAAAACGGAAATTAGAAAGATATATGGAAATGAGAGAGAATACAACTTTAAATTCGAAATGATGTAAAGGGACTTCCTTTCCTTTTTTTGTATCTAAGTAAAAGGCATGTCATTGACATTGCCTTTTATTGTATGATACATTTTTAGGGACATAATGTTACAAGGTTGGTATAACAAATGAGAAAAAAAGTGGTACTCTCATGTGAAGAGTGTAAAAATCGTAACTACTCTACAATGAAAGATACGAGCTCAGTGGAGCGACTTGAAATAAAGAAATTTTGTAAAACATGCAATAAGCATACAGTTCATAAGGAAACAAAATAAATAATCGAAATGATGCACTGGAGGTCCCGTAAATGCGTTTAACGAACTTTTTCGGCGATGTAAGTCGCGAGATGAAAAAAGTAAGTTGGCCTAAAAAAGATGAATTACTCCGTTCGACAGCTACTGTTATTGCAACAGTTGTCTTTTTTGCGATTTTTTTCGCAGTAGTTGATATGGGCATTTCTTCTTTAATTCGGTTAATTCTTGAATAAGAAGCACTTATCCATGATATAATGTTATTTATAAGAACTGTGTAAAAGCCCGATGAACGGGTTTTTTCATTTGTGCAAAAAAATGTACGTCAGGGAGGGAAGGACGCTCGTCCTAAATGAATGGAAAAAAGCTGGTATGTTGTCCATACTTATTCTGGTTATGAAAATAAAGTAAAAGCAAACCTTGAGAAACGTGTAGAATCAATGGGGATGCAAGATAAAATTTTCCGTGTTGTTGTTCCGGAAGAAGTAGAAGTAGAAATGAAAAACGGAAAAGAAAAATTAACAAAAAGAAAAGTATTCCCAGGTTATGTGTTGGTTGAATTAATTATGACTGATGATTCTTGGTATGTTGTTCGTAACACACCGGGTGTAACTGGGTTTGTTGGATCTTCTGGTTCAGGTTCAAAGCCATCTCCTCTATTAGAAGAGGAAGTTGTTACCATTATGAAACATATGGGGATGGATAATGAAGTTGTTGATTTCGACTTTGAACTTCATGAAACGGTACGCGTAAACGAAGGGCCATTCGCGGATTATACAGGTGCAATTGAAGAAATCGATATGGAAAAACAAAAAGTACGAGTGTTAGTAGACATGTTTGGTCGTGAAACACCTGTTGAGCTTGATTTCCATCAAATTGAAAAATTATAAAATGAAACTTGAAATGAATTGTAAAAAGTGATAATATCTTTTAAGTCAGTACGTCTTCGGTAACGGAGACGTTTTTTGAAAAGATTTTATCGTTACCGATAAAATGATGAAGTGGGAGGGCAAATCATTGTCCAATTGACCACATCACGGACTTAAGGAGGTGTGTCTCGTGGCTAAAAAGGTAATTAAAATGGTAAAACTTCAAATTCCTGCAGGTAAAGCTAACCCAGCTCCACCAGTTGGTCCAGCATTAGGACAAGCGGGTGTTAACATCATGGGCTTCTGTAAAGAGTTCAACGCTCGTACAGCAGATCAAGCTGGTCTTATCATTCCTGTTGAAATTACGGTATTCGAAGACCGTTCATTCACTTTCATTACTAAAACTCCTCCTGCTGCTGTTCTTCTTAAGAAAGTAGCTGGTATCGAGTCTGGTTCTGGTGAACCAAACCGTAATAAAGTGGCAACTGTTAAGCGTGATAAAGTACGCGAAATCGCTGAAACTAAAATGCCTGACCTAAACGCTGCTAGCGTAGAAGCTGCAATGCGTATGGTTGAAGGTACTGCACGCAGTATGGGCATCGTTATCGAAGACTAATTCGATTTGTTTTTTGTAAAAAAGGTTGCGGGTCTGGAAGTCCAATTCGCAACCTTTATTATCGTAAATGAGTATCGTTTTTAAATAAATGGATGGGCGCACATCCTCAAGAAAAATCTTGGAATAAGGGCGTAAACGTGGGAGGTTATTCCGCTAAAACCACATTCGAGGAGGAAATAAACATGGCTAAAAGAGGTAAAAAGTACGTAGAAGCTGCGAAGCTTGTTGAACGTGCAACTGCTTACTCTGCAACAGAAGCAGTAGAATTAGTAAAGAAAACAAACACAGCTAAATTTGATGCAACTGTAGAAGCTGCATTTCGTTTAGGTGTTGACCCTAAGAAAGCTGACCAACAAATTCGTGGTGCAGTTGTTCTTCCACACGGTACTGGTAAAGTACAACGTGTATTAGTATTCGCTAAAGGTGAAAAAGCAAAAGAAGCTGAGGCTGCTGGAGCTGACTTCGTAGGCGATACTGATTACATCAACAAAATCCAACAAGGTTGGTTCGACTTTGATGTAGTAGTAGCAACTCCTGACATGATGGGTGAAGTTGGTAAACTTGGTCGTGTATTAGGACCTAAAGGTTTAATGCCAAACCCTAAAACTGGAACAGTTACTTTCGATGTAACAAAAGCTGTTAACGAAATCAAAGCTGGTAAAGTTGAATACCGCGTTGATAAAGCTGGTAACATCCATGTTCCAATTGGTAAAGTATCTTTCGAAGATGCAAAACTAGTAGAAAACTTCAAAACAATTGCTGACACGCTATTAAAAGCAAAACCAGCTGCTGCAAAAGGTACTTACGTGAAAAACGTAACAGTTACTTCTACAATGGGACCTGGCGTACGCGTAGATGTTTCTACACTTGCATAAAAATTGGAAGTTGACTTCATAAAGAAGATTTAATATAATCATTTATGTTGTGAATTTAAATAGTGTACCGTAGACAGTAGGTGCCAATTTGGCTTAATTTCCTACCTAGGTGTTAATATACGAAACGGAATTTTTTTCTGTGACTATATGCCTCCATGTCTACAAGTTAGCGTGGAGGTTTTTAGTGCACTTTCGGTACATCTTCTATATAATCTACAGGAGGTGTAATAATATGAGCAAAGCAATCGAAATGAAACAACAAGTTGTAAATGAAATCGCTGATAAACTTCGCGAAAGTAAATCTACAATCGTTGTTGACTACCGTGGTTTAACAGTATCTGAAGCAACTGAATTACGTAAAAACTTACGTGAGGCTGGCGTTGAGTTCAAAGTTTACAAAAACTCTTTAACTCGTCGTGCTGCAGAATCTGTTGAAATGGCTGAGTTAAACGAATTCTTAACAGGACCAAACGCAATCGCGTTCAGTAACGAGGATGTAGTAGCTCCTGCGAAAGTATTAAACGACTTCGCTAAAGATCATGAAGCTTTAGAAATTAAAGCGGGCGTAATTGAAGGTAAACTAGTAACACTTGATGAGGTTAAAGCAATCGCTACTCTTCCATCTCGTGAAGGCTTACTTTCTATGCTTCTTAGCGTTCTTCAAGCTCCAATCCGTAACCTTGCACTTGCTACTAAAGCAGTTGCAGATCAAAAGGAAGAGCAAGGCGCTTAATTTTTTAAAAGATAATTACGTGTTATCGATAAAACAATACAAACCTATTTAAGGGAGGACATTTACAATGACTAAAGAACAAATCATTGAAGCAGTTAAATCTATGACTGTATTAGAACTTAACGACTTAGTAAAAGCTATCGAGGAAGAATTCGGCGTAACTGCTGCTGCTCCTGTAGCTGTTGTTGGTGGCGCTGGTGAAGCTGCTGCTGAGAAAACTGAATTTGATGTTGAACTAGCTAACGCTGGTGGACAAAAAATCAAAGTTATCAAAGTTGTTCGTGAAATCACTGGTCTTGGCTTAAAAGAAGCTAAAGAATTAGTTGACAACACTCCAAAAGTAATCAAAGAAGGCGCTTCTAAAGAAGAAGCTGAAGAAATCAAAGCTAAACTTGAAGAAGTTGGCGCTGCTGTAGAAGTTAAGTAATTAACTTTTGAAGCTTTAAAAAAGCTCGCTCTCATGCGAGCTTTTTTTTTAACTGTAAAGAAAAGAGGTGACCAAATGGCAGACCATTATTTTTCTAATGACCCTTCGAGTAAAAGTGATCGTAAGCGGTGGGAATTTACACTAAGAGGATCGCGATTTGTTTTTTTATCTGACCGTGGGGTATTTTCGAAAAACGAGGTGGACTTTGGATCTCGTCTTTTAATTGAAGTATTTCAAATGCCGGAGATCGACGGGGATATATTAGATGTTGGATGTGGGTACGGGCCGATTGGTTTGTCGTTAGCAAAAGAGTTTCGAGGACGCCGCGTTCACATGGTAGATGTAAATGAAAGGGCGCTTGAGCTTGCGAAAGAAAACGCTGCTAACAATCATGTGGAGAATATTCGAATTTTCCAAAGCAGTGTCTATGAAAATGTAGATGGTAAATACGCCGCAATTCTATCCAATCCTCCAATTCGCGCTGGTAAGCATATCGTGCATGAAATTTTAGAAAAAGCTTTCGATTATCTAGTGCCAGGAGGGGAACTTTGGATTGTAATTCAAAAGAAACAAGGTGCACCATCCGCGCTCAAAAAACTAGAAGAGACGTTTGCTGAAGTTGAGGTTGTTGAAAAGAAAAAAGGATATTATATCATAAAATCAAAAAAACGTTGACGGTTTTTTTTGGCTATGTTAACATTATACAATGCCAATATATGATTTTCTACGTTGAGAAAAATGTATATTTTTGTTTCTCTTGGAAAAGATAGTAAAATCAGTAGATCATGAAATAGAGTGATGGTTTTCTTATAGAAGCCATTTTTCTTTTTTGACCAGATGGAAAGACTCAACGTATCTATCTTTGAGAGAAAAAAGCTACGCTACTAGCGTTAGCTATATTTATTTGTGATTTTGCACAAATTTTTTTGTGCATTTATAATACTCATGATTTGAGGGGTGAAGCAGTTGACAGGTCAACTAGTTCAATACGGACGCCACCGCCAACGAAGAAGTTATGCCCGTATTAGTGAAGTATTAGAGTTACCAAATCTTATCGAAATTCAAACCTCTTCTTATCAGTGGTTTCTTGATGAGGGTTTGCGAGAAATGTTCCAAGACATTTCTCCGATCGAAGACTTTACGGGAAATCTATCGCTTGAATTTATCGACTACAGCTTAGGTGAGCCTAAATACTCTGTAGAAGAATGTAAAGAGCGTGATGTGACGTATGCAGCACCACTTCGTGTGAAAGTTCGTCTAATCAACAAAGAAACTGGTGAAGTAAAAGAGCAAGATGTGTTCATGGGAGATTTCCCACTCATGACAGAGACAGGAACATTCGTAATTAACGGTGCAGAACGTGTTATCGTTTCCCAGTTAGTTCGCTCTCCAAGCGTATACTATAGTGGCAAAGTGGATAAAAACGGAAAACGTGGTTTTACTGCTACTGTAATTCCAAACCGCGGAGCTTGGTTAGAGTATGAAACAGATGCTAAGGATGTTGTATATGTACGTATTGACCGTACCCGTAAGCTTCCTGTAACTGTTTTGTTACGCGCATTAGGGTTTGGCTCTGATCAAGAAATCACCGAGCTTTTAGGTGATAATGAATACTTAAGCAATACGTTAGAAAAAGACAACACAGATAGCACTGAAAAAGCGTTGCTTGAAATTTATGAGCGTTTACGCCCAGGTGAACCACCAACAGTGGAAAACGCGAAAAGCTTGCTTGTTTCTCGCTTCTTTGATCCAAAGCGCTACGATTTAGCAAATGTAGGTCGCTATAAGATCAACAAAAAATTACACATTAAAAACAGACTGTTTAACCAACGCCTAGCTGAAACGTTAGTAGATCCAGAAACTGGAGAGATTTTAGCGGCAGAAGGAACAGTTTTAGATCGCCGTACACTTGATCGCATTTTACCTTACTTAGAGAAGAACATTGGATTCAAAACAGCGAAGCCGATGGGTGGAGTGGTAGAAGGCGATGTTGAGCTGCAATCTATTAAGATTTATGCTCCGGATTCAGAAGGCGAACGCGTTATTAATGTAATTGGGAATGCAAATATTACTCGTGATGTGAAACACATTACACCAGGTGATATTCTTGCTTCTATTAGCTACTTCTTTAACTTACTATATAAAGTAGGGGATACAGACGATATCGACCATTTAGGTAACCGTCGTCTACGTTCTGTAGGAGAGTTATTACAAAATCAATTCCGTATCGGTCTTTCTCGTATGGAACGTGTTGTTCGTGAGAGAATGTCGATTCAAGATACAAATGCAATTACACCGCAAGCGTTAATTAACATTCGTCCGGTTATTGCATCTATTAAAGAGTTCTTCGGAAGCTCTCAGTTATCTCAGTTCATGGATCAAACAAACCCATTAGCAGAGTTAACACACAAACGAAGATTATCTGCATTAGGACCTGGTGGTTTAACGCGTGAGCGCGCAGGCTTTGAAGTACGTGACGTTCACTATTCTCACTACGGTCGTATGTGTCCGATTGAAACGCCAGAGGGACCAAACATCGGTTTGATCAACTCATTATCTTCATTTGCGAAAGTAAATGAGTTTGGTTTCATTGAAACACCATACCGTCGTGTTGACCCAGAAACTGGTCGTGTAACAGAGCATGTTGATTACTTAACAGCAGACGAAGAAGATAACTATGTTGTAGCCCAAGCGAATATGAAATTATCTCCAGAAGGTGAATTCCTTGATGATGATATCGTAGCTCGTTTCCGTGGTGAAAACATTGTTACAAATAAAGAGCGCATCGACTACATGGACGTATCTCCAAAACAAGTAGTGTCTGCAGCGACAGCTTGTATTCCGTTCTTAGAAAACGATGACTCTAACCGTGCACTTATGGGTGCGAACATGCAACGTCAGGCGGTTCCGTTAATGAATCCGGAATCTCCGATTGTAGGTACAGGTATGGAGTATGTGTCAGCGAAAGACTCAGGTGCTGCAGTGATCTGTAAACATCCTGGTATTGTTGAACGCGTTGAAGCACGTGAAGTTTGGGTACGCCGTTATGTAGAACTTGACGGTCAAAAAGTAAAAGGCGACTTAGATCGCTATAAAATGTTAAAATTCATCCGTTCTAACCAAGGAACTTGTTACAACCAACGTCCAATCGTAAGCGTTGGCGATGAAGTTGTGAAAGGTGAAATCCTTGCGGATGGTCCTTCTATGGAAAAAGGTGAACTTGCACTTGGACGTAACGTGCTTGTTGGCTTTATGACATGGGATGGTTATAACTACGAGGATGCGATCATTATGAGTGAGCGCCTTGTAAAAGATGATGTGTATACTTCTATTCATATTGAAGAGTATGAATCAGAAGCTCGTGATACAAAATTAGGACCAGAAGAAATTACGCGTGATATCCCGAACGTTGGGGAAGATGCACTTCGTAACCTTGACGAGCGCGGTATTATTCGCATCGGTGCGGAAGTAAAAGACGGAGATCTACTTGTTGGTAAAGTAACACCAAAAGGTGTAACAGAATTAACAGCAGAAGAACGTTTATTACACGCAATCTTCGGTGAGAAAGCGCGTGAAGTACGTGATACATCACTACGTGTACCACACGGTGGTGGCGGTATTATCCTGGATGTGAAAGTGTTTAACCGTGAAGACGGTGATGAATTACCACCAGGTGTAAACCAATTGGTTCGTGTATATATCGTTCAAAAACGTAAAATTTCTGAAGGTGACAAAATGGCCGGTCGTCACGGTAACAAAGGGGTTATCTCCCGTATTTTACCGGAAGAAGATATGCCATTCTTACCAGACGGTACACCAATCGATATCATGCTTAACCCATTAGGGGTACCATCTCGTATGAATATCGGTCAGGTGTTAGAGCTTCACCTTGGTATGGCAGCAAGATATCTAGGTATTCATGTTGCAACACCAGTATTCGATGGTGCTCGTGAGGAAGATGTATGGGGTACAATTGAAGAAGCTGGTATGGCGAATGATGCGAAGACAATCCTGTACGATGGACGTACTGGTGAGCCATTCGATAACCGTGTATCTGTTGGTGTCATGTACATGATTAAACTTGCACACATGGTTGACGATAAACTTCACGCTCGTTCTACTGGACCATACTCACTTGTAACGCAACAGCCTCTTGGAGGTAAAGCACAGTTCGGTGGACAACGTTTCGGTGAGATGGAGGTTTGGGCACTGGAAGCTTACGGTGCTGCTTATACTCTTCAAGAAATCTTAACAGTGAAGTCTGATGATGTTGTCGGCCGCGTTAAGACATACGAAGCGATTGTTAAAGGTGAAAATGTTCCAGAACCAGGCGTTCCAGAATCATTCAAAGTATTGATTAAAGAACTGCAAAGTTTAGGTATGGACGTTAAAATGATGTCTAGCGACGATACAGAAATTGAAATGCGTGATACAGAAGAAGATGATGATCATCAATCCGCAGATAAATTAAATATCGAAGTTGAGACAACTAAGGAATAATTGGGATAACCTGTAGACTAAAAGGGAGGTAGGCCCCTTGATAGATGTAAATAACTTTGAATATATGAAGATTGGACTTGCTTCGCCTGACAAGATTCGTTCTTGGTCATACGGTGAAGTTAAGAAACCTGAAACAATTAACTATCGTACGTTAAAACCTGAAAAAGATGGCTTGTTCTGTGAGCGTATTTTCGGGCCACAAAAGGACTGGGAATGTCATTGTGGAAAATATAAACGCGTACGTTATAAAGGTGTAGTTTGTGATCGATGTGGCGTTGAAGTAACGCGTGCGAAAGTTCGTCGTGAACGTATGGGTCATATCGAATTAGCTGCTCCTGTATCTCATATTTGGTATTTCAAAGGTATCCCGAGCCGCATGGGACTTGTCTTAGACATGTCCCCTCGCGCGCTTGAAGAAGTAATTTATTTCGCTTCTTACGTTGTAACAGAAAGTGGAGATACACCACTTGATAAGAAGCAATTGCTTTCTGAAAAAGAATACCGTGCATATCGCGATCGATATGGAAACACATTCCAAGCTGCTATGGGTGCAGAAGCGATTAAGAAGTTACTACAAGATATCGATTTAGATAAAGAAGTAGACTTCTTAAAAGAAGAATTAAAAACAGCACAAGGACAACGTCGTACTCGTGCTATTAAACGTCTAGAAGTATTAGAATCATTCCGTAACTCTGGAAATGAACCATCTTGGATGATCTTAGATGTCCTTCCGGTTATTCCGCCAGAATTACGCCCAATGGTACAGTTAGATGGTGGACGTTTTGCAACTTCTGACTTAAACGATTTATATCGTCGTGTTATTAACCGTAACAATCGTTTAAAACGTTTATTGGACCTAGGTGCACCAAGCATTATCGTTCAAAACGAAAAACGTATGTTACAAGAAGCTGTAGATGCATTAATCGATAACGGTCGTCGTGGCCGTCCAGTTACTGGACCGGGTAACCGTCCGTTAAAATCACTATCTCACATGCTGAAAGGTAAACAAGGACGTTTCCGTCAAAACTTACTTGGTAAACGTGTTGACTACTCTGGTCGTTCTGTTATCGTTGTAGGACCGAACTTAAAGATGTATCAATGTGGATTACCAAAAGAAATGGCGCTAGAACTATTCAAACCTTTCGTAATGAAAGAATTAGTGGAAAAAGGATTAGCACATAACATTAAGAGTGCAAAACGTAAAATTGAGCGCGTACAACCTGAAGTTTGGGATGTTTTAGAGTCAGTTATTAAAGAACACCCAGTACTTCTAAACCGTGCCCCAACGCTTCACCGTCTTGGTATTCAAGCGTTCGAACCTACACTAGTAGAAGGACGCGCAATTCGTCTTCATCCACTTGTATGTACAGCATACAATGCGGACTTTGACGGTGACCAAATGGCGGTTCACGTTCCGCTATCATCAGAAGCACAAGCAGAAGCTCGTCTTCTTATGTTAGCTGCACAAAACATCTTGAACCCGAAAGACGGAAAACCAGTTGTTACGCCATCTCAGGATATGGTATTAGGTAACTACTACTTAACACTTGAGCGCGCAGGTGCAATTGGTGAAGGTATGGTGTTCAAAGATACAAGTGAAGCATTGCTTGCATACCAAAATGGGTATGTTCATCTTCATACTCGTATTGCTGTTCCTGCAAGTTCAGTGAACAACAACGAGACATTTACAGAAGAACAAAAAGGTAAGCTTCTATTAACAACTGTTGGTAAATTAATATTTAACGAAATCTTACCGAAGTCGTTCCCTTATATTAATGAACCAACAAAATCAAATCTTGAAAAAGAAACACCGGCGCAATACTTCGTTGATAAAGGTGCGAACATAAAAGAAGTTATTGCTAGTCGTGAAGAAGTGGCACCATTTAACAAGAAAATCCTTGGTAATATCATTGCGGAAGTATTTAAACGTTTCAAAATTACAGAAACATCTCGTATGCTTGACCGTATGAAAGACTTAGGATTTAAATACTCTACAAAAGCTGGTATTACAGTTGGGGTAGCAGATATCCTTGTATTAGGTGAGAAAGATGAAATTCTTCATGAAGCGCAAGCAAAAGTAGATAAAGTAATTAAACAATTCCGTCGCGGTTTGATTACAGAAGAAGAACGTTACGATCGCGTTATCTCTATTTGGAGTAATGCGAAAGATGTTATCCAAGGAAAACTGATGAAATCCTTAGATAAGCGCAACCCAATCTTCATGATGAGTGACTCTGGTGCCCGTGGTAATGCATCGAACTTCACTCAGCTTGCTGGTATGCGTGGTCTGATGGCTAACCCATCTGGTCGTATCATTGAGCTTCCAATCAAATCAAGTTTCCGTGAAGGTTTAACAGTACTTGAGTACTTCATCTCTACACACGGTGCGCGTAAAGGTCTTGCCGATACAGCGCTTAAGACTGCCGATTCTGGTTACTTAACACGTCGTCTTGTAGACGTTGCACAAGATGTTATCGTTCGTGAAGACGATTGTGGAACAGATCGTGGTCTATTAATCGGTGCGATTAAAGAGGGTAATGAAGTTATTGAGTCATTATACGATCGTCTTGTAGGACGTTTTGCAAGAAAAACTGTAAAACATCCTGAAACAGGTGAAGTATTAATTCGTGAAAATGAATTAATCACTGAAGATATCGCTCACGTTATTGAAAATGCAGGTGTGGAAACAGTACACATCCGTTCAGCATTTACATGTAATACTCGCCACGGTGTATGTAAGAAATGTTACGGCCGTAACTTAGCTACTGGTACAGACGTAGAAGTAGGGGAAGCGGTAGGTATTATCGCAGCTCAATCTATCGGTGAGCCAGGTACACAGTTAACGATGCGTACGTTCCATACAGGTGGGGTTGCCGGAGACGATATCACACAAGGTTTACCTCGTATCCAAGAGATCTTCGAAGCTCGTAATCCGAAAGGTCAAGCGGTTATTAGTGAAATCGACGGTGTTGTTGTAACAATCAACGATGTGAAAGATCGTCAAGAGGTAGTCGTACAAGGTGCAGTAGAAACTCGCACATATGCAATTCCTTATGGCGCTCGTCTGAAAGTAACTCCAGGCCAAGAGATTAGTCACGGACAAGAGTTGACAGAAGGTTCTATTGATCCGAAAGAATTACTAAAAGTAACGGACATTACAGCAGTTCAAGAATACTTACTACGTGAAGTTCAAAAAGTATACCGTATGCAAGGGGTAGAAATTGGCGATAAACACGTAGAGGTAATGGTTCGTCAAATGCTTCGTAAAGTTCGTGTAATCGATGCGGGTGAAACGGATGTATTACCAGGAACGTTGCTAGATATTCACCAATTTACTGATGCAAACGCAAAAGTATTACTAGAAGGTAAACAACCAGCAACAGCTAGACCGGTTCTTCTTGGTATTACGAAAGCTTCACTTGAAACAGATTCATTCTTATCTGCAGCTTCGTTCCAAGAAACAACTCGTGTTCTAACAGATGCCGCAATTAAAGGCAAACGCGATGAGCTTCTAGGATTAAAAGAGAACGTTATTATCGGTAAGCTTGTTCCAGCTGGAACAGGTATGAATCGTTATCGCAAAGTAGATCTTGTAAAAACAGCGCAAGATGATATGAATGTAGAAAACGATGAAATTTACGTAGAACAGTAAAATTTTCCGGTATGAATTTTGTATAAAAACGGATAATCCTAGTTGACATTGTATGAGTCAAAATGTTAATATAAGCAAGGTTGCTCCTGAACGATGCTTTGGAGGATATGTATATGTCTTATCAAAAAGTATCAAATGCGGAAAATGTTATCGTTGGTCATAAACGAACATTGAAAGCAATCAAAAATGGTATAGTTAAAGAGGTTGTCATTGCAGAGGATGCTGACATGCGGTTAACCCATGTTATCACTCAAGCTGCATTGCAACATAACATACCCGTAACAAAAGTTGAATCCATTCGCGAACTCGGAAGAGTTTCAGGGATTCAAGTGGGAGCTTCAGCAATAGGAATAATAAGTTAAAACTGTTTTTGTGAGAGGGGGCATTTGCTCCCACTCGCAAAAACTTTGTTTTCAACTAATAATGAACCACCTGGATATGTGGTCATACAAACATGCGAAGGGAGGATAATTTAATGCCTACTATTAACCAATTAGTGAGAAAAGGTCGTACTGATAAAGTATGGAAATCTAAATCACCTGCGTTAAACAAAGGTTTCAACTCTTTAAAGAAAAAATCAACTGATATCTCTGCACCTCAAAAACGTGGTGTATGTACTCGTGTTGGTACAATGACTCCAAAGAAACCAAACTCAGCTTTACGTAAATATGCTCGTGTACGTTTAACAAATGGTATTGAGGTAACTGCATACATCCCAGGTATCGGTCATAACTTACAAGAGCACAGCGTAGTATTAATTCGCGGTGGTCGTGTAAAAGACTTACCAGGGGTACGTTACCACATCGTTCGTGGTGCGCTTGATACAGCTGGTGTTGACAAGCGTATGCAAGGCCGTTCTAAATACGGTACTAAAAAACCAAAAGCAGCTAAGAAATAATAAAACTGAACTGAAAGGAGGAACTCAATATGCCTCGTAAAGGACCTGTTGCGAAACGTGACGTGTTACCAGATCCAATGTACAATTCTAAACTTGTAACACGCCTAATCAACAAAATGATGGTTGACGGTAAAAAAGGTAAATCTCAAACAATTCTTTATAATGCGTTCGATATCGTTCGCGAACGTACTGGTAAAGAACCAATGGAAGTATTCGAGCAAGCTCTTAAGAACATTATGCCTGTTCTTGAAGTACGCGCTCGTCGTGTTGGTGGTGCTAACTACCAAGTTCCAGTTGAGGTTCGTCCAGAACGCCGTACAACTTTAGGTCTTCGTTGGTTAGTAAACTACGCTCGTCTTCGTGGTGAAAAAACTATGGAAGAGCGTCTTGCTAACGAAATCTTAGATGCAGCTAACAACGCTGGTGCATCTGTTAAGAAACGCGAAGACACTCACAAAATGGCAGAAGCTAACAAAGCATTTGCTCATTACCGTTGGTAGGATTCAACGTAAAATAAATGTAAGCATAAACCGCTTTATTTGTCGCTTATGGAAGTGTGGAGGGGAGAATACCTCTCCCTTTCAATAGCGCTCGTTTTACATAATGAGGGTACTGGACATACTGACATATGTAACAAAATAAAGTGGCTTTTTTGCTACTTAAAATAAAAAAATCCAATCCATATATGGAAGGAGCAAGACACCAAATGACAAGAGAGTTCTCTTTAGAAAACACTCGTAATATTGGTATCATGGCTCACATCGATGCTGGTAAAACAACAGCAACTGAGCGTATCCTGTACTATACAGGCCGTATTCATAAAATCGGTGAAACTCACGAAGGTGCATCTCAGATGGACTGGATGGAGCAAGAGCAAGAGCGTGGTATCACTATTACTTCTGCTGCAACTACAGCACAATGGAAAGGTCATCGTGTAAACATCATTGACACTCCAGGACACGTAGACTTCACAGTAGAAGTAGAACGTTCTCTACGCGTACTTGATGGCGCAGTAGCAGTACTTGATGCACAATCTGGTGTAGAACCACAAACAGAAACTGTTTGGCGTCAGGCTACTACTTACGGCGTACCTCGTATCGTATTCGTTAACAAAATGGATAAAATCGGTGCAGATTTCTTATACTCTGTAGGTACAATCCATGATCGTTTACAAGCAAACGCACATCCAATTCAGTTACCAATCGGTGCTGAAGATGAGTTCAATGGTATCATTGACCTTGTTGAAGAGTGTGCTTACATGTACGGTAACGATTTAGGAACAGATATTCAACGTATCGAAATTCCTGAAGAGTATAAAGAGCAAGCAGAAGAATACCGTGGAAAACTTATTGAAGCGGTAGCTGAGCTTGATGAAGAAATGATGATGAAGTACCTAGAAGGTGAAGAAATCACTGTAGAAGAGCTTAAAGCTGGTATCCGTAAGGCTACAACTTCTGTAGAATTCTTCCCAGTAATCTGTGGTTCTGCATTCAAAAACAAAGGTGTTCAAATTCTGCTAGACGCAGTTATTGACTACTTACCATCTCCATTAGATGTACCTGCTATTAAAGGTATCGTTCCGGATACAGATGAAGAAGTAGAACGTCATTCTAGCGATGAAGAGCCATTCTCAGCTCTAGCATTCAAAATTATGACTGACCCTTATGTTGGTAAATTAACGTTCTTCCGTGTGTACTCTGGTGTGTTAAACTCTGGATCTTACGTGAAAAACTCAACTAAAGGTAAGCGTGAGCGTGTAGGACGTATCCTGCAAATGCACGCAAACAGCCGTGAAGAGATTTCAACAGTTTACGCTGGTGATATCGCTGCTGCTGTAGGTTTAAAAGATACTACTACTGGTGATACTCTTTGTGATGAGAAGGATCTTGTTATCCTTGAGTCTATGGAATTCCCAGAGCCAGTTATCTCTGTAGCTATCGAACCTAAATCTAAAGCTGACCAAGATAAAATGGGTACAGCATTAGCTAAGCTTTCTGAAGAAGATCCAACATTCCGTGCGCACACTGACCAAGAAACTGGGCAAACAATCATCGCTGGTATGGGTGAACTTCACCTTGATATCATCGTTGACCGTATGCGTCGTGAATTCAAAGTTGAAGCAAATGTTGGTGCTCCTCAGGTAGCATACCGTGAAACTTTCCGCTCTGCTGCGAAAGTTGAAGGTAAGTTCGCACGTCAATCTGGTGGTCGTGGACAATACGGTCACGTTTGGATTGAGTTCGAACCTAATGAAGAAGGTAAAGGATTCGAATTCGAAAACAAGATCGTCGGTGGTGTTGTTCCACGTGAATACATCCCAGCTGTAGGCGCAGGTCTTGAAGATGCACTTCAAAATGGTGTACTTGCTGGATACCCAGTAGTAGACATTAAAGCTGCATTAGTTGACGGATCTTACCATGATGTTGACTCCTCTGAGATGGCGTTCAAAATCGCTGCATCTATGGCACTTAAAGCTGCGGTTTCTAAATGTAACCCAGTAATTCTTGAGCCAATGATGAAAGTTGAAGTTGTAATTCCTGAAGAGTACATGGGTGACATTATGGGTGACGTAACATCTCGTCGTGGACGTGTAGAAGGTATGGAAGCTCGCGGTAACGCACAAGTTGTTCGCGCTATGGTTCCACTTTCTGAAATGTTCGGTTATGCAACGTCATTACGTTCTAACACTCAAGGACGCGGAACATTCTCTATGGTATTTGACCATTATGAAGAAGTACCAAAGTCTATTTCAGAAGAAATTATCAAAAAAAATAAAGGTGAATAATTGATTTTTATCAGTTGTTCAAGTATAACTACTTATGTAAGCTTAGAAAGCAAGGCTTAATTCTTGCTTTCTAGTCTAAATATAAAATAACCTATACAATTCAAGGAGGAATTTAGAATGGCTAAAGAAAAATTCGAACGTTCTAAACCCCATGTTAACATTGGTACAATTGGCCACGTTGACCATGGTAAAACTACATTAACTGCTGCAATCACTACAGTTCTTGCAAAAGCTGGTGGTGCTGAAGCACGCGGATACGATCAAATCGACGCTGCTCCAGAAGAAAGAGAACGTGGTATCACAATCTCAACTGCACACGTTGAGTACGAAACTGAAACTCGTCACTATGCACACGTTGACTGCCCAGGACACGCTGACTATGTTAAAAACATGATCACTGGTGCTGCTCAAATGGACGGCGGTATCTTAGTAGTATCTGCTGCTGATGGTCCAATGCCACAAACTCGTGAGCACATCCTTCTTTCTCGTCAAGTAGGTGTACCTTACATCGTTGTATTCTTAAACAAATGCGACATGGTAGACGACGAAGAATTATTAGAATTAGTAGAAATGGAAGTTCGTGATCTATTATCTGAATACGAATTCCCAGGCGATGACATTCCTGTAGTTAAAGGTTCTGCTCTTAAAGCTCTTGAAGGAGATGCTGAGTGGGAAGCTAAAATCATCGAATTAATGGCTGAAGTTGATTCTTACATCCCAACTCCAGAACGTGAAACTGACAAACCATTCTTAATGCCTGTAGAGGACGTATTCTCTATCACAGGTCGTGGTACAGTTGCTACTGGTCGCGTAGAGCGCGGTGTAGTTAAAGTTGGTGACGTAGTAGAAATCATCGGTCTTGCTGAAGAAAACGGTTCTACAACTGTAACAGGTGTAGAAATGTTCCGTAAGCTTCTTGACCAAGCTGAAGCTGGAGACAACATCGGTGCTCTACTTCGTGGGGTTGCTCGTGAAGACATCCAACGTGGACAAGTTCTTGCTAAACCAGGCTCTGTAAAAGCTCACGCTAAATTCAAAGCTGAAGTTTACGTTTTATCTAAAGAAGAAGGTGGACGTCACACTCCATTCTTCGCTAACTACCGTCCACAATTCTATTTCCGTACAACTGACGTAACTGGTATCATCCAATTACCAGAAGGTACTGAAATGGTAATGCCTGGCGACAACATCGAAATGACTGTTGAACTTATCGCTCCTGTAGCAGTAGAAGAGGGAACTAAGTTCTCTATCCGTGAAGGCGGACGTACTGTAGGTGCTGGTGTAGTTGCAACTATCGTTGAGTAATCTCAACTGATATACGAAACCCAAGGGGATTCCCCCCTTGGGTTTTTTGTTTTTTATTATAATAATAGAAGAAAGAGTGTTTTTAAAATTTTTGACGAGTTTCTTCTATATTATATAAGTTGTAAAAATAAATAATCCAGAAACTGTAAAAACAATTACATCAGATGAAAACTTGAAATTCTTTGAAGTGCCATGTATAATAGCAAAAGTAGAGAAAAGCAGATGCAAACAAAAAGATGCTTGCATCTAGACGAATAACATTGTATAATAGACAATGTTGGTCTTTGACTGCGATGAAGTGGAAGGTTGCTGACACACCCGGCCGCTTTGCCATGGCAAGGTGTGAGGAAATTTCCATGGAGAAGGTCTATTTCAGAAATAGGCGAACGAAGGAGGGAAAATAATGGCAAAAGAAAAAATTCGTATCCGTTTAAAAGCTTACGATCACCGTATTCTTGATCAGTCTGCTGAGAAAATTGTAGAAACAGCTAAACGTTCTGGGGCAACAGTTTCTGGTCCGATCCCATTACCAACTGAAAAAACTGTTTACACAATTCTTCGTGCTGTTCATAAGTACAAAGATTCTCGTGAGCAATTCGAAATGCGCACGCACAAACGTCTAATCGACATCGTGAGCCCTACTCCACAAACAGTAGACTCATTAATGCGTTTAGACTTACCATCTGGTGTAGATATCGAAATCAAACTATAATTTATATAATTTAAACATGTAGGAGGTGTAACTCATGACCAAAGGAATCTTAGGAAAAAAGATCGGTATGACTCAAGTATTTGCTGAAAACGGCGAGCTAATTCCTGTAACAGTAATCGAAGCGACTCCAAACGTTGTTCTTCAAAAGAAAACAACTGAAACTGATGGCTACAACGCAATTCAGTTAGGATTCGACGATAAGCGTGAAAAATTAGCTAACAAACCTGAACAAGGTCACGTTGCTAAAGCATCTACTGCTCCTAAGCGCTTCATTCGCGAAATCCGCGATGCAGACGTGGACGGATTAGAGGTTGGTCAAGAGGTAAAAGTAGAAGTTTTCGCTGCAGGTGAAACTGTAGACGTAACAGGTATTTCTAAAGGTAAAGGTTTCCAAGGTGCTATTAAACGCCACGGACAATCTCGCGGACCTATGTCTCACGGTTCTCGTTACCATCGTCGTCCTGGTTCAATGGGCCCAGTTGCTCCGAACCGCGTATTCAAAGGCAAAAAACTTGCTGGACGTATGGGTGGAGACCAAGTTACGGTTCAAAACTTAGAAATCGTTCAAGTTGACGTAGAACGCAACTTATTACTAGTAAAAGGTAACGTTCCAGGTGCTAAGAAATCTCTTGTAGTTGTTCAAGGCGCTGTGAAGGCTAGCAAATAATTCACTATAGGAAGGAGGAATTCCAATGCCAAAAGTTACTGTATATAACCAAACTGGTTCTCAGGTTGGTGAAATCGAATTAGCTGAAGCTATTTTCGGTATCGAACCAAATAAAGCTGTACTTTTCGAAGCTGTAATGATGCAACGTGCATCTTTACGTCAAGGTACACATAAAGTAAAAAATCGCTCTGAAGTAAGCGGTGGTGGTCGCAAACCATGGCGTCAAAAAGGGACTGGACGTGCTCGTCAAGGTTCTATCCGCTCACCTCAATGGCGTGGTGGTGGTACGGTATTCGGACCTACACCAAGAAGCTATGCTTACAAACTTCCTAAGAAAGTTCGTCGCTTAGCTATTAAATCTGCATTAGCTACTAAAGTAGTAGAGAACAACATTGTAGTTCTTGAAGACTTAGTATTAAATGCACCAAAAACAAAAGACATGGTAGCAGTACTTAAAGGATTAGCTGTTGAGAAGAAAGCTCTTATCGTAACTGCTGACGTAAACGAAGCAGTTGAGTTATCTGCTCGCAATATTCCTGGAGTAACAGTAATCACTGCTGATGGCGTAAACGTTTTAGACGTGCTTCATCATGATAAGCTAATCATGACAAAAGCGGCAGTGGAAAAAGTAGAGGAGGTGCTTGCATAATGAGAGATCCTCGTGATATCATTAAGCGCCCAGTTATCACTGAACGTTCTATGGAAATGATGGCTGAAAAAAAATACACGTTCGATGTGGACGTTAAATCTAATAAAACAGAAGTTAAAGATGCTGTAGAAGCGATCTTTGGTGTTAAAGTAGAAAAAGTAAACATCATGAACTACAAGCCGAAAGCAAAACGCGTTGGTCGTCACGCTGGTTTTACTAACCGTCGTCGTAAAGCAATCGTTAAGCTAACTGCTGACAGCAAAGAAATCGAAATCTTCCAAGGCGTTTAATTCTTACTAAAGAAGGAGGGAAATTGAGATGGCAATTAAAAAGTATAATCCAACTACTAACGGTCGTCGTAACATGACAACTAATGATTTCGCTGAAATCACGACTGATAGACCGGAAAAATCTTTACTTGCGCCTTTAAATAAAAAGGCTGGTCGTAATAACCAAGGTAAAATCACTGTACGTCACCAAGGTGGCGGACATAAGCGTCAATACCGTATCATCGACTTCAAACGTAACAAAGATGGAATTCCAGGACGCGTTGCTACGATCGAATATGATCCAAACCGCTCTGCGAATATCGCATTAATTAACTACGTTGACGGTGAAAAACGTTACATCCTTGCTCCTAAAAACTTAGAAGTAGGTATGGAAATTATGTCTGGCGCTGACGCTGACATTAAAATCGGTAACGCATTACCATTAATCAACATTCCAGTAGGTACTGTTGTTCATAACATCGAGCTTAAACCAGGCCGTGGTGGACAATTAGTTCGTTCTGCTGGTACATCTGCTCAAGTACTTGGTAAAGAAGGTAAATACGTACTTGTACGTTTAACTTCTGGCGAAGTACGCTTAGTGTTAGCTGCTTGTCGTGCAACTGTAGGTCAAGTAGGTAACGAATCACACGAACTTATCAAAATTGGTAAAGCAGGTCGCTCTCGCTGGTTAGGTAAGCGCCCAACTGTTCGTGGTTCTGTAATGAACCCAGTTGATCACCCACACGGTGGTGGTGAAGGTCGCGCGCCAATCGGACGTAAGTCTCCAATGTCTCCATGGGGTAAACCAACTCTTGGATTCAAGACTCGTAAGAAAAATAAAGCGTCTGATAAATTCATCGTTCGTCGTCGTAAAAAATAATGGGGTTGTAGTACGGTTCATTTCTGGAACCGTACGGCAATCACGAAGGGAGGCACCAAAATGGCTCGTAGCTTAAAAAAAGGACCATTTGTCGATGATCATTTAATGAGTAAAATTGCAAAGCTAAATGAAACTGAGCAAAAGCAAGTTGTTAAAACTTGGTCTCGTCGTTCAACGATCTTCCCTCAGTTCATCGGTCACACAATCGCTGTATATGACGGTCGCAAACACGTACCTGTATACATCACTGAGGACATGGTTGGCCACAAGTTAGGTGAATTCGCACCAACTCGTACGTATAAAGGTCATGATGCTGACGATAAGAAAACTAGAAGATAATGAGAGGAGGCACTTCAATGCAAGCTAAAGCAGTAGCGAGAACAGTTCGTATTGCTCCTCGTAAAGTTCGTTTAGTAGTAGACTTAATCCGAGGTAAGCAAGTTGGTGAAGCGATTGCTATCCTTAACCACACACCAAAAACTGCTTCTCCAGTTGTAGAGAAAGTTTTAAAATCTGCAATCGCAAACGCAGAGCATAACTACGAAATGGATGTAAACAACTTAGTTGTTGAGAAAGTTTTCGTTGACGAAGGTCCAACGTTAAAACGTTTCCGTCCACGCGCAATGGGCCGTGCAAGCCAAATTAACAAGCGCACAAGCCACATTACAGTTGTGGTATCAGAAAAGAAGGAGGGATAATCGATGGGTCAAAAGGTTAATCCAGTCGGTCTTCGTGTCGGTGTTATTCGTGATTGGGAATCTCGTTGGTTCGCAGAAAAAGATTACGCAACACTTCTTCATGAAGACATCAAAATTCGTGAATACATCACAGCTCGCTTAAAAGATTCTTCTGTATCTAAAGTAGAAATCGAGCGTGCAGCAAATCGTGTAAATGTTACAATTCACACTGCAAAACCTGGTATGGTAATTGGTAAAGGTGGTACTGAAGTTGAAGCGCTTCGTAAAGCTCTTAACCAATTAACAGGCAAGCGTGTACACATCAACATCTTAGAAGTTAAGAAAGCAGATCTTAATGCTAAATTAGTAGCGGAAAATATCGCTCGTCAATTAGAAAATCGTGTATCTTTCCGTCGTGCACAAAAGCAAGTTATCCAACGTGCAATGCGTGCTGGCGCTAAAGGTATTAAAACACAAGTTTCTGGTCGTCTTGGCGGAGCAGATATCGCTCGTGCAGAATCTTACAGTGAAGGAACTGTTCCACTTCATACACTTCGCGCTGATATTGACTATGCAACAGCTGAAGCTGATACAACATACGGTAAATTAGGCGTAAAAGTATGGATCTACCGTGGAGAAGTCCTTCCTACAAAAAAGAAAGCTTCTGAGGAAGGAGGAAAATAATATGTTAATGCCAAAACGCGTAAAATATCGTAGAGAGCATCGTGGTAAAATGCGTGGTCGTGCAAAAGGTGGTACTGAAATCGCATTTGGTGAATTTGGTCTTCAAGCTCAAAACGCTTCATGGATCACTAACCGCCAAATCGAAGCAGCTCGTCGTGCAATGACTCGTTACATGAAACGTGGCGGTAAAGTTTGGATTAAAATTTTCCCTTCTAAACCGTACACTGCAAAACCTCTAGAAGTACGTATGGGTTCCGGTAAAGGGGCACCAGAAGGCTGGGTAGCAGTAGTGAAACCTGGGAAAATTATGTTTGAAATCGCGGGTGTATCTGAAGAGGTAGCACGCGAAGCATTACGTCTTGCAGCTCACAAATTACCAGTGAAATGTAAATTCGTAAAACGTGAAGAAAATGGTGGTGAATCTAATGAAAACTAATGATATTCGTGAATTAACCACTGCCGAAATCGAAACAAAAGTTAAAGCGTTAAAGGAAGAATTGTTCAACCTTCGCTTCCAACTTGCTACAGGACAATTAGAGAATCCAACACGCATCCGTGAAGTGCGTAAAGCGATCGCTCGTATGAAAACTGTAGTTCGTGAAAGAGAGATCGGAATTAATCGATAAATTGAGGGGAGGTTTGCAAAGTGAGCGAACGTAACCAACGCAAAGTTTATACTGGTCGTGTTGTATCTGACAAAATGGACAAAACGATTACAGTTTTAGTTGAAACTTACAAAACTCATTCCTTGTACGGAAAACGCGTTAAGTATTCTAAAAAATACAAAGCGCATGATGAGCAAAACCAAGCAAAAGTTGGCGATATCGTTAAAATCATGGAAACTCGCCCGCTTTCTGCTACTAAGCGTTTCCGTTTAGTTGAAATCGTTGAAGAAGCGGTTATTATCTAAATAGACGAATCGGAATTAAAAGTCCGAAGGGAGGTTTCATAACATGATCCAACAAGAATCTCGTTTAAAAGTTGCTGACAACTCTGGTGCACGTGAACTTTTAACAATTAAAGTATTAGGCGGCTCTGGTCGTAAATATGCTAACATCGGTGATATTATCGTTGCTACGGTAAAACAAGCAACACCAGGTGGCGTTGTTAAAAAAGGTGACGTTGTTAAAGCAGTAGTAGTACGTACGAAGAGCGGCGCTCGTCGTCCAGATGGTTCTTACATTCGTTTTGATGAAAACGCAGCTGTTATCATTAAAGACGATAAGAGCCCACGCGGTACTCGTATCTTCGGACCAGTAGCTCGTGAACTACGCGATAGCAACTTCATGAAGATCGTTTCTTTAGCTCCAGAAGTTCTATAATTTAAGGTATTGCCTTGCTAAGGAGGTGCAGAATTAAGATGCATGTAAAAAAAGGTGATAAAGTACAGGTAATCACTGGTAAAGACAAAGGAAAACAAGGCGTTATCCTTGTAGCTTTCCCAAAGGAAAACCGTGTTATCGTTGAGGGTGTTAACATCGTTAAGAAGCACTCTAAGCCATCTCAATTAAATCCACAAGGTGGAATTATCACGAAAGAAGCACCTATCCACGTATCTAATGTTATGCCATTAGATCCAAAAACAGGTGAACCTACTCGTGTAGGCTACAAAGTGGAAGATGGTAAAAAAGTTCGTATTGCAAAAAAATCTGGTGAATTATTAGATAAATAATTTTCTTATGAAAGGAGGTCACTTCATTGAATCGCCTTAAAGAGAAGTTCCAAAAGGAAATTACTCCTGCTCTTATGAGCAAGTTTAACTATAAATCTGTAATGCAAGTACCGAAAATCGAAAAGATCGTTATCAACACTGGTGTTGGTGATGCGGTAGCAAACTCTAAAGCATTAGACAATGCTGTAGAAGAATTAACTCAAATCGCAGGTCAAAAACCTGTAATCACTCGTGCTAAAAAATCTATCGCAGGTTTCCGTCTTCGTGAGGGAATGCCAATTGGTGCGAAAGTTACTTTACGCGGTGAGCAAATGTATGAGTTCTTCGACAAATTAGTAACAGTTTCTTTACCACGTGTACGCGATTTCCGTGGTGTATCTAAGAAATCTTTCGATGGTCGTGGTAACTATACATTAGGTGTTAAAGAGCAACTTATCTTCCCTGAGATCGATTATGATAAAGTAAGCAAAGTCCGCGGTATGGACATCGTAATCGTTACTACAGCGAATACTGATGAAGAAGCTCGTGAACTTTTAACACAATTCGGTATGCCATTCCAAAAATAATGGAAGCCAACGCTAAGTAGAGGAGGCGAAAACGTGGCTAAAAAATCTATGATTGCGAAACAAAAGCGTACTCCTAAGTTTAAAGTACAAGAGTATACACGTTGCGAGCGCTGCGGTCGTCCGCATTCTGTATACCGCAAATTTAAACTTTGCCGTATTTGTTTCCGTGAACTTGCATATAAAGGTCAAATTCCTGGTGTTAAAAAAGCTAGTTGGTAAAACCCACAAATGGGAAGGAGGTAAAACACATGGTGATGACAGATCCAATTGCAGATATGCTTACTCGCATCCGTAATGCGAACATGGTACGTCATGAGAAATTAGAGGTTCCTGCTTCTAAAATCAAAAAAGAAATTGCTGAACTTTTAAAACGTGAAGGTTTCATTCGTGATGTAGAATACATCGAGGATAACAAACAAGGTATCCTTCGTATTTTCCTGAAATATGGTGCAAACAACGAACGTGTAATCACTGGATTAAAACGTATCAGTAAACCTGGCTTACGCGTTTACGCTAAAGCTGACGAAGTACCACGTGTACTTAACGGATTAGGTATCGCTCTTGTTTCTACATCTAAGGGAGTAATGACAGACAAAGATGCTCGTCAATTACAAACTGGTGGAGAAGTAGTAGCATACGTTTGGTAATTAATATTGAAACGAACGGAGGTGTGACCACATGTCTCGTATTGGTAAAAAGATTCTTGAAATCCCTGCAGGTGTTACTCTTACTGTAGCAGAAGATAATACTGTAACTGTAAAAGGCCCTAAAGGTGAATTAACTCGTCAATTCAACGCTGATATGTCTATCAAAATTGAAGAAAACATCCTAACAGTAGAGCGTCCATCTGAACAGAAGGAACACCGTGCACTTCACGGTACAACTCGTGCTTTATTAGGAAACATGGTTGAAGGTGTAACTACAGGTTTCGCGCGCGGTCTTGAATTAGTCGGTGTCGGTTACCGTGCTCAAAAACAAGGCAACAAACTTGTGTTGAACGTAGGTTACTCTCATCCAGTTGAGATTACTCCAGAAGCAGGCATCGAAATCGAAGTTCCTGCTCCAACAAAAGTTATCGTTAAAGGTATCAGCAAAGAACGCGTTGGTGCTTTAGCTGCAAACATTCGTGCTGTACGTGCTCCAGAACCTTACAAAGGTAAAGGGATTCGTTACGAAGGCGAAGTTGTTCGTCGTAAAGAAGGTAAAACTGCTAAGTAAGCCCGTTAGGTGAAAGAAAGGAGTGACAAGAATGATCACTAAAGCTGATAAAAATGCGACTCGTAAGAAAAGACATGCACGTGTACGTGCTAAACTTACTGGTACTGCAGAACGTCCACGTTTAAACGTGTTCCGTTCAAACCAACACATTTACGCTCAAGTTATTGATGATGTAAATGGTGTAACGTTAGTAAGTGCATCTACTCTTGATAAGGACCTTGCTCTTAACGGTACAGGCAACATTGAAGCTGCTACGAAAGTTGGCGAATTAGTTGCTAAGCGTGCTGTAGAGAAGGGTGTTAAAGAAGTAGTATTTGATCGCGGTGGTTATTTATACCATGGCCGTGTTAAAGCTCTAGCTGAAGCTGCTCGTGAGGCTGGATTACAATTTTAATGGTCAAAGGAGGGAAAATTGATGCGTCGCATTGACCCAAGCAAATTAGAACTTGAAGAACGTGTAGTTACGATAAACCGTGTTGCGAAAGTTGTTAAGGGTGGTCGTCGTTTCCGCTTTGCTGCACTAGTTGTAGTTGGTGATAAGAACGGTCACGTTGGATTCGGTACTGGTAAAGCTCAAGAGGTACCAGATGCTATTCGCAAAGCTATCGAAGATGCTAAGAAAAACTTAATCGAAGTACCTTTAGTTGGTACATCAATTCCACACGAAATCATCGGACATTTCGGTGCTGGTGAAGTATTCCTAAAACCTGCTGCTGAAGGTACTGGGGTTATCGCTGGTGGACCAGTTCGTGCGGTTCTTGAGTTAGCTGGTGTACAAGATATTCTTTCTAAATCTCTTGGTTCTAACACACCAATTAACATGATTCGCGCTACTGTGAACGGATTAAGCGAACTTAAGCGTGCTGAAGAAGTAGCAAAATTACGTGGTAAATCTGTAGAAGAGCTACTAGGTTAAGAAGGAGGGAAAACAAATGGCGAAAAAGTTAGAAATTACCCTCACTCGTAGTGTAATTGGTCGTCCACAAGATCAACGTGCGACTGTAGAAGCTTTAGGTCTTAAAAAGTTGAATGCAACTGTAGTTAAGGAAGAAACTCCTGCTATTCTTGGTATGATCAACAAAGTTTCTCACCTTGTAACTGTAAAAGAAGCTTAAGGATAACTCATTAATATAAGGAGGTGCCTGGGAATGAAACTTCATGAATTAAAACCTGCAGAAGGTTCTCGTAAAGTACGTAACCGTGTTGGTCGCGGTATCGGTTCTGGAAACGGTAAAACTGCTGGTAAAGGTCATAAGGGACAAAACGCTCGTTCTGGTGGCGGTGTTCGTCTTGGCTTTGAAGGTGGTCAAACTCCATTATTCCGTCGTTTACCAAAACGCGGCTTCACAAACATTAACCGTAAAGAGTTTGCTATCGTAAACTTAGCGGCATTAAATCGTTTTGAAGATGGTACAGAAGTAACACCTGAATTATTACTGGAAACTGGCGTTATCAGTAAATTAAACGACGGTGTTAAAGTTCTTGCAAGCGGAGCAGTTGAGAAAAAATTAACTGTTAAAGCGCACAAGTTCTCTTCAAGTGCTAAAGAAGCAATTGAAGCAGCTGGCGGAACAGTTGAGGTGATCTAATGTTTCGTACAATCTCCAACTTTATGCGCGTTGCTGAGATAAGACGTAAAATATTTTTCACTTTAGCGATGTTAATCGTTTTTAGAATTGGCACGTTTATCCCAGTGCCATTTACAAATGGAGACGTACTAAAAGCACAAGATCAGTTAAATGCATTAGGAATCCTAAATACATTTGGCGGTGGAGCTTTGAAAAATTTCTCCATCTTTGCGATGGGAATCATGCCGTATATCACAGCATCCATCATCGTGCAGTTATTGCAGATGGATGTTGTTCCTAAATTTGCGGAATGGTCAAAACAAGGCGAAATGGGTCGTCGTAAATTAACACAATTCACGCGTTATTTTACAATTGTTCTTGCTTTTATTCAGGCGTTTGGTATGTCAATCGGTTTTAACGGTATGGTAGGTGGACAGTTAATTTTGAATCCAGGTTGGGGCACTTATTTATACATTGCAACGGTACTGACTGCTGGTACTGCATTTTTAATGTGGTTAGGTGAACAGATTACAGCTAAAGGTGTAGGGAATGGTATTTCCATCTTAATCTTTGCTGGTATTGCCGCGGCGATCCCAAATGTATTATCACAAGTTTACTTACAACAGTTTCAAAATGTCGGAGATCAACTGTTCATGAGTATCGTTAAAGTTGTATTGATTTTACTAGCTGTGCTAGCGGTCGTTGTGGGTGTTATTTACATCCAGCAAGCTGTTAGAAAGATCCCAATTCAATATGCGAAGCGTGTAACAGGAGGAAATGGTGGTTATGCTGGAGCACAAAACACACATTTACCGCTTAAGGTAAATAGTGCGGGTGTTATTCCAGTAATTTTTGCTGTTTCGTTCTTGATTACACCTCCAACTATTGCACAGTTCTTCCCAAAACACGATATATCGCAGTGGATTATCGCAAACTTTAACTATTCTCACCCTGTGGGAATGATCGTATATGTAGCGCTCATAGTAGCTTTCACATATTTCTATGCATTTGTTCAAGTTAATCCAGAGCAAATGTCAGAGAATCTAAACAAGCAAGGTGGATATGTTCCAGGTATTCGTCCGGGTAAGAATACAGAACAATATCTAACAAAAATCTTGTATCGTTTGACCTTTGTAGGATCTATTTTCCTAGCAGCGATTGCAATCCTTCCAGTTATTTTTACGAAGCTGGGAAATCTTCCGCCGTCTGCACAGATTGGTGGAACGAGTATGTTAATCGTTGTCGGCGTTGCTTTAGAAACAATGAAGCAGCTAGAAAGCCAACTGGTAAAACGCCATTACAAAGGGTTTATCAAGCAGTGAGTAAGTGACGGGAAGAGAATGTCTTCCCTACATGCTCATTATGAGGGGGAACAAAGATGAACTTAATTCTAATGGGGCTTCCTGGTGCTGGTAAAGGTACACAAGCCGAACAGATTGTTGCCAAGTATAACATCCCTCACATTTCAACAGGCGATATGTTCCGTGCAGCTATGAAGGCTGAAACTGAACTTGGTTTGCAAGCTAAATCTTTTATTGATAAAGGTGCGCTTGTTCCAGATGAGGTTACAATCGGAATCGTTCGTGAACGTTTGAGTCAAGAAGACTGCAAGAAAGGTTTCTTGCTAGATGGTTTCCCGCGAACAGTTGCACAAGCATCTGCGCTTGAAGAAATTATGAAAGATCTTGGCAAAAAAATCGACTATGTTTTAAACATTAATGTGGATTCAGGATTGCTGTTAAAACGTCTTACAGGCCGTCGCATTTGTAAAGAGTGCGGTGCGACTTACCACTTAGAATTCAATCCGCCAGCAAAAGCTGACGTATGTGATAAATGTGGTGGCGAATTATATCAACGCTCTGATGACAATGAAGAGACTGTAGCAAATCGTTTAGAAGTAAATATTAAGCAAACAAAACCGTTGCTTGATTTCTACGAGGAGCTGGGTTACTTACAAAGCATTAATGGTGAGCAAGATATCAATAAAGTATTTGCTGATATCGATGTTCTCATCGGAGGCTTAGCGTAATGATCATTTGCAAAACTCCTCGCGAGATAGAAATCATGCGAGAGGCTGGCAGGGTCGTTGCTTTAACTCATCAAGAGTTGAAAAAGCATATTGCTCCAGGAATTACAACGAAAGAGCTCGATCAAATAGCGGAAAAGACGATTCGAAAATATGGTGCTACGCCATCTTTTAAAGGATACAACGGATTTCCGGGAAGCATATGTGCTTCTGTAAATGAAGAGCTTGTACATGGGATTCCAGGAAAGCGCAAGCTCCAAGAAGGCGATATCATCAGTATCGATATTGGTGCGAAATACAATGGGTATCATGGAGATTCTGCATGGACGTATCCAGTAGGAAACATTTCTGAATCTGTTCAAAAGCTACTTGATGTCACAGAAAAATCGTTGTATCTTGGTTTAGAACAAGTAAAACCAGGCGAAAGATTATCTAACGTCTCACATGCGATTCAAACGTATGTTGAAGAGAATGGGTTGTCGATCGTTCGGGAGTATGTTGGTCACGGAATCGGGCAAGACTTACATGAGGATCCGCAAATTCCGCACTATGGTCCACCAAATCAAGGTCCTAGATTAAAGCCGGGAATGGTCATCTGTATTGAACCGATGGTGAACCAAGGAAGACGATATGTAAAAACACTATCTGATGACTGGACAGTGGTAACGGTAGATGGTAAATGGTGTGCCCATTTTGAGCACACGATTGCTCTTACAGAAGCAGGATACGAAATCCTTACCACTTTATAAGTAGCTGGCTCTCCGGGATTTCAGAACAGTGTAAAATGTTACTGATTTGAAGAAGGGAGAACTATTGAATGGCTAAAGATGATGTAATTGAAGTCGAAGGTACCGTTCTTGAAACGTTGCCAAATGCTATGTTCAAAGTAGAATTAGAGAATGGGCATGTCGTATTGGCTCACGTTTCTGGTAAAATCCGTATGAACTTCATTCGTATTTTACCAGGAGACAAAGTTACGGTAGAATTATCTCCGTACGATTTAAATCGTGGTCGTATTACGTACCGTTTTAAATAATATAGCACTCCGTAATCTTTAAGGAGGTTCGAGACATGAAAGTAAGACCGTCAGTTAAACCAATCTGCGAAAAATGTAAAGTTATTCGTAGACGTGGAAAAGTAATGGTTATTTGTGAAAACCCTAAACATAAACAAAAACAAGGTTAATCTGAAGGAGGTGTATTCGGAATGGCACGTATCGCAGGTGTAGATATTCCTCGTGACAAACGCGTTGTTATTTCTTTAACTTACGTATTCGGCATTGGTCGTACTACTGCTGAAAAAATTCTTGCTGAAGCTGGTGTTTCTGAAGAAACACGAGTTCGCGACTTAACGGAAGATGAATTAGGACGTATCCGTGATATCATCGATCGTATCAAAGTTGAAGGTGATCTTCGTCGTGAAGTATCTCTTAACATTAAACGTCTAATGGAGATCGGTTCTTACCGTGGTCTTCGTCACCGTCGTGGTTTACCAGTTCGTGGTCAAAACTCTAAAAACAATGCTCGTACACGTAAAGGTCCACGTCGTACAGTAGCAAATAAAAAGAAATAATAAGTAAAGGAGGTTGAACTAACTATGGCACGTAAAACAAACACTCGTAAAAAACGTGTGAAAAAGAATATTGAGACTGGTGTAGCTCATATTCGTTCTACTTTCAATAACACAATCGTAACACTTACAGATACTCACGGTAACGCAATTTCTTGGTCTAGTGCTGGTGCACTTGGTTTCCGTGGATCTCGTAAATCTACTCCATTCGCTGCACAAATGGCTGCTGAAACAGCTGCTAAAGCTGCAATGGAGCATGGTTTAAAATCTTTAGAGGTTACTGTAAAAGGTCCTGGTGCTGGTCGTGAAGCAGCAATTCGTGCTCTTCAAGCTGCAGGTCTAGAAGTAACAGCAATTAGAGATGTTACTCCAGTTCCTCATAATGGATGTCGTCCACCAAAACGTCGTCGTGTATAATTTTTCTGTATAGAATTTTCCCTTTTGTCTATAATGGATATGATGCCTTATCGAGAAATTTCGTACAGAAACATCGCTTGTTGTGCACAATCGGGAACTGCCTAAGGGGGACTTTCGGTTAAACAGAGGTTTTCCCTTTGTTTAACCGAGGTTTCGACGTTTTGAAGGAGGGTTTAGTTAATGATTGAAATTGAAAAACCGAAAATCGAAACGGTTGAACTTAACGAAGATGCTAAGTATGGTAAATTCGTAATTGAACCGCTTGAGCGTGGGTATGGTACTACTTTGGGTAACTCCTTACGTCGTATTCTTTTATCCTCACTCCCTGGTGCCGCTGTAACTGCTATCCAAATCGATGGCGTATTACACGAATTTTCAACAGTTGAGGGCGTAGTAGAGGACGTTACAACGATCATCTTAAACTTGAAAAAGTTAGCTCTTAAAATCTACTCTGAAGAAGAGAAGACGTTGGAAATCGACATACAGGGCGAAGGTATTGTCACAGCTGCTGATATTACTCACGATAGTGATGTTGAAATCTTAAATCCGGATTTATACATTGCGACGTTAGCAAAGGATGCGCATTTCCGCGTGCGTTTAACTGCAAAGCGTGGCCGTGGGTATACGCCAGCTGATGCAAATAAAAGCGAAGATCAACCAATAGGAGTTATTCCTATTGATTCTATTTATACTCCAGTGTCACGTGTAACTTACCAAGTGGAAAAGACACGTGTTGGACAAGTGGCAAATTATGATAAGCTTACGCTTGATGTATGGACGGATGGAAGCATCGGGCCAAAAGAAGCTATCTCTTTAGGAGCCAAAATCTTAACTGAGCATTTAAATATTTTTGTTGGTTTAACTGATGAAGCACAAAATGCTGAGATTATGGTCGAGAAGGAAGAAGATCAAAAAGAAAAAGTTCTTGAAATGACTATTGAAGAACTTGATCTTTCTGTTCGTTCTTATAATTGCTTAAAACGTGCAGGAATTAATACTGTACAAGAGCTTGCGAATAAAACAGAAGAAGATATGATGAAAGTTCGTAACTTAGGACGTAAATCCTTAGAAGAAGTTAAACATAAACTTGAAGAATTAGGTTTAGGTTTACGTAAAGACGACTGAGGATTTAATTTCATCAACAAAGGAGGGAACTACGAATGGCATACAGAAAATTAGGCCGTACAAGTGCGCAACGTAAAGCTATGTTACGTGACTTAGCTACTGATTTAATTATCAATGAGCGCATTCAAACGACAGAGACTCGTGCAAAAGAACTTCGTTCTGTAGTGGAAAAAATGATCACTTTAGGTAAACGCGGAGATCTTCATGCTCGTCGTCAAGCAGCAGCTTTCATTCGCAATGAAGTTGCTAACGCTGAGACTGGTCAAGATGCACTTCAAAAACTTTTCGCTGATGTAGCTCCACGCTATGCTGAGCGTCAAGGCGGATACACTCGTATTGCAAAAATTGGTCCACGTCGTGGAGACGCAGCACCAATGGTAATTATCGAGTTAGTATAATGATAATTAAAAGGGCAGGACAGTTCTTTTCAAGTAACTGGTCGTGGCCCTTTTTTTTTAAATATAAAGATGAGGCTAACTCGGCAAAAGAAAGGGTGCCTTATATTGAAAAGAGAGAAACTTCGTGTGCAAAATGTATCATTTCAATATCCTGGGGCGACTGCTTATGCGTTAAAAGATGTATCCTTTTCTCTAAATGAGGGAGAATGGGTGTCTGTCATTGGACAAAATGGTTCAGGAAAATCTACTCTTGCAAAACTACTAAATGGCTTATTTTTACCGGAATCAGGTACGATTACAGTAAATGGTACAATGGTCTTATCTGAGGAAACAGTATGGGACATTCGAAAGCAAATTGGTATGGTTTTTCAAAATCCAGACAATCAATTTGTAGGTACAACAGTGCAAGATGACGTTGTATTTGGGCTTGAGAATGTTGGTATGCCTAGAGAACAGATGGTAGAGCGAATGAAACAAGCATTGCATTTAGTTAGAATGGAAGAGTTCTTGCATGAGGAGCCGCATTCATTATCTGGTGGTCAAAAGCAACGTGTTGCAATAGCGGGAATTTTAGCCCTTCAGCCATCGGTTTTAATATTGGATGAGGCAACATCAATGTTGGATCCAAAAGGACGCGTTGAAGTTGTTGAGACTGTGAGACAGCTTGTGGATGAAAAAGGAATTACTGTTTTATCTATTACACATGATTTAGAGGAAGCTGCACAGTCGGATCGTATTATTATTTTAAATAAAGGAGAAATATTAGAGGAAGGGACACCACAGCAAATTTTTAAATCCTCTCATATGCTCAAGGAAATTGGTTTAGATGTACCTTTTTCGGTAAAAATAGCAGAATTATTAAAAAGAAGTGAAATTCCACTGCAAAACACGCATCTTACAATGGAAAGTTTGGTGAACGAACTTTGGAGATTACATTCCAAAAGGTAGAACATCGTTATCAATATAAGACTCCCTTTGAAAGACGCGCGCTTTATGATGTAGACGTGTCATTTCCAAGTGGGGGATACTATGCCATTATCGGTCATACTGGTTCCGGTAAATCAACGATGATTCAGCATTTAAATGGCTTGTTGCAGCCAACACATGGTACAGTCCGAATTGGGGAACATATGATTTCATCTCAAAAAAAAGCTAAAAAACTCAAGCCGCTACGAAAAAAAGTAGGGGTTGTCTTTCAGTTTCCAGAACATCAGTTATTTGAGGAAACAGTTGAGAAGGATATTTGTTTTGGTCCTTCAAATTTTGGCGTATCGGAGGCAGAAGCAAAGAAAAAGGCAAGATATGCAATCGAACTTGTTGGACTGGATCCAGAATTATTAGCACGTTCTCCGTTTGAATTAAGCGGTGGACAAATGAGACGCGTTGCAATAGCGGGTGTACTTGCGATGGAACCAGAAGTACTTGTATTAGACGAACCCACAGCAGGGCTTGATCCGAAAGGGCAGCATGAGCTTATGGAGATGTTTTATACACTTCATAAGGAGAAGGGACTGACAGTCATTCTTGTTACTCATAACATGGAGGATGCTGCAAAATACGCAGATCAAATCGTGGTTATGCATAAAGGAACGGTCTTTTTGCAAGGAAGAGCGGAGGAAGTATTTTCACATGCAAATGAATTAGAGCAAATTGGTGTGGATCTTCCAATGTCTTTAAAGTATAAACGTGCAATTGAAGAGAAGTTTGGTATTTCGATTCCAAAGGCTACCTTATCTTTAGAAGATCTTACTCATGAAGTTGTACAGGTATTACGAAAAGGTGGTCATGAATCATGCAGCAGTTGATTATTGGGAGATATATTCCAGGCCAGTCACTCATTCATCAACTTGATCCGCGTACGAAGCTATTAATTGTTTTTCTATATGTATTTGTTGTCTTTTTAGCAAATAATGCGATTTCATATGGATTTTTATTCTTGTATGCACTCATTGCTTTATTTTTTGCAAAAGTGCCGATTCGTTATGTACTTTCGGGCTTAAAACCAATTTTATGGATTTTTCTTTTCACATTTTTCCTGCATATTTTTACAAATAAAGAAGGAGATGTACTACTTCAGCTTGGTTGGTTTTCGATATATGAAAAAGGTTTAGAGCAAGGGATATATATTTCAATACGCTTTGTCGTCATTATTTTAATGACAACTTTACTAACGTTAACGACTACACCCATTGAGATTACAGATGGCATGGAAACGTTATTAAAGCCGTTGAAACGTTTTAAAGTTCCTGTTCATGAAATTGCATTAATGATGTCTATTTCTCTCCGGTTTATTCCAACATTGATGGATGAGACAAGTAAAATTATGAAAGCACAAGCATCCCGTGGCATTGACTTTGCTGGTGGTCCGATAAAAGACAGGTTAAAAGCAATTATTTCTTTACTCGTTCCTCTTTTTATTAGTGCCTTTAAGCGTGCTGAAGATTTAGCTATCGCAATGGAAGCTCGTGGGTATCAAAGCGGTGAGGGACGTACGAAATTTAGGCAACTACGCTGGAAAACAAGTGATACGGTAACATTAATAAGCTTATTTTGCTTAGCGTGTATTCTAGTATGGGTAAGATCATGATGGAGAGTAGAAAGATGGAAAGAATAAAGTGTACAGTTGCATATGATGGGATTAACTTTTGTGGATATCAAATCCAACCGCAGCATCGTACTGTGCAACAAGAAATCGAAAAAGCTTTACAAAAATTGCACAAGGGAGAACTTGTTCGCGTACAGGCGTCAGGAAGAACAGACTCTACTGTTCATGCGAAAGGACAAGTTATTCATTTTGATACACCATTGTTTCTTGAAGAATGGCAGTGGGGGAACGCTTTAAATACATTATTGCCAGATGATATTGTAATCGTCCAAGTAGAGAAAAAAACGGAAGAGTTCCATGCGCGCTATGGCGTTGCAAAAAAGGAATATCGTTACCGTGTATTATTATCTAAAACGGCGGATGTATTCCGTAGAAATTATGTATATCAGTATCCATATCCAATTGATATACAATTCATAAGAAAAGCGATTCCTTATTTTATAGGGACGCATGATTTTACATCATTTTGTTCGGCAAAGACGGATAAAAAAGATAAAGTGCGAACCATTTATGAGATAGATCTATTCGAACAAGGTGATGAATTAGTTTTTCGCTTTGTTGGTAATGGTTTTTTATATAATATGGTTAGAATCATTGTCGGAACACTACTTAGCGTAGGGCAAGGAAAGATTGATCCAGATAGTATTCCAGAGATTTTAGCTAAGCAAGATCGACGCTTTGCTGGGAAGATGGTACCAGGGCATGGCCTTTATTTATGGCAGGTAAACTATAACAACTAATCCTGGTGTAACATTTGCTTGACATTAGATTCTCAAAACGATATCATAACATATGGTATTGTTTCTAAAACCACGATTAGCCCCGGAAGGAAGTCGTGTTTAAGATAAACAATAGATTTTTTCTATGAAAAGATAATCGAGTAGGAGGGAAACAAATGCGTACAACTTTTATGGCAAAAGCTAATGAAGTTGAGCGTAAATGGTATGTGGTTGACGCTGAAGGTCAAACTTTAGGTCGCCTTGCTAGTGAAGTAGCATCCATTTTACGTGGTAAACACAAACCAACATTTACACCACACGTTGACACTGGTGATCATGTAATTATTATTAACGCTGAGAAAGTTCACTTAACAGGTAATAAATTAAACGATAAAATTTACTACCGTCACACTCAACATCCAGGTGGACTTAAACAAAGAACAGCTCTAGAAATGCGTACAAACTACCCTGTACAAATGTTAGAGCTTGCAATTAAAGGCATGCTTCCAAAAGGACGCCTAGGACGTCAAATGTCTAAGAAATTAAACGTGTATGCTGGAGCTGAGCATCCACATCAAGCACAAAAACCAGAAGTTTACGAACTTCGCGGATAATTAATTAAAGGAGGGCTTACTTTGGCACAGGTTCAATACTATGGTACTGGACGTCGTAAGAGTTCAGTAGCACGCGTACGCCTAGTTCCAGGCGAAGGACGCGTTATCATTAACGGTCGTGATTTTGAAAACTACATTCCATTTGCTGCATTACGTGAAGTAGTAAAACAACCTTTAGTTGCAACAGAAACTTTAGGTAACTACGATGTACTTGTAAACGTAAATGGTGGTGGATACACTGGTCAAGCTGGTGCAATCCGTCACGGTATCGCTCGCGCTTTACTAAAAGCTGATCCAGAATACCGTTTAACATTAAAACGTGCAGGTCTATTAACTCGTGACGCACGTATGAAAGAACGTAAAAAATACGGTCTTAAAGGCGCACGTCGTGCACCTCAGTTCTCAAAACGTTAATTTTTGCGAACTTCAAACCCCAACCACTTGGTTGGGGTTTTTATTTTATCTTGATGACTTTCATTGTTCTATTTTATGCTTGGAATATTTTAGTGCGACCTTCTTGCGTATGCTTCTTCTGTAGAAGTTTAGACTAATACGTAATTAGGGAGGTTTAGAAGTACTATGAATGTCATTGTTGATTTGCAAGAGAGACAAAAAGAAAAACAATTAAAGTATGAACGTAAGATGTTAAGAGAACTTTCACTAAAATCGTTGCGTTCCAATGTTCATGATGCTTTTCATAGACAAGAGCTTCATCAGCAATATGAGGATTATTGTATTGAATTAGGAATTGAATCGTATTTGCTAGGTGCAAGGTATAGCAAATTTGGTTATTATGGCGAATCTTTTTTTGATGTGAAATATAGATCTTTGGAAGAAGAACAGCAGTTAACAGAAATGTTATTTCTTTTTTTAACGAATATGACGATGCGCGGAGAAGAAGTAGAAGATAAGAATTTGCTTTATAAATCTTGTGAGCGATTTATTAGTGCCTGGTGGCGAGAAGGCTACGAGAAAGGTGAAAGAAGATATCGTTTAAAGTTGCATTAAGAGAAGCATAAACTTTCCTCTTGTCCCATATAAGTAATGAGAGGGACTAGCTGGAGGAGGAAAGGTATGAAGAGAATTCGAATGATCTCTTTAGTGCTAGCTGCGGTTATATTGTTTTTCTTGATAAAACAGGAATTGCAAATTACAAAGTCGTGGCGGGCCTGGAATTTACCCCTATCAGGAAAGGTAATTGTACTTGATGCTGGACATGGTGGGCCAGATGGGGGAGCGGTTGGTGGGAAAGATATTGTAGAAAAAAACATTACACTTGAAATTACAAAAATGCTGCAAGACTATTTACAGGAACAAGGAGCCTTGGTGATTTTAACGAGAGAAGGAGACTATGATTTAGCTGATAAAGATACAAAGTCGTATAGTAGGCGTAAGGCAGAAGATTTAAAAAAACGTGTAGCAATGATTAATAAGCCAGATGTAGATTTTTTTGTGAGTATTCATTTGAATGCTCTGCCTAGTAATAGCTCAAAGGGAGCGCAAACATTTTATCACCGCTCTTTACTTGAAAATGAACGAGCGGCAAAGTTTATACAAGCTGAACTGCGAACGAGCCTAGAGAATACGAACCGTTCCGCTAAAACCATTTCGCATGTCTATTTACTTAAGTATGCTAAGACTCCAGGTACGTTGGTTGAGGCTGGTTTCTTATCAAATGTAAATGAAAGGTATATGTTAAATTCGGAAAAATATCAGCAAAAAGTAGCAGCTGCCATTTATCGCGGGATTTTGCGTTATTTTACGGAAAAAGGAAACCCTCCTGAATGAGGAGGGTTTTTGCGTTTCTCTCATTAACGAAGTTTTCGGAAAATATGTTATACTGGAAATGTAAACGCATTTATTTGAAGTAAAAGAGGACAAACCCAATTTATTTCACATCATACGGGGGGCTAGGCGAATTATGGTAACAAAAGAGCAAGTAGTGAAGGTGCTTGAAGGGATTACTGATCCATTTCTACATAAAACATTGAAAGAAATGAACGCAATTCAAGAAGTAACTGTTAAACCTGAGAAAGGTCATGTAAGTATAAAAATTGCGATTGTAAAAACGGGAACAGCTGAACAAATGCAGCTACAAGCAGCGATTGTTAAACTGATTAAAGAACTTGGAGCTGCAACAGTTGGCTTGCGTTTTGCCGAATTTACTGAGGAAGAGTTAGCACAGTTTGCTCCACCGGAAAATCAAGAGAATGAATCATTACTTTCACCACATTCCAAAACAACATTTATAGCTGTTGCGAGCGGAAAAGGTGGCGTAGGAAAGTCAACGGTTTCTGTTAACCTTGCGATTGCATTAGCACGTTTAGGGAAAAAAGTGGGGATTATTGATGCTGATATTTATGGTTTTAGTGTACCGGATATGATGGGGATCGAGAAACGCCCTGTTGTAAGAGGAGATAAAATTATTCCTGTAGAAAGGTTAGGAGTGAAAGTAATTTCTATGGGTTTCTTTGTAGAAGATAATGCACCTGTCATTTGGCGTGGGCCAATGCTCGGTAAAATGTTAAATCACTTTTTCACAGAAGTGGAATGGGGAGATTTAGATTACTTAGTATTAGATTTACCACCAGGAACTGGAGATGTAGCTTTAGATGTACATACAATGCTACCATCTTGTAAAGAAATTATTGTAACAACACCTCATCCGACTGCTGCATTTGTAGCAGCTCGTGCAGGTGCAATGGCACTCCGGACGGAACATAGTATTCTTGGTGTTATTGAAAATATGGCGTACTTTGAAAGTAAAGTAACTGGAGAAAAAGAATATGTGTTCGGTAAAGGTGGAGGAGATAAATTAGCTGCTGAATTACAAACAGAAGTGCTAGGTCGAATTCCGCTTCAACAACCGGATTGGAATAAAGAAGATTTTGCGCCATCAGTATATGAAGACACGCATAAAACAGGCATTATTTATCGAACAATAGCTGAACAAGTAATTGAAAAGACTTCAGTAAAACAAAGCTAATAAAAGTAGGATAAAAATCCCCTCGCTATTGTAGATTGCGGGGGATTTTTAATCATGTAAAGAAGAAGTGGAATATAGGTTTATTATTTTTGTTCTTTGCCTCCCTCTTCTTCGCCACCACTTTCTTTTTTCTTAGCTCCATTTTCTTTTTCAGCTTTTTTAACTCCTTTGCTAATGATATCAATCATTTTAGCTTGGAAGAGTGGACTTTCCGCTGTTTCATTCAATACTTGTTGTAAATATTGACGATATTCTTTGCTTTTCATTGTTTGTTGCATCATTTTTTCTACTTCAGGATTTTTCATAATCTCTATAACCCCTGCTTGATATTCAGGGTCTTTTAACAAAGTTTTCATTAAGTTTGTTTGTTCTTTCCCCATGCTTTTTGCAAACTTAGCTGAAAACTCAGGGTCCTTAAATAACTTTTCCCAAAATTGTTGTCCTTTATCGGATACCATTGCATCTTCAATTGTCTTTTTTACTACTGTTTCGTCTAGTATGAGTGCCTGTTTCATTTTTTCATCGGTTAATACATCTTGAATGGCTTTCTTTCCTTGATCTGTTTTTAAAATATCAACAATCATTTTTTTTGTTTGATCATAATCCAATTCTGTTTTTGCTTCTTCTCCTCCCTGTGCACATGCTACAAGGGAAAGAGACAGGAACAAGGAAATTAAAATGAGCAGCATCCGTTTCATAACTAGGAGCTCCTTTCAACGCAGTTCTCTTTTTTAATATAAATATCTTTAAGGAATTTATACATGATCATGGGTAGCTTTTTGAAATTGTGGTTGATACAATTTAAGTAGAAATATACGAATAATGGGGGATGTGTTGTGAATAGCCGAAAGTGGGTACGATTGTTTTTTACGACGTTGCTTCTTGGTGGAATTAGCACAATCTTTATTGGTTTTGTTCTAGAATGGGACAAGTACGCTAAATTTTTTCAAAATTTTGACGGAAAGGAGATTTTAGCAGTTTCCTTCTGGTTAATGGGGGTAGGCTTTATCTTTAGTGTAATAAGCCAAATGGGATTCTTTGCTTATTTAACTGTACATCGTTTCGGATTAGGCATGTTTCGATCTTCTTCTCTCTGGAATGCGGTGCAAATTTTTTTCATTGCGTTTGTTCTATTCGATTTCGTTTATTTAAGATCTGTGTTGATTGCAAATGGAGAAGTTTCATTAGGGAATAATATTCTTGTAGCTGGAATGCTATTTTTGTTCGGGCTTTTCGTAGCATATATAAAGAGTAAAGAGACAAATAAAAAAGCATTTATCCCGGCGTTATTCTTTATGGTTGTGGTAACAATTCTCGAATGGGTACCAGCGCTACGGATTAATGATACAAATTGGCTATATTTAATGGTTATCCCGTTGTTACTATGTAATGCATATCAATTGCTCATACTGCATCGCTTAATAGGACAAAAGAGCAAGGTAGCTAGTTGAGAAAAAAAGGATACATCCTCTTTTTATTATAAAGGGATTGTATCCTTTTTAATTTGGAGAAATAGGACTTTAGTGGATAGTGGAATTTACATTTTTACTTTTGGCGTTTGTATTAGAAATTAATTGGGAAATCGATATTTGTTCATAACCATCACTTTTTAACTTTTGTAGAAGAAGTGGTAATGCTTTATTTGTTTGAAGCGCAGAGTCAGAAGCGTGCAGTAAAATGATATCACCGCCGCGTAAATGATTGGAAACAAATGACACAATTTGATCTACACCAGGGTTTTTCCAGTCATTCGGATTGTTACTCCAATGAACAATGGTGTAACCAAGAGAGTCTGCAACTTTCAAAGTTGTTTTGTTAAAATCCCCACTAGGAGGCCGTAAGAGTTTCAGTTGCTTTACACCAAGTTTTTCGAATACATCGTGTGCCCGTAAAAGATCTTTCCTTACTTCATTTGCCTCTAATGATGTGTAGGGAGTGTAGTTGTATCCCATACTACCGATTTCGTGGCCATCTTTAAGGATTCGTTCTACAATATCAGGATGTCTTTCAGCCCATGCTGCGGAGAGAAAGAATGTTGCATTTTTAATATCGCGTTCTTTTAAAGTATCCAGGATTGGCATTGCTTTTTTATCGCCCCAACTAATATCAAATGTTAACGCAACTTGTTTTTTAGCTGTATCTCCTTTATAAATAACCTTTGGCCCAGTAGCAGTGGAAAAAGCAGATTCATGAGAATACGTTTTTAGAAAAAGCATCCATGCTGTAAATAAGGAAAGTACAATGATAAAACTAATGTGCTTAAATTTGCGTTTACTTGTGATAAAAAAGAAAAACATAATACTCCGCCCCTTTGTCCAATCCTTTTCAGTTACATATATGCAATAAGAATGAAAAAGAGAACGGATGAATGAATATCGTAAGTGATGGATATAATAGGGAATATTATTTAGTATGTTACAAGAAATATTTGTGATGGAAGATTATTTGGGGTGATCGTTTGATTGGGCTTATGATAACGGAGGAAGAGCAAAAAGAAATGGAGTACATATTAAAAAGAGAGATGGATGAACTCCTATTTGATTTTGAAGATGAGCGTATACATCATGTAGTGAAAAAAACAATGGAAGAAAGATATAAGATTCTTTTTTGTTTATTTCGTAGAATAGCAAATAGGGAAGAATGTCTCCCATATGTGAGAAAAAGAATTTTTTATTAAAAAGTGTTGACTAAAATATTAAACATATGATAAATTAATAAACGTCGCTGATGCAGGACATGCAGAAAGCGAAAAAAACAAATAAAAAACTTAGTTGACATTGAAATACAGAGATGTTAACATAAGGAAGTCGCAAATGAAGTGGCAAACAAGTTCTCTGAAAACTGAACGAAACAAACAACGTGAAACGTCAATTTTTATTTATGATGCTAGACAAACTTTATTGGAGAGTTTGATCCTGGCTCAGGATGAACGCTGGCGGCGTGCCT
>NZ_JAKUEW010000017.1:0-55795 GCF_022663115.1 Bacillus cereus group sp. BfR-BA-01430
TGCTGGCATTCACTTAACGATTTAGCTACTTGAGCATTTGCGGATAACTTTGTAATTCTGTCTCTTTTATTCACCCTATCCACCTCGTTTTATACAAAATTCAAATTGTATAACATTATTTATTTTCGAAAGTCTTCTTTTCAAATTCTTGTAACTCTTCTTCAAATGCCATCATAGCTTGTTGTAATTTTTCGATTCCTTCTTTTAGTTCCGCAAGCGATCGCTCAAACTTATCCTTAGATTCAAGAATATATTTTTCGTCTAACATTTTTATCACCTCAATAACCGTTATCTTGGCGTTGATGATTTACTTCATTTTTGCTAATGTAAGCCTGTTCAATTTCTAACAGTGAGAAACCTAGCATCTCACCTAATCCTAGGAAAGTTTCCATTAATTCTATATATTCGTAGTGATCGTCTTGTCCTGTCCAAAATACTGTATAAAATAATTGGTTTAAATGCTGAATAACATCGGATGATTTCTTTAATTTAAATTCTTCTTGTAAATCATCTTGCAAAATATCAAGTGCATGGCATTGTAATATGCTTTGTCTAATTTCCAATCCAATTGATAAAATAAAATGTAAACAATCAACATATTCATCCAATAATGGATATGATTTAATACCATCGCTAATTAAGTTTTCGCCGTCTTCTGAGGGCTTCCAATTATACTCTGGCTCAACAGGACTTTTTCGCTTACTCCAAAACTTAAACCCACGCCATTCATTAGTAAGTTCTCCAAGTTCAACTTGAAGGGCCAAAATCTTCTTTGGTAATAAATTTTGACCTTCTAATCCATGCTCCTTAACAATTCGCTTATCTAATTCATTCTGCATTTGAAATAATCTTGATAAATTAATAGTATTTTTACGCATTTCGTATCTTCCCCTAACTTTATTGAAATAATTTACTTTCTCGTGTATCCATACGCGCTACTTTTCCACCTTTGTATACAAACGACTGCTCACCATGTCCAGTTGTTGGTGGCTCAATCGGATGAATCTGTCCATCTTTCACAACGTAAATCATATTTTTTGCTAAAGAAATTTCAGCCTTCATTTCTGCAATATTTTCTTTGATAATTCCCACCGAAACCACTCCCGTATGTGTTATAATTAACTGGTCGAGTTTAGTCGAGAGTGATCTCGGCTTTTTTTATTTGCTTATAAATATTGCACAACATTTTCTGGAACAAATGATTGTTCAAGAGATAAGTGAAGACGTATTGGAATTGGCTCTTTATTATCCCTTGCTCGCTTACAAAGTTCCTCGGCTTCTTCCCATTCAAATTGCTTATCCTCCGCTCTTTTGTAACGCCAAATTCCAATTGCATAACCTTCAAATAATTCATATCGGTCATCGGGAGCCGTAGTAGGCTTTAACTCATCAACTGCCCTTGCTTGTCTTGGTACTTGAACCACTACATCAGTAAAACGTATTTGAGAATTCACCCGATGGATATGTGCCTTCTTAGGATCAAATGCAATGACTGGTTCAACATCAAATATTGTTAACTGCTTTGGCATCGACTTTTCCCTCCAACACTTGCAAACTTGTTTTCAAAATTCCTTCAAGTTGCGTTAATGTTAATTGGTCTAATGTTTTTCCATTTATTTCAGAGAGTCCTAAACTAAGTAACTTTCGAATAATGAGCAATTTTCGTCGTTCAACTTCTTGTCTTAATAACATCACCGTGCCTCCTGTTGATGATCATATCTTCTCTCTAAATTTATGAATTTGCTAAACTCTTTAATAAATGCGAGTTCAACTGTACCAACAGGACCGTTCCTTTGTTTAGCTAAAATGATTTCAGTTATGTTTTTATTCGCCGTTTCTGCATCGTAATAATCTTCTCGATATAAGAATGCAATTAAATCAGCATCTTGCTCAATTTGTCCTGTCTCGCGTAAATCAGATAACAAAGGACGTTTATCTTGTCTACTTTCAACGGCACGACTTAACTGTGATAAAGCAATCACACATACATCCAGTTCTCTGGCCATCAATTTCAACTTCCGGCTAATCTCGCCAATCTCTTGCATACGATTCCCTCTATGCTTTGGATCACCAACAATGAGCTGCAAATAATCAATCGCGATTAATACCTTTTTATCTGGATGTTTACGCTTTAATTTTCTGGTCTTTGCATAAATTTCTTGCATTGTTACATTCGCTTTATCGTATATTTCAAGCGGTAGATTGTTAATCAATCCCATCGCTTGGCTGATATTTTCCCAGTCCTTAATGTTGCACAGTTTCTTAGGGTTTTTCATTTTGGTTGCATCAACATTACCAGCACTAGAAATCATTCGCTTGAGCAATTGTTCTTCTCCCATCTCTAGCGAAAAAATTCCAACCGCTGCATTCGAACTTGCTGCATGATAGGCAATGTTTAGTACAAATGCTGTTTTCCCCATTGCTGGGCGTGCACCGACAATAATTAGGTCTTCTGTTTGTAATCCAGAAGTCATTCGATTCAAGTCGTTATATCCAGTGTTTATACCTGTTAAATCACCAACATCAATTTGCATTTTTTTATATAGATCTACAAGAGTGCCTTTTAAATCGAAGTCATTAGCATAACCAGTTTCCTCAATCGCGCTTAATTCATCAATCGTTTTACTAATCGCGCTAATATCTTTATCCTTTTGAAGTCGGTTATATAAGTTTCCAGCGACCTCTTGAGCGTGCCGCATTTTCCATGCTTCTATGACTAACCCCTCATGGTATGAGAAGTTTTTCGTTGTTGAAACAGATTCTGTTAAGTTAACGAAAAACTGAATACCCCCAATTTGATTTATAAAGCTATCATCAAATTCAGCAACAAGTGAAACAAGATCTATCGGCCTTTCAGCATCTTCAAGTTCTCTCATCGCTTTAAAAATAACTTGATGTGTTGGGAGAGAAAATTGATTCGGCTTTAACTGACAATCTTTAATCAAGTCACCCTCGATGATAATGCTTCCTAAAACGCTTTGTTCCGCTTCTACATTACGAATGATTTCATTGCTCATTGATACATCCACCCATTCTGTTGATTAAGCGCTGCAAGTTCTTCGTCAGTAGGAATGTTTTGCTGCCATGATTCTTGTTGTTGCAATACTTGTTTAGTAGATTCAGACATAGCGACAGGTTTCTGTACTGGCTGTTGTTTTACTTGTGCTGTTCGTTTAGCACGAAACTCTTTATCAGCTACCTCAACATCTGTTACTGTTTTAAAGCCTTTCGCATTCCAATCTCTCAAAATTGAATTCACATAAGACATGTTTCTTGTATTTTTTTCTAAAGCAATTTCCATGGCCTTAACAACTAGCTCTGCATTTAAATCATCTACCCATGCAAGAATTCCTTCTGCAATGAAAGGAGAAATAACTCCGAAGTTTTGCTCGTAAAAAGAAATTGGATTAACCTCAACATCTTCTTCTGCGCCTGCGCGTTCTTCTTGTTGTTGTTCTTCTTCTTTTTCTTCTTTTTTTTCTTTTTGTCCACCTGTCGTTGACGTATCGTCGGACGTATCGTGATCAGCGATGAATTCTTCAAAAATAGTACGTAATTTATCATTCTTTATTTGTGGAGTTACTAATTGAACAAGACTAATATCCTGTACTTCTTTTAATTCTTTACGAATACAATCCTCAACAGGTTTCCCCCCGCGATTAAGATTGTATTTCCCCCAGTTAACAATGGCCAATTCACGTGTTTCTGAGTTATATTTAATTAACTTATGGTGATTTTCAAAACGATCTAACATAGCATTGATTGCCTCAATCGAATAACCTAAATCAAAAGCCATTTTCTTTTTTGTAATTTGATAAACTCCAATTTGCTTTGTTGAAGGATTTGTTAAAATGTAAAGATTAAAGAGTTTATCCTCAGGAGTCATATCCTCAACTACTTTTCCATCCTCCCAAAACGAAACTTGAACCATTCTATAAACTGCCATATTCTTCATCCTCCCGTTTACATATCGCGAATCCGTCCTCTACACGTAATAAGCGATAATTCTTATATCCTGTTTTGAGATATTGCTTAACTAAGTAAATTAGGTGTTGCTCTGATGTCGCTTGCTGAAATAACTTAGGATTCAGCAACACTCTATGTAATGATTTATCTAAAAGCATGCAACACACTCCATTGTTATATGGCTTTCAATTTGGTATAATTACCTTAACTATTTTTTAAAAGCCATTTACTGATCTATCACTCTGCCAAGTGATAGATTTTTTATTTCTTTCGAGTTACTAATGAAGCATTAATTCCTCTCGCTCGAAAATCAGTTATGATTACGCGATAACTATTTGCTACTTCATGTTCCTCTTTCGCTTCTCGAAGATTCATAAAATCTTTAGAACAACGAATTAACTCTTTATCCCAGCGATCAGCTTCTTCTTTTGTTTGAGCGTTAAACATGTTATACAAGCAAGTTACCATACAATCATGTAACTCATTAGCAAGCTCAACATCTTTAGGAAGAACCAAATCTGTTAGGCGATTATATTGAGTTTTCATAGGTCTCACCTCTTTTCTTTTTAGACTGATGCTGTACGCATCGTTACAACCAGAAAGGAATCATTTTTAAGGGGATGGGGGTAACAACCCTTTCTGGTCATAACGACAAGCACAGGGCTTGTCCAAACAATTAATGAAATGTTATAATTACTTTAGATTATTTGTTAGAGCTACTGTTTCCTAGGCGGTAGCTTTTTCTTTTGCCCATTTATGTTTTAAAACGAATGACGCTTCAATAATTTTTATTCGAATTCCCACTAACTTCTTCTCTTTCATCGATTCTTTCAATTTCTTATTGTCGCCAAATGTTTTTGCTATTTTGATTTCACCTGTTAACTTTGCATCGAGACGAATCAATGCTTTATATTCTTCTAAACTAGGATTTTTATAATCTACTGTCATATGTTATCCACTCCTTTATAAGGCTTTAGTTAGATGAACTAAACTATCCACCGTTTGAATCACAACATTTTCAGACATAGCTTTTTGTAACCAACTCTTTTGTATTTGTTCCATAATGCCAAGATGAACTTGTTCTAAAGCTTGTACAACGGATTGAGTGGCTTGAATGGTATCAAATATTTCTTTTGCATGAACTGCATATTCATGTTTCTTCTTTTCATCCATTTGCCATGAGCGTGTTGTAACTTGCAACTTCATGATTTCCTTCGCGGCTGCAATTCCTTCTTCAGCTTGCTTAATATAGTTCATAAGCTGTAAATTAACATCATTGGTTAAGCGTGGATCAGTTGGTGGCAAACCTACACCGTAAATGTGTTTAATGGCCTGCTTGTTTAGCCTTGCTCCTGTTGCATCGCACCAATCCATCGCAAGTTCGAATTGTGGTTTTGAAAAACCTAATTCAATATTTTTTAAGCGTTCATATGTAATCCCTAAATACTCAGCTAATCCTTTCTTTGTTCTTAATGTTGCATCTTCGCAACACTCTCTAGCATTTTGTAAAAGTGTATTTATCGATGAATTACAATAAATACTTGTTCGCATATTTGTTCGCCTCCATATTAAGTTTTCAAATAGTTATAATGAATTTAGTACATACATAACTTGTCTATTTTTTGTGTAAGAAGAGAGGAATTAACTCTCAACATTTTTTTCTTGCATTTCACGAATAATGGCCCAACCAGCTAAATGCATTTCACGAATGATTGCATCTATCTCTTTTTTTGGTTTAGGTGGCGGGGCCACAATATTTACTTGTGTATTTCCAAATTGATAAGTCGCCGCATACTCTTCTTGACGGTTCATGCTGTCACCTCTTGAAGTGTTTTGTACATATGTATGCTGCTGATCTACTGGTACAGCCATTTGAATTGCTGACATTTTTCCACCTACTTCCAGCAAAATATACGTTTCGTATATTTTTTATTTAAAAAAATTTGCAATTGGAATTTCTAAAACTTTTGCAATTTCCTTTAACAATTCAACATCAATCCGTCTTCTTCCTAACTCATACCCGCTATACGTTTGAACAGGGATATTTAGTTTTTTCGCCACATAAACTTGTGTAATTCCTTTATTTTGACGGATATATCTAATCTTTTCGTGGACTTTCAAAACTCCACCTCCTTTATTATACGTTTCGTATAACTCATACTTTAATAATAATTATACATTTCGTATAAGTCAACACATTTTTATACTTTTCGTATATAAATTTTATTCATTTTGAATAATAATATACAATTAGTTTATCGAAGGGAGGAACAATTTATGACTCTTGGGCTAAGAATACGCTCTTTACGTGAAAGTAAAAAACTCACACAAAAAATGCTTGCTGAAAAATTAAAAATACCTAATCAAAATTTATCTAATTATGAAAGAGGATTTAGACAACCTGATTATGAAACACTTGAGAAAATCGCCGATTTTTTTGACGTATCAACTGACTATTTGTTAGGTAGAACTCAAAAAAAAGAAATGACGATTAATGAACTACCTGCATTATCTGAAAAAGAAGAACGCGACATAGCAAAGGATTTAGAGAAAACATTAGAAGAACTAGAAAATAGTGATGATGCTCTTATGTTTGATGGTGAACCTATCGATGAACATACAAAAGAAATGATTCGTATTTCTCTTGAAAACTCAATGCGTATGGCAAAACAATTAGCTAAGCAAAAATTTACTCCGAAAAAGTATCGAAAAGAATAAAAGGAGTTAATCGGGATGAACATTAAAGAATTCGTACTACACATCACGAAAAAATACGAGACAACAAATCCTTTTGAAATCGCCAGGCAAAAAGAAATTATCGTGTTGTATGAAGACTTGGGGAATACCCTTGGCTTTTACAACACTTATAAACGATTAAAATTTATTCATATTAATAATAAAATAGACGAAATCACTCAACGTTTTGTTTGTGCTCATGAACTTGGGCATGCTTTATTACATCCGAAATCAAACACTCCATTTTTGAGAAAGAAAACATTTTATTCTGTAGATCGCTTAGAAATTGAAGCGAACACTTTTGCTGTTGAACTATTACTAACTGATGAAATGATTTCACAATATAAAAATACAAGTCTTTCAATGCAAGAAGTAGCGGAAATTCATGGAGTTCCAGGAGGATTTTCTCGTTTAAAAACATATCAATCACCTAAAAAGGAGCTATATTCATGAAGATTTCAAAAAAATATTTAATTATATCAGCCATTGTTATCGGAATAGCAATCCTAACAATTAATGTTGTTTATCAGCTAACTAAAGAGCAAAAATATACTGTTGACGATATAGCTACGAAAGTTGAAGCTTCTAAAATGGGGTATAAATTAGATGAAAAACTCGGAACACAACGTGGTGAAAAAAAAGATATACTTTCCTCAATCAGATTAAAGAATACTGAAACTTCTGGATTTGCTAATAATATGATGATTGACGAATACGAAGATAGTAAAACAGCTGAAAAGAATTTCAATACGGAATTTGAACAATCTAAAAAACTAAATATTAAACAGTACCAAGTAAGAAAAGGAAATGTAATTATTCAATCGTATTGTGTTGGTGGTATTGGTCACGCCCCAACAAAAGATATATGTCCAAACTATGATAAAGAAATACGCACTTTGGAGAATGTTATAGGAAAACCAGATCGAATTAAGGAATTTGATGACGATAAGGAACATTATCACTCTATCAAAGATGTTTTAACTGTTGAAAAAACTATTGATGCTGGTGATTTTAGACTTTATCGTGCTTCTGAAGAAACTAGATGGGTATTCTATGATAATGCTATATTTGAAGATGATTTTGATGGTTTTAAATTTAAAATAAACCCTCTTTCTTTATCAAATAAAAGTGAACTTTATCAAAATAATTATTTAGGAGCTATTGGAAGTGCATTTATTATCAATAATGAATCTTCTTCAACTTTTGTATTTAACACAACTCAATTAGAGATAACTACTAATAATAACCATAATTTAACTCAAAACTCTAATACAAATATGATTAAAACTTCTCTATTTAATCCTGGAGATAAAATAAATGATCCTAAACAAGGCATAATAACATTCATATCGAATAGTACAAATTTAGAGTCTGCTGATTGGGTGAATTTCAAATTTGAAATAGCAAAACTAAATAAAGATAGAGATGTTATCCAACGTAAAAAATATAACGTAAAATTTAATATCACTAAACATTTCATAGATAATGAGGGTGACACCAAACAAGCCAAGGTGAGTACTATAGAATCTCCGATACAGGAATCAAACAGCTCGAAACCAGAAGTGAAAGGTACACATGCGTCTGAAAATAAACATACTGTCTCGAAAGAAGAATTTAATCGTATTCAAAATGGAATGACTTATGAACAAGTAAAAGATATTATTGGAAGTGACGGAACCATCTTATCTGAATCAGGAGAAAAAGGGACTGAATTCTATACAATTATGTATAAATGGGAAGGCGAAGGTTCTATAGGTGCTAACGCTAACTTTATGTTTCAAAATAATAAGTTAATGAATAAAGCACAATTTGGGCTAAAATAAAAACTCCTAAAAAGGGGTTTTTATTTTGCTATTTATTACATTTACTTCTTTATCCTATTTCCTTTTCGTATAATGGATGTTAAATAAGGAGGAATTGCTATGAAGACAGCAATCTATTTACGTAAATCACGTGCTGACATTGAAGCGGAACAACGCGGCGAAGGCGAAACATTAGCTAAACATAGAACAGCACTTCTAAAAGTTGCAAAAGAAAAAAACTTAAATATCATTGCTGTACATGAAGAAATCGTATCTGGTGAAAGTCTTGTTCATCGACCTGAAATGCTGAAACTTCTTCAAGATGTAGAAAATAACAAATATGATGTTGTTCTTTGTATGGATATGGATCGTTTAGGTCGCGGTGGTATGAAAGAACAAGGAATCATCTTAGAAACGTTCAAACGCTCGAATACAAAGATTATGACACCTAGGAAGACTTATGACCTTAACGACGAATGGGACGAAGAATACAGTGAATTTGAAGCGTTTATGGCGCGTAAAGAGTTAAAAATCATTACACGGCGTATGCAACGCGGCCGTATTGCTTCTGTAGAAGCTGGTAATTATATCAGTACCAATCCACCATATGGCTATGTTATAAAAAAGATAAAGAACGGTCGTACATTAGAACCACATCCTGAACAAGCTGAAGTTGTAAAATTAATTTTCGAATGGTACACACATGATGATCCAGAAATTAGAATTGGTGCTTCCATGATTGCAAATAAATTAAATACATTAGGATATAAAACGGCGAAAGGAAAAACGTGGGGTAACTGGACTGTATTAGGAATTATTAAAAATATTGTATATTGCGGGAAAGTAACATGGAAAAAGAAAGAAATAAAAAAATCTACTACACCAGGAAAAGTGAAAGATACACGAACGCGAGATACAAGTGAATGGATTGTAGTGGATGGAAAACACGAAGCTCTTATTTCAGAAGAGTTATTTGAAAAAGCACAAGCTATTTTAAAAGGTCGCTACCATGTTCCGTACCAATTAATTAACGGTGTTAAAAGTCCGTTAGCTGGAATTGTTAAATGCGCTAAATGTGGTGCATCTATGGTATATCGTCCATATACAACTCAAAAACCCGCTTTAAAATGCTATAACCAAACACGATGTCATAATAAATCTAGTAATTATGAGCTAGTGGAACAACGTATTTTAGAAGGACTAGCTGAATGGTTAGAAATATACAAAGCTAACTTCGAAGCAAACACACCAGAAGAAGCATCAAGCGAAGTAAAGCAAATAAATGTTTATCGACAAATGTTAAAAAATCTTGAAAAAGAATTAACCGAAACAGAAAAACAAAAAGAAAAGTTATTTGATTTGCTTGAACGCGGCATTTATACTGATGAAATGTTCTTAAATCGCTCTAAATCACTTTCTGCAAAAACTGAGAAATTACAACAAGATATTGATACTGTTAAAGAAAGCATTAATAGTGAGTTACAACGAGAGGAAGCGCAAGAAAATATTATCCCTCAAGTTGAAAGAGTGCTTGATTTGTACACTAAAACTGATGACCCTAAAAAGAAAAACAGCCTTCTCAAGTCCGTACTTGAAAAAGCTGTTTATAATAAAGAAAAGCATCAATATAAAGATGATTTTACTTTGACATTATATCCTAAGTTACCAAAGTAAGCCTGTAGACCTTGATTCTACAGTATTTTTCAAAACAGGATAAAGTGTAGTTGATAACTCATTCCCCTCTTTATCTTGCCCAATCGGGTCATGAAGTGAAACATCCTTTTTCGTTTTCTTCAAAACGCGGAGATGCATTAAAATTTCATTTTCAATACAGCGTGCTGCATATGTTGCAAGCTTTGTTCCTTTTCCTGCTGAATAGCTTTCAATCGCCTTAATAAGTCCGATCGTGCCGATTGAAATTAAATCTTCTGCATCTTCACCTGTGTTTTCAAATTTCTTAACAATGTGGGCCACAAGCCGCAAGTTATGTTCAATCAATAAGTTTCTCGCCTGAGCATCCCCTTGCTCCATTAACTCTAAGTACTTTTTTTCGTCATCTGGTGACAATGGTTGTGGAAACGCATTGTTTTTTACATAAGAAACAAACACAAACACTTCACGAACCATATATCCAATTGCGGCGAATAAACTCAACCCCTTCACCCCCGCCAAAATAGTGGTCTTTACTATATGTATGTGGGCGTGAAGTTGTTTGTGTCTGTACCCATTGAAATATGAAAATTCATCATGAAAACATATTGCCTGTGCGTGGAGAAGGTGAACATTAACGTGCTTACGATTTTACGGTAGGGGATAATGATATGCTGTAAAAAAGAATACTTAAATTGCATTAAAACCAATTCACTTACTATTTGAGAGAGATACAAATAGTCCATCAAGAGTTCTCGGTGGACTTTTTTTGTAAACTTACTTACTCCAAATCTTTTCTCCTGTATGTGCGTCAATATAGCGAATTTCTTTTCTATTTTCATAATCTGCACCATATCCATCACTCATGTTCCCGGTCGTTTGCACATAGACAAGCTGATATTGAGGCGGATTTGTCTCACATTCTTCAAACCATTTCAATCGTACGTGAAGTGCTTGACAATAAGTAGATAATGCTGTTTCTTGATTCACTTTTACATTTGTGTCATAACTGAGTAGCTGTTCAATTACCTGTTGCGATACACCACGATACATGTCTACTTCTCCTGATGATGCATCCACAACGACTCTCACCATCTCACCTTCAATACGAATCCCATTCACATACACATAAAAATTAAAATGCCCTGGATCCTCATCATCCTCTTGGTTCTTCCAAATACGAAGGTATTCTTCAAAATTTGGAAACACTTTCCCTAAAAATTGCAATGCTTTTTCCAAACATTCCTCACGTGTTAATATTGGTTCTTCGCACGCAGTCTTTCCCCACTTACAGTATGTAAGCAATTGATTTGTCTCTTGATCCATTGTTATAGTCGTTGCCTCTTCATACTGCAAGATAGGAATGTGTTGTCTACAATATGTATCAAAAGATTTATCGTTATCTTTTCGCTGCCTTTCTTCCGTTGACAACTTTGTCCAAACACTTGTCAGTTCTCTTCCTTCAGTCTTTTCATGTACTTTTTTCATTTTTGTCGTATCTATATGCAGTAGTTTATAAATATCTGTTGCCACTTCCACTTTTTCTTTCAAAGACGGCAATGGGGCTGTTTCAATGATATAATGACTTCTATCATGTAAGTCTGCTCCTGTACACGGATTTATAAAAGCATGTGCTGTAATCGGCTCGTATACAAGATTGTATCCATCCTTCATTTCGCGATTCTCATATGCAAGCCATCCGTGAGAAAGATGTACAAAAACAAGTTCCACTTCCTGTTTTTTTCGCAATTTGTCTAAAATAACTTCCTTCTTAATAATGGAACTCGGCCAAGCTGGTCTTTCTTTTATTCCTTCATTTCTAAATGTGATAATATTTCCGAGTAGATCTATTTCCACTACACAACCCGTTCGAGGTAAAGGGCATCCATGTACTTCTTGTTTATATTCAACGGCAATACACTCTTTTTTTGAAGTTACATATATAAAGTTACACGCTTCATGTATATAAGGTGCATGTTTTTTTATAAATGCATCTGCAAATTCCTTCGCTTTTGATTCCGCAATTCCGTTTCGTTTTTGCATTGTTTCTTTACGAACAGATAATTCTAATAATTCCCCATCCTCTTTCCGCAAACATACTTGAATGCTTTCCTCAGGCTTACCACATTTCTCCCACCAAAGGAGATGTACCTTTTCGTTCATTTTTTCATCATCTACAACAAGCACATATTCGTCTGGAATTTCAATAATATGTGCAACTTGCTCTTTTCTTTTTTGATCGTTTACCTCCATCATACCCTCTCCCATTCCATGTCTATCCCTTTTATTATTCCATAAAAAGGAATGGACATCTATAAAAAAACAGCTAGATCTTTCTAGCTGCCTTACTTCGTTTCACGATGCAATGTTACTCGCTTTAATCGTGGACAATATTTTTTTAATTCGATACGTTCCGGATTATTTCGTTTATTTTTCTTTGTAATATAATTACGATCTCCGCATTCTGTACAAGCTAATGTAATATTAACACGCATATGTAACCCTCCTTTCTGATTCAAGTTCGCAACTAAAACGTAATCATTACGATTTATATCGTATACAGAAACATCCCTTTTGTCAATTACATACGAAAAATTTTCTATGCATATTATGTATATTTTATAATCTACAACAAGTTACTTATGAATCAAAACGATTCATAAGTAACAAATTCTCCAATTGGTTTTCTATATCCACGTGCTCTTACTTTACTAGTATCAGCTTTTCCCATTGTAATCATAAGCATTGGCATCAAATGATTCGGAATATTTAATTCCTTTTTCATTGCTTCTTCATCAAATCCAATCATTGGGCATGTATCATACCCATAATATTTTGCCGCATACATAAAGGTCATTGCGCTTAATGAAGCATTACGAATCGCTTCATCTTCCATAAAGCGCTCTCCTCTTCCTTCATATAAATCTTTCGTTTTTTGTACAGTATTTATATACTCGCATTCGTCAATCATCTTTAACACTTTCATGCCAAAATAAATATTTTCAACGTTTTGATATGCCTTCTTATCTCCACATACAATAACAACAGCTGATGCACTTGAAACTTTATATTGTCCAAAAGCAAGTTCTCTTAATTTTTCTTTACGCTCTTGATTGCGAATTACAATATAGTGTGCGTGTTGCAAGTTATAACAAGAAGGTGAAAGTTTTGTAAGCTCAAATATTTTTTTAAAATCTTCTTCCGGAATTTCTATATCTTTTAAAAATTTTATCGCCGATCGTCTAGCATTTGCTAATTCTTCAAAATTCACGATTGCTCCTCCTTAATATACAAATACAAAAATTATTCAACCTATCATGTGTAAGAATACAATTAAAATATCTCAAATTCAAGGAATTCTTGCACTCATTATCCAAAAGACAAAAAGCTGAAACAATTAGTTCATACGAAATTCACATCAATCTATTACTATTAAACTTGTACATAATCAATTTGCTAACAATTTTTTGAATTGATATAGAAAAATGGAGAAGAAAGGAGTTAAAGCATATGAAAACCAAATATCGTTTCATGATTTCATCATTTGCAGCATGTGCTTATATGATTTGGTATTTAGTATAATAAGCAACCTGAGTTGTAAATATGAAAAAGGTGTGTATATAAATGGAATATAACCAATCAACTGTTAACTATTGGAAAACATTTGTATTACCATATACATTTGCTTTAGAAGAGTTAAAAACAAAATTTGAAATTATGAATCGGGAAGCTCAGTTCCTAGAAGACTACAACCCGTTTGAACATATAAAAACAAGGCTAAAACAACCTGAAAGCATTATAAAAAAGTTGGAACGTAAAAATTTAGCCCCAACAATCGCAAATGCTCAGAGACATTTACATGATATTATCGGCATTCGGATTACATGTTGCTTTGTAGAAGACATTTATCATTTAAAACAAGTAATTGAAAATCGTGAAGATATGCAAGTTGTAGAGGTAAAAGATTATATAGACACTCCGAAACAAAATGGGTATAAAAGTTTGCATATGATCATTAAGTATCCATTATTATTGAATTCTGGTACAAAGGATGTCTTTGCTGAAATTCAGTTACGTACACTTGCAATGGATTTTTGGGCAAGCTTAGAACATAAGTTCTATTATAAATATGAAGGAAATATCCCTGATTATTTAAAGGATGAACTACATGATGCTGCCATGAAAGCTGAAGAGCTGGATAATAAAATGGCAACCATTCGCCAAGATATCGATGAAATTGAAGCATGTACAAATCAAATTTCATTGCCATTATAATGTGAAAATGTAATCCGTGCTTTTTTCTTCTAAAAAATATAAAAGCGAGGCAAATTGCCCCGCTTTTTTTCACAATTAGCGTCTACCTTTATTTGGGTCACCGCCGCCTACAATATCAAAAACACGTTTTGCTAAGTTTGTATTTTCTTGAACACCTGAGAATAAGTATTTACCTGGTCCAAATGCATATACATTTACATCCTCACCAGTATGTCCGCCTGTTGTCCATCCCGTAACAGATCGCTTATTGAAGATATTTTCAATTGCGTTATCAATCTTCGTCACATCTTTTGACGGAGCAGCATCATTTACTGCTTGAATTTCTTCTGGTGTTAGTTCTAAATCAATATACTTTTTCAATGTCTCTTCTACGTTGGCACCTTTTGCAATTTCATTTGCCATGAAATCCGGAGTACGTTTAGCAGCTTTCAGAGGATCTACTTTAAAGTTATATTCACCATTTGCGCCTAAAGAGAAGCCTCCTGTAGAATGGTCAGCTGTTGCGACAACTAACGTATGCTTATCCTTTTTCGCAAATTCAACTGCCGCTTTAAATGCTTTTTCAAAGTCTTCCATTTCACTCATCGCTGCAACGACATCATTATCGTGACCAGCCCAATCGATTTGGCTACCTTCTACCATCAAGAAGAAGCCTTTATCATTTTTCTTTAAGCGATCAATTGCTGCATTTGTCATTTCTTCTAATGAAGGTGTTTGTTCATTGCGATCAATCATTTTATCTAAGCCACCTGGTGCAAATAAACCAAGAATTTGATCGTTTTTATCCTGTAACAATTGCTCTCGATCTGTTACATAACTATAACCAGATTTTTTAAATTCCTCTGTAAGGTTACGATCCTTTCTCGCAAAGTTTTTTATGCCGCCACCAAGCATAACATCTATTTTATGTTTTCCGTTAATTTTTTCATCAAAGTAATCGTCTGCAATACCATCCATATTTTTACGACTCGTATCATGAGCACCAAACGCAGCTGGCGTTGCATGTGTAATTTCAGAAGTTGCAACTAATCCTGTTGCTTTCCCTTGCTCTTTTGCCTGCTCAAGCACGGTTTTGACTTCCGTTTTATCATTATCAACCGAAATCGCTGCATTATATGTTTTAATACCAGCTGACATTGCTGTTGCAGCCGATGCAGAGTCCGTAATATTTTCATGCTCATCTTCTGGATATGTTTTTTGCGTCCCTACAAGATGTTTATCAAATTCTGTCGGCTCCATTCCAAATGTTTTTGGGTCATCCTTCATATAACGATGAGCTGTCATATAAGAAGGGCCCATACCATCCCCAATTAATACAATAACGTTCTTAATTTTCGCGTTATTCCCCTTACTATCTGCTTTGATTGTTTCTGAATGTGTAAAGTTCCACGTTGCCACTGAAGTAATTGCTAACGATGCAACAACGGCAAATGGCCATGCTTTCTTTATCATTTTCTTCACTTTTTTGTCCCCCCAACAGATTATTCAGTTCCCACTACCCAATCTACTGAAAAACTGTTAAGAAAAGATTAGTCTCACGTAAATATTTTGTTAAGTTATGTAAATTATCGTTATAATTTGTATAACTTTGTCCTTTCCTATCAAGTGTTTTGATCTTTACAATAGACGAGTGTATCTTCCTTTCCTTGTGATAAAATATTTATATCCATTTTGGACAAAACAAGCAGTATAAACCGAAATGGCTTTCATAACTAAAGTTTATTTACTAAAAAGAAGTGGGGGCGATTCTATGAAAATACAACGATTAAACAAATGGAACATTCCAGATTTACTATCCCTTTGTGAGTCCGTTGGATGGTTGCAACCTAAATCTTTCATGCAAAAACAATTTGAATTATATCTTTCAATCGGGACATTATTAGGCTATATAAAAAATAAAAAACTCGTTGCCGCTGGCGGGGTATTCCCCTTTCAACCAGCATGTTCTTCTATCGGTATGTTAATCGTTCATCCAAATTTTCAGAGACAAGGTATAGGCCGCGCCTTACTAGAACATTGTTTACAATTAGCCGATTCTTCTCTTCCTACTATTCTTATTGCTACCGACGTCGGCGTACCTTTATATCAATCATTTGGGTTTGAAACAATAACAAATGTCCATCGGTTTGAAAAACTCGTTACAAATCCAACTATGAAATCCCCCCATTTTAAGACAATTGCGCCACGCGATTTTGACTCTATCGTTCAGCTTGATCAAACCGCAACAGGTGCCAATCGACGACAACTTTATTCATTATTACTACCTAGAATAGCATTCTCTCTTAAACTAGAAACGAATGGTACTATAGATGCCTTTACACTATGTATACAAAAAGGAAATATTCTATGTGTAACACCTCTTATCGCGAAAAAGGAAAAAGATGCTATTCAATTGTTACAACAAATCTCTCAAATGTGGAATGGCGTGATTCGGATTGATGTCCTGCAACCACAAATCACATTTCGCACTTACTTACAAAATGAACAATTTCAGGAAACATTACGTTCTCCACTTATGATCAGAAATGGAAGACACCTTCCTGGAAATCGTGATATGCTATTTACTATGATAGATGCAGCCTTATGCTAGAAAGGGGACACATCTTTGAATAAAATAAAATGCTACATCGTCAGCTGTCTTGCTCTTATGCTATTAGCATCATGTAGCGTGGCAGAAAAACCGGTAAAACAAGCAAAAGATATCCTCACCGTTGCAGTCACTACCAATGAAAAAATGGTAGAAATAGATGGACAAACCATTTATTTTAAACAAATCGGTGACAAAAAACCTCCGCTACTTATGATTCATGGTTTCGGCGGATCATCAGATGGCTTTCAAAAAATTTACTCAGATTTAGCAAAAGATCATACAATTATTGCTGTTGATGCTTTAGGATTTGGAAAATCATCAAAACCGATGGATTTTTACTATTCTTTCCCAACTCACGCAAATTTATATTATAAATTAATGAAAAAACTAGGTTATGATAAATTTGCGATACTCGGCCATTCTATGGGGGGAGAAATTTCTCTCAATTTAACATATTTATATCCTGAAGCAGTCACGCACCTTATTTTAGCAGATGCTACAGGCGCTGCTGCATTAACGAATAAAAACGGATCACCTAAACCAAAGTTATCTGCAGATTTAAGCAATGTTTCTTCTATTACCGATTACGATGAAAATAAAGTGAAATTTAAACGAAATGATGAAGCACATTACAACAAAATGAAATTATGGCCCCGCCGTCTAAATATTAATGCAGCGGAAATAACCACTCCGGCCTTAATTATTTGGGGAAGAAATGACAATAGCGTTTCTTGGAAAGAAGGAGAAACATATCATCAATTCTTGAAAAATAGCACTTTCCATATTATCGAAAAAGGCTATCATGCTCCATTCCGTCAAGAGCCGGAAGAATTTGTAGGATATGTAAAAGAGTTCTTTGAAAAAAATCCTATTTCACCAATAAAATAATCAAAAGGGTATCCCGTATATGAGATACCCTTTTCCTATATTAAGCAGCTTGTTTCTGTCGTTTTTTTAGTTTTGAACCGAATAATTTTGCTACAATCCAGCCATCAAGTCCCAGTTTGCCAGCATTCATACTCGAAACAAGAATAAGCATAGATAAAATAACCATTTGCGGATTTACACCAATAGACCCACTAAACATATAGGAAAAGTTCATTACAAGACCAAAAAAGATAGCTGTTTTTGTTAAACAACCTACAATTAAGCCTATTCCAACTAGAATTTCTCCCCATGTTACAAGCGTATTGAATAGATCTACATTCGGAATTGCGAAATCTTGTAAAAATGACGCCCACCAAGTTTGTACAGCCGGTTGTGCTCCTTTTGATTTTTCAATGGCTCCTTGTAAATACCCTGTCGCATCAAATCCCTTTCCTTGTAATTTACCGATCCCAGCCATCAGCCATGTATAACCAAGATAAACACGAATAATCGCTAATACAAAAGAAACTGCTTTGTTTTCTCTTAAAAATTGAATAAACATTTCTTCCTCCTATAGTTGTAATTGATTTAGTTACAAAAATATAATAACATTAGTTACTTATTTTTAAAATGTTAATTATGAATAGTTTGTGACAATTATATAAAACATCTAAAGCTAATATTTATATAGTTACTTCTATTACATATAAAAACTTGAAAATATCATACCACAATTGATAATTGTTTTCATTAAAAGAATGTGAAAAATGATGTAATACATGTGAAACGTGCTCATCCTATATGGAATAAGCACGCCATTTTCTCATCTATATAATTGGAAAGTATACGTTTCATCATCTATTGTTTTCGCTGTTTGAAATGCTTCCGTGATTGTTTGTTTATGATTCATTAACCCATAAAATAGGCGAATGATAAACATTAATGCTGCATTTCCATCGACATCATCTACCGAACCAATATAAGTTTTTGCTCCGCTATTTAGAAATGCTTCTGCAAGTTTTCTATTTCCTAATGTACATCCATTATTAAAAATATGCTTATTATGCAATTTTGCATATTTGCTAATTTCCGTTACGCCAAAGTTTCCTCTCGGTTCATTTTCTTCATATACTTCTTCAGCTAATTCTCCCATTATCATTTCTCCTTCGTCGCCATGGAAACAAAAAACAATATAATGTATATCGTCATACAAAACTTCTCCCGAAAGGATTTCCATCAAATCTCGCGGTCGCCCAATCCAATAGGTAATCACTCTCGCCCCAAAATACTCAAGTGTCGATCGCAGTGATTGTGCTTCTAGATTGGAATAATCACCGACTACTAATGCAATATTCATATACTCCCTCCATTCATAGCTTTAATTTATATATACCTGTTTCTTCTAAAAAATCCTCTCTTGTCAATATTTTCTTTTGCAAATACTGCCTATATGCTGTAATTGTTCCATCATGAGAAACAAGACAAATTCTGTTTGCATGTAATGTATAGCACCATTTTATGCATTCATCCGCTATATTCATAAAGTCTTGTTCTAATATTGTATTGGTTCCTTCTTTCCATAACAGATTATTCTTACTATCTCCTACTAAAAAATTAGGAAATAACTTTTGAATGAGCTCCCGATTTAACAACTAATCACATGGCAAAGTTCTTGCTTCTTTTCGGTATGGAAAAATACGCGGTGAAATACAGGAATGAGTTATTTTTCGACAAAATACTTGCGAGCTCCAAATTTCCGCAGTCTGTAAAGTTCGAAGTGTCGGACTTACAATTAGCACATCATTTTCATTCAGCGGTAAACTCTTTCGAAGTAACAGCGCTTGTTGCTTCCCTTCTGTTGTCAAATGAGGCTGCTCGATTTGCAAACTTACTGGCACATTTTTGGTATGTACTCCTTGACCATGCCTTACAAAAAAAGTTCATCTCTCACCTCCTCTATATGAAATTCAATATATATTGTCATACTAGTTTCAATAGCAACATCCTAATCCCTTCCACTTACAATATTCTCCTCAAAAAATTTCATAAATACAATCATTTATCTCCCCCTAAACCTCTAATCATCATTTCTACCACAATTGGTTATAGTAACAGAGAGAACACGAAACTTTGAGGAGGAATCATTCATGAATAGTTCAAATGATTACTTAAACACATTGCATGAAAAACAAGCAAAGGATGAGCAAAATAGAAAGCGGCAAGGAAATGGAAACCCTGGAAAGAAGAAGCCAAATAAAACGCATAAATAATTAGAAGAAACCCACCTAAAAGTATATTTTAGGTGGGTTTCTTAAACTTCCTTAACAGAAATCACTTCTTCCCAATCCCATTTTTCATAATACGACTGAGGGACATCTATATTCTTAACCCATTTCTTCGCTGCTGATCCATCCGCATTCGCCAACCACATCTCTGCCTTTTTTCGATTAGAACGCATCCATGTTAACTTATGATTCCTTATATAAACTGGATGATAATCACCATACTTTTGAGGAGGAATTGTGATTTGACGTTGTTGATTTGTTTCAATATTCACTTGATATAATGAAGGCAAAACTCTCTTTTCTTCTTCATTTTCCCAATTCATCTCTTTCGCTCTTGAAAGTGTAATCAGCTCATTATTATGCCATGTAAAATCCCAATCCACATATCCTTTAGGAGTAAACGTTTCTTGTTGAAGCGCTGGCAATTCTTTTACTTTTAAATGCTTATTCTTAACAGCGAATCTCCCGCTTCCTTCAATATATGCTAATGTATTTTTTGATGGTGCCCATTGTATCCAGCTACTATTTAATAACATTTGGTCTATTTTTGTAAAATCCCTTCCATCTGCTTTCAAAAGACAAAGCGTGTTGCTATCAGCAGACCATGAAGCTGTTGGCACAGCTAAAAAAGCAATCCACTTTCGGTTTGGAGACCACGTAAATTTACTTGCAACATAAGCAAAGAAATCCTCCTGCATACTCGGTAGTGAATACAAATGTTTTATTTTCTTTGGGTTCAGTTGAGCTTCCTTTTGTACTTCGTATAATTGCGCCCCTGTCCAACCTGTTGGAAGAAGCTGGGCTTCAGATGAAACAAGGAATCTCTTTCCATCTGGATACCATGCATAGTCTCCGGTGCCGCTTGATACATTTTCAAATGTGGCATTCTTTTTTTCTGCATCAAATATATTTAATGTCTTTGTAAATTTAAACGCAATGATGTTGTCTGTCGGCGACCATTGATAATTTCGTGCCTCCGTTTGAGATGGCACAATTTTTTTCCCATCCTTAATGCGGTACAATTCAAGCAGATTTTGTTCTTTCCCCTTTGCATATGCAATCCATCCCCCATCGTGCGACCATTTCGGTTTTGTAATATATTCTCCGTTTGTTATTTGTGTTTCCTTACCGTTTATTTTTACCCATAAATTATGATCGCGGATAAAAGCTACTTTTATATCTTTTGTTTCCGCTTGAACAGTAGAAATACTCCCATATAAATAAAACATACAAATTATAAGAAAAAACCACTTTTTACACATTTTCTTTATCCCCCTATTATTCGTCCTCCTTATCATTCCCCCATCGCTATATTTTAGATAAGATAAAATTTTTATCAGTGGTGTTTTCTTCACCCTCTACTCCGTACAAAACTTCACCAAGTAAGCTATCCTAAAATAGAAGGGTGGGGTATCGCTATTTCATCTCCCTCTATCAAATGATCCAATACTAACTTTTTTTGTTTCTCACAAAACAAATGTTAAACAATTCGGAATCTTATGATAAAATTTTTATAAGCGTTTACATTTTTAAAAATGGTGGTGATACATTTTATAAAGGATGATATTTCAGTGAATTTCTACTGACAGAAAGAACTCATAACCAATTGATGAGAGAAAAAAGGAGGATGTAGAAATGAAAAAGAAGACAGAAATTCCAGCTCATTTAAAGCCATTTGTGTCTCAGCAGCATTATGATCAATACACACCCATTAATCACGCTGTATGGCGCTATATTATGAAGCAAAACCATAACTTTTTAAAAGATGTGGCTCATCCAGCTTATGTGAACGGATTAAAATCATCTGGTATTAATATAGATGCAATTCCAAAAGTGGAAGAAATGAATGAATGTTTAGCACCAAGCGGATGGGGAGCTGTAACGATTGATGGTCTCATTCCCGGAGTCGCATTTTTTGACTTCCAAGGTCATGGTTTACTACCAATCGCAACAGATATTCGCAAAGTAGAAAATATTGAATATACACCAGCACCTGATATCGTTCATGAAGCAGCAGGTCATGCTCCAATCTTACTTGATCCTACATATGCTAAGTATGTAAAACGCTTTGGACAAATTGGAGCAAAAGCTTTCTCAACAAAAGAAGAGCATGATGCCTTTGAAGCAGTTCGCACACTCACCATTGTAAAAGAAAGTCCAACTTCTACACCTGACGAAATTGAAGCAGCAGAAAAAGAAGTAATCGAAAAACAAAAACTAGTTTCAGGTGTATCAGAAGCGGAACAAATTTCTCGCCTTTTTTGGTGGACAGTTGAATATGGACTGATTGGCGATTTAGACAACCCTAAAATTTACGGAGCTGGTCTACTATCTTCTGTAGGCGAAGGTAAGTATTGTTTAACAGATGCTGTTGAAAAAGTGCCATTCTCAATCGAAGCTTGCATAAAGACAACATATGATGTGACGAAAATGCAGCCGCAACTATTTGTCTGTCAGTCATTTGAAGAACTGATAGAAGCACTTGAAGCATTTTCTAAAACAATGGCTTTTAAGACGGGTGGTGCGGAAGGATTAGAAAAAGCAATTCGCTCTGAAAACATAGCGACTGCTGAACTAAGTAGTGGTTTACAAATTACAGGTACATTCTCAGAAATGGTGCAAAATGAGGTTGGTGAAGTAATTTATCTGAAAACAAGTACACCAACAGCTTTAGCATTCAATCATAAGCAACTGCCTCATCACTCAACAGCTGTACATGAAGATGGATTTGGTACACCAATTGGTTTATTACAAAACAATATAGCACTAGAAGATTGTACAGAGGAATCTTTACAATCATTAGGCATTAGAATTGGAAACAATGCTGATTTTTCCTTTGCAAGTGGTGTTCACGTAAAAGGAACTGTAACTGATATTATAAAACAGGATGAGAAAGTCATTCTTATTTCCTTTACAAATTGCACTGTTGTTTATAAAGATCGCTTATTATTTGATGCTTCATGGGGAACTTTTGATATGGCAGTTGGTTCTAACATTACATCTGTATTCCCAGGTGCAGCCGATGCAGCTTCATTCTTCCCTATGGATGAAGAAATAGAAAAAACCCCCGCACCACTTTCACTATCAGAGCTAGATCGTATGTATCAAACGGTTCGAGATATTCGAAATAAAGGTGAGCTGCAAGATTCAGATGTAGAACAATTAGTAGCCATACATGAAGTATTAAATCAATTCTATAAAAAAGAATGGCTACTCCGCCTTGAAATATTAGAGTTACTTGTAGAACATAACAAAAATCAAAAAACAGCCTCTTTCTTACTGCAACAACTCTCTACATTTACAGAAAATGAATCTGTACAACGTTTAATCCATAATGGACTTGCTTTACTTCCAATAAAGGATGTGAGAAATAATGCAACGATTAACAGATCATGAAGTACAAGAGGAATTAAAGAAGCTAGATAAATGGACAGTGAAAGATGAAAAATGGATTGAAAGAAAATATATGTTTTCCGACTACTTAAAAGGTGTCGAATTTGTCTCTGAAGCCGCCAAACTATCAGAAGAACATAATCACCATCCATTTATCCTTATTCAGTATAAAGCAGTGATTATCACTTTGTCATCGTGGAATGCAAAAGGACTAACAAAACTTGATTTTGATTTAGCAAAACAATTTGATGACCTCTTTTTGCAGAATGAAAAAGCGATTATAAAAAAATAAGAAGAAGCCGCTTAGGCTTCTTCTTTTGTAATCAAGCGAATACGATGGCCAAATGGATCCTCAACTTGTAATACTCCCTCTTTGTACGTCGCAATAACACCAATATCTTTTAAGCTTTTACATACCTTTTCTGTTTCTGTTTCATTCGCTAATACAATTGTGAAATATTTCAAGCCGATAGAATTTGGCATTTGTGGTGGCACTCCTTCACCTTGCCATGTATTTAAACCGACATGATGATGATATCCACCAGCAGAAACAAACAACGCACCATTTCGGGGTGGAATCGTTACATCAAATCCTAGACCATCTACATAAAATTGTCTTGCTTCTTCTAAATCAGATACATGGAAATGAATATGTCCCATCACTGTACCACTCGGGAACCCACTCCATGCCTCTCCTTGCTGTAATAATCCTTCACCATCTAACGGGTTACTAACAAACGGGAGCTCTCCATTTTCATCGCGCCATACTTCTCTTTGGCGATCATGATAAATTTCTATTCCATTCCCATCTGGATCAGCTAAGTAAAGAGCCTCACTAAAGTAATGATCTGCTCCACCATGCAACGGATATACCTTCTCTACAAGATGACGCAGCACATTTGCTAAATCTTGTCTCGTCGGTAATAAAATTGCATAGTGATATAGGCCAGTTCGATTTCTCTGTTTTGGTAAAGCATCTTTTTGTTCTTCTATTATAAGAAGTGGTTCATTTGTATTTGTACCAAGTGTAACGATTGTCTCTTCTTCTTGAATGACTTTGAATTGTAATACATTCGTATAAAATTCTCGTGATTTTTTTATATTTGATACGTATAGATGAACAATACCAAGTGCTGTGTTGGGATGAAGCTGAAAGCTCATATTGTTATACCCCCGATAAGATTAGTCTTTTTTAAACATAGTTGCTTTTAAGAAATTATCTATAAACCCATCAGCTTTCGCAATAAATAAATGAAGTCCCATTGCTAATAGTGCAAGATCTAATTCAAAACCAGGATTTTTCCCATCTCCTAATAGACCAGCTGACCATTTTACTTTTACAATTGCTCCAAGCATAATGATTGCAAATAGTAGTCCAACATATCTTACACCTAGACCGATAATTAATAATAAACCGCCAACCAATTCCATTGTTGCTACACCATAAGCAAGGCCACCAGGTAAACCGATACTTGTAAACCATCCTGCAATATTTTCAATTCCTGATTGGAATTTTACTAAACCGTGCATGAAGAACGTTACTCCTAACACGATACGAATAATTAAATTACCAATACGTTGATTCATTTCTTTCTCTCCTTTATAGTTTTGTTATATAGAACTTTTATTAACATTACAAAACATACAATAAAATTTTTTATTCGTCAATTCATTTTTTTTAAGAAAAAATAATTTTTTTTTGCTATGATACAAATAGTTGTTTACAAAAAGGAGATTGATTTTATGAATATTGGTTCTGCAATACGCGAAATTCGTCAACGCAGAGGCATCACAATCGCCCAAATTTGTGAAGGGACAGGACTTTCTAAAGGATTTATGAGCCAGGTTGAAAATAATAAAACTTCACCATCTATCTCAACTTTAGAAACGATTTCCAATTTCCTAAATGTTCCTCTTCCTTATTTATTGCTTGAACAAAAAAATCGCATGAAAATTGTTAAAAAAGAAGAGCGGAAATATAGCGTATACGGAAAAGATCAGCAAAGAATTGAACATGTAGCAGAACAAGGTGGTCTGCGCTTATCTTTAGTAGAGATTCCTGTTGGATTCCCGAAAGAAAATAAACCAAACGCTCATGAAGGGGAAGAATGTCATCTCGTTTTACGTGGAAAATTAGAAGTACAGCATGGAGAAGATATTGCAATCGTAGAAGAAGGTGATTCATTTTCTTGGAGCGCTTGCGTGCCTCATATTGTTCGGAATATTGGGGAAGAATCTGCATTACTACTCATCTCTAGCCATGCAGAAAACCGAAAACACGTATACTAATTACTCTAAAACCGATAAAATGAAATTTTAATTAGTGAGGGTCTTCATCCCTCACTAATTATGAGCTCTCACCTATCTTCCTTGCTTCTCTTTGAATCTTGAGATAGGAGTCTTACTGCCCAGATAAAAGGCTTGTTTTCACTTTGAAAACAAGCCTTTTCTTATATGTTCTTATCACTTTTCGTTTGAATATATAGATTTTTCAACGCATTGCTATTCTCTCTATCCTAGTATATCTATCCTTCAAGGTTGTTCTTATTGTATAAGCTAGCAGATTATTCTTATACCGTTTATACAACGCTAGAAGTATCGCTTCCTACTAATCATTACTCCGCTCTTTTAATCGCATAAACAAGAACATCCTTCCCATGAAATGAAGCTGTTTTTTCATAGCTTAATCCTGTCTTTCTAGCGACAAAAATAGAAGCGGGATGATCGGGGTTAATAAGGGAAATTAATTTTTTTAGTCTTAGTGCTTGAAATCCATAGTCCCGAAATGCTGTTGCTGCTTCTTTTGCATAACCTTTTCTCCAATATGCAGGAAGTAACCAATAACCAATTTCAATTTCTTCTTTACCGTCCACTTGTTGCCGCACAAGTCCCGCGTGTCCAATCGGTACTGCTGTCTCTTTTTCAATCATTAGAAATAGTCCTAAGCCATTTTGATAACCTGGAAGAACCCAGTTTTCGAGGCTTTTTTTACACTGCATATATGTTTTAAGTGTCCCATTTCCAATATAGCGCATTACTTTTTCATTTCCCCATAACGAAGCATAAAAGTCTAAATCAGCCATTGTATATTTCCGAAACTGCAAACGATCGGTATGAAACATATTGCTACCTCCTTATCCATCTCATAATTTGACTGTAAAATCACAATATCATAATGATTTTTTTAATATGTGGCTTCATTCTTGAATTAACTGGCTAAAAAAGATGATATATATTTGGAATAACTACACCAACTAAATTTGTTTGAAGACACCTCAAATCTTTAGCCGTTGCGATTGGTACATCGTTTTGTTCCTCAATAATTGCTTCTATTCTTGTCCGCAATTTTGGACGGACGTAAGGATGACGATTGAGTATTCGAGAAACCGTTGCTTTTGATACTCCAGCTACCTTCGTAATATCTTCAATAATAGAAATGGTCATTCCCTCTTGACCTGTAATATATTTCAGAACGTACAGTATATTGCAAGTTTTACATCTATTATAAACGAGGTAAATAAAAATATGGGGAAAATTCAAATTTTAACAGAAGTGATTGAGGGAAAGGCAGTTGTTTTTGATATTGCAAATGATGAACGTGGTGTAGAAGAGCTAAATCTCTATGCTAACTTTATTATTACAGCGATATACAAGTCTTGACGAAAAAAAAAGCAGTAAACAAAACTTGTTTACTGCTTCCATATGATAACTAGTATAAAGAAAACTACAGGTTTGAGGGGGGTGTAGAATTTTCAAATATATACTAGATATTTCACTCGGTTCTAATCCTTCTAAACTCTCACATTAGAGCTATCTTCTCTCACATTATAATTGATAAAGATTATCATTGTCAATATAAAACGTATCCATTTTCTACAAAAATTTTATCTATATAAAAAAACGCTACAAAAAGATATATTCTTCTTGTAGCGTTTCATCTATTCATACTCGTTCTCCTCTAACCGATCACGCAACACTTTAACACGTTTAAAAAAGAAAAACGACATTGCTAAAAATAAAACGATAACACCCATCATCGCAAAAAATTGTACCGTTTCTCTTCCTCCATTTGGAATCAATAAACCAATCATTAAAAAGGTAGATATTGCGAGAAGGACTTGACCGAAGCGAGTATAATCTGCGATTTTTTGTTGTAATTCTTTCAACTTCTATCCCCCCTCCCTACCACTGTATCATATTCTAATAGTTTTTGAAGTAAGTAAATACAGCCAACGAGGGAGAAGTTTTCCATAGAAAAAAAGCCGTTATTAACGGCTCTTTCATTATGCCAACGCTTGTGCTAAATCTTCAATTAAATCTTGACCATCTTCAATACCGACAGAAATACGAATTAATGTATCCGTAATGCCAAGTTCTTTACGACGGTCAGCTGGAATGGAAGCATGTGTCATTTGCGCTGGAATCGAAATTAAGCTTTCAACAGCTCCTAAACTTTCAGCAAGTGTGAAGTATTGTACTTTCTCAAGTACTTTATTTAATGTTTCTTCACTATCTACATCGAATGAAATAATTGCACCGTATCCGTTTGCTTGTTCTTTTGCTAACGCATGATTCGGATGTGATTCAAGTCCTGGATAATGTACTTTATTAACTTTTGGATGGTTATTTAAAAACTCAGCAATTGCACGTGAGTTTACTTCATGTTCTTCCATGCGAATACCTAATGTTTTTAAACCGCGTAGTAATAAGAAACTATCTTGCGGTCCAAGAACACCACCTGTTGAGTTTTGAACAAAATGAAGTTCTTCTGCTAATTGCGGACTATTGACAACAACTAAGCCAGCAACTACATCACTATGTCCCCCTAAATATTTCGTTGCACTGTGAAGGACAATATCTGCTCCAAGAGAAATAGGTGACTGCCAATAAGGAGTCATAAATGTGTTATCAATAATTGTTAGCAAACCTTTTTCTTTTGCAAATGTAGAAATTGCTTTGATATCTGTAATCTTTAATAGTGGGTTTGTTGGTGTTTCAGCATAAATTGCTTTCGTATTTGGACGTACTGCTGCAGCTACTTCATCTAAATTTGTCGTATCTACAAATGTATGCTCAATACCAAAGCGGTTCAATACTTTTGTCACAACACGATATGTTCCACCATACACATCATCCGTTAAAATGATATGATCTCCTTTTGAGAATAACATGATTGTTGCTGTAATTGCAGCCATTCCGGATCCAAATGCGAATCCCGCATGGCCGTTTTCTAGCACTGCAATCATTTCTTCTAAAGCTGCACGTGTTGGATTTCCTGTGCGTGAATATTCATATCCTTTATGCTTCCCAACCGCTTCTTGTCTGTACGTACTTGTTTGATAAATTGGTACATTGACAGATCCCGTTGAAGGTTCTCCTATGCGAATACCATGAATTAATTTTGTTTTTGCTCTCATTTTTATTCCCATCCTTTGTATATATCTTTACTTAAGTAACGCTCACTACTATCTGGAAAGATCGTTACAATATTTGTACCTGGTTTTGCTTTTTCCGCTTCTAGCAAACTTGCATGAAATGCAGCCCCTGATGAACTTCCTACAAGAAGCCCTTCTTTTTGTGCTAATTCTTTCACACGTTTAAAGGCATGTTTATCAGAAATCGTATAAATTTCATCAAAATAAGACGGCTTTAAAAACGGCGGAATAAATTCAAGACCAATCCCTTCCGTTTCATGCGAACCTGCTTCCCCACCATTTAAAATAGATCCTTCTGGTTCTACAATAACCGTTTTTACGTTGGAATTTTGTTCTTTTAAATACGATGCAGTACCCATAAATGTACCACCAGTACCTGCACCTGCTACAAATATATCCACTTCTCCATTTAAAGCTTCCCAAATTTCAGGTCCCAGTGTTTTAAAATAAGCACGTGGGTTTGCCTCGTTAGCAAACTGACTTGGAGAATATGAATTTGGAATTTCTTTTACTAACTCTTTTGCTTTTTCAATTGCACCTGTCATTCCTTGTTCGGTTGGTGTATGAACAACTTTTGCGCCAAGTGCTTTCATTAGCTCTTGTTTTTCAACGCTAAATTTCTCTGGCACGCAAACGATAACATGTAAGTCATGCTCTAGTGCAGCAAGTGCCAGTCCAATACCAGTATTCCCTGCTGTTGGCTCAATAAGCGTTCCGCCTTTTGTGACAAGCCCTTTCGCTAATGCATCTTCAATTAATTCTCTTCCGAGACGATCTTTCACGCTTCCACCCGGATTATAAAATTCAAGCTTCGCAAATAATCGAACACCCTCTGGAAGTGAAAAACGAGTAATTTCTACAATCGGCGTATGACCAATTAATTCATGAACCCCACGATACACCTTCATCGTGTTCTCCTCCTTACTTGCCAATAAAGAAAAGGCAACTGTATGTAATTCTTTATATGAGACAGTTGCCTTTTTGTTACATTACTTTAACTCTTCCAAGACTTTTACGATAAAGTTTGTAGAATGAAGAGCTGCTTGATCTAAAAATTGATCAAATGAAACATTTGATTCTTTACCAGCAATATCAGAAAGTGCACGAATAATAACAAACGGAACGTTATATTGATGGCATACTTGTGCAACAGCTGCCGCTTCCATTTCTACTGCGTAAAGATTTTCAAATTTATCACGAATTGCTGCAACTCGGTTTGGATCACTCATAAATGAATCACCCGTTGCAATCATTCCTTTAACCACTTGAATATTTTCTTCTTCCTTCATGCATTTCTCTGCCAATGCAACTAATTCTTTATCCGCTTTAAATCCTGGTGGCATGCCTGGTACTTGACCGTATTCATAATTAAATGCCGTTACATCCACATCATGATGACGAACCTCAGTTGAAATGACAACATCTCCAACATTTAAAGAGTGATGGAAGCCACCAGCTGAACCTGTATTGATTACTTTTTCAGGTTGATATCTTTCTAACAACATTGTCGTAGACATCGCTGCGTTCACTTTACCAATACCGGATTTTAACAAGATTACTTCATGTCCTGCCAACATTCCTTTTGTAAATTCACAACCAGCAACGCTTTCTGTCTCTGCTTGTTCTAATTTATCACGTAAAATACGCACTTCTTCTTCCATTGCTCCAATTACAGCAATTCTCAATCTAATCCCTCTTTCTATTGCTTAGTTGCCTCCATAACCCAAACGAAATGATTTAGTCTCGTAAATGTAACATGAAAGCCATTCTTTTCAAAAATAGATTGCATGATTGGAATACGTGTATAGTATTCTGTTTGCAAATCATTAGCTAACTGATGAAAACCTCTTTGTTTTGCAGTTTCTACAGTCTTATCATACGCTTCCTGATCTGCAAATATTGTATCAGCAAAGACTATTTTACCACCTTTGTTTAGTAATTGACTATATTTCGCAATCGCTACATCTTTTTCTTCATCTGTTAAATGATGAAATGCATAAGTGCTGACAATCGTATCAATCGTATTTGGGACATCAAATTTGAGAAAATCTCCCTCTGTAATTGTAAATTCTTCTGGCAATTTTTCTTTTGCAATTGTACGCATTTCACGTGACGGTTCTATACCGTAAACAGTGCGGCCAGCAAGTAATAATTTATTTGTTAAGTTGCCAGTGCCGACACCAAATTCCAATACATTTCCAAATGATTTGTTTACTACATCCTCTAAAATTTCCTCATAACGAGCGAAAACTTCTTTATATTGTATATCTTCGCCCTGTACAAATGAGTCGTACGTATGAGCCCATTCGTCAAATAAACCATTAAATTCTGTACCCATGAAAATTCCCCTTTTTCTTATCGGTTTTATCAGTATGATATGCTTTCTTTCCTAAAATGTCAATCTAAATGTACATGGTATTTCCTTCTTTTCTTTGCTACACTAAATGTGATGAATAAAGGAGAGGAGTGTTTCTTCATGTCATTCACCTTTGAAATGTTAGAGGATAAAGTAGAATTTTTTGAAGCAACCGACTTAGTTTCTTTAGAGAAAAAGATTAACGAACAAATAGATCATAACAAAGCACTGATGCTTGAAGTTCATCGCGTTTCTCACCAAATGATTATGGATCCAGAAAGCAAACGTCCATATTATAGTGCTGTTGTTCATTTTAAACTTAAAAAATTGCGTTAACTATAAAAGAGAGAGATTCTTTTCAGAACCTCTCTCTTTTTAGTTTAGAGTTTGAACAAGTGTTGGCTTCCAACCCTCATTCTGTACCCATTCAATATTTACATAATATCTTTTCCCTGTTTGCTTATCTTGAACATTACCATACGCTTTTTCTTTCCCATTATTTCCAATGCGATGAATAATTAATTGTTCTACAGGAATTTCAATTGCAGAAGAAATTGCTTGATTCATTTCATTCCAATCTGCTGTTCCTTTTGTAAATGTCATTGCCGGCGTTGCGCCTTGCGTTGTACCTACTGGTTTCCAAGAAGGTTTTGTATAGGCATCAGTCGCCTTTGGAAGTGTTTTTTCAGCTGACACTTTTTCATTTGCCTTTGCTTCTTCCTCAGCTTTTTTCTTAGCTTCCTCTTCTGCCTTTTGCTTCTCTTCCTCAGCTTGTTTCTTTGCTTCTTCTTCTGCTTTTTCTTTTTCTTTCGCTTTTTTATTCTCAGACTTATTCTCTTTCTTTGTTTCCTGAGATACTTTCTTATCTTGAGAAGACGCTTGTTCTGTTGTATCAGAAGTAAAGAAGACTTGATATGCTACAACAATGACTGCTAATAATACAATCGCAATCGCAATATTTAAAACACCGTTTTGACGACGTTTTTGTTGTTTCTGTTGGAATCTAGATCCTCCTGCCATTCTTCAAACCTCCATGCAGTTTTTCCTACTTGCTATTGTAACATTAAATCTAAAAAGGTTGAACAATTACAAACATTTTTTCACAAACTGAAAACATTTTATATACAATTGCAAGATTACTGTGCATGTTCTAATTGATAAATCGCTTCTACAAACTCTTTAAAAATAGGGGTTACCATATTTCGGTTATTACCTGTTTCTATATCCACTACAACTAAAGCATATTTAGGACGATCATAAGGAAAATAACCAGCGAACCACCGATTTACTTTATTTCCTTTTCCGGTTTGTGCTGTACCGGACTTTCCAGCAACAGATAAAGGTAAACCTTGAAGAGCTGACCCAGTGCCTTCCTTCATTGTTACTACACTCCTTAATAATTGTTGCATCTTTGTTATCGTTGTATAAGAAGGCTGTTTTCCTTCTAACTTATGATCTTTAAACCGAAAAAAACTCGTTCCATTTTTATATCGAATTTCTTTTACAGCCTTTACTTCACGTTTCTCTCCGCCCCGAGCAATCGTTGCCATCATATTTGCCACTGCTAACGGTGAGATTCGGACATCTTTTTGTCCAATTGCAGTTTGTGCAATTGCTTTATAGCTTCTTTTATTTTCTTCTTCATCCCAAACAACAGCTCTCTTTTCTTCTGGTAACTGTTTAAACTTTAATGCATGAAATACCGGTCCCGTCCAGCCAACATCCCCACTTCCACCGAGTGCCTTTAAATATGTTTCCATCATACTTGTATCAAGCTGCAATAATTCATTTCCGAGTTCAGCAAACGTTCGGTTACAACTCCTAGCAAAACTCTCTTTAAAGTTTAATTTCCCCATCATTACTTCTGGAATATCTTCACCATATAAATCTGTATCACAATTAAACATTCTGTTATGCTGAAGTAATTTTTGATCTATTGCTGCCGCAGCTATCACCGTCTTAAAAATAGAGCCTGGAAAATGAGGTATTACCATTTGGTTTTCCAACGCCTGTTCATATGTACCCTTATCATTTTGCTGCATAGACGGCTTACTTACCATAGCTAAAATTTCACTATTTTCTATATCTAATAGTACTAATCCGCCCTTTTTTATCCCATGACTTTCCAGAAGTGCTTCAGCTTTTTGTTGCATCCGTTTATGAAGCGTTGTTTGAATCGTGACAGGATAAAACGGATTTCCCGGAGAAGTGAATTTCGCATGCTTCCCAAAAATAGGCTCCCCTTGCCGATCCACTTGATATAATATTTTTGTTTCACCGTCGGTCATCAAAAATTCATCAAATGACTGTTGTAGCCCTGAAATACCGACAGGGGTTTGACTAGATAACTTATGTTTCTCTCCATATCGCTTTTGAAACTCCCTCTTATTCTCTCCTACTACACCAATGAAATGTTCTGCTTCGGATGCTTGTTTTAACCTTACTTCAGCCGCTACCATCCCTAACAGATTTTCACGATTTATCTTTTCCATCTGTTCTTTCGTTAATTGAAACGGCTGATCACCTCTTTGAAATAGAAATGGTTTTCTTTTATTTTTCATTTGCAAATGTATGTCTTGCTCTGACACACCAATGATATGCGCAATTTTTTGTAACATGTCACTTTTTATTTGCAAGAACGGAAAAATTATTAAAGCGGGATAGCTTTTTTCACCGATTCTTTCTCCATTTCGATCAACAAAATGCCCTCTGCCATCATCCACTGTGACTGCTTGTGTACGCTGGGTGACACTCTTTTCAATTAAATTAATATGCCTATCTGTAAATGATTCAGTAGATATAAGCTGTATTTGCGCCAGTCTACCAAGTAAAAGTAGCATAATACATGTAAAACATAATAAAATGATAACAATTCTTCGCTTCATTTTCATAAAAAAACACCTCGTCTTTTCAGTTTAGACGAGGTGTTATTCTTTTTATACAAAACTTCCTTTTACCCTTGATTTGCTGGTTGCTTTAAAAACTTCTTCAAAATTGACTTATATGTCTCTTCATCTATCCCTGCATTTTTAGCAACCTCAATCGAAGTATTGGTTACCTGTATTGCGGCATTTAAATATTCTTTATGTAAACCGTCCATTTCACTTCTTTTTTCCCTTGCATTTTCAACTGTTACAGAATCAATGCATGCAATCATTTTGTCTACAATCTGTAAATAAGCGTTTTCAGCATTTATTAGCTTTTGAATGTCATCTTTATTCTTAACTTTAGATTGTTTTAAAAATGTATATGCTTGATTTACTTGATCCTTGAGCACTTTATCATTCTTTTTTGCCTGGTCTTGTAACATAGCCTTCATATCATCGATTCTCTTTTGATCCATTGTATCTCGTAGCAAAAACTCTGGATTGCCAATTGCGTAATCATATTTAATCGTTACATCTTGAAACATTTGCATTACAATAGCTAACTGATATTCTAAAGCAAAGTCTTCAAATTTTTGCTCCTTTTTCTCTTCTTTTTTATCTTCTTTTAGTTCCGAATTCTCCTTTGTACGATTTGACGTTGAAGTTTCGGCATCATTCTTTTTCTCTTCTTGTTTCGGTTTCGCTTCGTTTGATGTAGTTGTTTTCTCCGTAGAACCGCATGCAGCTAATCCTGTCATCAGGATACCACAAGTTATTGTTGTAAATAATTTCTTTTTCATGAACGTTCCTTCTTCCTTATCCCTTTTAAAATCTCTTCATGGCGCAAAATATAATTATATGCTATCAAAATTAAAACTTTTTTATTGTCGTATTATGTCGAATTTAGAGAAAATTAAAATATTACGGATGTTTATATAGCAATTTTTACTTATAATCCTCCCTATCTTACCTTCGTTTAGAGAAGGAGCTTCTCAGTGAAAATAAAAAAAGTTCACTCATAGGAGTGAACTTTTTTTATTATTTTACAGAGATAATTTCAACTTGCATTTCTCCGCCTGGTGTTTGGATTACTACTTTCTCACCAATTTGCTTACCTAATAAGCTCTTTGCAATTGGAGAATCATTAGAAATTCTTCCTTCAAATGGATCAGCCTCTGCACTACCAACGATTGTGTAAGCTTCTTCATCTCCATCTGGAAGTTCTTTAAATGTTACCGTTTTCCCTAATGTAACAACTGTAGACGCTTCACCAGTATCCTCAATGATTACTGCATTACGAATCATGTTTTCTAGCTGCGTGATACGCCCTTCTACGAATGCTTGTTCATCTTTCGCTGCATCGTACTCAGAGTTCTCAGAAAGGTCCCCGAAGCTACGTGCAATTTTAATACGTTCTACAACTTCTTTACGTCTTACTGTTTTTAATTGTTCTAGTTCGTTTTCTAATTTTTCTTTACCCTCTTGCGTCATAGGGTATGTTTTTTCTGTTGCCATTCTTTTCCACTCCTTTTATATACCAATCCCCCGAGAAAAAGAGGAGTTCCAATATGAAAACTCCTCCGCATTTCTAGTAGCGGAGGTTTCTAGTACATATGCACTAGCGGAGTTGTCACATACAACCCCGTCTTTTCCAATTCTTCCTTATATAAAGAAGATATGTATGGAAAGTTGATATAAATATGCCCTCATCTATATACAGATGAGGTTGCATGTATCATTGTATTCGATAGGAAGGGAAAAAATCCCTTCCTATCGAATATCTTTTACTATGCTATTACAAATTCACTTTTTCTTCAAGAATTGTTGCGATTTTTGTAACCATAATATCAATTGCAACATGATTTTGTCCACCTTCTGGGATAATAATATCCGCAAATTTCTTAGAAGGCTCGATAAATTGGTTATGCATTGGGCGTACAACATTTACATATTGTTCAATGACCGAATCCATTGTGCGTCCACGCTCTTTAATATCGCGTTGCATACGACGTAAAATACGAAGATCAGCGTCTGTATCAACAAAAAGTTTGATGTCCATTAATTCACAAAGGCGCGGATCCTCTAGTACAAGAATCCCCTCTAAAATAATGACATCTTTCGGTTCAACCGGAATCACTTCCTCAGAACGCGTATGCAAAGTATAATCATATACAGGTTTTTCAATCATTTTATATGCAAGTAATTGGTGCAAGTGTTCAATTAGTAAATCATTATCAAAAGCTAATGGATGATCGTAATTTGTTTTTAAACGTTCTTCCATAGGTAAATGACTTTGGTCTTTATAATAATAATCTTGCTCCAAAATTAAGATGGAATGACCTTGAAAATGATCAAAAATTGCTTTTGTTACGCTTGTCTTACCTGATCCTGAACCACCAGCAATTCCAATTACAACAGGCTTATTCGTCCCCATTCAACTACCACTCTTTCTTATTGATATATGCTTTTACGCATCATATTGTTCACATACACTGGTCGATCCACTTTGATTTTCACGATTTGCAGCGGATGTCTTGCTGCATCTAATTCATTTCCATCCTCATCCCAAATTTTCTCCACCGTTTGTGTAAAGTTTTCTATTTCTGGTCCAAAGAACTCCACTTCATGTCCTGGTTTAAAATAATTACGTTGTTCGATTGTTGCAATGCCTGTTTCTTCATTATAATCTAACACTAAACCAGCAAAATCATACGTTGTTTTCTTACTATGATTTCCATACATTTGTTCTTGATATCCTGGTACACCTTCAAAGAAAGCTGGAGCTGTGTCACGATTTGCACATTTATCCAGTTCGTCTAACCATTCTTGTTTAAATTCAAAGTTATCAGGATCTGCGCAGTACGTATCGATTACTTTACGATATACCGTTGCTACAGTTGCAATGTAATGGATAGATTTCATACGTCCTTCAACTTTTAAGCTGTCAATTCCGATTTCAATCATTTTTGGAATCGAAAGAATTAAATTTAAATCTTTCGGACTCATTGCGAAAGGAGCATCTCCTTCTTGGAACAACGGTAGTTCTTGTGCATCTTTATGCTGGGAGACCGTTTGAATTAAGTCGTAATCCCAGCGACAAGATTGGCAACAACCACCGCGGTTAGAGTCACGTGCTGTCATATGGTTACTTAATGTACATCTTCCAGAATACGCAATACACATTGCCCCATGGACAAATGCCTCAATTTCAATATCAACGTGTTCTTTTATTTCTTTCATTTCTTCATATCCAACTTCACGCGCTAATACAAGGCGATGTAATCCTTCCTCTTTCCAATATTGCGCTGCTTTCCAGTTAGATAGTGATTGTTGCGTACTTAAATGTACTTCAACAGAAGGTGCTACTCGTTTACATGTTTCAATAATAAGAGGATCTGCAACGATAATACCTGTTACACCAGCTTTCTCAATGCCTCTTAAATATTCTTCTAGCCCTTCCATGTTCTCATTATGTGCAAAAATATTTGTTGTTACATATATCTTTGCACCATATTTCTTAGCAAATTCAACGCCTTCTGCCATTTCTTCTAATGTGAAGTTTCCAGCATTGGAACGAAGACCAAATTCTTGCCCACCTAAATATACAGCATCTGCACCGTAATGGATAGCTATTTTTAATTTCTCTAAATTCCCTGCTGGGATTAACAATTCAGGTTTCTTCACAATAACGCGCTTGCCATCAATTACTCGTGAAATTTCTTGCATTGTCATATTCTACACCCTCCTCGTTTAGTAAACCGTTTCTTTAAAGAAGAATCCTGTATCAAGTGGACGATTTACTGGTTGCATCTCTTCTATCTCTTTATATAAATTTTCTTTTATGTCATAATACGCATCGCGATCTTCTACGCATAAGTCAATTGCTTTACGGTATTTCTTAGTAACCTCAACAATATATTCAGAGCTTTTTAATACACCATCGATTTTTAAGCAATCTATTTCCGCATCGATTAGTTCCTCTAATTCATCAATAAAGCAAATATCATTTGGACTCATAATATGCGTACCATTTGCATCTTCATAAATCGGGTATTTATTATTACGTTCTTCATCATATAAGAACATATTTTCTTCCTGTTTTTTCTTTTCAATCTCCAAATGACGCCCTTGATATTCAAAGTAGTTCCCAACCAATGAACGTTTTGATTGGAACATGCATGTCATACCGTGAATTTGTACTTCCACTTCTACCTTTGCATGCTCTTTTAATTCAATAATTTCATCTAAACTTAACTCGCGTGCGAGCACAGCACGTTTTGCCCCTTTACGTCCCCAATAATTACATGAAAACCAGTTCGTTGCTGTCGTTTCCGTATTCCAATGCAACGGCATATTCGGTGCTACTTCACGAACTGTCATAAGTACAGCAGGATCGCCAAAAACAATCGCATCTACTTGTACATCTCGCAAAAATGAAACATAGTCTTTTAAAGTTTCTACTTTTTCATTGTGAAACACTGCATTCATCGCTACATAAACTTTCATACCGTGCTCATGCGCAATATTTACAGCTTGCTTCACGTCTTCACGAGAAAACTCACCAGCTAATCGTAAGCCAAACTCTTGTTCACCAATTATGACCGCATCTGCACCTGCCTTTGCAAGAGGTTCAATATCTGCAATCCCTCTTGGTGTTACTAACAATTCAGGTTTTTTCATACCTTTGTCACCCTTTCTTTTTGCTCACTGCTACTCCGTCACCAATCGGGAAAATTGTTGTATCATATCCCTTATGGTTCATAAGCCACTCATTATACGTCTTAATACGGCGAATTAAACCACGTGTACGTCTATTTTCAATCTTCTCTTTTGTCGTTACGAGTCCGTGATATAACACATTATCTGAAATAATAACGCCACCTGGATTTAATAACGGCTCATATAAATCAAAAAAGCGACGATATTGTCCTTTTGCAGCATCAATAAAAATAACATCAAACGTTCCGTGTTCCTTTACTTGCTCGCCCGTTTCTAATGCATCACCGTAAATAACGGAAATGCGTTCTTTAACAGGAGAACGCTCTATATATTCAAGTGCTTTTTCATATCGATCACTATTGCGCTCTACTGTCACAATGCGTGAATTTGGAATTGCTTGCATCATACGAATACTAGAATAACCAATTGCTGTTCCTAGCTCTAATATGCTTTTCGGTTCAATCAAACGTAAAAATTGAAGCATAAATTCCATACCAAGGCGATCCATAATCGGCACATGATGTTCACTCGCATATTCTTCCATTTCAAGAATAAGTTCGTCTTTTTCAGTAATAAATGATAATAAGTATTCGTTAACTGCATCCTTCATAAATGGTCCTCCTTATTTGCACGGAGAAGTGCCTCTATGACGTGTCAGTCTTTGTTCACACATAGAATGCAATAAAAATACAAGCCAGCTTCACCCTTAGCTTGTACGTCCCGTTTCAATATTACAAACGATTCTTCTGCCACTTTTTAACCCGATATATTTTAACATAAAAAAGAAGGATATGCGACTTTTTTCGCTATCCCCCTCATTTCATTATTTTTTTGTAATGTATTTCTGCTTTAGTGCATTATGTTCTTCTAACGTTTTTGCATAATACACTTCACCATTTGGTGCTGCTAAGAAATAATAATAATCCGTTTGTGCAGGCTCTAACGCTGCCTGTACAGAATGCTTGCCAGAGTTTGCAATCGGCCCAACTGGAAGTCCTTTTACCACATACGTATTATATGGCGAATTTACTTTCAAATCTTTATATAATACACGCTCTTTATGCTTTCCAAGCGCATACAATACAGTCGGATCTGTCTGTAATGGCATTCCTTTTGCTAAACGATTGTAAAAAACACTAGCAATCTTTTGACGATCTGTAAATCCTGTTGCTTCTTCTTCAATTAAAGAAGATAACGTTAACAGCTGATGAACATCAAAATTTTTCTTCTTCATTTTCGCTTCATTTTGCACAATAAGTGCATTTGTTTTTTCAAGCATTGCTGTTACAATTTCTTCTAACGTTGTATCTTTTTTATAAAAAGAGTATGTTGCTGGATATAAATAGCCTTCTAACGGATATTTTATATTGCTGTCAAAAATTTTATTTGTTAATAGTGCCGGATACTTTTGCTGCAATTTTTGAACAAATGATTTATCATTTAATTGACGTACTACATCATCTTTATTCCATTTTAATTCCTTCGCAATCATATCGGCAATTTCGACAACCTGTGCCCCTTCTTTAATCGTTATTTTATACGCCACTGGACGATGTACATTTCCAGATGACATTTGTTCCATCACTTCATCTACATTCATCGACGTATGTAATAAGTATGTACCAGCCTGAAGGTTTTTCGATTTTGCCTTTGCATAAATACTAAATACCGTACCATTTTTAATGGCACCTTTTCCCTCTAAAATTTCTCCAATTTTACTTGTAGATGAACCTTTTGGAATCTCAACTACAATTTCCTGTTTCTTACTACGATCAATCGGTTTCAATGCAGATGAAATGTACGCATAGACTGATACGCAACATACAAATAGTGCAATAATCACCACAAAAGCGACACGTCTACGCTTCTTCTTCATTTGATTTTGTATCAAAGTTCTTCCTCCTTATTCCATTGTAGACCATATGTATATCTTCTATACAATGCTCTACAGCACCAAAGCAAAACTCTATTCATTTATACATAATTGTTATGTTATACAATCCGTATTATTATACTATAAATCACAACATGGTTTCGACAAAAAATCTTTCATTGAACACATGAATATAAAAAAGATGGGCTGCATGTGCAGTCCATCTTTTTTATATTATTCTTCTTCGTCTTCTGCAGCAAGAGTGTTAAACATTTCTTGGACCATTTCCCACTCTTCTTCAGATTCGATTGGAAGCAATGTACCACCAGCTTCATCTTCGTTTTGCTCGTATGCCATTGCATCGTAAATTGGATCTCCATCTTCGTCTACTTCACCGATTGGTGAGAACACAACATATGATTTGTTTCCAAATTTTTCAGCATCAAACGTGAAAATAATTTCACATAAATGCTCATTTCCTTTTTCGTCAACAATTGTAATTTGATTTTCTTCCATTCTGGTCACCTCTTATTTGCTATCTAAATATCCTTGTAAAATCACGACTGCAGCCATTTTATCAATGACTTGCTTTCGTTTTTTTCGGCTTACATCAGCCGAAATGAGAAGTCGTTCCGCTGCCATTGTTGACAAGCGTTCGTCCCAAAGTATAACTTCTAGTTGCAAAAGTTCACGTAAACTTTCAGCATATCTTTGACAAGCTTCACCGCGCGGACCGATTGTCCCATTCATATTCTTTGGCAATCCTACTACTATCTTGTCCACATTGTACTGTTTTACTAGTTCAGAAACTCGATCAAAACCGAAAATTTCTCGTTCTTCGTTAATTTTAATCGTTTCTAAACCTTGCGCTGTCCAGCCCATTTCGTCGCTAATGGCAACGCCGACTGTTTTTGTACCAACATCTAAACCTAATATTCGCATAAACTACTCCTCACGATGTTGCTTCAAATAAGACTTCACAAGTTCTTCAATTAACTCATCACGTTCCAGTTTGCGAATAATATTGCGCGCGTCTTTGTGACGAGGTATGTATGCTGGATCTCCGCTTAATAAATAACCGACAATTTGATTAATCGGATTATAGCCTTTTTCTTGAAGTGCATCATACACAGTTAAAAGTACATCATTTACATGGACACTCTGTTTTTCATCTTGAATGCTAAACTTCATTGTTTTATCAAAACCGTCCATTTCAAGCACCTCACTTATCAAGTAGTAAATATAGGGAGAAGACTATTTCCTCTCCCTACTATTGTACACTACTCTCTCTTTATTTTGAAACAGATTTAACGTACTCTTGTACAAAAGCTAGCGCTTCATCTACTTGCGCTGGATTTTTACCGCCCGCTTGAGCCATATCAGGACGGCCACCGCCGCCACCGCCGCAGCGAGATGCAACTTCTTTTACAAGTTTACCCGCATGATACCCTTGACCAACTAGATCTTTCGTTACACCTGCCAAGATATTTACTTTATCATCATTTACAGCTGCTAATACAATGACTGCAGATTCTAATTTATTTTTCAAGTCATCCATCATTGTACGTAAGTTATTCATATCTGCAATATTTACTTTCGTTGCTAATACATGAACCCCATCCACTGAGACAACTGCGTCTGTTAAGTTTCCAGCTTCAATATTACTTAACTTAGCAGCAAGAGATTCATTTTCTTTTTGAAGTTGTTTCACTTCAGCAAACAAACCATCCACTCTTGTTAAAATATCTTTCGGATTTGTTTTCATTTTCCCTGCAGCCTCTTTTAATAAACTTACTTGATCGTTCATTAATTCGTATGCCGCTTTACCAGTTACCGCCTCGATACGGCGTGTTCCTGCACCGATACCAGACTCAGCAACGATTTTGAAAATACCGATAGAAGCTGTGTTATCAACATGGCAACCACCACAAAGTTCTAAACTGTAATCACCAACTTGAACAACGCGAACAACATCTCCATATTTTTCACCGAATAATGCCATTGCACCCATTTCTTTTGCTTCTTCAATTGCCTTTTGAGAAATTTCCACATCCATACTTTCCCAAATTTTCTCGTTTACAATACGCTCAATTTTTTCTAATTCATCAGCTTGTACTTGACCGAAGTGAGAGAAATCAAAGCGTAAACGCTCTGCTGTAACAAGAGAACCCGCTTGGTTAACATGTGTTCCAAGCACATCTTTTAACGCTTGATGCAACAAGTGAGTTGCTGTATGGTTCTTTACAATGCTACTGCGATTTTTCGTATCAATAACAGCTTTCACAGTTGCGTCTTTCGTTAATACCCCTTCTTCCACAACTACTTTGTGTAAGTTTTGACCATTTGGTGCTTTTTGTACGTCTTTTACAAGAACTTTCACACCGTCTGTAAGAAGGTAACCGCGGTCTGCAATTTGCCCACCGCTTTCAGCGTAAAATGGCGTTACATCAAGCATTAATTGTCCTTCTTCACCTGCTTGTAAGCTGTCTGTATACTCGCCATTTTTCACAAGTGCTATTACGTTGCTTTCTGTTGCAACAGTGCCGTAGCCAACAAATTCACTTGCTACTTTAATTTCCCCAAGAACGCCGCCTTGAACTTGCATAGAATCAACATCTTGACGAGCCGCACGTGCACGTTCACGTTGTTTTTCCATCTCTGCCTCAAATCCTGCATGATCAACTGTCATGCCAGCTTCTTCAGCGTATTCTTCTGTTAATTCAACCGGGAATCCATATGTGTCATACAGACGGAATGCATCTACTCCAGAAATAACAGTTGTTTTTTCTTCTTTCGCTTTTGCAATCACTTCTGCTAAAATCGCTTCACCGTCATGAAGTGTTTCATGGAAACGCTCTTCTTCATTTTTCACAACTTTTGCAATGAAATCTTTCTTTTCAAGAACTTCTGGATAAAAGTCTTTCATCACTTCTCCAACAACTGGTACTAATTCATACATAAATGGACGGTTAATGTTTAATTTTTTCGCATAACGAACAGCGCGACGTAATAAACGACGTAACACATAACCACGGCCTTCGTTCGAAGGAAGAGCCCCATCACCAACAGCAAATGTTACAGTACGAATATGGTCTGCAATCACTTTAAACGCCATATCTTTCTCTGCGTCGCCACTACGATACTTTTCACCAGAGATTGATTCTGTTGCACCAATCATCGGCATGAATAAATCTGTATCAAAGTTTGTAGGTACGTTTTGAACGATAGATGTCATACGCTCTAGACCCATTCCTGTATCGATGTTTTTCTTTGGAAGCGGTGTATAAGAACCATCTGGGTTATGGTTAAATTGAGAGAACACAAGGTTCCATACTTCTAAGTAGCGCTCATTTTCACCACCAGGATATAATTCTGGATCACTTGGATCATTACCATAAGCTTCGCCGCGATCATAGAAAATCTCAGTATTCGGTCCACTTGGTCCTTCACCAATATCCCAGAAGTTTTCTTCTAAACGAATAATACGTTCTTTCGGAATTCCCATTTTTTCATGCCAAATTGTAAAGGCTTCTTCATCTTCTGGGTGAATTGTAACAGATAATAATTCTTTATCAAATCCAATCCATTTGTCGCTCGTTAAAAATTCCCAAGCCCATGTAATTGCTTCTTCTTTAAAATAATCACCGATTGAGAAGTTTCCTAGCATTTCAAAGAATGTATGGTGACGAGCTGTTTTCCCAACGTTTTCAATATCGTTTGTACGAATTGATTTTTGCGCATTTGTAATACGTGGATTTTGTGGGATAACACGTCCGTCAAAGTATTTTTTTAATGTCGCTACGCCACTATTGATCCATAAAAGAGATGGATCTTCGTGCGGAACTAATGATGCACTCGGTTCAATCGCATGCCCTTTTTCCTTAAAAAAATCTAAAAACATTTGACGAATTTGTGCGCCTGTTAATTGTTTCATCTATATTTCCTCCTTAAAAAAATTCCATAAAAACAAAAAACTCTCGCCCCTATAAAAGGGACGAGAGTTAACTCGCGATACCACCCTAATTATGAAATAAAAAGCGGAAGCGTCTCGCTTAAAAGCGGAAGAAATTAGACCAGTCGAACGGAAAGACGATTTTTATCTTTCAGTGAGATTGGGAAATTTCAGAGCTTTTAGACGCTGAAGCTAGATTGCATATAATAATATGCATTTATTTCATCACCTCATGGTGCCGTAACGTGGCAAGACGGCAGGGATTAGCTGCTCTCAGGAGTAGCGTTCTGTCATCCTTCATTTAAAACTTCTTTCAGCCAATGGAAGTTTCTCTCTACAAATGGACTATGACATACTCGTTCCGTCATCAATTTCAAATCAGTATAGAATACATTTTATGATGGAAACTGACATAAGTTTCTACTATATGCCAAAATTGTAGCGAATTCGTTTCTATTTGTCAATGTCTCCAAAGAGGCTTTATATGAACGACTACAGTTCGAATAACCGCTAAAATCGGAACAGATATTAAAAGGCCGACAATTCCACCTACCTCGCCCCCAACAAGCAGGGCGAGCATAATGACAACTGGATGCATGCGAAGCGATTTCCCAACAATATACGGAGATAAAATGTTACTTTCAACAAATTGCAAAATCGCTAGTGCAATCCCAGCTTTAATGAATAAACTTGTGGATACTGTTGCTGCAATCATTAACGTTGGAATCGCTCCTAAAATAGGACCAAAGTATGGAATAATATCTGTAACCCCGACAACAATCCCAAGAAGCAATGGATATTTCATACCGATAAACCAAAATGCAAGGGCGGACACACCGCCTAAAACTAAACAAACAAATAATTGTCCGCGAATATAACTCCCTAATGATTTATCGATTTCTTTTGCTAATATTTGTCCCGTATCTCGCCATTTATAAGGAATTACTTTCCAAAAAACATGATAAAACGCCCCATAATCTTTCAGTATGTAAAACACAATGAACGGAATAAGAAAAATGATGAGTAAAGAGTCAAGCACACCGCGGGCCGTACTCATCACTTTATTTAATAAGGATTGTATTTTCATTTCAATTCCAACAAAAATTTGCTTTACTTTATCATGAATAAACGACGGGAAATTATCCGTTTGTTCTGTGACACCATCCATCCATGAATCATACATTTTCATAAACTCAGGAAATTGCTTATTCATTTCTTGCAACTGGCTAATAACAACTGGTGTTCCTTTATAAATCCCGTAACCAAGACCACCAAAAAAGAGAATATAAATGAGTAAAATCGCAAGGGTACGGGGCATTCCTTGTTTATGTAATTTCTCAATTAAAGGATGCAGTAAATAAGCAATAAAACAAGCAATGAAAAACGGTGTAATGGCTACTTTACATACAAATACAATCGGTGCCCATAATGGTTTGATTTTTAAAAAAACAAGTAAGCAGAGAAATACTAATAACAATAACCCTAGTCGATAGATCCAAATAATTTTAAGATTCTTCAAACGAAAAACCTCCTCTTCTCTTATTTTGAAAAGAAACCGAGCAGGTTATGTGTAAAACTTCAAAAAATCATTGGATTAAAATATTTTCAGCCAGACCATACTGTTTCTAAAAGATGGACATATATTTAACCTAACAAGAACAACTACTCTGAGCCTACAACATAATAAAATGATAGTCAGGAGGAACAAAATGGTCTGGTTTATGCTTAGCTTGTCGGCACTTTGTATGATTCTTGAATGGCTTTGCATTGGTCTAGGAATTTGGAAAGGTTTCTTTACACATACAGCACGTAAAGAGCGCGCAAAACATTTATGGTATTATGGCGTACTTGGCATTGGCTGTTACGGTCTTTCTCATGTATTTTCAGAAATCGGACTTTTTTATTTGCATATGAGTGCATAAAAAAACTCCCTGCTCATTTAGGGAGTTTTTCATTTTATAAAAAACCGTCACAAGTACGACTTAATCATTTTGCGTGCTTTTTTCATATTACGTTTTGAAAATAAATCTTGTTTGCGAGCATATCGATATGCTGCAGCTCCAATTCCTAATGCAATGAATGAATTGCGTAGATTCAAAGTAAATCCCCCTTTTCGTTATCCGATCGTTCTTTCATCCTCATCAAATAAGTCATCGAGAGAACTTAACGAACCATCTTCTTCTACTTGATGTGTATGGATTTTCCCCTTTGAAACGGATAATTCGATATAACAATTCCAACAATAAAATTGATTCACACCGATTTTCCCAATATCTTTTCCTTTGCAATTTGGACAACTAAACATATGGCTTCCATCTCCTTACGTTCTCCCAGATTCTATTCGCCATTATGTCCAAACTGCATTCATTTATACATGTTAGCAACTTTCAATATGATACACTTGAAAGCTTCACTATATAATTTCACCTCGTTACATAAAATCATACGGTGAAATGTTTTCCACGTCCATTTCTTCTCCATTAATAACAACCATCTGTACTTCGCCTTTTGCCTCTTGCAAACGACTTCCTAAAGTTGTTTGCCGCATGGCATCATCGAGACGGTTCACTCCAGATCGAAAAGCTTCTTCTTCTCCGCAGATAATCAAAAACTTTTTACTTCTTGTAATACCCGTATAAATTAAATTCCGACGCAACATGCGGTTATAACTTTTTACAATCGGCATAATTACAATCGGAAATTCACTACCTTGCGACTTATGAATGGAGCAGCAATATGCATGTGTAATTTGATTCAAATCAGCCTTCGTATATGTCACTTCAATGCCATCAAATGAAACAACAATCATATCTTGTTGCTCCACATTTTCCTTCGCGTAAAATATAGAAATAATTTCGCCAATATCTCCATTAAACACTTGGCTTTCCGGCTGATTGACTAATTGAAGAACTTTATCGCCTCTTCTATATACAACATCACCATAAGCAATTTCTTTACTCTTTTCTTGTTTCGGATTAAATACTTGTTGCAGTGCCTCATTTAACACATTAATCCCTGCCGAACCGCGATACATAGGTGCTAACACTTGCACATCTTTTGCACTAAATCCCTTTACCTTTGCGCTTTCACACACTTGTTTTACAACATCAACAATTTGATTCCCTGTGCACGTAATAAAGGAGCGATCTTGTTTATTTTTCGTTACATCTGGCGGTAACGTTCCATTCTTTATCGCATGAGCGAGCTGAACAACAGATGACCCTTCAGCTTGCCGATAAATTTCGGTCAGCTTTACCGTTGGAATGATACCGGCATTTAATAAATCTTTTAATACTTGTCCTGGTCCTACAGATGGCAATTGATCTTCATCGCCAACAATAATGACTTGCATATTTGTCGGCAATGATTTCAAGAGCTGATTTGCAAGCCAAATATCAACCATGGAAAATTCATCGACAATAAGAAGTTTCCCCTGCACCGGATCTGTTTCATTTCGCTGAAACGAGCCTTCGGGCGTCCAACCAAGCAAACGGTGAATTGTACATGCAGGAAGACCTGTTGATTCGCTCATTCGTTTTGCCGCACGACCTGTTGGAGCTGTTAATAAAATAGGAAATGGATTATCATCGCTATAATCTTTAGGATTTAACGATAATCCATGTAGCGATGCATACATTTCTACAATTCCTTTAATAACTGTTGTCTTTCCTGTTCCTGGACCACCGGTTAACAGCATCATCGGTTGATGAAGTGCCGTTTGAATCGCCTCTTGCTGAAGCGGTGCATACTGCACTTTCATTTGCTCTTCAATCTTACCTAGCGTTAATAACACTTCTGCCTCGGGAAATGACGGCGTTTCCTCTTGGCTCATCAGGCGGCGAATCGACTTCACAACACCTTTCTCAGAATAATATAAAGAAGCTAAATAAATACGCTCTTCTTCTATAATGATTTTTCCTTCACCTTGCATCATTTCGATGCATTGCACGATATCTTCTTCCGTCACAGTCCCTTCTCGGTTATTTAAAAGGGACATCGTTTCACGTACAAGCTGCTCCTTCTCCATATAAACATGACCATATTGAAGCGATACATTCTCCAACGTATAAAAACATCCCGCTCGTACACGATCATTATGATTTCCTAATATCCCAAGAGCGCGTCCTATATCATCTGCTCTTCCAAAGCCAATTCCGTCAACTTCTTCAATCAACTGGTACGGATTATTTCGAATAACTTCTAGTGTCATTTCTTTATACTGCTGATAAATTTTAATGGAAAGCTTTGTCCCAAATCCATAACCGTTTAAAAAGCTCATCACTTTTTCAAGTCCTTGATGCTCAATGATCGTCTCATATATTTCTTGCGCTTTTTGCTTATTGACGACACCTTCTAGCGCAGCCGGATCATCCATAATTTTAGAAATGGCATGTTCTCCAAGATGATTGACAATTTTTTCAGCTGTTCGCTTCCCAATTCCTTTAAATAAATCGCTAGCTAAATATTGCACCATTCCGGTTTTCGTTTGGGGCAATTCTTTTTTAAATGTTTCAACTTGATATTGCTTTCCATATTTAGGATGCTCTTTAAAATGCCCTGTTAATGTAAATACTTCATCTTCATGCATACGGGGAAAATGACCGTTAATCATCACTTTTTTTTCGTCATATGCTTCATTTGTTTCAATGACTTTCATACTGACAACGGAATAGAGGTTTTCTTCGTTGTGGAAAATAGTATGAAGAACTTGCGCCTTTATAAATTTTCGCTCTTCCTCAAACAAATCCATAGCATGTTGATTCTCCATCATTCCTCTCCTTTCCGACTTCTGTACTCTAATGAGCAGTACACCCCCCACCTAACTGACCTTTAGATGGAGGGGAACTGCGCGTTAAAGCTGTTTTATTTACTTTCTTGTTCTAACAAACGAATACCATTCCCAGCTAAAAAGTGATCTGGTTGGATTTTTGTTGCTTTTTTAAATAAAGCAAGCGCCTTTTCGTTATTCTCTTCAAATACGTAAGCAACACCTAAATTATAATACGCGTCCGCATGTTCTTCATCCATTTGTAATACCTTTTCAAAGTACGGTTTCGCCTCTTTAACATGTTCTAATCGCGCAAGGCATAATCCGCATTGAAATGCTGCCTCGACATCCATTTCATCCAATTCCGCAGCCCTTTGTAGAAATGGCAATGCAAGGCGATCATTTCCAAGCTGCACATGTGTAATCCCAAGCATAAATGCGATATCAGCTGATTGCAAACCAACTTGCATTGCCTGTTCAAACATTGCTTTCGCTTCTTGAAATTGCTCTCGACTATAATATATGTTCCCAAGTCCATAATAGGCAGTAGCTGATTTTTCATCTAACTCTAATGCACGTTTATAAAATAAAATTGCACGCTCGCTATCGCCTAACACATCTAGTAAATTGGCAAAGTTAATATATCCAAGAGCATCTTTTGGATTTTCTTCAATTGCCTCTGTAAAGTTTTTGGCTGCTTCTTCCCAGTTTCCTTCTTGCATATATTGAATGCCTATTTCAAGCTTATTTGACATGTTCTTCACCTCTACAACAAATTATAACAAAGATTCTATTTTGTAAGCGAACAAAAATTCGCTCTTTAAAAAAGAAACCCCTGACCGCTAATCGGCAGAGGTTTCTCCGTTTTATCCTAGATAGTCTAACTGTTTACCATTTCGGTATACTTCATCAATTGTTGCACCGCCTAAGCACTCATCTCCATCATAGAAAACAACCGCTTGTCCTGGTGTAATCGCACGAATTGGTTCATCACAAAGAATACGGATTGTATTTTCATCTACAATTTGAACCGTTACACCGTTATCTTCTTGACGATAACGGAATTTTGCTGTGCACTTAAATTCTTTTTCTTTCGCTCTATCGCTTACCCAGCTTACATTTGTGGCAATGACTTCATCGCCGTATAAAAGTTCATTATGGAACCCTTGATCAACATATAAGATATTCTCTTTCAAGTTTTTCCCAACAACAAACCATGGGTCACCATTCCCACCAATACCAAGGCCATGACGTTGTCCGATTGTATAATACATCAGACCATCATGTTTCCCTTTTACTTCACCAGATAATGTTTGCATCACACCGGGCTGAGCAGGTAAGTAGTTGCTTAAGAAATCTTTAAAGTTGCGCTCACCGATAAAGCAAATACCTGTACTATCTTTTTTCGCAGCTGTTGCTAAACCGGCTTCTTTCGCCATTTCACGAATTTGCGGTTTCTTTAATTCACCTAATGGAAACATCGTTTTAGATAATTGTTCTTGACCTAACTGATTTAAGAAATACGTTTGATCTTTATTATCATCTACGCCGCGCAACATTTTATATTCGCCGTCCATATAAGCGACACGTGCATAATGTCCTGTTGCGACATAGTCTGCACCAAGCGCCATCGCATGCTCTAAAAAGGCTTTAAATTTAATTTCCTTGTTGCACATTACATCTGGGTTCGGAGTACGACCAGCTCGGTACTCATCTAAAAAGTACGTAAATACTTTATCCCAATATTGCTTTTCAAAGTTTACTGCATAATACGGGATACCGATTTGATTACAAACTTCAATAACATCATTGTAATCTTCCGTTGCTGTACAGACACCATTTTCGTCTGTATCATCCCAGTTCTTCATAAAAATTCCGATTACATCATATCCTTGCTCTTTTAATAAAAGCGCAGCTACAGATGAATCGACGCCACCAGACATCCCGATGACAACGCGCGTTTCGTGAGGTAGTTTGTTCATCATGTCACCTCCCATGCTAGTTTTGCGAGAATCGCTTCACGATTTTCACTGTTTCGTACGCCGCTTTTTCTACTTGTTCTTTCGTATTCCCAAGCCCAAAACTAAAGCGTACGGATGAACGTATTTTATCGGAATCTTTTCCAAACATCGCCACTAATACGTGTGATGGATCAATCGACCCAGCTGTACAAGCAGAACCACTTGATACTGCAATACCAGCTAAATCTAAGTTCACAAGAAACGGTTCAATATTCATCCCTGTGAAACTTACATTCAACACATGCGGCAAGCGATATTCTACATTTCCGTTTACCTCAAAAGCAATGTCTTCTTTTTGAAAGACAGATATCATTATATCTTTAAATTCTTCATAGTGGGCACTTTTTTGCTCGCGCGTTTCCTCCGCAAGTGAAATAGCATGCCCAAGCCCTACAATACTTGGTACATTTTCCGTACCTGCTCGGCGCTTTCGCTCTTGTTCTCCACCTGTTAATAAAGGTTCAAATTTCACTTGTGCGCTCGCATATAAAAACCCTACACCTTTTGGACCATTAATCTTATGAGCGGAAATGGATAATAAATCAATCCCTAGTTCTTGTACATCAATCTTCATTAAACCATAGGCTTGTACAGCATCTGTATGGAAATAAGCTTGATGTTCTTTTAAAAGTTCTCCAATTTCTGCAATTGGTTGAACGGTTCCCACTTCATTATTTCCAAACATAACCGATACAAGAATCGTTTGATCCGTTAACGCCGCCTTCACATCATCCAGTTGCACGCGCCCTGTTTCATCAACGGGCAAATATGTCACTTCAAATCCCTCTCGCTCCAGCACCTCACATGTATGCAAAATAGCGTGATGTTCAATCTTTGTTGTAATAATATGGTTCCCTTTATGACGATTTGCACGCGTTACACCTAAAAGTGCTAAATTATCAGCCTCTGTACCACCGCTTGTAAAAATAATTTCATTTGGATTGGCATTGATGCTGCGCGCACAAGCGCGTCTTGCTTCATCTACAGCATGGCGGGCTTGTCGTCCATAAAAATGAATACTAGACGGATTTCCAAACATTTCTGTCATATATGGAATCATCTTTTCGACCACTTCTGGATGAACTTTAGATGTTGCTGCATGATCTAAGTAAATGCGTTCCATTCAATCTCCTTCTTTCCAAATCGTTTCACAAGGAATTAAATGTAAAACATATAACCCCCATTATTTTCTTCCTCATAGCGTACTAAATCTTCCAAAGTTGTACTATCTAATACTTCTTGTACCGCATCACGAACACGCATCCATAGTTGACGCTGTGCTGGCTCTTCCTCCTCTAGCATCTCAACGACACTAATTGGCCCTTCCAACACACGAATTACATCGCCTGCCGTTATATTAGCTGGTTGATCAGACAATACATAACCACCATATGCACCGCGCGTACTTTTTACAAGACGAGCATTGCGAAGCGGAGAAATTAATTGTTCTAAATAATGCTCAGATAAATCGTGCGCTTTAGCAATTGATTTTAATGAAATCGGCCCTTCACCAAACTTTTTCGCAAGATCGATCATAATCGTTAAACCATAGCGGCCTTTTGTTGAAATTTTCATCTATTTCGCACCTCTTTTCAAAATGTCACTTCTATTTGGTTATCGCTTATTTATCAAAAGAACACAATTTAAAATCCTATGAAATTATAGCATAATATAGTATTATAAGAAATTTCAACTTGTGTATTCAACATGATAGCATAAAATCACATTGAAAAACTCAGAAATTATTACAATTGAAAGAAAAATAAAATTATTTACCTTTATCCCTCTTTCAAGATCACGTCTATTTTAATTTCCAATCAAAAAAATGATAACATAGACTTACATTCTATATAATTTAAGGGAGACGGATACAATGAAACAACCACTCGCACATCGAATGCGCCCAACAAATATTTCAGAAATTATCGGGCAACAACATTTAGTTGGGGAAGGGAAAATTTTATGGCGAATGGTTCAGGCCAACCATTTTCAGTCGATGATTTTATACGGTCCTCCTGGCACAGGAAAAACATCGATTGCTAGCGCTATTGCCGGTAGTACCGGGACACCCTTTCGTCTATTAAACGCGGTAACACATAACAAAAAAGATATGGAAGTTGTCGTACAAGAAGCAAAAATGCATCGTCACCTTGTGTTAATTTTAGATGAGGTACACCGTCTAGATAAGGCGAAACAAGACTTTCTCTTACCGCATTTAGAAAGCGGGCTCCTTACTTTAATCGGCGCCACAACGAGCAATCCATTTCACGCCATTAACTCAGCGATTCGAAGCCGCTGTCAAATATTTGAACTACATGCACTGACAGAAGATGATATTTTAACCGGATTAAAACGGGCACTAGCTGATAAAGAAAAAGGGCTCGGAGAATATCATGTAACAGTTACAGATGAAGCGATCCGCCACTTCGCAAGCGCTTCTGGCGGAGATATGCGCTCGGCCTATAATGCACTTGAACTTGCTGTTTTATCAAGCTTTACAACAGATGAACAAACAGTCGAAATTACATTAGAGGTCGCAGAAGAATGTTTACAGAAAAAAAGCTTTGTTCACGATAAAGATGGAGATGCTCATTATGACGTCTTATCAGCCTTTCAAAAATCAGTGCGCGGAAGTGATGTAAATGCCGCTCTCCATTACTTAGCTCGTCTAATTGAAGCAGGCGATTTACAAAGCATTTGCAGAAGACTTCTTATTATGGCATATGAGGATATTGGACTTGCTAGCCCGCAAGCTGGCCCTCGAACTTTGGCGGCCATTGAATCGGCGGAACGAGTTGGATTTCCAGAAGCCCGCATTCCGCTTGCTAATGCTGTTATTGAACTTTGCTTATCACCAAAATCAAATTCAGCTTATAAAGCGCTTGATGCAGCGCTCCACGATTTACGAAATGGACAAACTGGTGATATCCCAAGCCATTTAAAAGATAGTCACTATAAAGGAGCCGAATCTTTAGGAAGAGGTATCGGTTATTTATATCCGCATGATTATCCAAACGGATGGATTGAGCAACAATACTTACCTGATAAAATAAAAAATAAGCGGTACTATCAACCAAAAACAACAGGAAAATTCGAACAGGCACTCTCGACTGTTTATGAAAGATTACAGAATTCGCATAAAACAAACTCTAAAGGGTAATCTAAGCGAAAACGACATCATAATGGAGGTTTCACTTATGAAAACGCGCCAAGATGCATGGACGAAAGAAGATGGTTTCCTGTTAGCAGAAACCGCTTGACGGTATTTTTGCATAGCACCGTTAAAAACATTTGACGAAATACCAAACAAGCTACCCAAAACCTCCACTGCTTGTAGCTTCCAATTGAAGCAAGAAATATAAAGCGAAGGCTATTACGGGCAGTAAAAACAACGAAAAGAGAAGGAATTAATTCGCTCCTCCTCTTTTCAAATCTCATCCTTATCAATCTATTAAAACTGAATCCTTTCATTTGTCCATATTTTTATTTATGATTTCTCTTCCGGAACAATAAAAATAACATTACAAACATCAGCATAACACCGCTCATATAAAATATTGTCGTCCCAGTACCGCCAGTATTTGGAATTACCCAATCACCCTTAGTATTTTTTACTGTTATTTTTTGTGTTCTTTCCGTTTCTGTAACTTCTATCTCAATCGAATCCCTAAGCAACATATAACCATCTGGTGCTTTTATTTCTTTAATCGTATATTTGCCAAGTGCCAATTGTTTAGAAATAGCCTTACCTTTTTCATCTGTCGTTAATCTACCAACTTCTATCCCGTCTTTATTTAAAATTTGAAACATAGCCCCTTTTAATTTCATACTTGAATCATTAGCATCTACTTTCTCAATCTCAATCTGTCCTACTGAATCGGGGGCTTTTTTATTTTTCATTATCATTTCTACTGTCTCTTTTTGCTTTACTGTTACCGTTATTTTATCTTTTGATAATTCGTAGCCCGTTGGCGCTTCTATTTCAACGATTTTGTATTCACCTATCGGTAAATCTTTTGATATTGCTTCCCCTTTTTCATCCGTCTCTAATTTTTCTACTACTTTTTCGTTCCCGTCTACAAGATTAAACTTCGCTCCTGCCAATGTTTTATCTACATTGTCCGTATCGACTTTCTTCAGTTTAATTCTACCTACTGGATCGGGAGCTTTTTTATTTTTCACTATCATTTCTACTGTCTCTTTTTGCTTTACTGTTACCGTTACTTTATCTTTTGATAAT
>NZ_JAKUEW010000018.1:0-52716 GCF_022663115.1 Bacillus cereus group sp. BfR-BA-01430
TCAATGGACACTCAAAAAAATGGCTCCGGTACAATACCGGAACCATCTTTTAAGTGCTTGATTTTTAAAGGTCTTTTTATTAAACTGTCCATTTTATAGGGTACAGTTCAAATAGCCGATGCTTTTTTATATTACATTGTTTTATAAGCTTCTGCTTCTTTTACAGCTAGAGGTAAGAAATGCTTATATTGACGGAAACCATTTACAATACTTGCAATGCCAAATAAGAGAAATAATGCACCGACAATGATTCGTGCAGTAGAAAGTTCTAGGAAAAATTGATTGAAACCAAATAAAGAAACGAATGAACCGAGTGCCATTGCCGATTTTCCGGAAAGCCAGCCTTTCTCCATTGGACGGTTTGTACGAAAATATTTTGTTTTATAGAAAAGATACAACATAAATGAGATGATAATACAAAAGACTAATACTGGCATAATACAATCCCTCCATTATTTTGCATATTCTGTTTCTCCGCAGAATGATAAGTATAAGTGGTAAAAATCTAAACTTTCTGATTTATATTATAAAGGAATTGTTCGCATGTATGAAATATTTTCCGCTATAATGGAGAATAAAGTGAAAATAGAGTATATAAATATCGATTGATAAGAAGGAGATTATACATATGCATGAACAAATTTTAGCGGCAATCCAAGAGTTTGATACAATTATTATTCATCGTCATGTGCGTCCAGATCCAGATGCATTAGGATCCCAATGTGGGCTTGGAACAATTTTGCAAGAATCGTTTCCAGAAAAAAATATTTATATGGTTGGTTACAATGAACCGTCTTTATCGTATTTACGAGTAATGGACGAGATTGAAGACAGTGTATATGAAAATGCACTTGTTATTGTTTGTGATACAGCAAACCAGGAACGTGTTTGTGATCAGCGCTATACAAAAGGGAAGATGTTAATTAAAATTGATCATCATCCAAATGAAGACCCGTATGGAGATATTACATGGGTGGATACAACAGCAAGCTCTACAAGTGAATTGATTTACGAGTTTTATTCTTATGGGAAAGAGAAAGGCTTAAAAATGACAGCGGAAGCAGCACGTCTTATTTTCGCGGGAATTATTGGAGATACAGGACGTTTCTTATTTCCAAATACAACCGCAAAAACGTTCCGCTATGTCAGTGAACTTGTCGAAATGGGTGTTACATTTACTGAATTATATGATGAAATGTATAAAACGAAAGAGAAAATTGCTCGTTTAAACGGCTACATTTTACAAAACTTCACGATGACAGAAGAAGGTGCGGCCTATATTAAGCTAACGAAAGAAATATTACAACAATTTGATGTGCTTCCTTCAGAAGCATCTGGCGTTGTAGGAGCGCTTGGTAATATTGATGGATTAAAATCGTGGGTTCTGTTTTTAGAAGAGGACGATGTGATTCGTGTTCGTCTTCGTTCGAAGGGGCCTGTTATTAATACTTTAGCAATGCAATATAATGGTGGGGGACATCCGATGGCTTCTGGTGCGAAAGTATTTTCTTGGGAAGAAGCAGATCGCCTTTTTGAAGATTTACGTGCCATTTGCAAGTAAGTAGGGGGAATGCCTCCTATCGTTGTTGGAATCATTTCAATAGACTGAGGAGAAAAGTAGAGCGAAAAGGCTCTACTTTTCTTTTTCTATATGAACACTAATTTCAAGTACAGTATCAAAAGAAATCATGTCGACTTTAAAGCGATACATACGATCGTAATGTTTGTAAGTTTTATTTTCAATTAATTTTTTGAGCAGTTCTTTATTTTTGGCGATACTTTGAATATTTTTCGTTAAAAGATGCTGGAGGTCGTTATGAATAGAAGTAGTCATATTCTCAAGTGTGAGGTTGTCTAAGTCATATTTTTCCCCGTTGATAATTTTTATTTTAATTTCTTGGATTGTTAAGAGTCGTTTATTCTCTTTATTTAGTTTATCTTGATCTTCAAGAAGCACACGTAGTTTTTCTTCTTGTTTATTTATAATGTACTTTTGCTCTGCAAGTTGACTAGCTTGTTCTTGTTGGAAGATGCCATATATGTAGAGGAAGATAAACCAGCTAATTACACCGCCAACAGCAGCACCAGCTAAAAATAAATACCATCGTTTGGCAGTAGAAGCGCTGGGAACTCTCATACATGCTCCTGCGTTAACCATTTAATAATAATAAGACCAGTTTGCATGCCGCCTGTTGCAAAGAAGATAAGTAAAATTTGTTTCACGATATCTTTCATATCTCCCTCAAAAAAACTTCTCTCAAAGCTATAAAACGTATCAAAAGTGCCACCAATTGCCGCTACCAGTGCCCAAATTCGTAAGTTTTGTGCGAATTGATTGATGTAGGTAAGGGCTGGTTTGCCGATAAGAAATGCTCCAATTCCTCCGATTAACGAGCCGCCGAGTAGGACTCCAAAGGCAATAAAGTAACTAATAATAAGAAGAGAGAAAAAAGTTTGTTCTCTTATGTCCATTGTCATTCCCCTTTCCTCTTCATATATATGGACAAAGTGTGAGAAGTATGTTTTGATTTCCCCTTTCCTCATCACCTATAATGAAAGTAGTCAAATAGGTAAAGAGAGGGTACAACAGTGAAGTTTGTGCATTTACAATGTCAAACCGTTTATAGTTTGTTAAAAAGTGCTTGTAAAATTGATGAACTTGTGGTCAGAGCGAAAGAACTTGGGTTTTCAGCTCTTGCAATTACAGATGAAAACGTGATGTACGGAGTTATTCCGTTTTATAAAGCATGTAAGAAGATGGGGATAAAGCCGATTATCGGATTAACAGCTTCCGTTTTGAATGAGGAAGAAGAACGCGCTTATCCACTTGTTTTATTGGCTGAAAATGAAGTAGGTTATCAAAATCTATTGAAAATTTCTAGCACGATTATGACAAAGTCTAAAGATGGAATTCCTAAAAAGTGGCTTGTCCATTATGCGAAAGGATTAACCGCAATTTCACCAGGGAAAGATGGAGAAATTGAACAATTATTATTGCAAGGAAAAGAGGAGCTTGCAGAAGAAATTGCCCGCACGTATCAAAATATGTTTGGACATTTTTATATGAGTGTGCAGCATCATGCAATTCAAGATGAATTATTGTTGCAAGAAAAAGTAGCAGAGTTTGTCAGAAACATGAATATTCCAATCGTGGCAACAAATGATGTTCGGTATATTAATCAAAGCGATGCACTTGTACAAGAATGTTTATTATCTGTTCAGAGCGGTACAAAAATGACGGATCCGGATAGACCAAGATTGAAAACGGATCAGTACTATTTGAAATCATCAGCTGAAATGGAAGCCTTATTTTCTCATGTGGAAGACGCGCTTCGTAATACCATCCATATTGCAGAACATTGCCATGTAGAAATTCCATTTCATGTGAATCAATTACCGGAATTTCCTGTTCCTACTAATGAAACGAGCGATGCTTATTTGCGCCGAATTTGTGAAGAGGGACTATACAAGCGCTATGGAACACCAAAAGAGGTACATATGAACCGTTTATATCATGAACTTGAGGTTATTTCTCGCATGGGGTTCAGTGATTATTTCCTCATCGTATGGGACTTTATGAAATATGCACATGAACAGAGGATTTTAACAGGGCCAGGACGTGGATCGGCAGCGGGTTCACTTGTCGCATATGTACTAGAAATTACAGATATTGACCCAATTGCATACAATTTATTATTTGAAAGATTTTTAAATCCGGAACGTGTTACGCTTCCAGATATTGATATTGATTTCCCTGATGTAAGACGCGATGAAATGATTCGTTATGTAAAGGACAAATACGGCCAGCTTCGTGTTGCTCAAATTGTTACGTTCGGAACACTGGCTGCAAAAGCAGCAATCCGTGATATTGCTCGTGTAATGGGATTGCCGCCTCGAGATATTGATTTGTTCTCTAAACTGATTCCGTCGAAACTTGGAATTACATTAAAAGAAGCTTATGAGGAGTCAGAGGCTCTTCGTGATTTTATTCAAGGAAATCTTTTGCATGAACGTGTGTTTGAAATTGCAAAACGTGTGGAAGGATTACCGCGTCATACGTCTATTCATGCAGCTGGCGTTATTATGAGTCAAGAGCCCCTAACAAGAAGTATTGCGATTCAAGAAGGGCATAATGATGTATATGTAACGCAATATCCAGCGGATGTTTTAGAAGAACTTGGTCTACTAAAGATGGACTTTTTAGGGTTGCGCAATTTAACATTGCTTGAAAATATTCTTACTTTTATTACAATAACGACTGGAAAACAAATTGATATAAGGAATGTATCGCTCCAAGATGAAAAGACATTTCAATTGCTCGGAAGAGGAGATACAACAGGGGTATTTCAGCTTGAATCAGGTGGCATGCGAAATGTACTTCGTGGGTTAAAGCCAAACGAATTTGAAGATATCGTTGTCGTCAACTCTTTATATCGCCCAGGACCGATGGAACAAATTCCGGTCTTTATTGAATCTAAACATGGAAGACGAAACATTCAATATTTACATCCAGATTTGAAACCGATTTTAGAGAGTACATATGGCGTAATTGTCTATCAAGAACAAATTATGCAAATTGCTTCTAAATTGGCTGGATTTTCACTTGGGGAAGCGGATTTACTTCGCCGTGCAGTCAGTAAAAAAAGTCGAGATATTTTAGAGGAAGAGCGAAAGCATTTTGTGCAAGGTTGTTTACAAAATGGATATGATCAAACATCTGCGGAGAAAATTTATGATTTAATTGTTAGATTTGCAAATTACGGTTTTAACCGAAGCCATGCGGTGGCGTACAGTATGATTGGGTATCAACTTGCATATTTAAAAGCGAATTATCCACTTCAGTTTATGACTGCTTTATTATCAAGTGCAATTGGAAATGAAGATAAGATTATGCAATATATACGCGAAACAAAACGAAAGGGTTTTCGTGTTTTGCCGCCATCACTTCATAGAAGTAGCTATCATTTTCAAATTGAAGGAAATGCGATTCGTTATAGCCTTCTTTCCATTCGAAATATTGGGATGGCAACAGTGACTGCTTTGATTGAAGAAAGAGAGAAAGCACCGTTTCAAGATTTATTTGACTTTTGTCTTCGAATGCCAGTGAAATTTGTAACAGAGCGCAATTTAGAGGCGTTTGTTTGGTCTGGTTGTTTCGATGACTTTCAAGTTTCACGAACAACTTTGTTTAACAGCATAAAGGGTGCTTTCGAGTACGCAAGTCTTGCGCGTGAATTAGGGGAAGAAAGTGTACCAAAATCAGTTTACGTGCAAGGGAAAGAGTTGTCTTTTATCGAACAATTGAATAAGGAAAAAGAAACGCTTGGTTTTTATTTATCAAGTTATCCGACAGCTCAGTATGCAAGCTTAGTAAAAGAATTAGAAATTCCTTCTCTTGCGCAAGCAATGAGACAAAAAGGAAAAGTACAACGTGCGATTGTTTATATTACAAGAGTGAAAGTCATTCGTACAAAGAAATTACAAAAAATGGCGTTTGTTACGTTTTGTGATCATAACGATGAAATGGAAGCGGTTGTTTTTCCAGAGACATACATTCATTTTTCAGAAAGGCTACAAGAAGGAGAAATTGTTCTTGTTGAGGGAACGGTTGAATCTAGAAATAATAAATTACAGTGGATTATAAACGGGCTCTATTCATTAGAACAAATGGATGTATATAACGAAATGAAAGACGCATCCATTTATGTCAAATTACCTTCGCAGTACGATAAGAAGTTATTCAATCAAGTTACAAAAATATTATTTCACTATTCAGGTTTTGCGAAAGTACTAATTTATTATGAAAAGGAACATAAAGTGGTACAATTATCTCGTAGTTTGTCAATCCATCCGAGCGAGGAATGTTTAAGAACACTTCGTGAAATTGTCGGCAAGGAAAATGTGGTCGTAAAAATATAATGGACAACGCCCCTATAGTTCGATTATTATAGTAGTAGTGTTCGTGGTCAGACCACTCGGAAAAATTGATAGCAGCAAGAATAATTTGAGGAGAGTGGATAGTTTGTCAACACTTCGTGAAGAAGCACTTCACATGCATAAAGTGCATCAAGGAAAATTAGAAACTGTATCAAAAGTAAAAGTAGAAAATGCAAAAGACTTAAGTCTTGCATATTCTCCAGGGGTTGCAGAACCTTGTAAAGAAATTTATGACGATAAAAGTAAGGTATATGAATATACAATGAAGGGAAACATGGTAGCTGTTGTAACAGATGGGACAGCAGTACTTGGTCTTGGTAATATTGGACCAGAAGCATCTCTACCTGTAATGGAAGGTAAAGCGGTATTATTTAAGAGCTTTGCTGGCGTAGATGCATTCCCGATTGCCTTAAATACAAACGATGTAGAAAAAATTATTGAAACTGTAAAATTAATGGAGCCAAACTTTGGTGGTGTAAACTTAGAGGATATTGCAGCTCCAAACTGTTTTATTATTGAAGAACGTTTGAAAAAAGAAACGAATATTCCTGTGTTCCATGATGATCAACACGGAACGGCTATCGTAACAGTGGCAGGTCTTGTAAATGCTCTGAAGCTAGTTGGAAAGAAAATGTCTGATATTAAAGTTGTGGCAAATGGTGCAGGTGCAGCGGGTATTGCGATTATTAAACTTTTATACCGCTACGGTGTGCGCGACATTATTATGTGTGACCGTAAAGGAGCGATTTACGACGGCCGCCCTGTTGGTATGAATCCAGTGAAAGAAGAAGTTGCAAAATATACAAATAAAGACCGTGTAGAAGGTTCTTTAGCGGATGTTATAAAAGGTGCGGATGTATTCATCGGTGTATCTGTGGAAGGTGCATTAACGGAAGAAATGGTTCGTACGATGAATAACGACGCAATTATCTTTGCAATGGCAAATCCGGTTCCAGAAATTATGCCAGAAGCGGCAAAAGCAGCGGGTGCAGCGGTTGTTGGAACAGGTCGTTCTGACTTCCCGAACCAAGTAAATAATGTGTTAGCATTCCCTGGCATTTTCCGTGGTGCACTTGACGCATATGCTACCCAAATTAACGAAGAAATGAAAATGGCAGCTGTAGCAGCTATAGCAGAGCTTGTAACAGCTGATGAGTTAAATGAAGACTATATCATTCCGGCGCCATTTGACGCGCGTGTAGCGCCTCAGGTAGCGGCTTATGTAGCGAAAGCTGCGATGGAAACAGGGGTAGCTCGTCGTCAAGTAGATCCAAATGAAGTTGCTGAGAAAACAAAACGATTAGCGTTGATTGGTAACGAATAAGCGAGGAGTTTTAATTGACATCATCAAATACAAAAGTATACCTCGAAATTGTAAAGAAAATCCGCTCCATTATGGAGGAGGATGGTTTAGTTGCAGGTGACCGTTTGCCATCAGAGCGTGAGTTAAGTGCACGTTTGAATGTTGGGCGTTCGTCTGTACGAGAAGCATTGCGTGCTTTAGAACTGGTAGGATTAATTGAAACAAGGCGCGGTGAAGGGACGTTTATTCGTAACTTTTATGAAAATGGTCTCGTTCAATTAATTGCACCATTTTTATTGCAAGATGAAAAAACAAGACAGGATTTATTACAAACGAAACGATTAATTGAAAAAGATATGATTCGGATTGTCTGTAATTTATCAGATGATACATTCTCTACGGTGTTAAGTAAATTAAAACAGGCGCTTGAGAGACAGGAAAGTTCAATTCAAGCGTTTCATCAAACGTTTTTCAAAACACTTATTGAACAAGTGGATAACTATTTACTATATCGCATTTGGATGATTGTAAATGATTATGTGGCAACCCTTTCTTGTAAAGTATTAATAGACTCTATAGAGGGATATAGAAAACTGTACAAAGCTTTGGAAGCAAAACAGGAAGAAGAGACACTGAACATTTATGATGAATTGATAGAGAAAATACAGTTTCACTCGTAATGTATAAAATTTGTCGAAATGACCATGACACGTTATGACAAACAATCTACCGCATAGCGGTTAAAGTTAAACGTAAAGAGAGAGGTTATTAGACAGATTAAGAAAAGAAGGCTAACATCGATTTTTGGTGTTAGCCCCATTTTCTTCCTAACCTTAGCTCTCAACAAAGGGGGTCAAATTGTGCTAAGAGATTTATTCGTGAAAAAGAAAAAGTACGCTGCAATTCCTTCAGAACAAGTACGAAAAGATGTACCGGACGGTGTTATGACCAAATGTCCAAAATGTAAAAAAATTATGTATACAAAAGAGCTTCTAAAAAATTTAAAAGTATGTGTGAACTGTGGATATCATCATCCGATGAATGCATGGGAACGTCTCGACAGTATATTGGATGAAGGATCATTTCGTGAATATGATAAAGAAATGGTTTCTTTAAATCCACTTCAGTTTCCAAACTATGAAGAAAAACTAGAGAACGATCGAAAGAAAACAGAATTAAATGAAGCGGTTGTGACAGGTGAGGGAACAATTGATGAAATGCTTGTTGTTGTGGCAGTAATGGATTCTCGTTTTCGAATGGGCAGCATGGGCTCTGTAGTAGGCGAAAAAATTGCACGTGCAGTCGAAAAGGCATATGAATTACAAGTGCCGTTTATCATTTTCACTGCTTCGGGTGGTGCTCGTATGCAAGAAGGTATATTAAGTCTAATGCAAATGGCAAAGACAAGTGTAGCTTTGAAGAAATATAGTAATGCTGGAGGATTATTTATTTCTGTTATGACGCATCCGACAACGGGCGGAGTTTCAGCAAGTTTCGCTTCACTTGGTGACTATAATCTTGCAGAACCAGGTGCACTGATTGGTTTTGCTGGTAGACGTGTTATTGAACAAACAGTGCGTGAGAAACTCCCAGAAGATTTCCAAACAGCAGAATTTTTGTTAGAACACGGTCAATTGGATGCCGTTGTGCATCGCAATGAGATGAGAGAATCACTCCGCAAGATTTTAGAAGTTCATCAAGGGGAGGGAATGGCTGTATGGCAGAACTAGAATTTGAGAAACCGGTTGTTGAGCTAAGAAATAAAATTCATGAACTAAAAGAATATACGAAACACAGCCAGATGGATTTCAGTGAGGAGATTCGTATTTTGGAAGATAAGCTAGAAAATTTAGAGGAAGAAATATACGGCAATATGAAGGTTTGGGATCGCGTTCAAATTGCTCGGCATGCAGAAAGGCCAACGACGCTTGATTATATTGAGCACTTATTTACTGATTTTTTTGAATGTCACGGAGATCGCTTCTTTGGTGATGATGCAGCGATTGTTGGCGGCATTGCGAAGTATAATGGCATGCCTGTAACTGTAATTGGGCATCAGCGCGGGAAAGATACGAAGGAAAATATTCGCCGTAATTTTGGAATGCCTCATCCAGAAGGCTATCGTAAAGCGCTGCGTTTAATGAAACAAGCGGAAAAGTTTAATCGTCCAATTATTTGTTTTATTGATACAAAAGGTGCTTATCCAGGGAAAGCGGCTGAAGAACGTGGTCAAAGTGAAGCGATCGCTCGCAATTTATTTGAAATGGCGGGTCTTACTGTTCCTGTTATTTGTATTGTTATTGGTGAAGGTGGTAGCGGTGGTGCCTTAGGTCTTGGAGTAGGGGATTACATTTATATGCTAGAAAATTCCACTTATTCTGTCATTAGTCCAGAAGGTGCCGCGACCATTCTTTGGAAAGATGCGACAAAAGCGAGAGATGCTGCGGAAGCATTGAAAATTACAGCGGCTGATTTGAAAGAATTAGGTGTAATTGACGAAATTATTCCCGAATCAAGAGGCGGAGCGCATCGTAATATTTTAAAGCAATCAGAAAATATCAATGTTGTGTTGCAGAAAACGTTTGAACAATTAAGTGGTATTTCGAAAGACGAATTAATTGAAAAACGTTATGAAAAATATATGAAAATTGGGCAAGTTTCGTTTTCAAACGCTTCCATTTGGGTAAAATAATAAAAGCGTGCGTTCCCTTTCGCGAATGCACGTTTTTATTGTGAAAAGACACATCTTCTCCATTGTATTTTTATATTTCTTCATGTTATTTTATTATAAGGCAAATAATCTTTTTGAGGTGAGTACAAATGAAACGTATTGGTGTATTAACAAGTGGTGGAGATTCACCTGGTATGAACGCTGCCATTCGTGCGGTTGTTCGTAAAGCGATTTACCATGATATTGAAGTATATGGTATCTACCATGGATATGCTGGTCTAATTTCTGGTCACATTGAAAAATTAGAACTTGGTTCCGTTGGCGATATTATTCACCGTGGTGGTACGAAATTATATACAGCAAGATGCCCTGAGTTTAAAGATCCAGCTGTTCGTGAAAAAGGAATCGAACAATTGAAGAAACTTGGTATTGAAGGACTTGTTGTTATTGGTGGAGACGGTTCTTACCAAGGAGCTAAAAAATTGACAGAGCAAGGCTTCCCTTGTGTAGGTGTACCAGGTACGATCGATAATGATATTCCTGGAACAGACTTTACAATTGGATTCGATACGGCTTTAAATACTGTTATTGATGCAATTGATAAAATTCGTGATACAGCTACATCTCATGAACGTACATACGTTATTGAAGTAATGGGGCGTCACGCTGGAGACATCGCATTATGGGCTGGTTTAGCTGATGGTGCAGAGACAATCTTGATTCCAGAAGTAGAATATGATATGGATGATGTAATTGCTCGTTTAAAACGCGGTAGCGAACGTGGTAAAAAACATAGTATCATTGTTGTAGCTGAAGGTGTTGGAAGTGCGATTGACATCGGTAAGAAAATTGAGGAAGCGACAAACTTTGATACTCGTGTAACAGTATTAGGTCATGTACAACGTGGTGGATCACCAAGTGCACAAGACCGTGTATTAGCGAGTCGCCTTGGCGCGAGAGCAGTTGAATTATTAATGGAAGGCAAGGGCGGACGTTGCGTTGGTATTCAAAACAACAAACTAGTTGATCATGATATTATCGAAGCGTTAGCTCAAACACATGTAATTGATACAGATATGTATGAATTATCAAAAGAATTATCCATCTAATCGACGTAATGTCAGATATTTGGGAACGGTTTCAGAAATTTCGGAGGTGCAATATGCGTAAAACAAAAATTGTATGTACTATAGGTCCTGCTAGTGAAAATATTGAGAAATTAGAACAGTTAATTGAGGCTGGTATGAACGTTGCTCGTTTAAACTTCTCTCATGGTAGCCATGAAGAGCACGGAGCACGTATTAAAAACATTCGTGAAGCGTCTAAAAAGACTGGTAAAACAGTTGCAATCTTACTTGATACAAAAGGTCCAGAAATTCGTACACACGACTTCGTAGACGGACAAGCTGAGCTAACAACTGGTTCAGAAGTAGTTATTTCTACTGAGCAAGTATTAGGAACTGCAGAAAAGTTCTCAGTAACTTATGCTGGTTTATATGACGATGTAAATCCAGGTTCTCGCATTCTAATCGATGATGGTTTAATCGAGCTAGAAGTAATCGAGAAAGCTGACGGAAATATCCGTACAAAAGTACTAAACAGCGGTATTGTAAAAAATAAAAAAGGTGTAAACGTACCAAACGTAAGCATTAAGCTTCCTGGTATTACTGAAAAAGACGTAAAAGATATCATCTTCGGTATCGAGCAAAACGTTGACTTCATCGCAGCATCTTTCGTTCGTAAAGCAGCTGACGTGTTAGAAATTCGTGAATTATTAGAAGAACATAATGCACAACATATCCAAATCGTGCCAAAAATTGAAAACCAAGAGGGTATCGATAATATCGATTCAATCTTAGAAGTTTCTGACGGCTTAATGGTAGCTCGTGGTGATATGGGTGTAGAAATTCCACCAGAAGAAGTGCCATTAGTACAAAAACGTCTAATCAAAAAATGTAACGTATTAGGCAAACCAGTTATTACTGCAACACAAATGTTAGATTCTATGCAACGTAACCCACGTCCGACTCGTGCGGAAGCAAGTGACGTAGCAAATGCAATCTTTGACGGTACAGATGCAATCATGCTTTCAGGTGAAACTGCAGCAGGGCAATATCCAATAGAAGCAGTAACGATGATGGCGAATATTGCAACACGCGTTGAGAAGTCATTACAATATAAAGATATGTTCAAGAAACGTATTAAAGAGCTTACACCAACAATTACAGATGCGATTAGTCAATCTGTTGCACATACAGCAATCGCTCTTGATGTAGCTGCAATCTTTGCTCCAACTGAAAGTGGCTATACTGCAAAAATGATCTCTAAATACCGTCCAAAATCTCCAATCGTAGCTGTAACATCTGATGAGCAAGTATGCCGTCGTCTTGCGCTTGTTTGGGGTGTACAAGCGTTTATGGCTAGTAAACGTGCGGCGTCTACTGATGAAATGTTAGATACTGCTATTCAAACAGGTATGGATGCTGGTCTAATCGGACTTGGTGATACTGTAGTTATTACAGCTGGTGTTCCAGTTGCTGAAACAGGTACAACAAACTTAATGAAAATTCATGTTGTTGGCGAAGAAATCGCTAAAGGACAAGGGATTGGTCGTAAAGCGGCAAAAGGTAAAGTGGTTGTAGCGAAAACAGCAGCTGAGGCTGTAGCGAACGTAAAAGAAGGAGATATTCTAGTTACAACAAGTACTGATAAAGATATGATTCCTGCAATTGAAAAAGCGGCAGCTTTAGTTGTAGAAGAAGGCGGTTTAACAAGCCATGCAGCTGTTGTAGGTGTTTCAATCGGTATTCCAGTTATCGTTGGCGTAAACAGTGTAACAGAAACTTTAAAAAATGGCCAAGAAGTAACAGTTGATGCAGCTCGCGGAATTGTTTATAATGGACATGCGGAAGTGCTATAAGAAGTAATATGGAGAGAAGGATGAGGATCCTTCTCTTTTTTTTACAACTTAAAAAGGAAATTCGTAAAACTACGATTGAATAAGGGGTGTAGTAAGGGAGTTTCTTCCGCTCTTACTGATTATGAGCCCTTACCAGAGAAGGGATTAGGGATATGGGGATTCGTTCTTCTGAAAGATTGTGCAGCTTGCTAGGGACAGTTGAAAGGAGTGATAGAAAAATGAAATGGCTTCTCGTTTTATTTATTTTGATACCAGCTCTTGAAGTGACGGTTTTGATTGGTTCAAGTCATCTAATTGGTATATGGCCAACGTTTGCTATGATTATTGTTACAGCTGCGTTAGGAGCTTATTTAGCGAAGCAACAAGGCTTTAGGGTACTTAGGGAAATTAGGCTTAGAGTAGACCGAGGAGAGATGCCAGGAGATGCTGTATTAGATGGGATTTTTATTCTTATAGGTGGAGTGCTTTTGTTAGTGCCTGGATATGTAACAGATGTAATTGGTTTTGTGTTCATCATGCCAGTGACGCGAAAGATATGGAAGCCGATAGTAATGAGATGGCTAGAGTGGAAATTAAGAAGAAACACAACTATTATTGTACAAAAATAACCCGTAGAACGAGGAATGCTCTACGGGTTATTTTTTGTCGAATCATAAATTGTATATTTATTCATTTGTAGAAAAAGGAAGAAAAGGTAATGATAAAAATACTGAAAATAGAATAAAAATACAAAACTGCCCTCAATTATGATATTATATGCAAAAAAATAAGGGATTAGTCGTGATAGATGACTAATCCCTTATTTTTTTGTTTCGAATAAAAGTGTTACATATGAATGGTATTATTTTAAGGGAGTCCCTTTAATAAATTTCCATAAATCATGGAAGACATGTGCTTTATGCAATGTATTTAAGAGTACTAATGTGACTGGACCGACAATTAACCCTAAAAAACCATAGAGCTTAAATCCAACGAATAAAGCGACAAGTGTTGGAAGAGGATCAAGTCCAATATTTGATGATAAGACTTTTGGCTCCATAATTTGTCTTTGGACAATTACGACGATATATAAAATGAGTAAGCCGATTGCAAAGGCTGTATCTCCTGTAAAAAAGACATATATAACCCAAGGAACAAAGACAGCTCCTGTTCCTAAATAAGGAAGCAAGTCTACAATACCAGTTATTAATGCGATTGTGATTGCGTATGGTACTCGTAAAATTAATAAACCAACCAATACAATAATCGTTGTCATCGATACGAGGGTAAGTTGTGCTTTCACAAATCCAAATGATGCTTTTCTTAAATCTACAAAAATGGTCTTTCCGTATCCGTGTACCCGATTTGGAAGAAAATGTCTTGTTTTATGAGCAAGTCTATGCCAATCGAAGCTAATAAAGAAAGTTGCTAAGAGAACAAAAACAAGCACAGTTAACGTAGTTGGAAGTGCACTAATAAAGTTTGTTAATCCACTAATAATAGCAGTTAACAAATCTTTCATTTGTTTTGTAGCTTCCGTGCCTAGATTTTGAATGTTTTGTGTAATGGTATGTTGCTGAGATTCTCCAAGATGATTAAATTTAGAAATTAAATCGTCGTAGAGAGGCATAATATTGTTGAGTGCAAATTGTTGTGCATATTGAACGATAGTCGGAAATTTGTCGGTAACAATTTGCAATAAATAAGTTGTGGCAGAAATAACTTCTGTCACAAGGTATGTGACGAGTCCAACGATGGCACCGAAAACGAGAATTAAGCTGACGAGCACCGATAATGCACGAGGAAAGTGTAGGTTTTGGTTCAGAAAATTTACGACTGGATTAATTAAATAAGCAAATGCTAGAGCGATAATAAATGGGTATATGAGTCCTGAAATATAGATGAGAACATAAAACCCGATTATTGTTATCATGATGACTAAGATCAGTCGTAATAAGATGTATAGTGAGTTACGATTCAAAGATGTTTACCTCCCATTCCAAAGTGTATTGTGTTATAGTGGAATGATGGATTTATCCTGCTATTTGCGAGTGTTAGGATACACCTAAAACGGCAAAACCATCCTCTCGTAAAAGCTTGATGATGCGGATTAACCAAACAGAAAAGTTATGTTTACATGGTAAGAACCTCACTTTATTTTCTTTTTATTTTACCTGTTTCTTTTCAGAAAAGAAAGAAAAGGAATCTGTTTTATGGCTGTATACTATTCTTCATTCTGGTTTAAGTTTTCAAATCGCAAAAATTGTATGTAATTTATTTGTATCGTCCATACAGTACTTATTTTTATAGAAAGTAATGGATGAAGACTTTATATCTGGTATAACGATATGTTTAACAGTATTTTTGTTTGGAAACAGGTTCATTATTTTCAGAAAGGAAGTGCAATCATGATTAGTCAATCAACGTTATTTTTATTCATACTGCTTATTATTGGGTTAATTGCTAAAAATCAATCATTAATTGTAGCCATTTGTGTGCTATTTGTATTAAAGTGGACGTTTTTGGGAGATAAAATTCTACCTTATTTACAAACGAAAGGGATTAATCTAGGAGTAACAGTCATTACGATAGCGGTTCTTGTTCCAATTGCGACAGGTGAAATTGGTTTTAAGCAACTGAGTGAAGCGACGAAATCTTATTATGCATGGATTGCGTTAGCTTCAGGAATAGCGGTTGCACTATTGGCAAAGGGCGGTTTGCAGTTGTTAACGAACGATCCGCATATTACAACTGCGCTTGTATTTGGGACTATTATTGCGGTTGCTCTATTTAATGGGGTAGCTGTAGGACCGTTAATCGGAGCTGGAATTGCCTATGCAGTCATGAACATTATACAGATGTTTAAATGAAAAATTTTATAGTAATATAAATTTTTTGAATTCTTTCCATTCACAAAAGTCAGATAATTGTTTATAATAAAGATAGAAACTTAAAAAGGTTACATAACAACAAAGACTTACACCAGATAAAATAAAAACAACATAAAACAATTTTTAGTAATATTGTTTTATGTTGTTTTTATCATAAACTCTTCGAAACTAGTTTTCCTCACCATCTGTAGTTCTAAGTGTGAGGAGTCGGGGAGAAACTCACGCTCATGCTTTAGACAAATAAGGCAATAGAACTTACATGATGGGGATATCACAACAAATTGCATGATCGTGCATTTTGCTTGCCTAAAGAGTGAACGGGCGTTCATAATTTAGAAGGAGTGCAAGTGGATACAAGGTTGGGAGAATTTTTAGGAAAAGGAGAGAGTGTCATGACTGTTATTCGAGGTTTAGAAGGGGTAGTAGCAACAACATCATCTGTGAGCTCAATTATTGATGATACATTAACATATGTTGGGTATAATATTGATGATTTAGCAGAAAATGCTACATTTGAAGAAGTCGTATACTTATTATGGAATCGCAGACTGCCTAACGAAGCTGAATTAGCGGAATTCAAGGAAACTTTATCCAAGTATTCGGAAGTTCCAAATGAGATTTTCACATATTTAAAGCAAGTAGATTTAAAGATTGCGCATCCGATGTCAGTTTTACGAACAGCGATTTCCATGTTAGCATTATATGATGAGAGCGCTGAAATCATGGATGAACAGTCCAATCGTTTGAAAGCGGTTAAATTACAGGCTCAAGTCGGAACAATTGTCGCAGCATACGCAAGAATTCGTAAAGGATTAGAGGTTATCGAACCAAGAAAAGATCTATCATTAGCAGCAAACTTCTTATACATGCTAAATAATCGTGAACCGAATGAAGTTGAAATTGAGGCTTTTGACAAGGCGCTTGTACTTCATGCAGATCATGAATTAAACGCTTCTACATTTACAGCGCGCGTTTGTGTTGCTACACTTTCAGATGTATATTCTGGTATTACAGCAGCGATTGGTGCGCTAAAAGGGCCTCTTCATGGCGGGGCAAATGAAAATGTAATGAAGATGTTAAAAGAAATTGGTGAAGAAGAAAATGTAGAATCCTATATTCATAATGCGCTTCAAAATAAAGTGAAGATTATGGGATTTGGTCATCGCGTATATGAACATGGTGATCCACGTGCAAAACATTTACGTGAAATGTCTAAGAGATTATGCGTGCTTTTAGGAGAAGAGAAATGGTATAATATGTCTGTGAAAATAGAAGATATTGTAACAAGAGAAAAAGCTCTTCCGCCAAATGTCGATTTCTACTCTGCTTCTGTATACCATTGTTTAGGAATTGACCATGATTTATTTACACCAATCTTTGCGATTAGCCGTATGTCAGGCTGGTTAGCTCATATTTTAGAACAATATGAAAATAACCGTTTAATTCGCCCGCGTGCTGAATATAGTGGACCGACGCATCAAAGATACGTTCCGCTAGCACAACGCTAAGTAAAAAGCACTATTTCGATAGTAGAAATACACTTTTAAAAGTCTGACTTTTTAGGAAAGAAGTAATGATTGGAATATTTTAATTTAACTAACGGTTTGAACTGAGGGTTATTCCCTCAGTCTCATACATATGAAATTTCAAACATGGGGGTTATCACAGTGACGACAGGAGAAAAAATTACTGTAACAAATGGTGTTATGAATGTACCGAACAATCCAATTATCCCTTTCATCGAAGGGGATGGAATTGGACCGGATATTTGGGCAGCTGCATCTCGTGTATTAGAAGCGGCTGTAGAGAAAGCTTACAATGGCGAGAAGAAAATTATTTGGAAAGAAGTGCTTGCAGGGGAAAAAGCATTCAACCAAACGGGTGAATGGTTACCAGAGGAAACTTTAAATGCAATTCGTGAGTATTTAATTGCGATTAAAGGTCCGCTTACAACTCCTGTTGGTGGTGGAATTCGTTCTCTAAACGTGGCGCTTCGTCAAGAGTTAGATTTATATGTATGTTTACGTCCGGTTCGTTATTTTGAAGGTGTTCCTTCACCTGTAAAACGCCCGGAAGATACTGATATGGTTATTTTCCGTGAAAATACAGAAGACATTTATGCTGGTATTGAATATGCAAAAGGATCTCCAGAAGCAGAAAAAGTTCTTGCTTTCTTAAAAGATACAATGGGTGTAAATAAAATCCGCTTCCCAGAAACATCAGGAATTGGTATTAAACCAATTTCAGAAGAAGGGACAAAGCGTCTTGTTCGTGCTGCGATTCAATACGCAATTAATGAAAAACGTTCTTCTGTTACATTAGTTCATAAAGGGAATATTATGAAATTTACAGAAGGTGCTTTCAAAAATTGGGGTTATGAAGTTGCTGAACAAGAGTTTGGTGATAAAGTATTTACATGGGCAGAATACGATCGCATTGTTGAAAAAGATGGTAAAGATGCAGCGAATAAGGCGATGGCAGAAGCTGAAGCAGCTGGTAAAATCATCGTAAAAGATTCCATTGCAGATATCTTCTTACAACAAATTTTAACACGTCCACGTGAATTTGATGTTGTGGCAACAATGAACTTAAATGGTGACTATATCTCTGATGCGCTTGCAGCTCAAGTAGGTGGCATTGGTATTGCTCCAGGTGCAAATATTAACTATGTGACTGGACATGCAATTTTCGAAGCTACACATGGTACAGCTCCGAAATATGCAGGTTTAGATAAAGTAAACCCATCTTCTGTTCTTCTTTCAGGAGTATTATTGTTAGAACATTTAGGGTGGAATGAAGCTGCAAAATTAGTAACTGGGGCAGTGGAAAAAACAATTGCTTCAAAAGTGGTAACATATGACTTCGCACGTCTAATGGATGGTGCAACTGAAGTGAAATGTTCTGAATTTGCTGATGCTCTTATTAACAATATGGACGTAGCGGCAATTAAAAACGCGTAATAAAAGCGGGGGTGAACGTATGACAATCAAACGCAAAAAAGTATCAGTCATCGGTGCGGGATTTACAGGAGCAACAACGGCGTTTTTATTAGCTCAAAAAGAGCTTGCAGATGTTGTACTAGTGGATATTCCACAGCTTGAAAATCCAACAAAAGGGAAAGCGTTAGATATGTTAGAGGCAAGCCCTGTCCAAGGTTTTGATGCTAACATTATCGGTACATCTGATTACGCAGATACTGCTGATTCTGACGTTGTAATTATTACAGCAGGAATCGCACGTAAACCAGGTATGAGCCGCGATGATTTAGTAGCAACAAACTCTAAAATTATGAAAAGTGTGACAAAAGAAATTGTAAAATACTCACCAGACACAATTATTATTGTGTTAACAAATCCAGTTGATGCAATGACATATTCTGTATTTAAAGAAGCGGGATTCCCGAAAGAACGCGTTATTGGTCAATCTGGTGTATTAGATACAGCTCGTTTCCGTACATTTATCGCACAAGAATTGAACCTTTCTGTTAAGGATATTACTGGATTTGTTCTTGGTGGTCACGGTGATGATATGGTACCGCTCGTTCGCTACTCGTATGCAGGTGGTATACCGCTAGAAACACTCATTTCGAAAGAGCGTTTAGATGCAATTGTGGAACGTACACGTAAAGGTGGCGGTGAAATTGTAAATCTATTAGGAAATGGTAGTGCATATTATGCACCGGCTGCTTCTCTCGTTGAGATGGCGGAAGCAATCCTGAAAGACCAACGCCGCGTGTTACCAGCTATTGCATATCTTGAAGGGGAATATGGTTATCGTGATCTTTACCTAGGTGTACCAGTAATTTTAGGCGGTAACGGTATTGAAAAAGTGATTGAGTTGGAACTTCGCAAAGAAGAAAAAACGGCATTAGATCGTTCAGTTGAATCTGTGCGTAACGTTATGAAAATTCTTTCTTAAGTTAAATATGTGCTAGGAAAAAGATTCGGGTTCCGAATCTTTTTCCGCTATTTAGTAGATTGTTTTTTTGAAATAATTTGAAAGCGCTATCAATCGTTATGTCCTATAGTAGAACGATAGAATTGTAACAGACATTGCCTTCGTTATTGCAACGCTTCGAATAAAAATCGCTTTTAGTAGGATAATAAGGTGAAAATCGGAGGGGGAATGTGACATGTTAAAGAAAAAAGTTCAAATTGGTCGTCGAATAGATGAAATAGCAGTAGGAGAGAAGTTATCTATTACTGAGAAAATAGAAGATAAAGATTTGTTATTGTATTTAGGTTTAACAAATGACGCGAATCCGTTATATATTCAGCATGATTATGCATCCCAAACTCCATATGAAAAGCCGATTGTACCGAGCATGATGTTAACAGGAATGGTTACAACAGCAGTTACAAAATATTTACCAGGTCCAGGAAGTCATGTTGTTAGGAAGGATCTTATGTTTGTCAAACCAGTTCATCATTATGAAACATTAGAAATTCATTTTGAAGTGATTGAGGTTTCTCAAGAAGAACATACAATTGATATGCGTGTATTTGCTTATGATGAAAGTGAAGAAGTGGTTGTGAAAGGAAGATTAACAGTAACGCCTCCTTACCAATCGGTGTCCATGTTAGAAAAAACATTAGATAACTTCTAAACACGTTAAATCAGTTTGACAGAAAAAAAGTAGTGCTGCTCCACTGGACTAGCACTACTTTTTTCGTATAATCATATAGCAGTCATTTAGTTAAAAAATCCTGCGGCAAATCCTTCTCCAAAATCAGATAAGAAGGAGTGTAATGTGTCCCAGTTAGAAAATCCAATCACAAATGTAGCGACAAATAAGAAGGCCATACTAGATAATATCCATTTTTTTTGATTCATTACAAAAGTACCTCTTTTAACAATATATTTTAATTAAACGATATATAATAGTTTCATTTTAAGGTAGGTAAGTCAAATGGTCAAGTCTCCTTCATTATGAGCCCTCACCAATCGGGGGTTTCTAATGGATCTTATCCTCATAGTAAATATGCCTTCATCATTTGCATATACACGTTCAAAACTGGAACATAATTGAAATATAGCATGGTACGGTATAAGCATAAAATGATGTCTCCAAGTAGAACAGCCTTCTCTTAACCATTTTCAAATGAGAGAACTACACCAATTTCAAAAAAGAATGAAAATAGCATATGTTTGTTCCTTCATTTGATAGGAACGGTGGCATGCTGTTTTTTAGTTTATCGTTTCAACTTTGTAACGATAAGGTTTTCCGAATGGACAATTCTATTGAGAGGGGCTTTGTTTTCTAGTATGATGAGAATAGTGGGGAAAATACTAGGATGAAGAAGGTTTCAAGTCTATTACTTGGAGGAAGAGAATGAGCAATCGAATTTTAGTTGTTGATGATGAAGAGTTTATCTTAACTTTAATTGAGTTTAATTTACAGCAGGCTGGTTTTGAAGTGATCACAGCAATGGATGGTGAAGTTGCGTTTCAAAAGGCGACAACAGAGCGTCCAGATTTGATTATATTAGATTTAATGCTTCCAAAGATGGATGGAATGGAAGTATGTAAAGAATTACGTTTGCAGCGCGTTATGACACCTATTCTTATGCTAACTGCAAAAGATGATGAATTTGATAAAGTACTAGGGCTTGAACTTGGGGCAGATGATTATATGACGAAGCCGTTTAGCCCGAGGGAAGTTGTTGCGCGAGTGAAGGCCATTTTACGCCGAACAAAGCTGCAAGAGGAACAAACTCCAGAAGTGCCAGATGAAAATAGCATTATGATTTCTGAACTAAAGATTTTACCAGAATTTTATGAGGCATATTTCAGAGGAGAAAAGTTAGAACTTACTCCGAAAGAGTTTGAATTACTTGTTTATCTTGCGAGGAATAAAGGGCGGGTATTAACCCGCGATCAATTATTAAGCGCGGTATGGAATTATGATTTCGCTGGTGATACGAGAATTGTTGATGTTCATATTAGTCATCTGCGAGATAAAATAGAACACAATACAAAAAAACCAACGTATATTAAGACAATTCGAGGATTAGGTTATAAATTAGAGGAGCCAAAAGGAGATGAATAAATTTCGCTCCAGGCTTCTTTTTACATTTGTTTCGCTTATTATTTTTATTTTAGTGGGACTCGGTGTACTGTTAGAGACATTGTTTGAGAATTATTATATCGAGCACACGAAAGAGAGAACGATAAAGGAAACAAGGTATGTTGCTTTATTAGTAGAAGAGTTAGGTATTGATAAGGTTTTACATGAACAGAATGTTTTTACCGAATTAGAAGAACAAATACCGATTTCTATCCTCCTTATTGATGAAGCGAAAAAGGTTCAATATAGTAAGAGCGATAAGCCGGTGTTTGATCAAAAAATGATAGAGGAGCTTGCTTCTGAAACAGCCGGCCAAAAAAGTAAGGTCATTACAAAAGAATCAAAGCAGAGCAATGTATTTTACCATGCTGTATTTGTACAAGATACGCAAGGAAAGCAAGGTTATATTCTTGTGAAAAGTATAATCGAACCTTTAAAGGATGTTCATCAAAAAACATGGGGACTATTAATTGTTGGATTTGTAATTGCTTGTCTTGTAGTTGTTTTTCTTGGAATGAAAATTACTGGACAGTATATTCGCCCGATAGAATCTGTTACAAAGGTAGCCATTGAGTTGGCTAAGGGGAATTATAAGGCAAGAGCGTATGAGAATCATTCTGATGAAACAGGAATGTTAAGTAAGGCAATTAATATTTTAGCCCGTAATTTACAAGAGATGACGTTAGAGCAAGAAATGCAGCAAGATCGCTTGCATACGCTTATTGAAAATATGGGGAGCGGTATGATTTTAATTGACAGCCGAGGATATATTAGTCTTGTAAACCGTTCGTATAAAGAGATTTTTCATGTTACAGATGAAGAATATTTAGATCGTTTATATTATGAATCGTTTCATCACACTGAGATTATTGAACTTGTAGAAGAGATTTTTATGACAGAAGTGAAAGTGCGCAAACAAGTGCTGTTGCCGCTTGATATTGAACGAAAGCATTTTGAAGTATACGGCGCGCCTATTATTGGGACGAATCATGAGTGGAAAGGGATTGTACTTGTATTTCATGATATAACCGAATTAAAGAAACTTGAGCAAATGCGAAAAGACTTTTTAGCGAACGTTTCTCATGAGTTGAAAACACCAATTACTTCTATTAAAGGATTTTCAGAAACGTTGCTTGACGGAGCGATGGAGAATCGAAAATTTTGTGAGCATTTTTTACATATTATTTTAAAAGAAAGTGAACGTATGCAAGACTTGATTGAAGATTTGTTAGATTTATCGAAAATCGAGCAACAAGGTTTTAAATTAAATATGGGAAATGTGGATATAAAGGACTTGCTGGAAGATATAAAAATGGTGTTAGATAAAAAGGCGCAAGATAAAGAGATTATGTTACAGATAGATACTATGCAGCATGTGTCTGTTATTGGAGATTCCAGCCGCTTGAAGCAAATCTTTATTAATTTAATTCATAATGCAATTATATATACGCCTGTTGGTGGGACCGTTTCTGTTTCGTTATTTGAGGACAAACAGAATGCATATGTGAAAGTAGCTGATACGGGAATTGGGATTAGTAAAGAAGAAATCCCACGAATCTTTGAACGTTTTTATCGTGTAGATAAGGCACGAAGCCGAAATACAGGTGGAACAGGGCTTGGACTATCTATTGTTAAACATTTAGTTGAAGCTCATCACGGAATGATTACTGTAGAAAGTAAAATAGGAGAAGGGACAATGTTTACGGTAGCTTTACCAAAAGTAAATCTCTAGACTTTGGTTGAGGGATATTTACATTATATTAACAATAGCTTCATTAAAGATTAATAAAGACCTGTTAATATAATACATGAAAACCCCTTCATCCAAGGAGTAGTAAATTGGGACGAGAATAGATGCTCTGTTCTCGTCACTTCCCTTTTCTGTGAGATATTATATTTTTATGTAATAAGGAAAACCGTTATTTTTCTTCTCTCTCTTAGTCGTGTTAATATAGAGAGAAGGAAAGAACGGTTTTTTTATATAGGAAAGAACAGTTCAATTTTGTATGGGGAGGTTTCAAATTTGGAAAAAAAAGTTGTATTAGTTGATGGAAATAATATCGCGTATCGTGCTTTTTTCGCACTACCGCTTTTAAATAACGATAAGGGGATACATACGAACGCAATTTATGGTTTTACAATGATGCTTATGAGGATATTGGAAGAAGAAAAGCCTACGCATATGCTTGTGGCATTTGATGCTGGGAAGACAACATTCCGCCATAAGACATTTAGTGACTATAAGGGAGGACGTCAAAAAACGCCACCTGAACTTTCAGAGCAATTCCCCTTCATTCGCGAATTGTTAGATGCTTTTCATGTACCTCGTTATGAATTAGAAGACTACGAGGCTGATGATATTATGGGGACGTTAGCGAAAGAAGCAAGTGAACAAGGGGCACAGGTAAAAGTAATTTCAGGAGATAAAGATTTACTTCAACTCATTTCTGATCATACACGTGTATGTATTCCGCGTAAAGGAATTACAGAAGTGGACGAGTATACAAAAGAGACACTCTTTGAAAAGTATAACTTATCACCAAAGCAAATTATTGATATGAAAGGTCTAATGGGAGACCAATCAGATAACATTCCTGGGGTCCCAGGTGTTGGAGAGAAAACAGCGATTAAACTGTTAACGCAATTTGGGACAGTGGAAGCTGTATATGAACATCTAGATCAAGTGAGCGGTAAGAAGTTAAAAGAAAAATTAGAGACACATAAAGAGCAAGCATTTATGAGTAAAGAACTTGCGACAATTATTACGGATGCACCTATTACCGTGCATATAGATGATATTGAATATAAAGGATATGAGGCAGTCGACGTTATTCCTCTTTTTGAAAATCTAGGGTTTACGTCTTTATTAAATAAGCTTGGGGCACCTTCTGAAGAAACTGCTCCAGCTGAATTAGATGAGATTTCATTTGAAATTGCTGAAGAAGTAACAGAAGAGATGCTGCAGCGAGATAGTGCAATCATTGTAGAAGTGCAAGAAGAGAATTATCATAAAGCAGACATTCAAGGATTTGGTATTCAAAATGACAATGGTTGTTATTTCATCCCAACGGATGTAGCTCTTGCGTCTGAGGCATTCATAAAGTGGCTGAAAGATGAAGAAATGAGAAAGTATACATTTGATGCCAAACGTGCCATTGTAGCGCTTAAATGGAAAGATGTAGAAATTAGAGGGATTGATTTTGATTTATTAATCGCTGCGTATTTACTTGATCCAGCTGATACAGATAAAGATTTTCGTACGGTAGCGAAAATGAAAGAAACGCATGCGGTGAAATCGGATGAAGAAGTGTATGGTAAGGGAGCAAAACGTGCTGTTCCGGCGCAGGAAATTGTTGCGGAACATGTAGCTCGCAAAGTACATGTCTTATACGATGTAAAACAAACATTTATAGATGAATTAGAGAAAAATGAACAATATGAACTGTTCACAAATCTTGAAATGCCGCTAGCGCGCGTCTTAGCTGACATGGAAGTAAAAGGTGTGAAAGTTGATACAGAGCGCTTGCGTAATATGGGAGATGAACTTGCTGGTAGACTAAAGGAAATGGAGCAAGAAATTTATGAGCTTGCTGGTACAGAATTTAATATTAATTCGCCAAAGCAGCTCGGTGTTGTTCTGTTTGAGAAACTGAATTTACCGGTGATTAAAAAGACGAAGACAGGATATTCTACATCAGCTGATGTACTAGACAAGCTGATGGATCATCATGAAATCATTCCAAAGATTTTACATTATCGTCAACTTGGTAAATTGAACTCAACGTATATTGAAGGTCTACTAAAAGTTGTTCATGATGAGTCATCTAAAATTCATACTCGTTTTAATCAAGTATTAACACAAACGGGGCGCTTAAGTTCTACAGAACCAAATTTACAAAATATCCCGATTCGTTTAGAGGAAGGAAGAAAGATTCGCGAGGCTTTTATTCCTTCACAAGAAGGCTGGGTCATGTATGCGGCTGATTATTCACAAATCGAATTGCGTGTACTGGCACATATTGCAAAGGATAAAGGATTAGTAGAAGCGTTTCAGCATGATATGGATATTCATACAAAGACAGCAATGGATGTCTTTGGTGTTGGAAAAGATGAAGTAACATCAAATATGAGACGACAAGCAAAAGCAGTAAACTTTGGTATTGTGTACGGCATTAGCGATTACGGACTTTCACAAAACTTAGGAATTACACGGAAAGCAGCAGGAGAGTTTATCGAGAAGTATTTTGCTAGCTTCCCTGGTGTAAAAGAGTATATGGATGAAATTGTCCAAGAAGCGAAACAAAAGGGATATGTTTCTACTTTATTAAATCGCCGTCGCTATATTCCAGAAATTACAAGTAGAAATTTTAATTTGCGTAGTTTTGCTGAGCGTACGGCAATGAATACGCCAATTCAAGGTAGTGCCGCTGATATTATTAAAAAAGCAATGATTGTTATGGCAGATCGTTTAGAAGAAGAAGGATTGCAAGCGCGTCTTCTTCTACAAGTACACGATGAATTAATCTTTGAAGTGCCAAAAGAGGAAATAGAAAAACTTGAAAAGCTTGTCCCAGAAGTAATGGAACATGCGATTGAACTTGCTGTTCCGCTAAAGGTTGATTATTCATACGGGTCAACTTGGTATGATGCAAAATAAGGAAGTGATGAAATGCCTGAATTACCAGAAGTTGAAAATGTAAGAAGAACACTTGAAAATCTTGTAACAGGAAAAACAATGAAAGATGTCATTGTAACATATCCGAAATTAGTGAAACGACCAGATGATGCAGAGCTTTTTAAAGAACTGTTGCGAGGGGAAACGATTGAACGAATTGAACGAAGAGGAAAATTTCTTCTTCTATATGTAACGAATTATGTGATTGTTTCACATTTGCGTATGGAAGGGAAATATTTCCTTCATGAGAGTGATGAATTAGTTGATAAGCATACACATGTACGCTTTCAATTTACTGATGGCACAGAGCTTCATTATAAAGATGTAAGAAAGTTTGGAACGATGCATCTTTTTACAAAGGGCGAGGAATTTAAAGAAATGCCGCTTGCTGATTTAGGGCCAGAACCATTTGGCCCTGAGCTAACAGTGGAGTATTTGCAAGAGAAATTGCAAAAGACAAATCGTAAAATAAAGGTTGCGTTATTAGATCAGCGGCTTTTAGTAGGGCTTGGAAATATATATGTAGATGAAGTGTTGTTCCGTTCCGGCATTTATCCGGAACGAGAAGCTTCATCTCTTGCAAAAAATGAAATCGAAAAGATTCATGCGGCAACTGTAGCGACATTAACAGAGGCAGTGAAGCGGGGCGGCAGTACAATTCGGTCGTATATCAATTCACAAGGAGAAATTGGTTCTTTCCAAGATCTGTTGAATGTATACGGAAAAAAAGGTGAACCATGTGTAACATGCGGGACAGCCATTGAAAAAATAGTAGTTGGTGGACGCGGTACGCATTATTGCCCGCATTGTCAGCCGAGAAACTAAGAAAGTGAACATCGGATAGGCATTTATCATATACATACAGCAGAGTTGTGTATAGGAAGGAGCTTGCCGATGTCTCTTTACTTTTCTCTTATTTTATTAGCTTTTACATTAAGTTTAGATAGTTGTAGTGTAGGGCTTACGTATGGGCTGAGGAACGTGCGGATTCCGCTACGCTCCATCATAATCATTGGAATATGCTCAGCAGCCGTAATGCTTGTTTCTATGGGAATCGGAAATATGATTGCGGAAGTGTTTTCGCCTATGATTGCAACACGCATCGGTGGGTTTGTCCTTGTCGGAATTGGTGCGTGGGTGTTATATCAGTTTTTTCGAGGCGATAAAAAAGAGGAACTGAAGCAAGAAGAAAAAGTTTGGAAATTAGAAATTGCTTCCCTTGGATTAGTAATTCAAATTTTACGAAAACCAACTGTCGCTGATTTTGACAGGTCGGGGACAATTTCTGCTGGAGAAGCTTTATTACTGGGCATTGCGCTTTCAGTAGATTCATTTGGAGCTGGAATAGGAGCGTCTTTATTAGGGTATGCACCAGCGATGATGGCAATGCTAGTAGCGGTGATGAGTTCGTTATTTTTATTTATTGGAATGCAAATGGGCACAATGTTATCAAATATGCGGTGGTTACAAAGATTTACTTTCCTGCCTGGAGTGTTACTAATTATTATTGGACTTTGGAAAATGTAGGGGGCGTGGAACATAAGTTTCACGCCTTTATTGTTAAGGAGGAAAACGGATGACAGTTGTAATTGGATTAACAGGAGGTATTGCAAGCGGAAAAAGCACTGTTTCGCAAATGTTACGTGAATGTAACATTCCTGTTATTGATGCAGATATTGTTGCAAGAGAGGTTGTAGAACAAGGGAAACCAGCATATAACAAAATTGTAGAGGTGTTTGGAAAAGAAATATTACAAGAGGATGGAGAATTAAATCGTCAAAAACTTGGGAGTATTGTATTTCATAATGAAGAAAAACGAATGCAATTAAATGGAATTGCTCACCCTGCTGTGCGTAAAGAGATGAATGAACAAAAGGATCGGTACATAAATGAAGGAGTACAAGCGGTTGTGCTAGATATTCCCCTTTTGTTTGAAGGGAAATTAACAAATCTTGTAGATCATGTTTTAGTTGTAGCAGTTTCACCGCGTGTACAATTAGAACGTTTAATGAAGCGAAATGGTTTTTCAGAAGAAGAAGCGAAAGCGAGGATTCATTCACAAATGCCGCTAGCAGAAAAGATAACATTAGGAGATAAAGTTATCTATAATGATGGCACAATTGCTGAGACAAAAGGACAATTGGAGCGGATTTTAAAGGAATGGGGCATTATTAACTAAAAAATTTTGAAATTAATGAAAATGCTTAGTGACATATCCTCTTTTTGTGTTATACTATTATTGGGATTGGAGATAAATAGTATAACGCATTCAAGGGGGATAACATATTATGATTCGTGTGGCAATTAATGGTTTTGGACGTATTGGAAGAATGGTATTTCGTCAGGCAATAAAAGAAAGCGCATTCGAAATTGTGGCGATCAATGCAAGCTATCCAGCGGAAACATTAGCACATTTGATTAAGTATGATACAATTCATGGAAAGTTTGATGGAACAATTGAAGCGTTTGAAGATCATTTACTAGTGGATGGGAAAATGATTCGCCTTCTAAACAATCGCGATCCAAAAGAATTGCCTTGGAAAGAACTAGGTGTAGAAGTTGTAATTGAAGCAACTGGTAAATTTAATGCAAAAGAAAAAGCGGTTCTTCATGTAGAAGCTGGTGCGAAAAAAGTTATTTTAACAGCGCCTGGTAAAAATGAAGATGTAACAGTTGTAGTTGGTGTAAATGAAGAACAATTAGATGTAACAAAACATACAGTTATTTCAAATGCATCTTGTACAACAAACTGTTTAGCACCTGTTGTGAAGGTGTTAGATGAACAGTTCGGAATTGAAAACGGTTTAATGACAACTGTTCACGCTTATACAAATGACCAAAAAAATATTGATAATCCACATAAAGATTTACGAAGAGCACGCGCTTGTGGGCAGTCTATCATTCCTACAACAACAGGAGCTGCAAAAGCATTAGCGAAAGTTCTTCCACATTTAAATGGAAAACTTCACGGTATGGCGCTTCGCGTTCCAACACCAAACGTGTCTCTTGTTGACTTAGTAGTTGATTTAAAACGTGATGTAACAGTTGAGGACATTAATGAAGCGTTTAAAACAGCTGCAAATGGTACAATGAAAGGAATTATTGAGTTCAGTGAAGAGCCTTTAGTTTCTATTGACTTTAATACGAATACACACTCAGCGATTATTGATGGTTTATCCACAATGGTAATGGCTGAACGTAAAGTAAAAGTTCTTGCTTGGTACGATAATGAGTGGGGCTACTCTCGCCGTGTTGTCGATCTTGTGAAATTAGTTACTGCAGAACTAGCAAAACAAGAAAATGTTCAACATATTTAAGTGGAAAAATGAGAAGGCAAGCGATTGCTTGCCTTCTTTTTCCTTTTCAAAAAAATGAAAAAGTTATATAAATATATTGTTAAGTCAGATACATACTTAGAAACATTGTGATTACTGTATTTGTGAATCGTTTATTTCGTTTTGGGAAAAGTAAAGAAGAGAATTTGACAAAAAATCGAAAAAACTGTTGTTGCAAAATGAAAATAAACAAAGTATACTAACACTCGTAAACTTAAGAGCTGAGGTACGTAGTCACTACTTAAAGGGTTAGGACCTCTCTGGACTAACTTTCCCCCGTGGTAGTGGAGCAAGCCAAATTGCAAATTAGTTTTCAATTCGAACAGTTAGATTAAATTTATAAGGGGGAACTGTAGAATGGATACTATGGACACTATGGGTCGTCACGTAATCGCTGAACTTTGGGATTGCGATTTCGACAAGCTTAATGATATGCCGTTTATTGAACAATTGTTTGTGGATGCAGCGCTAAGAGCTGGTGCTGAAGTACGTGAGGTTGCTTTTCATAAGTTTGCACCGCAGGGTGTAAGTGGAGTTGTAATTATTTCAGAATCACACTTAACAATTCACAGCTTTCCAGAACACGGCTATGCGAGTATTGATGTTTATACTTGCGGGGATCGTATCGATCCAAATGTTGCTGCAGAATATATTGCAGAAGGCTTAAATGCGAAAACGCGTGAGAGCATCGAGCTTCCTCGAGGTACAGGTAGCTTCGAAATTAAGCAAAGAGAAACAAAAGCTCTTTAAAAAAGAACATAATTGATTTAAAATGTAAAGAGGTGTATAATACACCTCTTTTTTAGTTTATATAAAATGAGTTTAAAGTGGTAAGCACAGATAAATAAGTTATATAATGTGGATATATATTTACGTGTAGAGAAATGAAAAAGAGTAAAGATTATTTTGTAAGGGAGTGAATACGTTGCGTTGTCCATCCTGTTTTCATAATGGTACGAGAGTGTTGGATTCACGTCCAGTAGATGAAGGACGCTCTATTCGAAGAAGGAGAGAATGTGAAAGTTGTTTAAACCGATTTACAACATTTGAACGAGTGGAAGAACCACCTCTTATTGTTGTAAAAAAAGAAGGTACACGAGAAGAATTTAATAAAGAAAAGATTTTACGTGGCTTAATTAAAGCTTGTGAAAAACGACCGGTCTCTTTAAAGCAATTAGAAGAAGTAACGCAAAATGTAGAGCGTGAGCTTCGGAATCTAGGGATATCGGAAGTAAAAAGTGATATGATTGGTGAGATTGTAATGGAAGCATTAAGGGATATCGATGATGTTGCTTACGTACGATTTGCTTCGGTATATCGCCAATTTAAAGATTTAAATGTGTTTATTGAAGAATTAAAAGATATACTGCAAAAAGAGAGAGAGTAAGATGAGGTTTTTGCCTCGCAATGATAAACGTGGCTTCATCTCGCGCTGATTGGGTTATTATGGGCCGTTATCTCCCTTGTTTCTCTCTGAATCTTAAGATGGGAGTTTTACTGCCTTGAAATAGCAGGGTAAAAATCTGATTTGCGAATAACGGGATAAGAGAGCTAGAAGCGTAAGCTAATAGCTCTTTTTCACTAAGAAGTTCTATAAGGTGAACGCATGGTGGATGTTAGGTTAGAATGGATGAAAGAAAGGAATTTCAAGGATGGAAAAACAGTCATGGATGGAGCTATTGCCAATTGATCGTTATAAAGTAAGTGCAAAAGGGTTGTTGCATAGCTATGACCGGAAAGTATTAACCATGCTATATCAACCTTTAGTAGGTAGCAAAGCTTTTAGTTTATACATGACGCTGTGGGGAGAGTTGGAACAAGATCGCTTGTTTGGAAAAGAGAATACGCACCACTCTCTTATGGTAACCATGCAAATGCAGCTTCCTGAAATATATGAGGAACGAAGAAAGTTAGAAGCAATTGGGCTTTTAAATGTCTATATAAAAAAAGAAAAAGACATTCGTATGTTTATATATGAACTGCAACCACCATTATCTCCAAAACAGTTTTTTGATGATATTGTTTTAAGTATTTTCTTATACAATAGGTTAAGTAGAACGAAGTACAACCAAGTAAAAAAATATTTTTTAGAAGAAATGTTTGATTTTACTTCATATGAGAATGTTACCCATTCTTTTAATGATGTATTTGGTTCGTTTAATCCGGAACAGTTTGAACATGTACAAGAAGAACTTCGCATTCCAAAGGCAACAGTGATGCCGCAAAGTGAAACGGGAAATGCACCTAAGATTTGGAATGATTTCTTTGATTTTTCATTATTTGTTGAAGGATTATCGGCGCTTGTCCCTAAAAAATCAATTACAGAACAGGTTCGTGAATGCGTCGTTACACTAGCTTATGTATACGGAGTGGATGTGTTATCCATGCAAAATATTGTTCTTGGTGCGATGACGGAAATGCAAACAATTGATATGGAACGCCTTCGTAAAGGGGCTCGTGATTGGTATCAATTTGAACATGGACAAGCACTTCCGGTATTAAGTGAACGTGTACAGCCTCATTCAGCACGAACAATGGTGGAGAAAGAACCTTCTACGCAAGAAGAGTTGTTAATAAAACAATTAGAAGAAATTTCACCAAAGCAGTTATTAAAAGAAATTTCAGGTGGCGCAGAGGCAACAAAGGCAGATTTACAAATTGTCGAAGATGTTATGTTAAATCAAAAATTAGCACCGGGAGTTGTGAATGTTCTTATTTATTATGTAATGTTGCGTTCTGATATGAAACTTGCTAAAACATATGTTGAAAAGATTGCAGGTCATTGGGCAAGGAAAAAAGTAAGCACAGTGTCAGAAGCGATGGCTTTAGCGAAAGAAGAAAATCGTCAATATCAAGAATGGGCGGAGACGAAGAAAAAGGGGCGTCCATCGACAAAAACAGTACGAAAAGAAATGGTGCCAGATTGGCTGAAAGAAGAATCAAAAGAATCATTGCCAGATAAGGAAAAGGCAAGTTCGAAACGAAAAACGAACAAGCTAGAAGAAGAACGAAAGAGATTGGAAGAAGAATTGAAAAAATATAAGCGTGATTAATAGAGGAGAATGAACGCTCTTTGAGGTGAAAGAATGGAGCATATTCAAAATTCATTTGCAAAATTAATGCAAAATGAAAGCTTTAAAAATAGATATGAAATATTGAAAGCAGAAGTTATGGAACATCCGCGTGTAAAGGAATTTATTGAAGAACATAAAGATGAAGTGACAACTTCTATGATCGAGAGAAGTTTGGTGAAATTATATGAATACATTGGTCAAAGTGTTGGGTGTGCGGATTGTCCGAACTTAGAATCGTGTAAAAATATCATTCAAGGATATGAGCCGAAATTAATCATTCAAGGGAAAATGATAGACATTCATTATGATCGCTGCGTTCGACAAGTGGCTTACGATGAGAGAAAGAAACAAGAAAAGTTAATTCAAAGTGTATATATGCCAAAGGATATATTGCAAGCCTCTATGTCTTCGCTTGATTTATCAGATGGAGATCGTTTTGAAGCGATACGTGCTGCTAATGAGTTTTTAAGTGCATATGAACCAGGGAAAAAGGTGCAAGCACTATATTTCTATGGGCCATTTGGTGTAGGGAAAACATTTATTTTAGGAGCAATTGCAAACGAATTAGCGCAGCGAAAGATAAGTTCGATGATTGTCTACTTACCGGAATTTTTACGTGAGATTAAAAGCTCATTACAGAACAATACAATTAGTGAGAAAATTGATGCGGTGAAATATGTGCCGGTATTAATGTTAGATGATATTGGAGCAGAGGCGATGTCGAGCTTTGTGCGTGATGATGTCCTAGGTGCGATATTGCAGTTCCGAATGCTAGAGAACTTACCAACGTTTTTTACATCTAATTTTGATTTTAAACAGTTAGAGCATCATTTAACATATACGCAGCGTGGAGAAGCGGAAGAGATGAAAGCGGCTCGTATTATGGAGCGGATTAAATACTTAGCAAAACCCGTTGCAATTGGTGGTAAGAATCGTCGTCATATGTAAACATATATCTTACCTATAGATATGAGATCGCAACGATTCGGGTCAAGAATACTAGTTACGAAACAAATCGTGACAAAAAGAGTAAGTGGAATGCTTGCTCTTTTTTTATTAAAGCAACCAGCTTGTATCATTTTTTTTCCCTGCCCTTAATATATATAAAATTAGCAAGAAATATCGGGCGAAGAGTAAAAGCTTTCCAGGTGGTAGACTCTTTCGCTTCTTCTTAAGAGAAGACAATGTTTTGAACGGGGATAAAAGGGGGGACAAAAGTGATTGAAATTTGCTTCGAAGAAAAAAATGAAGCTGTATATGTATATCGACAACTTATGAAAAGGACGGAAGCCTTATATAAAGAAACGAGTATTTATGTAAGTGAAAAGAAAGTAGTAATTCATATCCCGATATGTGAATCGCACTATATTAGAAAAGTTCTGATGCCAGTGCTCCTTTATTTTATTGTAAATATGAAACAAAATGAATGGCTCCGTACGATTTTGAAAGAGAAGTTTTTTTACGAGGATCAAGAGGAGTGTCGCCAAATTTTACATATGGCACATGAGATTTTAAAAGGGAGACGAAAAGGAATTGCACAAGACTTAACGCAGAAAGAGATGGAGTCTCAAGTTGTTTCTTCGTTAAAAGGTTGGCTAAGAGACCCTTTATCCTTTTCATTTTCATCCTATGTTCAATTTCGTCTTCGCGCATATAGAGAGAGGATCAATCGACTCGCCGTAGTCGCGATTGATGAATATAAAATGGAGCAGGAATATCAAATGTTTATCGAAATGTTAAGGCAACAAGTGAGTAGTAGAAAATCCCGATTGTCTTGTTTACATCTTGTATTTGATGAAAGTTTTATTTTTTATAATGAAAAAGGAGTACGTTTAAAACAAGAGAAATTAGTGCAGTATATAGATGAAGATTTAGTAAATCAAAAAGATATCTATCTTGATACGAAGGTAATTGCACCGCTTTTGTCGATTGCACCTAAAAAGATTTATTTGTATGCAAAGGAACAGGATCACAATATGATTATTACCCTTCAAAATGTATTTCAGGAACGGGTGCAGTTGTATGGATTACATGAATTTGAGCGCAATGTGAAAAAAATAAAAAATAAGGGTGACGCCCTTGATTTTCTAAGTTTTTGAGCATATAATTACCTACATAAACGAAATATATTGAAATGTCACGATGAGGACATGGGTAATTTACTACGATTTTCAGAGAGGGAAGTATGAAGGTGTGAGCTTCCTAATACGGGTTTATTACTTACCACCTCTGAACTTTAGCAGTGAACGTTTGTCTAGTAATTGCTAACGGACAACACCGTTATGTTGAACTTGAGCAATTAACAATTTAGTTAATTGGAACAAGGGTGGAACCACGAATTCAACACTCGTCCCTTTTACGGGGATGAGTGTTTTTTATTTTGAGAAGAAGAGGAGTGACCAGTGATGGCAGATGTAGTTAAAATTACTTTCCCTGATGGAGCTGTTAAGGAGTTTCCTAAAGGAATAACAACTGAAGAAATCGCAGCTTCTATTAGCCCAGGCTTAAAGAAAAAAGCTGTGGCTGGAAAATTGAATGATGAGATGCTTGATCTTCGTACACCAATTGAAAAAGATGGTGCAATCTCAATTGTTACATTAGATTCTGAGGATGGTTTATATATTTTACGCCATTCAACAGCTCATTTATTAGCCCAAGCATTAAAACGTTTATATAAAGATGTGAAGCTTGGTATTGGTCCAGTAATCGAAAACGGCTTCTATTATGATATTGATATGGAAGAAGCGATTACAGTTGAAGATTTCCCAAAAATTGAAAAAGAAATGCAAAAGATTGTAAATGAAAATTTAGAAATTGTTCGTCATGAAGTGCCACGCGCTGAAGCTCTTCGTCGCTATGAGGAAATTAATGATGAACTAAAATTAGAATTGATTAACGATCTTCCAGAAGATGCTGTTATTTCAATTTATGAACAAGGCGAATTCTTCGATCTTTGCCGCGGTGTGCATCTTCCATCTACAGGAAAGATTAAAGTGTTTAAATTGTTAAGCGTTGCAGGTGCTTACTGGCGTGGTGATAGCAATAATAAAATGCTACAACGTATTTACGGTACTGCATTCGTGAAGAAAGCGGAATTAGATGAACATATGCGTATGCTTGAAGAAGCAAAAGAACGTGATCATCGTAAATTAGGTAAAGAGTTGAAATTATTTACAAATAGTCAAAAAGTAGGACAAGGTTTACCTCTTTGGTTACCAAAAGGTGCAACAATTCGCCGTATTATTGAGCGCTACATTGTTGATAAAGAGGCAAGCTTAGGTTATGACCACGTATATACTCCAGTATTAGGAAGCAGAGAACTTTACGAAACTTCTGGTCACTGGAATCACTATCGTGATGGTATGTTCCCATCTATGCAGATGGATAATGAAGAATTAGTCCTTCGTCCAATGAACTGCCCTCATCATATGATGGTTTATAAAAACGACATTCACAGTTATCGTGAATTACCAATCCGCATTGCAGAACTTGGAACAATGCACCGTTATGAAATGTCTGGTGCGTTATCTGGACTACAACGTGTACGTGGGATGACTTTAAATGATGCGCATATCTTCGTCCGCCCGGATCAAATTAAAGAAGAGTTAAAACGTGTTGTGAACTTAACTTTAGAGGTATACAAAGACTTCGGTTTAGAAAATTATTCATTCCGTCTATCTTACCGCGATCCAGAAGATACTAAAAAGTACTATGCGGATGATGAAATGTGGGAAAAAGCACAAGGAATGCTAAAAGAAGCAATGGATGAAATGGGACTTGAATACTATGAAGCTGAGGGTGAAGCGGCATTCTATGGTCCAAAACTTGATGTTCAAGTTCGTACTGCACTTGGAAAAGACGAAACACTTTCAACAGTTCAATTAGACTTCTTACTTCCAGAACGTTTTGAATTAACTTATGTGGGTGAAGATGGAAAACAACATCGTCCAGTAGTTATTCACCGAGGTGTCGTATCTACTATGGAACGATTCGTTGCCTTCTTAATTGAAGAATACAAAGGTGCATTCCCAACTTGGTTAGCACCAGTTCAAGTACAAGTTATTCCAGTTTCTCCGCAAGTGCATTTAGACTATGCGAAGAAAGTGCAAGAACAATTGCAACGTGCTGGTATCCGTGTTGAAGTAGATACACGTGAAGAAAAAATTGGTTACAAAATCCGTGAAGCACAAATGCAAAAAATTCCATACATGCTTGTAGTAGGTGATAATGAAGTTGCTGAAAACGGCGTGAATGTACGTAAATATGGTGAGCAAAAATCAGAAACAATTGCATTAGATGCCTTTGTTGATATGATTAAAGTTGAAGGAAAACGATAAGAAAGTCGCGGCATGCCGCGACTTTCTTGCTGAATACATATCATAATGAAATGATACTTATCATAAAAAAGTATTGCATGTATTCGTGTTGTTTGTTACAATATTTCTTGTTGTTAGTAAAACGTGTCTTCTTGACAGACATTATATCCTATGGTAAACTCATCAAGGATAATAGAATATTGTTTTGTAGAACAAGTAGAAGCACCCGCTTCTCACCTGATTGACGCATTCGCAGTTAACAGGTAAATGTATTTCTTACTTAAGATAGTACAAGTGTGGGTGCCCGTATGCCCGCACTTTTTTTGTTCGGGTTCTATGACTGCAAACATATTCTGAGAAAATCTTGGAGGTGGCTTACTATTAGCAAGGATATGATGATTAACGAGCAAATTCGTGCCCGTGAAGTACGTTTAGTTGGTGCAAATGGTGATCAACTTGGTATTAAGTCTCGTAATGACGCTTTAGATATGGCTGCAAATCTTAATCTTGATTTAGTATTAGTTGCTCCAAATGCGAAACCACCAGTATGCCGCATTATGGATTATGGTAAATTCCGCTTTGAGCAACAAAAGAAAGAAAAAGAGCAGCGTAAAAATCAAAAAGTAATTAGCATGAAAGAAGTTCGTTTAAGTCCAACAATTGATGAACATGACTTTAACACAAAACTTCGCAACGCTCTTAAATTTTTAGGTAAAGGCGACAAAGTTAAAGCATCTATTCGCTTTAAAGGACGTGCCATTACTCATAAAGAAATCGGTCAACGTGTCTTAGATCGTTTCGCGGAAGCTTGTGCTGAAGTAGGAACAATTGAATCTAAGCCTAAAATGGAAGGACGTAGCATGTTCTTAATTTTAGCACCGAAAAACGATAAGTAATAGATAGAGGAGGAAATACCTATGCCTAAACAAAAAACTCATCGCGGCGCTGCAAAGCGTTTCAAAAAAACTGGATCTGGTAAACTTAAACGTGATCACGCTTATACTAGCCACTTATTTGCAAATAAGTCTACAAAAGCGAAACGTAAACTACGTAAAGCTGGTCTAGTAAGTGCTGGTGACTACAAACGTATTCGTCAAATGCTTGACAACTTAAAATAAGTTCGGTTGATATATAGAACACACTAGGAGGTAATATTATGCCAAGAGTAAAAGGTGGTACAGTTACTCGTAAACGTCGTAAAAAAATGATTAAATTAGCGAAAGGTTACTACGGTTCTAAACATACTTTATTCAAAGTTGCTAACCAACAAGTAATGAAGTCTCTATTATATGCGTTCCGTGACCGTCGTCAAAAGAAACGTGACTTCCGTAAATTATGGATCACTCGTATTAACGCAGCAGCTCGCATGAATGGTCTTTCTTACAGCCGTTTAATGCACGGTTTAAAACTTGCTGGTATCGAAGTTAACCGCAAAATGCTTGCTGACTTAGCTGTTCATGACGAAAAAGCTTTCGCTGAATTAGCAACAGTTGCAAAAAACAACTTAAAATAATTACTTAAAAACCTTAGAAGAGTTTCTTCTAAGGTTTTTTTGTGTTCCTAAGATATAACGCTAGCTGGAAATGAAGAAAAGAAATGGGGATTTTGTAATCGATATGACAAAATTTGTATAAAATTTATAATAGGTAACAAAACGTCAAGGGGGATTTCTCTGACTTTTTTACTGCTTCTGAAAGGTATCTTTTCTAGTAGAAACGACACTGTTATAATGGAAAGATGATATAGAAGTATTATCATATCATTTACTAATGTTTGAAATGGATTCATGATTTAAGGACAAGATATTTCATAAGGGAATAGAAAGCGAAATAGGTAATAAGGGTAGGACTTTTAGCTTACATGAAATATGAGATGAAACAACATTGTCTTTGTGCGATGTTAGAGGAGGACGATGGAATGGATTTACTACAGCTATTTAAATTGCAAAAAGAATTAGATGATCATATTACAAAAGAACATGATTTACAGCCGAAGAAGCTATTAAAAGAAAAAATGTTAGCGCTCCTTGTTGAGATTGGAGAACTTGCAAATGAAACGCGTTGCTTTAAATACTGGAGTACAAAACCAGCATCTGAGCGTGAAGTCATACTAGAAGAATATGTAGATGGTTTACATTTCATTTTATCAATTGGTATTGATTTAGGAATTGATAAGAACTTTCTATTTTATAAATGTGCGCAAACGAATAAAACACAGGTGGAAAGTTTCTTAGACACATATGCAAAAGTAATTCGTTTCACAGATCAACCATCTATTACAAATTACATTGAATTATTTACAAGCTATCTTCGCCTTGGACAAGTTCTTGAATTTAGTCAAGAAGAAATTGAAAAAGCATATTTGGATAAAAATAAAGTGAATCATCAACGTCAAACGCAAGGATATTAATGGATGAAGGTTTATAATCAGTGGAGCATAAAGAAAATCTCCACTGATTAAAGTGTTGCTTTATTTTTTTGAATATTTCAATTTACTTATTGTATAATAGGTTAAACGAAGAAAAAGGAGGATTGACAATGCAAAAGTTAGATAAAACATTGACAATGCTGAAAGAACTAACAGATGCGCGCGGTATTGCGGGAAATGAGCGTGAGCCACGTGAAGTGATGAAAAAGTACATTGAACCGTTTGCGGATGAACTTTCTACAGATCATTTAGGAAGTTTAGTTGCTAAAAAGGTAGGGGAAGAAAACGGTCCAAAAATTATGGTAGCTGGTCATTTAGATGAAGTGGGTTTTATGATTACACAAATCGATAATAAAGGTTTTCTTCGTTTTCAAACGGTAGGTGGCTGGTGGTCACAAGTTATGCTTGCGCAGCGTGTAACAATTATAACGCGCAAAGGGGATATAACAGGTGTAATTGGTTCAAAACCACCGCATATTTTACCAGCAGAAGCTCGTAAAAAACCAGTTGAAATTAAGGACATGTTCATCGATATCGGTGCTTCTAGCAAAGAAGAAGCAATGGAATGGGGCGTACGACCAGGAGATCAAGTTGTACCATATTTCGAATTCCAAGTGATGAAAAACGAAAAAATGCTGCTTGCCAAAGCGTGGGATAACCGCATTGGTTGTGCTATTGCGATTGATGTATTAAGACAATTAAAAGATGAAAAACATCCAAACATTGTATACGGTGTTGGAACAGTTCAAGAAGAAGTAGGACTACGCGGTGCGAAAACATCAGCAAACTATATTAAACCGGATATTGCGTTTGCAGTAGATGTTGGAATTGCTGGCGATACACCGGGAGTAACAGAAAAAGAAGCGCAAAGTAAAATGGGAGATGGCCCACAAATTATTTTATATGATGCATCTGTCATTGGTCATGCTGGGCTTCGTAATTTCGTAGTGGATGTTGCGGATGAGTTAGATATTCCATATCAATACGACTCTGTAGCTGGAGGCGGAACTGATGCAGGGGCGATTCATATTTCTGTAAATGGTATTCCATCTATGGCAATTACAATTGCAACTCGTTATATTCACTCTCATGCTGCTATGTTACATCGTGACGATTATGAAAATGCAGTGAAACTCATTGTAGAAGTGATTAAACGTCTTGATAAAGAGACTGTACATAATATTACATTTGGTTAAACAAAAAAAGCGAAGAGATGTCTCTTCGTTTTTTGTTTAAAAAGGGCGCTCTAATCCAGCTGCAGTATGCGCTCCTAAAATAATTAAACGCGTTAATTGAAGAGCCATAAAGTGCGGTGTGTAAATCATTCCTTTTTTGAGCCAAGACATAATGATGCCAAGGTGAGCGCCAGTGATATAGCTGATGAGAATATCGCGTGGAACGATAAGCTTTTCATCATTTGGCTGTGCGATGGATAAACTTAAAGTTAAATGAGTTTGAATGGTTTTCATCATTTTATATCCATAATTGCCAGCTGCTTGATCACCGAGCATAACGCGATAAAAATTTTCGTTTTTTGCGATATGTTCAAATAAAGCTAAAAAGCTTGGGTGTGGTGAATCAAATGTGAGCTGGAAATCTTCTTTATTTCGCTTTGTTGGTCTAATTGCTTCAGTTAGTGTTTCTAGCATTTCAGTAATCGTTTTTTCGAGCAGGTCGTACTTATCATGGTAATGACTATAAAAAGTAGCGCGATTGACAGGAGCGCGTTCCGCAATGTGCTGCACAGTTACATTTTCAAAACCTTTTTCGCCTACTAAAGTGATAAAAGCATCCTGTATGAGCTGTTTCGTTCGTTTTACACGTGGATCATTTGTATTTTTAATAGACATTTTCGCTTCTCCTTGTTGAGTTTTATTTATTTAATCAACATATACATAATTAAATGTTGGATAAACAACATATATGCTTAATTTGTCGGTTGTAGATTTGAAATAATTATTTATAATTATAAACGATATTCCTTTAGAAAACAGCACCACTCGTATGATGAAAAGAAAAGCTTATTTTATCATGCAAAAGGTGTGCTTTTTTTGGTTAATTGTTAATATAATTAACAATTAAATAGTATAAACAAAAGGAATGGAAATAGTTTAGAGAAAAATTATATTCGATATAAGGAGAGAAAAGCAATGAATCAATTTCGAAGAATGGTGATTATCAACATTATCACATTAATCGTATTAGTTGGCGGCGGTATCGGTGGTTATTACTACTACAACCAATCTGAAAACTATTTAAAGACAGAGAATGCGAAAATTGATGGAAAAGTAATTCCAATCGCATCACCAGTAGCGGGGAAATTAACAGAATGGCAAGCAGAAGTAGGTAAAAACTACAATGAAAATGAAAAACTAGGTGCTGTTACAACATCAGGTCCAAATGGTGAACAAACAATGGATGTGACAATTCCGCAAGGTGCAACAGTTGTACAATCTAATGCAACAACAAATGCTTTTGTTGGGGCAGGCAGCCCAATTGCATACGCATTTGATATGAATGATTTATGGGTAACAGCAAACATTGAAGAAACAGAGATTGATGATGTACAAAAAGGACAAGAAGTAGATGTGTATGTTGATGCATACCCTGATACAACATTAACAGGAAAAGTAGAACAAGTTGGTTTAACAACGGCAAATACGTTCTCGATGTTACCATCAAGCAATGCGACAGCAAATTATACAAAAGTGACACAAGTAGTACCAGTTAAAATTTCTTTAGACCACAGTAAGTCAGTAAATATTGTTCCTGGAATGAATGTGACAGTTCGTATTCATAAATAAGGGGGGGAGATAAAATGTCCTCATCTTTAATAGTAGGATATGCTATATTTTGTATGATCGTCTTCTTCCTTGTAAATCGTCTTTTTAGAAAGAAAAAAACAAACGCGGGAGAAGAGAAGGTCCCAGCCGTAAGTAAAATAGAAACGAAGCAACCGGAACAAAATGCTTCAAATATTGTAGAATTAGAAGCAACTCAGAAAGAAGCAGTAGAGCCAGATATACGAAACATGAAAAAAGAAGCATCCAAAAAGCATTTGCCAATAGAAAATGTAAATGTAAAAGCAGTTGTAACAGTATTGATTCTTGGCATGTTCGTTTCAATTTTAAACCAAACGATTATTAATGTTGCTTTGCCACCATTAATGAATGAGTTTAATGTTTCAACTTCAACAGCGCAATGGTTAATTACAGGATTTATGCTTGTAAACGGGATTTTAGTCCCAATCAGTGCCTTTTTAGTATCGCGCTTTACGTATCGTAATTTATTTATAGCAGCAATGGTATTCTTTACAGTAGGTTCTATTATTTGTGCTATATCTGGAAACTTTACGATGATGATGATAGGCCGTGTAATTCAAGCAGTTGGTGCAGGTATTTTAATGCCGATTGGTATGAATATTTTTATGACACTGTTCCCTCCTCATAAGCGAGGAGCTGCAATGGGATTATTAGGGGTAGCAATGATTTTAGCACCAGCTATTGGACCGACTGTAACAGGTTGGGTCATTGAAAATTACAGCTGGAACTTAATGTTCTATGCGATGTTTGTGATCGGCTTAATCATTACTTTATTGTCATTTAAATTCTTTACACTAGCACAGCCAGTATCGAAAGCAAAATTAGACTCATTTGGTGTCATTAGCTCAAGTATTGGACTTGGTAGTTTATTATATGGATTTAGTGAAGCCGGCAATAATAGTTGGAGCAGTGCAGAAGTTGTTGTTTCTCTTATCATCGGTACAATTGGTCTTGCATTGTTTATTTGGAGAGAAATGACGACGGATAATAAGATGTTGGATTTACATGTATTTAAGTATCCAACATTTACTTTCACATTGTTAATTAACGCAATTGTAACAATGGCGCTATTTGGAGGTATGTTATTACTTCCTGTATATCTGCAAAATATTCGTGGTTTTACGCCAATTGAATCAGGTCTACTTCTTCTTCCTGGATCATTAATTATGGGGATTATGGGACCGATTGCAGGTAAACTATTTGATAAGTATGGCATTCGTCCATTAGCGATTATTGGGTTAGCCATTACAACATATGCAACATATGAATTTACGAAATTAACAATGGATACACCATATAGTGTAATCATGAGAGACTACATCATACGTTCAATCGGAATGTCGTTCATTATGATGCCAATTATGACAGCTGGTATGAACGCGTTGCCGATAAAATTGATTTCTCATGGTACAGCAACACAAAATACGTCAAGACAAGTGGCTGGCTCAATCGGTACAGCGATTTTAATTACAATCATGACGCAGCAAACAAACTATCATGTAGCAGATTACGGAAATATGTTAACAACGACAAATCCGATTTTAGTTGATAAAGTGCACGGAATGGGACAAAGCTTAGCAGCTTTAGCTGGTTCCGCACAAGCTGGAGATGTGATGAGTACGCAACTATTATACGGACAAATTTCAAAGCTATCTGCAATTAACGGTATTAATGATGCGTTCTTAATTGCAACTATATTAGCGGGTATTGCCTGGATATTATCATTCTTCTTGAAATCAGGTAATAAGCCAAATCGAAAAGCAGGGAATTAATGTCCCTGCTTTTTTGTATTCTTTACAAATATAATTAAGCTGCAATAAGAAGTTGATACGCGATAAATGTGATGAATCCTGTTATAAATGTGATTATACCCATGTAAGAAATACTTTTGATTGACCTTCCACTTATAATAGCGAGTACACCAGCTAAAGGGAATAAGCTCCAATATACAACAGGTGAAACGGGGAGTAGTTTTTCGCAATCTATTCCAATCCCTAAACAAATGAAAGGAGAAACCATAAGTGAGAGACAAATCAAACCTGCTAAAATAGTAAGTAATTTTCGATATTTAATTCCAGTAATAATGAAAAAAATTCCGCAAATGATTCCACATAATATGAAAATCGGCGTTAAGTAAATCCAAATGAATATTCCGGATGCTTCCATATAAAATCTCCTTCTAGTTGATAAGTTATATTTTACAATATTAGGATTAAAAACGAATCTGTTTTTATGATAAAAATGCTAACGTATTATTCATAACGTGAAATAATATAGTTGGAATAATAGAATTTGTTCGTTTACTAGCCCATAAAGAAAGTTATAATCATAATAATGATTCCTCGAAAAATGCTTTCTTCAAAAATAGGGATAAACAATCATTAATAAAACTTGATATTGCTTTATTATGTCATGGTTTATATAGGAGTAAAGAAATATAAAATGTAGTTGTTGTAAAATAATAAAAGAGGTATCGCTATGCAGTGATACCTCTTATTTATTGACAAATTTGCGCTATTTTTTTATTGGATTTCGTTTGTTGTGTTTGTAATTCACGCTCTACCATTTGATCTAATTGCTGAATTGCTTTTCGTGCTTTTTCATAAGAAATTGTGCGGTAGTGATGTGCTCCGCCCGGTTCTTCATCTGCTTCATCTGCCCATTTAATAATCTGTTGAAGAGGTGTTCTTTCAATCTCTTGTTTTACTAAGAAAGAGTCTGTATGCAGAAGAATCGCAATGGAAATTTCTTTGGCAAGTTTAGGGTGTTCTCCTAATCGAATCAACAATTTGTGAGCTCTTTCAGCTCCTTTAATTGCATGGATATCATTCTTTTTATATAATTCATAGTCCCATTCGCCGCCTGTATACCATGTATGATGTCCGATGTCATGAAGAAAACCAGCCTTTGTTGCCGCATCGACTGAGGTGTGATGCTTTTTCGCTAAGTGAAACGCATGATAAGCGACGGCAATCGCATGGACCATTCCAGAACGGTTTACGTACTTTTGTGTAATGTGATGTTCAAAAATTTGTTCAAGTGTAACGTGGCGCATAAAACATTCACTCCTTTTTTAACCGATTTAAATATATTTTGAACATTGTACTCCATTAAGCGGTATTAGTAAAGTAGAAATGTTTAGGGAAAAGAGACGGGTTTTTATTATTTTTAGTAGGAATGAGATGACGAAATTTGTCGGCTGGTCGATATCTCGTGTCGAAACGCCGATATATGATGATTTTGTACACAAGCCTGTCTCCAAAAAAATATTTCTTTGGAGACAGGCTTGTGATATTACTTATTTTTTAATCCTTGTTCTAATGTTTCGAGCATATCATGTTTTTCATTTTCATCTGCATTTTTCCAAATGACTTCAAATAAAACACCAAGTCCTGGTAGCATTTTTTCTTCGCCGCTTTGGATAGCGTCAACAATCGTCTCTTGTAATTGATCTTGTGTATTACCAGCTATGTTTGCTAATACTGCTCCGCGTAAATTAAAGTTCATTTCAGTCACCTCTTTTTCGAAATTGAAACTGCCATTAGTTTTTGTTCTTTTTTATGTAAATATGTATGAAAAATAGGCTATAATGAGAAGACAAGAAGAGAGGGAATGCATAGAATGAAAAACATTGATTCAGTAAAAAATCCGCGTGTGAAGCAGTGGAAAAAGTTACAAACAAAAAAAGAACGCGATAAGAAAGATCTATTCTTTGTAGAAGGATTCCATTTAGTAGAAGAAGCTTTAAAAGCAGACATTGTTACAGAACTTATCGTATCAGATCAAACAGACCTTCCGAAAGATTGGACTGTTTCTGATGTCGAAATGTATATTGTCCCTGAATCGATTGTAAAGGTGCTTAGTGAAACAGAAACAACACAAGGTGTATTTGCAGTTTGTGAGAAACAAGAAAAAGAAGTAGAGCTTACAAATGGAAAATTTCTTTTGCTCGATGGTCTTCAAGATCCAGGTAATTTAGGGACAATTATTCGCACAGCTGATGCAGCAGGTGTTCATGCTGTTGTACTTGGAGAAGGATGTGTAGACGCTTATAATAGTAAAGTGCTGCGCTCTACACAAGGCTCTATTTTTCATTTGCCAGTTGTCAAAGGGGATTTAGAAGAATGGATAGACAAGTTAAAAACACATAACGTTCCTGTATATGGAACAGCTCTAGAAAATGGCGTTCCATATGGTGAAATAACACCAACAGGAAGTTTCGCATTAATTGTAGGAAATGAAGGAAATGGTGTGCACCAAGATATTCTTGCAAAATGTGATCAAAACTTATACATTCCGATTTACGGCGGAGCCGAGTCGCTAAATGTAGCAGTTGCTGCTGGGATTTTAACGTATTATTTACAAAGTCCGGTTGCGAATCGTTAAAAAACTTCTTATAATAAGTTGAACATATAATAAAAAGAATAGAATGAAAAACATTGATAGAGAAGAGTAACTTTCAAAATCGCCATATAGGGAGAGAGTGCCGCAGACTGAAAGCATTCTTATGGTAGACGGAAGTGAATTCACCTCTGGAGTTGACGCCAGGACCATTTTTATTATGTAAAGGCGTTCCGGTCTAAGTTGACCGTTATACAAATCAAGTGGGCAGACTCGTTCTGTCAATTTAGGGTGGTACCGCGAATTTACCTCGTCCCTTTTTAGGGAGCGAGGTTTTTTTATTTTTTATTATTAGGAGGGTTCTAAATGGAAGCACGTTTAAAAGAGCTAAAGCAAAAAGCGTTAGAGCTTATTGAAGAAGCGAAAGAGCTAAAGAGTTTAAACGATGTACGCGTAGCATATTTAGGGAAGAAAGGTCCAATTACTGAAGTATTACGTGGCATGGGAAAATTATCTCCGGAAGAGCGCCCGCGTATGGGAGCGTTAGTAAATGAAGTGCGTGAAGCAATTCAAACGCGTTTAGAAGACAGAATCAATCATATTGAAAAAGCAGAAATTGAAGCAAAATTAGCTTCTGAAACAATCGATGTTACATTGCCAGGTCGTCCTGTCGAAACAGGTTGTCATCATCCATTAACTGCAGTACTTGAGCAAGTGGAAGATATATTTATCGGTATGGGATATGAAGTTGCTGAAGGAACAGAAGTAGAGCAAGATTACTATAACTTTGAAGCATTAAACTTACCGAAAGATCATCCAGCGCGTGATATGCAAGATACTTTCTATATTACAGAAGAAACATTGCTTCGTACGCATACATCAGCTGTGCAAGCACGCATGATGGAAAAGAATACAGAAAAAGGTCCAATCAAATTGATTTGTCCTGGTAAAGTATATCGCCGTGACGATGATGATGCGACGCATTCCCACCAGTTCATGCAAATTGAAGGGCTTGTAATCGACAAAAATATTCGCATGAGTGATTTAAAAGGTACACTGCAAGTATTCGTGAAAAAGATGTTTGGTGAGGATCGAGAAATTCGTCTTCGTCCAAGCTTTTTCCCATTCACAGAGCCATCTGTAGAGATGGATATTTCTTGTATGATGTGTCATGGTAAAGGTTGCGGCACATGTAAAGGAACAGGCTGGATTGAAATTTTAGGTGCAGGTATGGTTCATCCAAATGTACTGGAAATGGCCGGGTATGATTCAAAAGAATATCAAGGTTTTGCTTTCGGTATTGGTGCAGAACGTATCGCAATGTTGAAATATGGCGTAGATGACATTCGTCATTTCTATACAAACGATGTACGTTTCTTACAACAATTTAAACGAGCGTAAGGGAAGGAGAGATAAAGAATGTTTGTATCATATCGTTGGTTACAAGAGTATGTAGATATTAAAGATGTAACGGCGCAAGAACTAGCAGATAAAATCACAAAAAGTGGTATTGAGGTAGAAGGCGTTGAAGTATTAAATAAAGGGGTAAAAGGTGTTGTAGTTGGTCACGTATTAGAATGTGAAAAACACCCGCAAGCTGATAAATTAAGCAAATGCTTAATCGATATCGGTGAAGAAGAGCCAGTACAAATTATCTGTGGTGCTCCTAACATTGCAAAAGGGTTAAAAGTACCGGTTGCAAAAGTTGGTGCTGTACTTCCGGGTAACTTCAAAATTAAAAAAGCAAAATTACGTGGTGAAGCTTCTCATGGTATGGTTTGTTCTCTACAAGAACTTGGCATTGATGCGAAGTTAGTTGCAAAAGATTATGCAGACGGCATCTTCATTTTCTCAAGTGATGCAGAAGTTGGTGCAGATGCACTTGAAATTTTAAACTTGCACGATGAAGTACTTGAGCTTGGGTTAACACCAAACCGTGCGGATTGCTTAAATATGTTAGGTGTTGCTTATGAAGTAGCTGCTATTTACGGTCGCGAAGTAAAACTTCCAGCTGTTGACCTACAAGAGTCAACAGAAAAAACATCGGATTATATTTCTGTAAGTGTAGAAGCAAAAGAAGAAAATCCGTTATATATTGCGAAAATGGTGAAAAATGTAAAGGTTAGTCCATCACCAATGTGGATGCAAACACGTCTTATGGCAGCTGGCATTCGTCCGATTAGCAATGTAGTCGATATTACAAACTACATTTTAATGGAATACGGTCAACCATTACATGCATTTGATTATGATAAATTAGGTTCAAAAGAAATCGTTGTTCGTCATGCGAAAGAGGGCGAGAAGATTCAAACATTAGACGATCAAGAACGTACATTACAAGCACATCACCTTGTGATTACAAATGGAAACGAAGCAGTAGGTATTGCAGGTGTAATGGGCGGGGCAGATTCTGAAGTTACCAATGATACAGTCAACGTTCTAATTGAAGCTGCATACTTTGAAGGTCAAACAGTGCGCCGCGCATCAAAAGATTTAGGTCTTCGCAGTGAATCAAGTGCGCGTTTCGAAAAAGGAATTGACCCAACACGCACGTTCGAAGCAATTCAACACGCCGCTGCTCTAATGGCGAAATATGCTGGTGGTGAAGCGTTAGAAGGTGTAGTAGAAGTTGATAACTTACAAGTAAAAGAACGTACAGTATCGATTACAGTAGAAAAAGTCAACCGTGTATTAGGTACAGACATTACTGCGAGTGAAATGGGGACAATTTTCACAAACTTAAAGTTTCGATTCACAGAAGTAGAAGGAACATTCCATGTAAATGTACCGTCTCGTCGTCCTGACATTACAATTGCAGAAGACTTAGTAGAAGAAGTAGGACGCCTGTACGGATACGATCATATTCCAGTAACACTTCCAACAGGTACAATGACACGTGGTAAGTTAACAGAAGCACAAGCGAAACGTCGTAAAGTACGCCGCTTCCTAGAGGGTGCTGGCTTATACGAAGCCATTACGTACTCATTAACAAGTGCGGATAAGGCGAAACAATATATAGTTGAACCAAATGAAAAAGCGCCTGTGAACTTGGCACTCCCAATGAGTGAAGAGCGTAGTCAGCTTCGTTTAAGTTTAGTACCACAATTGTTAGAAGCAGTTTCTTACAACCTTGCTCGTAAAAATGATAGTGTTGCTTTATATGAAGTAGGTTCTATCTTCTTACCGACAGCAGAAGGAGAGCTTCCGAAAGAAGAACAGCATCTTGCAGGTGTTATGACAGGTCTTGCTCTTCATCATGCATGGCAAGGCGAAAAGAAAGTTGTCGACTTCTTCGTTGTAAAAGGGGTATTAGAAGGATTATTTGACGTACTTGGCGTTACAAACCATATCACATATACACCAGCAAAGCGTGAAGGTATGCATCCAGGTCGTACAGCTAATATTTTATTAGATGGCGAAGTAATTGGTTTTATCGGTCAATTGCATCCAGAAGCACAAAAACAATTAGATGTAAAAGATACATTTGTATTCGAACTATCTCTTGTAAAACTATTTAGCGCAGATGTAGAAGAAACGTATTACTCGACAATTCCACGTTTCCCATCTATGACACGTGATATGGCTGTTGTTGTAGTGAAAGATGTAAAAGCTGGTGAAATGAAGAAGGTTATTGCAGAAGCGGGCGGAGAACTTCTAAAAGAAGTAACGTTGTTTGATTTATACGAAGGTGAAAAAATGGAAGAAGGTAAGAAATCACTTGCATTCTCTATGAATTACTTTGATCCAGAACGCACATTAACAGACGAAGAAGTAACAGAAGCACATAGCCGTGTATTAGCAGCGGTAGAAGAGAAATTTGGTGCGGAGTTACGTAAATAATAAAAAATTGCCGGAATCAATCCGGCAATTTTTTTATCCCGCTATTTTAGCGCAGTAACAGTTCGATTGGTGTTGGTCAGTCAATATTCTATGGCGAATCAACAATAGAAAGATCACTCATATATTTTCTGACGTCTTGCATCTTTCTCTCGAATGTAGTACATTAAATTTAGTTTAACAAAATGAAAGACGATGATAAGGAAAAGTAGTATATACTATAATCCATAGCGAATCAGGGACGGTGAGAGCCTGGTGAGGCGGTATATATGAAGAACACCTTGGAGTTGCTAACCGAAATTGAATGTTGCCATTCAAGAGTAGACTTAGACGGGAAACCGACCTGTTACAAATCGGGAAGTATGGATTACATACGAATCAAAGTTGGTCTTTATGACAAATTGGGTGGTACCGCGAAGTTTAACCTTTCGTCCCTTTATGGATGAAAGGTTTTTTTGTATTTAAATATCAGTAAAGGAGACATTCACTATGGAAAACACATTAGTAAAAAGTCTGTATAGAGAAACAGATAAATATGTAGATCAAAACGTGCAAGTATCTGGTTGGATTCGTAACTTACGTGATTCAAAAGTATTTGGTTTTATCGAATTAAACGATGGTAGCTTCTTTAAAAGCGTACAAATTGTTTTCGATACAGAATTAGATAATTTTAAGGAAATTACAAAATTACCGCTTAGCTCCTCTATTAAAGTAGAAGGTAAGTTAATTGCAACACCTACTGCAAAACAACCATTTGAAATTAAAGCGGAAAAAATCGAAATTGAGGGCTTATCAGATTCCGATTACCCACTTCAAAAGAAACGCCATACATTTGAATACTTACGTACAATCGCTCACTTACGTCCAAGAACAAATGCATTCTCTGCAACGTTCCGTGTTCGTTCTATCGCAGCTTATGCGATTCATAAGTTCTTCCAAGAGCGCGGATTTGTTCATGTTCACACACCAATTATTACTGGTAGCGATACAGAAGGTGCAGGTGAAATGTTCCGCGTAACAACACATGACATGAACAACCTACCAAAAGGAGAAGATGGACAAGTAGACGATTCGAAAGACTTCTTCGGTAGAGAAACAAACTTAACAGTAAGTGGTCAACTTCCTGCTGAAGCGTATGCATTAGCATTCCGCGATGTATATACATTCGGACCTACATTCCGTGCGGAAAACTCAAATACAACTCGTCACGCAGCTGAGTTCTGGATGGTTGAGCCGGAAATTGCATTTGCTGAACTGGAAGATGTAATGGATCTTACAGAAGATATGCTAAAATATGCAATGAAATACGTATTAGAGCATGCGCCAGAAGAAATGGAATTCTTCAACAAATTTGTTGATAAAACAGTTCTTGAGCGCATGAACAATGTCATTAACTCTGACTTTGGTCGCATCACATACACAGAAGCAATTAAGGTACTTCAAGAATCAGGTGCTGACTTCAAATACCCAGTAGAATGGGGCATTGATTTACAAACAGAGCATGAAAGATATTTATCAGAACAAATCTTTAAACGTCCTGTATTCGTAACAGACTATCCAAAAGATATTAAAGCATTCTACATGCGTATGAACGATGATGGTAAAACAGTAGCTGCTACTGATCTTCTTGTTCCTGGCATCGGCGAATTAATCGGTGGAAGTCAACGTGAAGAAAGAATGGATGTTTTAGTAGACAGAATTAAAGAATTAGGCATGAAAGAAGAAGACTACTGGTGGTACTTAGAACTTAGAAAATACGGCGGTACAAAACACGCTGGATTCGGCCTAGGCTTCGAACGTTTCTTAATGTACATCACTGGTATGGGGAATATTCGTGACGTAATTCCATTCCCAAGAACGCCAGGTTCTGCGGAGTTTTAAAATATGAAAAAAAGCGAGAGGAAGGCCCTCTCGCTTTTTTTGTATAGATTTTTATTGAAAAGTAAAAAGTAACGTGAAGGGGTGAATAGGAATGAGTAAAAAAGTGAAAAAAGATCCTTCACGAGCAGTTTGAACTGTACCCCGAATCGTGGACACTTAAAAAAAGTCCATAATTCGGGGTTTTTGTGTATTTTTATAAGCAAACCTCGTTATAATGGATACAACGATATAAGTGAGGTA
>NZ_JAKUEW010000019.1:0-50279 GCF_022663115.1 Bacillus cereus group sp. BfR-BA-01430
GGAAGTTGCTGAAGAAATAAAAAGAGTAATAAACAAAGTTGGAAAACAAAAAATCATAGAACAAATCGAAAAATCAAAGAAATACAATGCAGAACATTTACCGGAAATGCCGCCAATTGAAGATGTTGATACGGATTGGATGTCGGATGAAATCAGCGATGTAACTCATTAATTAAGACAAAATCCTTATTTGAAATCGCTATGTAAAAAGCATAATTCAAATGAACTATGCTTAGGAAATGTCCGCTATCACTGAGTCAGTTCGAAAATCATCAATGATAGATAATGAATGTTCGTTCGTTAATTCAAGATGATTAGTGAAGAAAAAGTGCATTGAGTCGAAAATGGTATCACATTTCAATTCTGTAGCTTTTTCTTCTTGATCTAGACTCATTAACCAATTTTTATGCATTTGTACGAAATGGCTAGTAGATTGTTTCATAAATACACTCCTAATATAATAATGTAACAGTTTATATTGTTTTTACGATAAATGCAATGAAAGTAAATAAAATCGTTATCTGAGAGAAAGGAGGAATGGATATGAAATACTTTGAGTTTAATAAGCATGAATATTATGCGTTAATTGCGGTAAATGGCGATGTGGATAAAGCGATTGAAATATATGTAGAAAATGTCGCTGGTGATAGTGCGGAACAAGTTAAAGAAGAAGCTGTTCCAGTAGAGTTAACGCGTGAACAAGCGTTATCAACATATTTGGTTAGTCTTGCTAGACCTACCATAGACACTCCAATAAATAAATTACACGCGGAATTTTGTGATTGTGAGGATAGCGTTTTATTAATAGATGGATCACTAGTATGACTAAAGTTGAAGTAATAGGCAGAGCTAAGTTTGAAAACTTAACCAAATAATCCTTTTGTATAAGAAAATAGTAATAACGATAGAAAGAGGGAAAATCATGGGATATGCAAATAGAGGGATGGCATTTGAGCATCTATTAAACATTACAAATCGAATGTATAAATCAGCAATGGTGGCAATAATTAATAAACGTCCTACACCTGTAAAAGTATTAAAAACAAATAAGCTAGGACAAATAACGAAAAGCTGCTGGCAAGATAAATCTACAGTAGATTATGACGGTGTATACAAAGGTAGAGCAATCTACTTTGAAGCAAAGTCTACTAAGGAAACAAGTAGATTCCCATTAGATAATATTCATAGGCACCAAATTGATTTTTTAAGGGATACGCAAGAGAGAGGGGCTATTTGCTTCTTTTTAATAGAATTCAGAACAGACCAGGTTATTTATTTTACTCCTATCGAATTGGTAGCAGAATACTATGAAGCTATGCTATATGATAATGGCCGCAAATCTATCCCACGAGAAGAATTCGAAAAAAGAGCATATGTAGTGAAACGAACAGATCGAGCACTAGTTGATTATCTGCAACAAGTAGAAAAATTAGAATGGCCAATATGTGGTTAATGGGGGAAATCGGAAAATGGATAAGAAGGAAATCCGTATAAAGATTTTAAACCTACAGGACGAGCATTGCGCAAATTGTAAACAGCATGCAAATACAAAATATTGCTTAACAGTTTGTGAGATAGGGAAACGAATTAACAAGCTAGGAACTCATATAGGTGGTACATATGCAGCGGATGCTCCAAAGAGAAGAACAAAAGAAGATTGGGATAAATTATGTGTAGTGGCTTTATCGATGAGAGAAGAAGGATTAACATATGCAGAAATTGCAAGAAAAATAGGCGTTAACAGTGGTGGGTATGTAATTGAGCAACTACAGAAAAGAAATTTAAAATAAAAAATTTCACATACCATATTATAAGGATAAACATAAAAAATGAAGTTAATAGTCCGGATTCAGAGGGCGTTGATTGTATATAGGAATGTAATCTTTCCTATTTATAATTCAGCGTCCTCTTTTTTATTTAAAAGGAGGAAATAGACCATGAAAATGAAAGAATTAATGAAAGAATACAGAGAAACATTGAAACAATTAGAGAAAGCGAAAGAGGTTGCTGCGGAAGCAGATGTAAAAGTAATTAAAGAAATGATTAGTGATATAGAATATGCCTTGGAATGGATGCGTACAGCAAAGCAACCAGGGGCGAAGAGGGGCATTGAACGTAGAGCGGCATATGAGCGTGAAAAGGCGTGTGACCCGCTATTAATGCAAAGATATTTCCGTAGTACACCGACAAAATATGAATGGGATAAAGAAGAAAAAGAAAGTGTAATTTCTGAATGGGAGCGAATCATGTTAGATGATGCGTTATCTACATTATCGGAGTCAGAGAGGGAAATGTATATCATGTTTAAAGGATATTGTTTTTCGATGGGAGAAATTTCTATAATGATGAATAAATCGAAGTCTACTGTTCAAACGGTATTACGAAGAGCAGACGAAAAAATAGGGAAACAAATTAAAGAAAGTCTCTTCTGCATGGTTGGCTGAGGCTTTTTATCTTAAAAACGCTATTTTTTGTCATACGAATGCCCACTATATATGAAAGGCTTCCGAAACTTTATCTTGTTGGTTACTGATGGAGTAAACCCAGTTGCTTCGTGGATCGACAGTTGTTTTTTTAATACTAGAAGGAAATAAGATATAACAAATCTCGTTGTTCTCTTGATTTTCTAGTATATGTGTACACTCTTTAATTCTCATTAATTTAATGGTCTAAACGGGAGAGCTTCTGCTCTTCTTTGAGCTGATACTTGCCTACCTATAAAGTGTCGGTTCAAAGAGGTGCAGAATTTCAACCTCTTTTTGATTAAAAAAAAGGACGCTTCAAGCGTCCTTTTAGGGTGTGTGTGTATTATCATTGAAACCTAATGTTTCTTTTAAAGATTCAGTGAGTAATTTTGATTGGTTGATGTTTTTATTTACAGCTTCTTTGTCTAGCCATTCTGGGATAGTTAGTGTTTTCTTTTTTAATTTAACATTATCGGTCATTCTATATGGCGGCATTCTGACATCGACTAATAAAACATATTCATTATCGTTTAAATCTGTTAAATCTGTTATATGGGTTGGCGAAGGGATAGGGTCGTTATCTTCTTCCATTATTGTTAGAAAACCACCTAATACATCTCTAGCCATTTTTAAGGCTTCTTCTTGATTTTTGCCACTTGTCATACATCCAGGTAAATCAGGGAAAGTTACAAGTACGCTATCGCTATCAAATCTAAAGATAGCAGGATATACGTAATAGTCTTTTTCATTCTTTGACATAATATCGAATCCTTTCTTGTTTTTTGGTGTATAATGTTTGTTATAGTTCATTTGAAACAAGGAGGGCTATTTCAGCCCTGCTTGTTTCAAGATTTCTTGTGTAAGTCCAACGCCTAAATCTTTACGGGGATGTGGGACTGGAATCTTCTTCCCTGTTACTGGATGTTTGAAATGATGGTGACTGCCACGTACACTATGTAATTCATATCCAGCTTTTTTTAAGCGTTTGAACATTTCTTTTGAACTATAACTTGTCATTTGTTCACCTCCTTTTCTATAAATATTATAACACGTATCACGACACGTGTAAATAGGAGATGAACAGTTTCTTTGTATTTTTTTATAAAAATGCTAAGAAACTACACAAAAGGTACTCATTCTAATAGTTGGGATGAGTACCTTTTATTTTGCAAGAAAAGGACGGTTATAAGAATGTTGAATCAAGTATTTAATATGGACTGTTTAGAAGGAATGAAAATGATTGAGGATAAATCCATTGATTTAATCCTTTGCGATTTGCCTTACGGAACTACTGCATGTAAATGGGACGAAATTATTCCATTTGGTCCATTGTGGGAACAATATGAGCGCATCATAAAAGACAACGGGGCTATTCTTTTAACAGCAAGTCAGCCATTTACAACAAAATTAATTGCATCTAACATGAAGTTATTTCGATATGAATGGATTTGGAAGAAAGGAAACCATACGACTGGTTTTCCAAATGCAAACAGAATGCCATTGAAAAATCATGAAAATGTATTAGTGTTTTATAAAAAGTTACCTAAATATTATCCGCAAGATTTAATAAAGCTAGAGAAACCAATTTATCGTAAAAGTACCTCTAGAAAGTTAAAGATTTTCGGAAAAAGAAATAACGAATCGTTGAACAAAGTACATGTGACTAAGTATACGAATTATCCTAAGTCAGTAATTGATTTTCCGAGGGATAGTAAAACATTTCATCCAACGCAAAAACCAGTTGCTCTTTTTGAATATCTTATTAAGACATACACAAAAGAAGGAGATGTTGTACTAGATAATTGTATGGGTAGCTTTACAACTGCTATAGCATGTATTAACACTAATCGTAATTACATTGGATTCGAACTTGATAAAGAGTATTGGAAAAAAGGTAATGAACGAGTAAAAGAACATATGCAGAAGTTAAAGCATCCATAACGGGTGCTTTTTTCTTTGTTATATAAAAATTACACATTAAACATACAAGTAAAGTGTTATGCGGTGACGGAATAGGTAGACGTTTACTAATCGGGCTACTATAAAAAGGCGGACCCGACCATGTTAGGTGCAAATCCTAACCCGCATATTTGAACAAAATGGAAATTTGGGTAGGAGGATGAATGATGAAGAAAGAAATGAAAGTAGAAGTAACTGAGGATTTTAGTATATATGACCACACAGGTAAGGTATTACTTCAGGAATTCCGTGAAGGTGAGCAATATGATGTTAAGTTAAATGATGATACATGGGAATTTATTTGTGGTGAAACAGTAGCAGCTGAATATGACCAATTCGGAAAATTAATTGTACATGACTGTTTTAAAGTAATTCAATGATTAAACCAATAGCAATTATCGCAGGCGCCGCCGCAATCTGGGTGGCGTCTTGGTTGTTGTTAAAGAAAGATAAGGGGTGAGGGGAATGTATTTGATAGATTTCATAATTGGATGTTGTGCAGGGGCTGTATTCGGGATTGGATTATGCGCTGTGCAAGAAAAGATGCAAGAACGAGGCATCGATAGAGCGGTACAGAAAGAAATAGAGGAACCTGATTCTTTATAAGAACAGGTTCCTAATGTCCGCTAATGCTTGTTGCGTGATTTTGTTCCATTGCTACACATACCCCGAAATGGAGCGATTGAAAGCAACGAGGAATGATGAGGAAGATTTCTAACAAAACAAACTCAACACAAACCAAATATTGTAAAACTAAAGTGAAAAAGTATATAATGTAACACATCATATATTTTGTTACATTATATTTTAGAAGATAAATGCCGTTATATCAACGTTTTTGTCTATTTGTAAAAATAACTACCATATTTTATGTAACATATTGTATAATAAAGATACATATAATGTAACATAACGTATGGAGGGGTAAGGAATGAAGTTTGTGCAACCAATTCGAGATAAGAAAAAATTGGAAGAAGTGAAAGAGGTTTTACGTCGTCAATCTTATCGTGATTTGTTTTTATTTGAAATGGGAATCAATACAGGTCTAAGAATTAGTGACTTATTGAAGTTACATGTAAAGGATGTGAAAGAACGAACTCACATTGTTATTAAAGAGCAGAAGACTGGAAAAGAGAAACGTTTCATTATCAATACAGCGTTAAGAGAAAAAATAAATGAGTATGTAAGAGGAATGAACGAAACGGATTGTTTATTCGCTTCTAAAAAGACAGGAAAGCCTATCACGAGAATTCAAGCTTATCGAATCATGAATGCTGCTGCTGAAAAAGTAGGGCTTGATGAAATTGGAACGCATACTCTTAGAAAAACATTTGGATATCATTATTACCAAAAGACAAAAGATGTAGTAATGCTACAAACAATCTTTAATCATTCTGCTCCGTCTATTACATTACGTTATATAGGAATACAGCAGGATGAAATTGATAAATCGTTAGAAGATTTCAGTTTATAAATAAGAAAAACAAAAAGTGGCGAATCTGCTGCTTTTTTATTTTGTAAAGCAATTAGCATGGGGTGAGTGATAAATGCAGATGAGATTAAAGTAAATGGATAAGGAGGCAGGTGTTATGTAATATGGCAAGACAACGCAGTCCGAATCGCGATAAAGCGTACCAGATATTTAAAGAACATAATGGTGAGATTACTAATCGTAAAATTGCTGAATTATTATCTACATCCGAACGAACTGTTAATGAAAAAACGGTAGGAGGATGGAAAACGAAAGATAAATGGATGCAACAATTGAAAGGAGTACTCCATAAAAACGAACGGAGTACTCCAAAGAAAAATACGGAGTACTCCAAAAAGAAACCAGGAGCCCCAAAAGGTAATAAGAATGCTGTAAACAATCGTGGTGGAGCTAAAAAGGGCAATAAAAATGCCGTTGGTAATTCCGGAGGTGCTGCTCCATTGCGTAATGGTAATGCTGTTACCCATGGGCTATACAGAAAATATTTACCGCAAGAAATATATGATTTAAAAAAAGAATTAGAAGAAGCAGTAAGCAACGATCCATTATCAATCTTATGGGAAAGTATAATGCTGCACCATGCTCAAATCATTCATGCTCAACGTATTATGTTTGTTAGAGATAACGAAGATATGACAAAGGAACTGCGGAAAAAGAAACTTACCGAAAGTGGTTTTGAAGAAGAGTGGGAAATCCAGTTTGCTTGGGATAAGCAGGCTAGTTTCTTAAATGCTCAATCGAAAGCAATGACAACACTTGTTGGCCTTATAGAAAAATATGATAAGTTAGCCAATACAGAAGAACAAAAATTGCGTATTGAGAAACTTAAGAAAGAAATCGCTTCGATTAAAGTTGATAGCGATACGAGCCAACACACAGAAGATTGGAAAGAATCGCTTATGCAGATAGCTGAGCGCAGACGCAAGCTAAAGGAAGCTGAACAAAATGAGTAATACAGCTTTTAGCGAATTTATGGAGATTATCGATGTTTATTGGGATGATCCAGTGGCTTTCGCAGAGGATATGCTAGGTTTTTATCCTGATGAGTGGCAAAAGAACGTACTCATGGACTTAGCGAAACACCCTAAAGTTACAGTTCGCTCAGGTCAAGGTGTCGGTAAGACGGGCCTTGAATCTGTTGTAGTGCTTTGGTTTCTATGTTGTAGACCTAATCCGAAAGTTATTTGTACTGCTCCTACGAAAGAACAGTTATTCACCGTTTTGTGGGCTGAGATAGCTAAATGGTTAGAAAGAAGCAAGGTAAAGAACCTGCTTAAATGGACTAAAACAAGAGTTTATATGATTGGTAGCGAAGAACGTTGGTTCGCTACTGCTAGAACAGCTACTAAGCCGGAGAATATGCAAGGTTTTCACGAAGACTATATGTTATTTGTATGTGATGAAGCTTCTGGTATTGCTGACCCAATCATGGAAGCTATTCTCGGTACATTATCAGGTGAAGAAAATAAATTACTTTTATGCGGCAACCCAACTCGAACAAGTGGGGTTTTTTATGATTCTCATAATAAAGACCGCGATATGTATAAAGCGCATAAGGTTTCTAGTATGGATTCGCCACGTACAAGTAAAGATAACATCGAAATGCTGAAACGAAAATATAACGAAGATAGCGATGTATATCGGGTACGTGTATTAGGTGAGTTCCCTAAAGCTGAGGCAGATGCGTTTATCCCACTGGAATACGCAGAGCAAGCAGCTGCTACAAAGTTATCAGTAGACAGAAGAGAACGCATTTTACATCTTGGCGTGGACGTTGCTCGTTTTGGTGATGATGAGACAGTTATTGCTGTTCGTATTGGAACAGTGGTCACTGAATTAAAACGATATAGTAAGCAAGGGACAACGCAAACCGCAGGGCGCGTATTAGAAGCTGCAAGGAATTATATGAAGATGTATTCTTTTATTAAAGAAGTACACATAAAAGTCGATGCTGATGGTGTTGGTGGTGGTGTAGTTGATAGATTAGATGAGGTTGTTTATGAAGAAGGGTTAGATTATATCAAGGTAATGCCAATACACAACGGTTCTTCTGCTCAAGATATTAGTTATGAAAATATGAGTACAGAGTTATGGGCGGGTGTACGAGAAATATTAGAAGAAAACTTTTCTGCTTATATGAGGGGGGAGCCTTCTAAAGTAAGTATTCCAAATGACGAAAAGCTTGTTTCACAATTAACAACTCGTAAGTACCGTATTACATCAAAAGGAAAGATTGCCCTTGAAAAGAAAGATGATATGAAGAAACGCGGACTACAATCACCTGACCGCGCAGATGCAATAGTACTGGCGTTTGCGAATGTTGAAACTGCGATCGAATCATTTGAACGTGTATTCTAGGAGGTGCGTTATGTTTGAACGATTGAAGCAATGGTTCCGCACCCTTTTTAAAAGAAAAGGAGGTGTGATTGTGACGGAGCAGTACACTGCTGAATTAAAAAAAGATAAGTGGAAACAGCTAAGTGAAATCTTAAAAGAACACGATTCAATCCTTAAACAAGTAGAACACAAACAAAAGATATACGATGGTGAATTTGAAATAAAAACAAGACAGCCGAAAAGGGAAGATGATCCGAACCATCGCATTGTTGTGAACTATTCTAAACTAATCTGCAATATGCCATCTTCTTATATGTTAGGTAAGCCGGTAAGTATAGATATTCCTGATACGATAACAGATAAGGGAGTAAGTAAGGCGATATTGGAGGAATTTAGAGAACGATTAGAGCAAGTAACAGAAGATAATGAGGACCATGCGGTAGATTTCCTCAATACTAAACGTGGATTGATTGCTGGAGGAGCGACAGTCCTTTTTTATTTTGATGAGATGGGACAAATACGTTATAAATCTTATCCATTAAATGAATGTTTTCCTATTTTTAATCATAGAGGAGACATGTTAGCTGCTATTCATCGTTATACAGATACAGTGAATGATGAAAAAGTGGAGTACATTGAAATTTATGATAGTGCAGAAGTTACTTATTTAGTAAGAAAAGACGATTCATTTGCACTAGATGGGCGGTATAGAGAAAATCCTAAGCCGCACTATATTCCAATTGTACCTGCAGCTTACTTTCAAAACGGAGAATTCGCCCAACCAAAAGGCGGAAAGATTTATTATGGTCCAAGTAATCTATCAGACGATATAATTACACAATTAGAAGAGTTATCTAGGCTTGTATCGGATAATTCAAACCGACTTGATGTGTTTTGCGACCCGTATTTAGCATTTATTGGGGCGATGCCTGATAAAGATAAAATGTTAGATATGAGAAAGAGCAGAGGTATTGGGATAAAGGGAAAACCGGGCGATAAAGTAGATGTTAAGTATTTGATTGCTGATATGCCAAATGATCCTGTTGAATGGCAAGCAAAGCAGATTATTGATTCGCTTTTCGAAACTTCTCAGCTACCAAAAATATATAGTGAAAAAGCAATCAGCGATTTATCTGGAGTTGCTATAGATCAATTATATGCGCCTCTTGATTTGCAAGTAAATGAAAAGGAAATTTACCTATCTCGTTATATTCGTAGGAAATTGATGATTATCACAATGATGTTAAATGCACAAAAACTACTCGCGAGTAAAGTTGAGAATCCAGCAGAAGTATTAAAAGAGATGATGCTACCAGGAAACGAATGGCCAAAAGATTTATATAGCTATCGTTGGATCTGGTGGGAAGTTCATCGTAACAAACCTCAAAACGTAAAAGAGTTAATTGAAATCTTAACTAAGCAAGACGGAGAATTATCTAAATTCACTCGTCTGCAACACAATCCTTTTGTAGAAAACATACAAGAAGAACAAAAACGTTTAAAACAAGAGGAAGCAGAGAAAAAAGAAGTGGATCTAAATGATATCGATGGACATCTCGCAAAGCGTGATAAGCGTATGCAGCAGAGTGAAAAGACGGATGATGAGTTATGAATCAAGAACAAATAAAGAAACTTCAAGAAATGGCAATAACTCAGCAGAAGAGACTTATTAAATTCAAAGATCAGCGTATTCGTGTACTCCTCGAAGTGTATGCTGAGTTTCTGCAAGATATACACAAGGAGTTAGCTTATCTATATACAAAAACAAGTCTTGATTCTCCTGCCGATACGTGGGATTGGGATGAAATAAGACGTGGCAAGGATTTAGAAGCGATTCTACTGCAAATGGAAGATAGCATTAATCGTATTGGCCAAAAAGCAATTGCTACTACTTCTACATCCATTCAAACTGTAGCGAAAGTGGATTATGCGTTTACTTCATATATAATAGCAGGTCAAATTGAAGGATACATTGTAGTACCACCTGTCATTCCAGAAAGAGCAATTAAAAAGCTCTTGAATAAAGATTGGGGACATGGTCATTTTTCCAAAAATCTATGGGGAAAAACAAAGGATTTCCAATACAATTTGAGGACTACGCTTATTAATTCTATGCAGCGTGGCGAAGGATTTCGTAAAACTGCTGCTAAACTTCAAAAGAAGATTGGCCAAGAAGCATATAAGAGCGAAAGGCTTGTCAGAACTGAAATTATATCAGCTAGTAATGCAGCTAAAAAGGAATACATGTATGACTTTGAAGAACGCTGTAATGAATTGAATACGAGCTTGCTCAATGGTGTAAGGGTACTCGAGACATTAGATAATCGAACGTGCCCTATTTGTCGTGCCATCGATGGTAAAGAATTCACGGTGGAAGAATCGAAGGATATTGCAGAAGTAGCTCATCCTAATTGTCGTAGAATATTTGTACCAATTATACGAGGTTTCGACAATTCTAATCGCCAACGTGCAGCTAGAAATCTTGAAACAGGTAAAACATATCGTACTGATGCAAAGACATTTGAAGAATATGCGAAAGAGCAAAATGTAAGTTCTGCTGCTGATTATAGTAAGCAGTATAGAAAAGAGAAGAAACAGGAGAGTGAAGAGTGATGAAATCATTATATAAATTACGTTTAAACTTACAATACTTTTCGGACCCGAATCCACCAGCTGATCCACCACAAGACCCGCCGCCAAACGATCCACCTAATGATCCGCCGGTGACATATACGCAAGAACAATTAGATGCACAGCTTGCTGATGCTAAAAAAGCGGCAGAAACGCAAACGAAAGCGGATTTATATAAAAAAATAGGTGTTGAGTCATTAAAAGACTTGCAGGATAAATTAAGTGCTGCGAAAACGAAAGAAGAAGCAGATGCAACATTACGTTCTAATAACGAAACACTTACGGCTGAAAACAGCAATTTAAAAACACAACTGGCATTTGTAAAAGCTGCATTTAAGCACAATCCGCACGATGCGGACCTTCTTTTTACTGCGGTTGAGCCGTTGCTACAAAAAGACCCTGACACTGGCGAAATTACGAACATGAAGGAAGCTATTGAGCAAGTGAAAACAGAAAAACCTTTTTTATTTGTGAACGAAGAGTCAAATGGATCTGGTCAAGGAGGTGGTTCACAAAGACCAGGAAGTACTGCTCCAGGGGGCGGAAATCCACCAGCTTCTCAAACAGACTATGATAAAGGCGCAGAGTTAGCCAAAAAACGTAGTCAGTCATATCAAAAATAAGGAGTGAAATAAATTGAATCTATATACACGTAAAGAAACAGTGATTGCAGGAAAAGAAATCCTACGTGACATTGTTGGGTTAAAAACAATTACTCTAACACTGGATCATACAGCATTTACACCCGGTATCATTCCTGCTGGTACGTCATTAATTATGGATAGCGAAACGAAAAAAACACGTCCGTTTGATAAAGAGAAGGATGTGGACTCTACAGAACAAGTTTCGCTGTTATTCCGTGATATCCGTATTGATACAAATGATGTACAAGCAGTTGGACTTGTAGGTGGCTATGTAAACGAATCGAAATGCCCTGAAATCACATCAGAGTTTAAAGTAAAAGCAAAAATGCTGGATATTCGATAAGGAGAGTGAAACCGAATGACAATTTTACAATTAGAGGAATTTAAAAGAGAAACTTTAATTGGCTATGTTGAAAATTTAACAGTACCATTTGAGTCAAAAACATTACCATTCTTACCACGAGATAAGGATGTATATAGCCTTTCATTCGCATATGATATCTTTAAAAAACATAACAACGTGGCAGCGAATTTATTAGAATTTGGCGCACCTGCTCCACTTCGCGATAAACAAGGTTTAGAACGAGCAGTTGCAGAGGTTGCTAAGTTAGCTCACCGTTATCGCTTTGATCAAAAAGACCAACTCACTATCATGAATACAAAGTTTGATAAGGAGCGCCAACAAGTTATTGATCGTGTATTCAACTACATCGATAACTTAAAATTAGGTGTAGAAGAGACAGAAGAATATTTCCGTACTTCTGTACTATACAAGGGTCGAATCAAATACAACTTAGATGGATTTACATTAGATTTAGCATTTGATGTCCCAAAAGCATTTTCTGCAGCGATTAAGTGGAGTGATGTTGAAAAATCTAATCCAATCAAGGATTTAGTAGACTGGATTGAAAAGTTTAAAAAAGCAAATGCCGGTCGTCGTCCATTGGCGATTCATATGTCTAATGCTGCTTATCTTGATATCTTACAATCTAAATCTACTATTTCTAACATTAAAGGTGTAGCTGGCGGCATGGTAACACCTGATGAGTTAGCGACATATTTAAAACGTTGGAACATCCCGCCAATCACAACGAATGATTTAGAAATTACGTTTGAAGATGGTAAAACAGAACGGTATTTGCCAGAACGACGTGTAGTATTCCTTGGGATTGAGGGCAAGCAAACATTAGGATCTACTGTACAAGGTCCGACAGTAGAGAAAAATGGTCAACCTGGTATCTATACTCGTACTTGGAATGAAGAAAATACATTAAATGAATTTGTAGAAATCGGTAAAGCTGCATTCCCTGAGCTTTCATATCCATCCGGTGTAATGCAAATTGATGTATAAGGAGCAACTAATATGAAAGCTCTTATTACAGCTGAAGAAGCGGTTGCCCTTTTTAGCGAACTGAATAAAGTCGATAATCTGGAAGCTGCTTTACTAAGAGCTTCTATTTTTGTGCGCTCAAAAGTAAAGGAATTAAGCGAGCAAGTCCCTGATGATATCAAACTTGCTGTCTGCTACCTTGTAAAAGATGAACATGTGCCACAATTGAAGAGTATCGAGCGTTCTACTTATAAAGAAACATATGCCGATAAGAATAAATCGTATCGTGAACTTGCTATGGAAATATTAGAAGATTATATGCCGCAAGAAAGCGATTCGGGGGTGTTCTTCTTTTGAGTAGACTAGAAGAATTATTGTTTCATAGAATGAAAATATTTCGTTTTGTAGACGATGAAAAAGAGTTTGATAGCAAACAAGAAGAAAAAGAAATTGGAACAGATATCCCTTGTGCATTAGAAAAGAAGAATCTCAGTAAGATTAACGAGCTAATAGGCAGGGTAGAAGTGGAGGGGACGCACCTTCTGCTCACCCTTTATCCTGGTATTGTAGCAGGCGATGTAATTGAAGTGTATGAGCCTAAAAGCGGGTACAACATAGGCAAATTTATTGCGTCTAAACCGGAACCTATTCCAGATCGGCAAGGTGTTCATCATTTCGAAATTGATTTGAAGGATGTAACAAAAATATGAGTGGCAGCTTTGAAGGTGGCTTTGTATTAGAAGGATTCGACGAGTGGATGCTGCACATGAAAAATGTGATTAACAGACAATTACCTAGACTATTAGAGGTCTGGTGTGAGGCATTAGCGTTAGAACTAATGACCAGAGTTGCTGAAAAAACTCCTGTTGATACAGAAGCGCTACGTAATTCATTTCTTAGTGCTGGAGCGGGTATCGATGAAAATGGATCTGTTTACTTGAAAACAAAAATGGGTAACGGTGTAGAAATCATCGTCGGGTCTAATTTAGAGTATGCAGAATACGTTGAAGCAGGTCATAGAACACGGAATAGCGGAATGAGTCGCGAAGCCGCTAAAAAGGCAGGTAAATGGGTTGAAGGTGCTCATATGCTTGAAGATTCATGGCATGAATTTGAGCCTGAATCATTACGATGGCTTGAGGATAGAGTAGGAGAGATTATGAATGAAATTGGGTTCATCTGATCTTAAAAGTGTATTGCATTTCATTCAAACGACTACCGGTATAAAAGGATATACAACAAGAAGGAGGCAGGAAACGCGCCCTCCTTTTTTCTATCTCAAAACACCGGTTGGCAAACCGAATAAGGATTCGGCAGGTTTCTTTAAATATCGTCCGCTGATACATGGAACGTTATTTCTTGATAAGGATAGCCAGATGGAAACTGTTGCTTTAAAGTTCCAAACAAAAATACAAGAAGCGCTGCTTCATTGTTGTTTCGATATTCCTCTTGTAGATGACGATTATAATTTGACATCCGGAAGATTGGAAGATATTGAGTTTGAAATGCAACAAGCTGAGATTGATGTGTGGATATTCACTGTAAAAGGTGAAAGATTTGTGAGTTTGGATGAGGTAATTGAACCGATTCGCAAGATACACAACAGCATTAATGCGAGGTAGGTGATAGAGATGGTTAAAAGTGAGACTTCTCCTAAAAAAGAAACTGCAAAAGTGCCAGAACCGGTACTTTATCCAGTTTCAGAAATTATTGAACAATCAGAGCAATTATTTCATGTTCCTGATTATATCACAGCTGCTGCTTTACGTGATTTAAATGAAGTAGATGTAAAAACAGCTGAAAAGAAAGTGCGAGCATTATTAAAAAAAGAGGTGAAGTAAATTGGCAAAACCGTTTAAAGAAGGAAGAAATGAAATTGAATCTGGTTTTTATGCTTTTACAGAATTGGTTGTACAAGGTGCAATCAACAAAAATGCGCGCGGTGTGCTTATGATGCCGATTAAGGCAGATTGGGGACCAGAGAATATTGTTGTTGAATTGAATTCAAAGGAAGAAGCAAAAGCGACTTTTGTTGGACAAAATGCTGATTTACTCGAATTAGCGTTCGCAGCTCCCTTAAAACAATTGAAAGTGGTACGTCTTGCTACAGATGAAGCAAAGAGAGCGGCGTTGTCATTGGAAAGTATCAAAATTGAAGCTGTACACACTGGGGCAAGAGGAAATAATTTTAAAGTTACTATTCGCCCTAAGTTGGGTGATGATACTGCGAAGCATTTCATTCTAACAGAAAATAACATTGAGTTAGAGCGTATCACATTCATGACAGTTGATGAACTTATTGCTAAGTCAAAAGACAGTTTATATGTATCGATTAGTAAAGTTGATGGTGTGGATGGTGAGAAAGCTGTCGAAAATATCAATAGCATTCCTCTTACAGGCGGATCCAGCGGTGAAGCTGTAAAAGTAGAAGATTATGTTGAATTCTTCGGATTAGCGAAGGAAGAAGAATTCAATGCAGTTGTTCTTGACGGTATAAAAGATAAAGCTGTAAAGGCAATGCTATCACAATTCGTCCAAACAAGCCGCGCGAGTGGCAAACTTATCACTGGATACACAGGCGGTGAGGATGCGAGGGATATCGACTACTATGCGATTACAAATAATATTCAAAAAGCTGGTAACAATGATCGTGAATATTCAGCAGAAGAAGTAGCGGTATATGCAGCTGCTGCATTAATTTCATGCCCGCTGAATGAGAGTATGACTCAAAAGGAAACACCATTCACATGGGTTGAAAAACTTGGTGTGGAAGAAACAAAACGCCGTTTAGCAGAAGGAAACTTACTTTTCTTCCAAGAGGGCAAGACAGTACGTTTCAATACGGCAGTTAATACAATGACAACGATGAAAAATCTTGATGAAGCAGTAGGGATTTCTAGGGAAGCGGATGAAAAGGCTGCTATTCGTACACTTCAAAAAGTAAAAGTGGTTGCTGCGATTGATTACATCACAGTTGCAGAAGAAAAAATCTTTTCTAAGTATATGTCAAAAGCGAATACGCAAGCGCGTCGTTTAGCTTCTGCACAAGCAATTAAAGATGAGTTGCTAGAAAAACTTGCAGAATCCGAAGTTATTGAGACAGGAACATATAACTGCTATGAAGATCCGCGCCATACAGAAGATACTGGCAAAACAGTTTATAAAGATGAGGCGTATTTCGTCACTGAATATGTTGTCATCGATGCAATTGAAAAAGTATACAACAAAAACAAAGTAGCTTAATAAAGGAGGGTATTTATGTCATCGTTTGATAATAGTTTACCTACATTAAATACACGCAGCACTGTACGTGGTAAATACGGCGGTGTTATTGATCCGACAGGCAGACAAATTCTTGAAGTAACAGAATTTGAAGCGAAAATCAAGTTTGATAAAAAGAAAATTGAACGGGCGAATGCCTTCATGGAAGGTAACCGCATTATGGGTGCCAGCGGTTCAGGTAAGATGAAAGTTTATTTAACAGCAGAAACATGGCAGTTAACGAAGGATATTTTAAATGACCCTGATAAATTGCTTACGCTAATTGGTGAAATTCATGATCCAGATGAATACGTAGGAGCAGCTAACTCGAAAGTGGCCATCAAAAATGTTTCGTTCGACGAAGTTACTCTTGCTGGTTTCAAAACAAAAGATGTAATTGAACGAGACTTTCCATTTACGTTTGATAGTTTTGAATTTCTATAAAAACATCACTAGAGAGGGATATCCCCTCTCTTTTCTATTAAAACTATAATTTAAACCCGGAGGCTATATAAAATGACTAATTTAACAAAAGAAAACAACAAACCAAAATTTGCAAGTTTAGAAGATTTATTTGCGGTAAATGTTGACGACCGCGTTCGTGGAGAAGTACAAATTCAAGCTGTTAATGGACATATGTTATCTATTCCGTTCAAATCTATTACAGCAGATGAAGAGCAAAACATTCGAAAAGCTGCTACAAAACGGATTAAATTACCTAATAATCAATTCCAAGAGGTTCAAGATGAAAGTAAATACAACGCTTTATTGATTGCTACTGCAACAGATGAAACGCGTACAAATATTAAATGGGATAGTCCGGAATTAGCACAAAAAATTGGTGTGCCGGTACCAAGTCCATGGTTAATTATTCCTAAAATGCTATCTTTAGGCGGTATTGTCACTGCAACTCAGTTCATTATTGAATTATCTGGTCTTGGAAATAATTCGTTCGAAGAGGATATTGAAGCCGTAAAAAACTAATTTGCACCGACCCGTTAGCTTCTTGGGCCCATAGGCTGTTCCAACAACACCATATAGATCCTGAAGAGTTTTTTCTTATGCCTTATAGGAAGAAACTCTTTTTTATTGCTTCTTGTTTGGTTCAAGACGAACGAGATAAAGAAGCGGAAGAAAAAGCAGCCGCCGAGGCCCAAGATTGATGACGAAGGCGGTGGAATATGAGTAGTAAACAAGTAACAGGTAAAATCAGTTTAATGGATGCGATGTCTGCTCCATTACAGCGGATTACACAAACAATGGAGCGGACATCACAAGCTGCAAGAAGATTGGATTCTTCTTTAAGACTTAGAAATACAGGTTCTGCTGCGTTACAACAAACAGCACAAAGAACTACACAATTAACACAGAATTCACAACAATTAAATAACACTCTGCAACAAACAAGTCAGCGATTGAACCAAACAAGCCAAGCTATGCAGCATACTGGACAAAGTGCAAATACTGCTAGCAACGGAATGAACCAACTTCAACAGCGGTTTGGTGGTGTTAGTGAGCGGAATGCTCAAATGCTAAACGGTTTGGAACGAGCGCAAGGATCGTTGCTAACTACTGGAGCCGCTGCTACTGCTGCGGGCGGCGCTGTCATTGCTGGATTAGGGGCAAGCGTCAAAACTGCTGCTAATTTCGAAGAAGCAATGTCTAAAGTAGCAGCTGTATCCGGCGCTTCTAAAGGAGAATTAGGACAGCTATCCGAACAGGCGAAACAATTAGGTGCATCTACTAAATATTCTGCTTCCGAAGCAGCGGAAGGGATGCAGTATTTAGCGATGGCTGGTTTTAAAACCAAAGATATTATGTCGGCTATGCCTGGTATGTTGGACTTAGCTGCTGCAGGTGCACTAGATTTAGGCTCAGCTGCGGACATTTCATCAAATATTATGAGTGGCTTCGGCCTATCTGCTGATAAAGCTGGACATACAGCTGATGTGTTAGCATACGCTTCATCAAATGCAAATACAAACGTTAGTCAGATGGGCGAAGCAATGAAATATGCAGCAGGTACAGCTCATACGGTTGGTTTTAGTATGGAGGAAACTTCCGCCGCTATCATGGCGATGGGTAATAGTGGTTTACAAGGTTCTGTTGCAGGTCAAGCATTCGCCACTTCACTTGGTCGTCTGGCGAAACCTACAAAAGAAATGAAGAAAACGATGGATCAATTAAATCTATCTTTCTTCGATGCTCAAGGTAAGATCAAGCCTTTACCTTCTATCGTAAAAGAGTTAGAAGATAAAACAGGTAAAATGACTGCACAGCAAAAGTCGGCTACATTAACAACTTTATTTGGTGCAGAAGCATACAAAAACTGGGCTGCGCTATTATCTGAAGGTAGTGGAAAACTAGAGAAAAATACAAAAGCATTACAAGAAGCTGATGGTGCCGCTTCTAAAATGGCAAAAACCATGACAGAGAACCTAAATGGGCAACTTACTGCATTAAAGTCCGGTCTTGAAGGCGCAGCTATTGCTTTAGGTAATGCTCTTCTACCCGCTATTAAATGGGTTGTATCTGGTCTACAAGGGGCGGTTAGCTGGTTTAATAGTTTGAGTGACGGAACAAAAACAACAATTGCTGTAATCGCTGCAATCATCGGCACATTTGTAGCTTTAGGCGGAATTCTAGGGATTGTATTAGCTATTATTCCTAGCATGGTATCTGGATTTACTTTATTGGCTGGGGCTATGGGTTTAACAGCCGGTGCATTCGCGGGAATAATCGGAACAGCATTAGCTGTAATTGGTGTTGTAGCTGCAATCGGCGTAGCAATAGTAGTTCTTTACAACAAATGTACAACATTCCGGAATATTGCTAACAGCGCCATAAACGGAGTGAAATCGGCATTTGATTCTTTAATGTCAAAAATGAATCAAGTGAAAAATTTTATAGTTACCACATGGTCGGGAATTAAGGCAATCTTCAATGATGATGGTAAAGGTGTCTCAATCCTAAGTAGTCTAGGGTTTAGTCCTAATACTATAAAAACAATTACAAGTATATCGACAAATATTAAACTGGCCATCTCAAGTATTAAAGCACTTGTTTCTGGAAATGACACAGAAGCAGGCGGGTTCTTAAAAACGCTTGGATTCTCAGAGGGAGCAATTAGTGTCATCTTTGGTGTAAAGAGTGCGATTTCATCCGTTATCAATACAGCAAAAGGATTTACTGCTTTATTTAGTGGAAATGAAGGGAAAGCAACATCACTATTAAGTAGTGCCGGATTAGATCCATCAACAATTAGACAATCAATTGCGGTCATTAATAATGTGAAAAACGCAATCAAAGGTTTATTCATGATTATCAAGAATGGCGATAAAAAAGGCGCATCATTCTTAAAAATGGCTGGATTGTCTGATGATATGGTTGGACAAATTACAAGTACAGTATCAGCTGTTAAACAAGCTTTTTCAGGGTTAGTATCAATAGTTAAATCGGTTGCTAAACAAATAGCATCTGCTTTTAAAGGTAGCGGCCCTGGTATTATGTCGGCTGTTTCTACGATAGTAAAATCTGTTATAACGCTTTTTAAAACGATGCAACCCGTCCTTTCTGTAGTTTTTATGGTGATAAAAGTTATTGTAATCGGAACGCTCCAGAATATCGCTGGGTTTATACAGGGTATTGTCGGGGTGATCTTGGCAATTATAAAAATCTTTGCTTCATTGTTCACTGGAAACTGGAAAGGATTATGGGAAGGGGTAAAATCGTTATTTAAAAATGCCCTTATGGCGATTTGGAATGGCGTGCAATTGTTATTCATTGGACGTTTACTTGGTGTGTTCAAAGCAGGATTTACTGCTATTAAGGCTATTTTCACTGGTGGATGGTCTGCCATTAAAACTGGATTTATGACGGGACTTACTGCAATCTGGAATGGCGCCAAATCTATATTCACCAAATCTACTAGTGCAATCGGTAAAACCTTAACGTCTGGTTTTAAAGCTGCTTTTAATGGCGTTGTTAACATTGTAAAAGGATCCATTAATTTAATCCAAAATGTAATAAATTTCGGTTTTTCATTTATCCGTAATATTATTACGACCACGTTAAATCTTATTTTAAATATTTTTAAAATGAGTTGGAATGGAATTAAAAATGTAGTAACTTCTGCAATTAATGCGGTCAAAACTGCAATTCAAACAGGGTTAGAGGCAGCTGGAAATATAGTTAAAAATATTTGGACTACGGTCAAAGAATTCACGACCACTACATGGAATAATGTCCGTACAGGGGTAAGTGAAGCTGTAAGCGGAATGAGAACTAAGGTGCAAGAAATCTTAGGAAATATAAAAGATTTCTTCAAAAAAACGTGGGACGATATCTTGAATGCTGTAAAATCTTTACCTGCTAAATTTTTAGAAATAGGTAAAAATATGATGGAAGGTCTTTGGAATGGTATAAAGTCTGCGGCGACTGGATTAGGAGATAAAGTTTCGAATTTAATAGATAGCGTTGTTCCTGGTCCGGTTAGAAAATTACTTTCCATAAACTCACCATCTAAGCTTTTCCACCAATATGGTGTATGGACAATGCAAGGTTTAGAAGGTGGAATTGAAGCACGTAAAGATTATACTCGCGATAAAGCTGTAAGTATAGCAAAAGATGTAAGCATTCCGTTTGCTCCTGCTTCACCAAGTAAACCGGCTATTGGTTCTTCAAAAGGTGGAAGCACAGTACAAACAAATCATATTAAGAACGAATTTAACATCAATATTTCAGGTGGTTCGGCTAAAGAAATGCACGAAAATGAAGATACATTTAAAGAATTAGCTGATAAGCTTGTGAATTATCTGGCTGATAAATTAGATGATGCAGCGAATGGAAAAACAAAAATTAATTTAGGGGTGATGGAATCGTGATTTTCCTTTTAACAAAAACGGCCAAATTTACCTTTCCATTCACTCCGAAAGGTACTGGTCCAAAAGGCGGAGACACTAAAATAGAAGAACTGAACACATTAGGACAAGGTGTTATTCCTTTTTCTGATGGCAAAGAGCTGGAGGAGGTTTCATTTACCTCCTTCTTTTCTTTTAAAAAAGTTTCGGGAGAAGAAGCGCGACATGATCCTTTTTCAGCAGTCTCGTTTCTTTCTAGTCTGAGAGATTCACAAGAAGTAGTGCTGCTTAATCTACCAGATCTGAATTATAAGAGAGAAATGAAAGTGAAGAAATTCGAATACTGGCAAGATTCACCTGGTTACATCGAATTTAATATAACTTTTAAAGAACATAGAGAAATTAAGCTGGGGTACATGGATAAATCCGGTACTATCAGGCGACCTCCGTCTAATAATCTCAATAAGTATGCTTTGCAGACTGGAAGAGTAAATGGAACTCATATGCTCGCTGTTAGAGAAGGCCCATCTCCAAATAATCGAGTAATTGGAACGATAAAACAAGGGCAGGTCGTGACATTTTCTAAGAATACGAGAACTCAAGCTGGATGGCTTTATATTCAATATGGTAGTTTACATGGTTATGTTGCTGCTCAATTCATTTTATAGGAGGGGATTATTGTGTTAGAGGTCATTATAGGAAATATGGTAGTAACTGATGCAGTAGTTCCTCCTATCAAATTGGATGATGATTATCAAAATGGCCCGGTAAAAGTAGAACTGACGCTTATATATAAACCAGAATTCGATGAAATTGATGGAAAACCATTAAAAATTATAGTGAATGGCAATGTTTGGTTTGTCGGGGTAGTACGAGGGTATAAGAATCCGAAAGGTCGAAACGTTGATGTAACTGCGTATGACCATCTGTTTAATTTAGTTAAATCCGATGATGAATTCTTATTTCAAAATCGTACCGCTAGCCAAATGATACGATCTATTTTGAATAGATATAGCTATCCAATTAAGGAACTAGTAGAAATTAATACGATATTCCCCCTTATGTATTTAGATAAGAACAATGCTCAGAGTGTGTTCGAAATGTTAATCATAATCTTATACGAAAGTAAAAAAAGAACCGGCAAAAAATATTGGATACGGTTCGAACCTGAAGGGTTACGCATATTTGAGTGGAAGCCAGCAAGGTTCATCCCTGTTTTAGGATCCGGATTAACAAATAGCGAAAAGACTGTTTCCGTAGAAGAAGTAAAGAATAAAATTACTGTTGTAAATAGGGAGAAGAATATTATTGCAGTTAAATCTGATGGTAATTCTATAAAAAAATACGGTCCTCTATCTACAGTTGAAGAATTTAGTGGTGATACCGAAGCAGCAGCGATAAGTTATGCGGAAAGTATATTAGGAACAAGAACCTTACCGGATGTATCGCGACAAATCGAACATGTTCATAGTATAGAAGAACCGCGGATATGGTCTGGAGATTATATATATTTAGAAGATCCTACAAAAACAATACTTGGTGGATATTACGTAAAGAAGGCAGCGTATCAAATTTATCGAAATTATGTTGTGTTCAGTGCCGATGTGGCTCATACTGCTGCTTTACCGAGCAAAGAATATGTTCCACCGCAAGAAAATAACGAAGGGTAGGTGAAGAGATGGAAAAGAGAGGGATAGAACGGATTTTAAATCATATACAAAGCGCAGGAAACAGCGAGGACATGAACTTTTTTCTTGGAAAAATCATTACAAGTGAACCGAATGTAACGATACAAATACATGGTTCCACAAAGGCTTTACCTAGCACGTTCTTTATTATGCCTAATGTAAAATTTTCAAAAAATGAGACGGTGCTAATACAACGTATATCTAGTGCAGGCCCTACAGATCGGCAATTTGTCGTAAAACCATTACACGAATCTGTAACTCTATGTCGCTATACTGGTTCTGAATACGTAGCAATTGCAGATAAAACAGTGCGATATCCTGCTTCACAAACGTTTTGTCCCTGGAATATTGCTGTAGGAACGAATGTCATGTTACTCCCTAATCGATTCCCTTCAACGAACTCTTTGTGGGTGGTGATTAATACTTATGCGATATAATGTGTTGCCGAAAATCGAGTGGGAAATTCCTACTGAACAATCATTTGAAAATGAAGAGGTGCAAGGATACTTGACACCTCTTTTTGATTTCAAAAAAGGTGAATTTATCACTGACGCTAGCGGTTCAATTGTTGTGGATGATGGTCAAAAAGGGATGGCTAATCTAATCGAGAAAATCCATCACGCCCATAGAGGTGCCTACCGCGTTTATACAGATGAATATGGTTCTGATGTACGTAACGTATTGATAGATAGCGGAATAAACGAAGCAGGACGGATTTCGCTAGTCAAAGAAGCAATACGGGATTCTCTTATTTACGACGATAGGATTATAGATGTCAGTGAAATAGAAATCACAAAAGACGCAAAAGACGCTTATATAGCTTCCTATATAGTTTATACCATTTACGGAAATGTCAATGTAAGAAGGGAAGTGAAAGCATGACATTACCAACGAAGTATCCCGCATGGTGGAATGAGACCGAACAAGATGTTTTACAAAGCATGCTCAATCAAGTCGATAAAAAATGGGATAAGCGACAAGGTGGCTTTATCTATGATGTGTTGAAGCCGCAAGCGATTGCTAGGGCCGAGCAACGTGCAGCCTTTAAAAAATGGTACTACACTCGGTTTGCTAAATATGCAACTGATGAAGATTTAGATGAAGTTGTTGAAAATAATACACCGTTACAACGTTATGCTGCTAAAAAAGCAAAAGGAAAGGTTACCGTTTGGGGGAATGAGGGCACGAAGCTTCCTAAAGGATCTGTATACGTTTCGATTCGTTATGACTTAGATAATAAAATCGTTGAATACAAACAGCTAGAAGAAGCGGTCATTGGGCCGAGCGGAAATGTAACAGTAATGATCGAATCCGTTCTTTCCGGAAAAATTGGTAATACTGCAGAAAATACGATTCAACTCATTGAACCAGTTTTCGGTGTGGCCAATGTTACCAATCCAGAAAAAATCGCAGGTGGAGAAGAAAAGGAATCTGATGAAGATTTGCGATCTCGTTATTTCGCTTGGCGCCGAGAAACGTCGAATTCCGGGAATATAGGTGATTATATACGTTGGTCTTTAAGTGTGCCTAATGTCGGCGGTGTGCTTGTTTTTCCTGTTTCTAAAGGTAAAGGTACTGTACAACTATTAATATGCGATACAAGCTTTCTACCTGCTTCTAAAGAACTTGTTCAAAAAACAAAAGAATATATAGCACCTATCGATGAGATGGGAGACGGTCAAGCGCCTATTGGAGCGACTGTTTACGTGGAATCAGCTAAACCTGTGACTATTAATCTCGATGTGTATGTATCTTCTGTAAAAGAGGCAGAACAATTGAAACAGCAACTCATCTTAGGTGTGAATAGCTATTTAAAAGAAATGAACAGGCTGTATTGGCGCGAAAATGCTCGTAGACAATCCATTTTGAAAGAACCTTATCAAGTTAGTTATTTAAAAATTGGATCCGTTGCAGTGGACGTATTGAAGTTAATACGAGTCAATAAATTGTTGATGAATAATGAACAAAAAGACGTGATTTTACAGTCTGGACAAATAGCCGTTCTTGGAGATGTGAAGTTCTATGAAGGAACGTGATGTTTTAGTAGAAACGTTTCTCGCTGATTCAATGAAAGAATATCGTGACTCTGAGATATTTCGAAATCTTATGCAAATCAGTGCAGACGGTGTTGTCAATGAAGAAATAGAATTTGAGGATGTACGGGCACAATTTGATATCGAAACAGCTACGTGGTCCATTTTTGATTGGGAAGAGGAGTATGGGATTACATCTGATAGTAATAAACCTTTAGATCAGCGCAGAAGCGTCATAAAAAGTAAAATGCGTAGCACCGGAGCTACGCGATTGCGATTGATTAAAAAAGTAGCTGAGTCGTTCCAATATGGCGAAGTAGAGGTAAAACAGGACATTCCTAATTACACAATTATCATTACATTTGTAGGCAAGTTTGGAATTCCGCCGAACATTGACGATATAAAACTAGCTTTACGAGAAATTATTCCTGCTCATTTAGATGTTAAATATATCTTTACTTATCTAACGTGGGATGAATTAGACAGTTACAATCTAATCCAATATCAGTTAGATGAACTGAATCTAACGTGGGATGAATTAGAAACATATAGAAAGGTGTGAGTATATGCCTGAATTTACAGAACGATTAAAGTTACCATTGCCGCTCGGCAATGAATATGTAAAAAGAGAAATGTCTAATAATATTTTCAAAGAAATTGATAAAAAAGTAGCTACTTTAGAAGATATCAAAGAAACCTTAGAGTCAGCTATAAAACATGCCGATATAGGTGATGAAGCAGTTAATAAATCTCTAGAAGATGCTGTAACTTCTCTTATAAAAGAAATCGATAAAAAGGTCGATAAATCTGGAGACACAATGACTGATGATTTAGTGATTCAAAAATCATTACCCGCATTAATTTTGAAAACTCTCAATGGAAAAGGTGAAGTGAAACTCTTCTATAATGCTAATGATACAAACGATCATGGCTTACAACTTATTACTCCTACAGGCGATTTATTACTAAGAAAACAAGGTGAAGCAGGGATAAAAACTGTAGCAACTACTGATGTTGCTCAGATGAAAAAAATTACAAATGATAACGGTTCACAAACGATTTCTGTTAGTAATAGTTCTCAAAATATTCTTGATGAAATTTTAGCTAAGGGTGCGGGTTTAAATACAATCTATTGCAACGGTGGAGTACAAGGACAAACTCCTGCGAATGTAAGTTGGCGAGGTATCTCATTTCTTAATCAATCTGACATAGGGTTTGTAATGGCTAAAGACTATAACGGTAACTTTTGGACTAATTATATTAATGGCAAGCATGGATGGGTCGGTTGGGTTCGACATGCATCCATTGATGATGTAAATAAAACCCAAGTAAAAAAGATAACTCAAGATGATGGTGGTCCTACTATCTCCATTAGTGACACCTCTAAAAATATTCTTGATGAAATTTTAGCTAGAGGAAAAGGAATGAATACGATTTATTGTAATGGCGGAGTACAAGGGCAAACTCCTAATAACAAATCATGGCGAGGTATCTCATTTTTAAACTCTACTGGATATGGATTTGTAATGGCAAAGGATTATCAAAATAAATTTTTTACAAATTATCTTGATAATGGAAGTTGGCTAGGTTGGACAGAACATCCTAATTCTGAACAAGTAACAGTTGAAATTAACAAACGAACAGAGGATGGAGTCCCTTCTAGAAGTGGTAAAGATGAGAATGGCATTTACACCGTGTATGAGGAAGCGCAGGAGGACGGTAAATTACGAAAAAAATCAGTCCTTTCTAATCCTGACGCAGATGGAAATTATCTCGTTCGTACCGTAACTTACTACAAAAATGGTATAGCATACAAAACAAAAGTATTTGATCTTAAATATGATGATGACGGGGATTTTGTAAAGGCGGTGCCAAGATGAGTTTTTTAGAAGAACACGGAATGGGTGGAACGTATCTTGGATTACGACGTGCGGTAAAGGTATATGTACAAGCTACAGAGCCGACAGTGAAAGAAAAAGGTACCGTATGGATTAAATCATCTGTTCCCGCCAAGAAAATTGTTTTTAGAGAATATGGACTGGAGCCTCCCAAAATAGAGGGTACTGTATGGATCAGCTTATACGATATTGACATTAGATTCATGCTTGAGCGTGCTTTAAAAGTATTTTCTAATAAAAAAGAGATTAATATAGAGTATTCACGAGAAAATCTTATTAATAGCATGGGTGCTAATAAGATAAACGTGTTGAAGAATAAATTTATGCAAGTATATTCCTTACTTGGTACATCTAGAATTTACAGAAGCGGCAAGTGGGAATGGCTTGTAGGTCAATATTGGAATGGTACGAAATGGGAAACATTCAGCAACTTGGAAATCAATTTATTCTTTGGAAACCGTGAAAAAGTGGTAAAAAAACTTGCTCCTGATACAAGCAAGGAAATTTGGGCTGTGAGCAATCACATTGGAACTGTCCATGACATTGCAGTAGATAAAGATGGGTATGTGTATAGCGCTTCAGGGGCGAAATATGCTGGAGAATTAAAAAAAATATCTCCAAGTGGTCAAGAAGTGTGGACATTTAAAGAAAACGCAGTGCTATACAGAGTGGTAGTAGACAAAGATGGCTATATATATACGAAATCTTCAACGGGTCGAATTATAAAAATATCACCAGACGGAAAAGAAGTGTGGCGTATTTCACAATCGCAAATTCTTGATTTAGCGTGCGATGGAAAAGGAAATATATATGTAAACTTCTATGCGACCGTAAAAAAAATATCACCAGACGGAAAAGAAGTGTGGGATTATCACTCAGAAGTCTTTTCAAACTCATATTTTGCAGTAGATAATGAAGGATATGTATATGTATTCATGAATGCGATGCATATAGGGAGCAGTGCTAAGTCTCAATTTAAAAAGATTTCACCAACTGGCAAAGAAGTCGCAACTGCTACTATGGATGTTTTTGAGCTGCGTCATACAACAATTGATCAATACAAGAACATATACGCTTATAAATATAACGGTTCTTCAGGTCCGAATGCTGTTGTTAAACTTTCACAAGACATGAAAGAAATTTGGAGGGTTCCTGAAGAAGTTAGTGATCTTACTGTAGATAAAGTCGGTAATATATATGCAGCATGTACAGACTCTATAAAAAAAATATCACCAGACGGAAAAATACTATGGTCATATCCTATTGCAAACAACTCAGTAACAGCAATCATTACAGAGCAAAGCCCGTATGGAGCGTTTCCGTTCTTGTGGGAGTAGAAAAGGAGAGTGAAGAATATGAAAGCATTTATTGTTGATTATAACGGGTTAGTAACGAGTAGACATAATATGCCGTTTGATGAAAATTTTGGATTTGCGAAAGATGCAGCAGACGCTATTTCGCAAGGATGGACACTGTATAGCGGTGAAATTCCAGAAGATAAAGTGAACGGAAATCAAATTGGCCGTGTACATTATGATAAACTTAAAAATCGTTTCTATTATGAGTGGGAAACACTCGAAGGCAATGAAACCACTAGTGATTCCGATACAGGAATTAAAGATTTAAAGAATCAATTAGAACTCATACAACAAGCGCTCGACGAATTGATTATTAGTAGTTCTAATGAAGAGAAAATAAAAGAGTTAAGTGAAAAACAAGATTTAATGCAAAAAGCATTAGATGAGCTTATTATCACTAATATTCCTGAAGAAACAATGAATGAAGGAGGTGCTCAATAATGGCTGAGTACATGGCACAAAGAGTGATTGATAAGGTTTTTACGTATACATTTATCGTTACCAAGATGAAGGCGTATAAAGAAAGAATCGATACGTATTTAATTGACAACGGAAGAGAAGATTTAATTACTAGCGTGCAATGAGCAGGCTTTTTTTATTTTGCGAAAAGGAGTCGAAAAATGACAATTGAAATTGGTGTATTAGTCGCGGTACTATCACTTGCGATTAGCTACTTAGCGTACTCATTAAACAAAAATAAATCTATAAAATCCGATGGGCAGCAAAGCGCGGAAATGAAGGCTGAATTAGGCTACATCAGGAAAGGAGTTGATGATATTCGAATCGATTTAAAAGCAAACGAGAAGCAAATGGCCGCTTTGGGAGAACGAGTAACAAGGGTTGAGGAAAGCGCCAAACAAGCACATCACAGACTTAATAATTTGGAAAAGGAGGTGAATTAACTATGAATCAATCAAAAGAAAATATCAAAAAACGATTCCGCAACTGGAAGACGTTAATAGCTATTGCATCTTTAATAGGATTTTTATTTGTAAAAGCAGGAGTTCCGGAAGCAAAAAGCTTTCTTGATGAGTTTATGCCCTATCTATTTGCGGTTGGTATTTCTCTAGGGATTTGGACTGATCACGAAGATATGAATGATAAGGAATTATAAATGCCACAGAATAAAATCTCCCTAACTATTGATATAAGTATATAATTTATATATATAACATCGGGATATAACAACATTTTTTTCATTAGTTAAAGGAGTGTTTGAGAATGGATGAGATTTGGAGAGATATCCTAGGATATGAAGATTTATATCAAATTTCTAACTTAGGAAATGTACGTAGTTTGGATAGAAAGAAGAGAAATGGAAAAGATGGCAAAGGTTTTTATATATTAAAGGGTAGAGTTTTAACATTAGTCAACAGTAAGAAAGGATATAAATGCGTAACCTTATACAAAGATGGAAAACAGAAAGTTAAAGAAGTTCACCGGTTAATTGCAGAAGCCTTTATCCCTAATGAAGAGAATAAACCGCAAGTGAACCATATTAATGGTGACAAAACTGATAATTCATTAAATAATTTGGAATGGGTGACCGTTTCAGAAAATATACAACATGCATTTGATAATGGTTTGGTAAATATAAAAAATATTAGTGGGGAAAAGAACAGTCAGTCTAAGTTAAAATGGGATGATGTGAAATATATTAGGAGAGTGTTTATAAAACGAGATAGGGTATACGGAGCGACAGCTCTTGCAAGAAAATACGGTGTTTCTCGCCAAAATATATTGAATATTGTAAACGGTAAAAAGTGGACTAGTCTTTCGGACGAAGAAAATACAAATTGAAAAATGATAAAAAACAGCCTCCCGTTGGCTGTTTTTTTGTTTTCAAAAAGGAGACGATAAATAATGGGACACATTATAGATATTTCAAAATGGAATGGTAATATTAATTGGCCTGTAGCAAAACAACACATTGATTTTATCATAGCTCGTGTACAAGACGGCTCAAATTATGTTGATCCTTTATACAAAGGATATGTAGAAGCAATGAAACAACATGGTATCCCTTTTGGTAACTATGCATTCTGTCGTTTTGTTTCTGAAAATGATGCGCGTATAGAAGCTCGTGATTTCTGGAATCGCGGTGACAAAAGTGCGACAGTCTGGGTGGCTGATGTAGAAGTGAAAACAATGAATGACATGCGAGCAGGCGCACAATCCTTTATTGATGAATTACGTCGATTAGGTGCAAAGAAAATAGGTCTGTATGTCGGTCATCATATGTACAAGCCGTTCGGCATGGATAGAGTAAAAGCAGATTTCGTATGGATCCCTCGTTATGGCGGAAACAAACCTGCGTATGAGTGCGATATATGGCAGTACACAGAGACAGGGCATGTGCCTGGTATTGGTAAATGTGATTTAAATAAATTAATCGGAAACAAACCATTGTCTTGGTTTACAAATCAAACTGTCGGAAAACAAGAAGGAGTGGGGATTAAAGTGGATAAATTTAATAAAGTCGTATCGTATGAATTTGGTACAGCATTAGTGCCGGAAATGTTAGGGATGATGGATGCTCTTGGTTATGAATCTCGTATCATCTCTTATGGAGATAAACAAGGGTTAGTTAGATTTGAAACAGCATACCGCCAAGGGAATGAACTAGATCGAGCGACAGCATGGCTAGATGCTAAAGGCATTGATTACGTCTATACACAAGAATAGTTCGATTAACAAAATAAAAGCCGGTTCTTATGAGCCGGCTTTTTATCTTTGATTTATTTTACGTCAGTTTATTTTTCTAATGCGCCTTTTAAAAATGTAAGTTCTGTCTTTAAGAAATCCATTTCTCGTTCTTGAGCGTTTTTATAACCTTTGTATAACCCCTCTTCGAAAGTTCCGTCATCTTCTAATGAATTCAACTTTTCATTATGTAATTTTCGCATCTTCGTTAAGTGATTCATACGTTTTTCCATATCCACAATTACTTTTTCTATATACTGACGTTCTATATTCATTTTCCATCCCCCTACCCCTTTTTAGGAAACCATATTTCCATTGCACTTTCGCTAATAATCCACTCTTTACGTTTACCACCTGGCTTAACGAAATATTTAACATGTCCCATATCAATCATTTCTTCAACAGTTACCGCACCTTTAATTTTGTTTTGTAAGTAATTTTTTAATGTTGTATCGGATTTCCCCCAACGAAAAGCCGCTTCGCTAGGGGACATATATTTATTGATTTCTTTCATGATACCACCTGTTAAAATGTAATTGTATGATTAGTTGATTCGTCTTCTTCTTCGTCATATTCGAAGTCGTATTCAAAACTAATTGTTTCAGTGTTACCACTTTTCGTTTCGTGAGATCCTAATTCGTAAGAACAATTTGGCCCGCCTTTTTCCATTGCTGTTTCGATGACCTCTTTCATAACTTCTTCGAAGTCTACAGTATCAGCAACATTATCACGAATGAAAATATATAATTCTTTCAAGTTAACGAAAGTGTGATCGTTATAAGTGAAGTTCACGTTGTTTTGTAAAGCTAGTTTAAGATGTTTCTCAACCATTGGATTTGCACTTAATAAGATAGTCATAATTATCCCCTCCATTTTTCATTAAGCTACACAGCAGCTTTTAGGTGCCCAAGTTGTAATACCACCAAATTTAGCGTTATGTACACGTAACTTATAAGCTTTTGCTGTTTCTTCTAAAACTTCAATCCAGTCATTTGTTTCAATTACATAAGCTTCATCCCTTGAAAAGTTCTTACGAACAAACCAAGATTTGATTTCTATGATCTCATTAGTTGTTTTTTCAACACGTTGAGCTTTTTTATTTCCGTTCAACGCTGCGTTTTTTAATTGTTTAGCGAAAGCCCATTCAGCTTTTAAGCACTCTGCGAAGTATTCTGATTTTTTACCTCCGTGTAAGAATGCCGCATTAGCAGCTGCTACCCAAGCATTTTGCATAATCTCCGCAACGTTGAACTTTTTCATCTTTCATTTCCCCTTTCATGATTTGTCGTATCAACCTTATATTTACATTATAGTCTTATAAGACTATAATTACAAGAGGGAAATGGAACTTTTTTATCTTTTTCGTTCGACAAACTTTCGACAAATAAAAAGACCGAATCTTATGAGCCGGCTTTTTCTAATACATTCGCAATGATGTTGCCTAATTCTTCATTATATTGTTCTTCTGTTAACTCTTCTTCATCAAAATACAGCTCGTATGTTTCCATTACTTTTTTCATGAATGGTTGTGCATCTATTTCTAAAATAGTTTTCGTGCAATTTGCCATATCTTCATAACTAGACCCTTCACCAGGCAACTCGTCACCTTCAAAAATAGTGAGCTGCATATCTTTATAATCTTCAATTCTAAACATAGCAAGTTCCATCCAGTAGCTTCTTAGTTGTTCAATTGCAAGACCATCGTGATTGGATTCTAATTGATAGCAGCTAATGCCAGATTCCCATCCACTTTTATTCTCTATACAATCACATTCACCATCACACCAACAATCATCCCCAATGCCACGCCGCATACTTCGATGTTGCGTTCCTCTCCACTCACCTTTTACATCTAAACGAATAAATGTAGCCATTTCATCAACCCCTTATTTCCATTCTTGTGATTCTTTATATTCATAGAACCATTGTGAAAATGAAAGGTACCTACCATTCTCCATCCCTTGAGTAAGTCCTTCGTGATACAAATCTTTCACTTGATTAAGATCGATTTGATGTTTATTCATCCATCCTTCTACGATATCGTATAAGTCGCTATTTTCAAGTTCTTCATCAACATGAAGGTTAACCCAATCCCAATCATCTAGCACTTTGATGAAAGTAAGTTCTTTCTTGTATACTCGCTTTGCTTCACGAGCTGTAATAAGCCATGTTGCGCCGCTTTTACAAATCTCTGACTTTCTGAATCTACCACGCGCTAAATCACGTCTAACGCTTCCAGGAGGGAGCTCATAGAGCTCCTCCATTTCTTTTGCTGTCATTACTTGTTTCAATATCATGTTTACTCAACCCTCTTTCGTTTATTTTTAAATTTCAAATCCGTGTTTTTTTAGAAACTCAATTTCAGCTTTTTCGTTAAATGTACGTTTTGCTCTTGAAGCTGCACCGCAAAGACGAATTAAGATTTTTTTAAACGTTTGGTCTCCGTTTTGAATCATGTTTTTTGTCATGTTTTCAAATATTTCAGCAAGTGTAGATTCTTCGTTGTCGCTGTAAGATAATGCTTGAAAGTTACTGATCCATTCGCTTGCATTTTCTTGATTTTCAATACTTGCAAAAAATGGAGAAAAGTCTAATCCTTTTTTATTATGTTTTTCGATTTCAGCTTTTACAGCATCAATGCTTTTGAAGTAAACTTCACGAATATCATTAGCCCATTTCACTTGTTTTTCTGTTCCTTTTAATTCAACCACTTCATTTCCCCCTTTAACTTGAGCCCAAGCCATTTTTAACGCTATAGCGAAGTACTCCTTCACTTTACCACCAAATTTTTTAACTCCTTGTTTCGCAATCTCCCAAGCCTTCGCCATAACGTTGTTTCTCATTTTTATTTCCTCCTTTTTGATATGAATTAGTATCATTTGTTAATTTTATTTTACGATATGAATTCGTATCAGTCAATACTTTTTTATATTTTTTTGCAAAGAAAAAAACACGCTCCGAAGAGAGTGTTTCAAAATGAATTATAGTCTATATTCTGCAGCTTCTATGTCATTATTATCACTTAATTTAATAGTAGTTGGCTCTATCCAAACGCGCTTACCGCTCTTATATTGTCTCCAATGGCCTCTTCGAGTCCAAGAATTTGTATGACGCATATATCGCTTACGTTTTGCTGTTATTTTCATTTGTTCTAAAGCTTCTGAAGACAATTTATACTCAACTCGTTTGATCTTCCGACTTATTGATTTTTTCTTTTTGTTTTTATTCGTTTTATTTTTACTTACACGAATTGTGTTTTCTTTTAATGTAACAATCTTTTGTTCTCTGTAATTTGTCATGAGATAAAAAATACGCGCTAAAGCATCTATAGCAAGATTAACAAAATTATATATTTCTTTTAGCATGAGTTGCTTTTCTTGAAAAGATAAATTCTGAAATGATACGTCCATCATTATTGTGTCTACAATATTAATTTTGCCGTTGCTATCAATTTCAGCTTTTGCAATTCTCTTTTTACCGAATTCTTCAGTAAATATTTCAACAACCATAACATTTCGTTCTTTATCCTGCCAAAATGGAAAAAATACATCTACCTTATCATTGAACCATTTTTCGATAATCAATACCCCTTGTTCGAGAGGGATATGAAGATCTACTTCTGCAATTTCTTTCATGTAAGTATTCATAAACTCTATGTTTTTAGCATTTAAAATAATCCGATCAAACTTCGCATACTTATCCGGTAACATTGTTTTCAATCCTTTCGAAAGTTGGGCAGACCCTTTTTTATGATTATTTTTTGTTAGGCCGGCCTAACAAAAAATACGCTAAATTATGCAGGATATAGGGACTTAGATTTGTACACTGAAGTTGGGGTGAAAACTGCATGGTTATTCTTTCTTAAAATCCGCATGACACAAGAGATTATATAGAACTCAAAAATGTTAGGCCGGACTACTATTTACATCCTAACAACCTCACATCGTGATTTACCCTATATTATGGGTTAAATCTCTACAATTTTTGCATTTGGATTGCGCATAGGGAACTGTATCAATTTTAATGTTTTTTCAGCTTCTTCATACGTTTCAAATTCCAACTCTTTTTCTTCTTTTCCTGGTTCACAATCCGTTAAAGTGAATCCTTCACCACGTATTACAAATGGCATTTCTCATTCTCCTCCTTGTTATCTCTTAAAATATAATCAACTGCCTCCAATAATGTTAAACACTTAAAACTCGCTTGTGTCGGTTTATTTTCATTTGTAACAAGTACTGTCTTTGTACCAGCAGCGATACCAGCTGCCACATCAACTTCACGATCCCCGACCGTATAACTGTCTGTTAAAGATAAATTATGTTTTTTTGCTAGGGCCAATAGCATTCCAGGTTCTGGTTTTCTACATTTACATCCATCTTTAGGTTTATGTGCACAAACCATAATTTCATCTATAATTGCTGATTCATTTAACTTTAAAATCTCACATTGTAATTTATTATGTATATTCTCAAGTTGCTCATGACTCATATATCCAAGTCCAATACCACCTTGGTTTGTTACCGTAAATACTTTGAATCCACTGTGTTTTAATTTCGCAATAGATTCTGCAACTCCAGGTAATAAATATAAATCATCTGGCGTATTTACGAATTTCACCCGATCGGTTAATACCTCATTTAAGATTCCATCGCGGTCTAAGAATACTGCTTTATTCATTAATAATGTTCTCTCCCCTTATATAATAGTATATCCATAATAAAAAAGAGCCATCCTCATAGAAGATGGCCCAGTATACCCGAAATTTATTATATCATATCTTCATTTAGGGCCATATTAAATTAGAAACAACATATGTAGCAGCAGGAAGAAAAAACATAAGAAAGATTGTTCCGTAGTACCAAATACGGTCACTTTTACATTCATCAATTCCAAACCACTTATTTAATCGATTATAGTGATTTCTAAAAAAATACCGAAATGTTCCGAACAATTCCTTTTTACTACGTTTTTGTGGTAGAATAGGTTCACTAGTTGTTAATTTGATAAGGGTATTTGACATTGTTCAATCATCCTTTCAGATTTTCATAGTGTAGAGAAAGCTCTTTCGTTGCCGGCAAGCTGGGAAGAGCTTTCTCTTTTTTTATTCATTTGTAATTATTCTTTTTCGAAATTACCGCCCCTACTTAATTTAGGACGCTTCCTTTCAATTTTTTTAGGTTCCACTTTTTCTTCTTTCACTGGAGGAATAATAATAGAACCACTCGTATGCATATAATGTCTAATAGCAGTACGAACCATTTCGGCTTTTCTATTACGTGGTAAAGATTCTAGCCACTCTTTAATGTCTTTATCTAATACATCGTCATAAGACAGAAGGTATGTCTTATTCGCCATCTTCTTCGCCTACCTCAAATTTACCGTATCTGTAGAAGCCTTCTACATTCGCAGTTTGACTTTCTTCTAACTTAGTTACTTTACCAATCCATTCTTCCAATAATTCATGAAAAGTATTCGCGCCGCCGCCAGAGACAAGCACTTCGTCAAAACGGTCGAATGTTTTCCATGCATTGTTCACTCCGTTTACAATAAAATCGTAAACTTCTTTAATTGAAGCTGTTTTCTCTTCATTAAAGTCGATTGGATCCATACGTTTAGAAGCTTGGTATTCCCCGCCTTCGAACACTTTTTCCAACTTATAATCATTAATAGCAGCACTTGTTTCTTTTTTTATTTTAGAAACGATTGGTTCATATACATCGTGCATTCCTTTTGGAACTGAAGTAGATTCTTTTTCACGACGCAGCATAGAGATTACATCTAAATCTGTTGTACCTGTACCGATATCAATAATACCAACCGTCATATCTTCATAGGAATCATCAGCAACAAAACCATCTTCATCTAGATAGCGACTCATAACAGTTCCTACTGGTTGAGCCAGAACGATTACATCAACTACATTAATAGTTACCTTTTTACCATTTACTTCGACCTCATGAGTTCCTTGATACACTTCTTTAATTTCCTCAACTGCTCTTGTGCCAATTTCTTGGCTTGGAACACCAGTTACAACAAGAACTTCATCATAGCTTTTTACATTTGTTTTCGCTGCCATCTCAGCTAGTGCAATTTTAGATAATGTTATATATTGATTAGTTTTATAACGGTTTTGTTGGGCGTATGTGTTCAATGTATTATTTACTTTAATGATGTCATCGCCCCATACATACTCAGCGCCATCAACTTTATAAGTTTTAAGCTTCATTTTGCCCCCAGATAATGCTTCGCCAACATTAGAAGCAAATGAATAGATTGCCGGAAGTGTCTTCTTAAACACATCTGTACGCATTTTAACGGCACCATTACCGTGATCAATCGCAAATACTTTTGTCATTTTATCGTCTCCTTAAAAATATTAATTCTTACATATCAGTTATGTAACACTTATATAATCCTAACTTAATTTTATATCAAACAAAGAAAAACATCAACAATTTATTAATGATTATATAACAGTTATATTGTTGTTGATAAAAAAGATGGAGGTTCTACCAAAACCTCCACCATGGCTTTTTCTTCGTTGCCGCAGTTTCCAATAATACACGTTTGTCCTCCTGCATCTCACGTATAGCACTCATAAGTTGCTGATCTCTTATTTCTAATCTCTCATCAATATAACGTTGTTGCTCATCCATTTTCTTGGCCATTTGCTTTAACATTTCATTCTGTTGCTGAATCATTCCCTTCAACTCGTCATATCGCTCGTCATACTGCTCTTTTTCCGTTATAACATTCGTATCAACATCTGATATACCTTTTCCTTTAACCCATGTCATTATTGCGTTACAAGCCTGTTTTAACGTCATATCAGGATGTGATTTAATTTCGATTAACTTCCTCAGTGTTATAACATCGTTATCTAGGAATCCACGATGTCCGTGCTCATTCTTATGAAAGTGGTATCCATGTTCCTCGAGCATGATACAGTACTTTCTCAAAGTGGACTCCTGGATCTTGAGTATCGTCGCTACGTCTTTGCTTACATATATAGATTGAGAGTTGTCTATTTTCTCTGTCATGGTACCATCACCTCGTGTTATAACATTCGTTATAGTAGAGGGAAAAACCTTGTCTTCGTCGAAATATTACAATATCCCTAAGAGTTGTCGTTTAATTTTGTAATTAAAATTTAGTACGTGAAATTTTTTAAAAGGAGGATTCATTCGATATGATTCAGTATAAAAATTGGCCAGAAGTTCCTGATACGCTTGCTACGAAAACTACCCTTGCTAGGGAAGGGCTAAAACCAGGCACTGATCCAGTTGCAACTGTATATCAACGTTCAACCAGGTCTCATATAAAATTATACGAACGTGCTGCAGCTGTACCAAAACGGCAGTTAAGTGATAAACAGAAGCAAGCTCTTGGATTAGCTAGAAAAAAAGCTTTGGAGAATCGAACTTGTAAAAAATGTGATGAGATCGTCCGGCGTAAGTCTGATTTAGTAAATGGTTTATGTCCCTGGTGTATACAAGAAGCCGCTGCTATAGAACATCACGAAGATATGAAATCTATATTCTTGCATATTGAAAAAAATAAGGAAAACTATATTATTTTAGATACAGAGACAACTGGGCTTGGCCTGGGTGATGAAGTTATTGAAATAGCAGCAATAGATTTATATGGAAATACGTTATTAGATACATTTGTAAAACCTACATTTCCAATACCTGCAGAAAGTACAAGCATACATGGTATTACCGATGATATGGTGAAAGACGCTCCATCTTGGGAAGAAACGTACATGAAGTTATTAACTATCTCTCAAGGTAAAACCATATTAATTTACAATGCTGCGTTCGATATTCCTAAAATCGCTTATACTTGTGAAGCCCATCACGTTCCAGCTAAACAATTAAAATCAGAATGTATGATGGAATTATATGCAGAGTATATACAATCTGAACGATGGGTATCTTTAAGCTCAGCATCCGGTACAATTACTAATCATCGTGCAATAGATGACTGCAAATCTGTATTAATAATTTTAGAAGATATTTGGAAAGAAGGTGGTGAACTACCTAGAGAAAAAGGCGTTATTCAATAGTAAAACGATACTTTAGTGTTTTGATTCATTTTGGAACACACAGTATTATAAAAGTGATCTAGGGCATGTTGTTCACTCTTATATCTCCTTCTTGAATCGCCTCCATAGTAGATGGGGCGATTATTTTATTGCTGAAAATTAATCGAAAAGAAAATCCAAAACCAATATAAATATACTCCTACTGCAAATAGAGAGAATATCTGTTTTATAAAGTTGTTATTGCAGTACTTACTAACTAGCAACGCAAACGGAGTCAGTATGATTAGTGGTGTAAATATTAATATAGCAAGCTTTAGTGCCATATTATTCATGGATTGAGTAATGAATTCATTATTAAACGACATTTAGTATGACCTCTCTAAGTTGTATAGTGTTCTGTAATTTTGCTATTGAAGGTATAGTAAGCCTTTTTTGCCTAACTGCTTCACAATTTCATCATGAAATAGAACATCTTCATGAACTGTAAAAGTAATTCGTTTCCCTCTGTTTTGTCTTGCATCCGCATTTTCTATACATTGCTGTATAAACTCCATATCTTGTTTTTGCCGAATTCTATAACATTGCATAAGATCTTCTGATTTACAATGATTCACTTTCATAAAATGTTCCGCCAAATCTATTAGCTGCTCCTGATTTAAAACTTGTAAAGCGCGCTTAAAATGATGAATGTTGTGACATTTAACACAAACTAATTCTAATTTTCTTAAATGGCAGACCAAATTATCAAAATCATATTCCTCCACTTCATGTACATGGATAGTATATCTAGCGTTTTCTGGTGCTCCTTTGTATCCGCAAATAGAACAAGTATAGTCATATGTTTCTAACAAATACTTTCGTATCTTGTTGAGCCATAGATGCTTAGATATATTATTTCGTACAGTTTTACCATGAAAGAGAGGATGTTTCCAATCGGGTAACAATTTGAAATTAGAATAATTCGTGTTTATCCACATGTGGATAACTCACTCCTTATTGTTATGTGCGGGCAGTAAGACTCCCCCTTTAAAGTTTAGTGAGATTTAATCTTTTTTCTCTGATGTAAAAATGTAAAAATTTCACTAAGTGCATCCCAACCAAACCCCATATCTAAATATGTACTAGCAACATGATAATTTTCTAATGTAATAGCTGTAACATCTACAGTCATATTCATATTTTTCGCAACGTTTAATACATGTTTTTTAAATTCTTCAAGTTTGGATTCATTCATTCGATCTAAACTTGTTTTTTCCTCTTGGTCTCGTTTTTCCATCCATTCTGGAAGTTTTTCTTTACGTGCAGGTACATTTCCTTCCGTAGATTCGTTAACTTGTCCTTTAATTTCTGTTTTTAATGACTTCTCTAATAAACCTCTAAAGCTTGATTGCACTTTAGATTTCAGTACACGAGAAATCACTGCATTCAAAGCAACTTCTTTAATTTCAGATTTGTAAATATCAAATAACTCTACAATGATGTTTAACTTTTTATCTGTCAATCTATCTATATTTTTACCGATTACAATTTTAGTAGTATCGTATAAATTTGTGTTTTCTACTTTCTTAAAGATAGATAGATATTTAGATTCTATTTGAAAAGACTTAAGTCTAGAATTAGATAGATTAAATTCTATTTTACTTTCATTTTGCAAGTTACCGTGACTTTCATTTTGCAAGTTACCGTGACTTTCATTTTGCAAGTTACCGTTTTTTCTCTTTTTATCTGCGTATTTTTTTGCTTTTACAGCATTTTCTTCTTTCTTTTGTTCGCGAAGTTTTTTAATTTCCTGTACATATTGCCATTTTTCTTGAAGATCTTCTTCAGCAGGTTCTAATGGATATAGACGATTTGATTTATCTTTGATTTTTACTTCTAATAGCAATCCAAATTTATGTAGTTCTTTTTTTATACGAATTAAAGTAGACTCCGAAACATTTAGTAAATAGCAGAGTTCTGTATTATCAGCGACACAATAAATATATCCATCTTCATCACGATAGGATTTAGTGCCTTGAATTGATTCTCCATTCGCTTCTGCTTCGGCAATAGCTTCTTCAGCAGTTATAGTAATATATTCAAAGTAAGGAACTTTACTACGAAGGAATGAATATAAAATTTTAGCATTTGAAGACATTTTGCGATAATTATCATCAAACATTAGGAATTGATGTAGTTTGATATACGCGTCTACTGTAGCTTTTTTTCCAGAAATTTTGTTTCCTTGTTTGTTTTCAGACATAATAAAAATCCTCCATTTTCCACCCCGCCCAAAAATGGGTATAGGAAATTAGAGGATTGTTGTTCACATTTTTTTTAGTTTATGCTATCATAAAGGTAGCAATTAAATATGTGAAAACAAACCTCGATCTCCATTTTCCAATTTTCATCGGTTAGCAGGAGCGGCCAAACTCTACGAACCTTTGAAAATTTTCATCGGGGTTTTTTAATTGTTTAAATTTATATAAAACATTTACATTTGCAATTTATATATCTACTCTTCCAATGATAGCAGAAGTTTGTGGAAAAAAGAAGAGAAAATACGAAGACCGACAATAAATGTCGGTCTTTTTCTGTGGATAAACATACTTATCCACAGCGCGGTATTATATTTGGTATCGCTACAATAGAGATTTAGTTTATTCCAATGATATTACTTCTAATAGAATGGTGGGATAGACTATATATAACTGTATATTGTGAGGGTGATTGGTTATTAGCTTCTTTCCATTTTTGATGGGAGGAGGTGATAACCATGGGATTCATTGTAGAATTTTTGAATAAAGACAATGAAAAATCCACCCTCGACTGTCGACTTGATTACCAGGTAATTTTCTTAGCACTTGTTACTTTAGCACCTTGAACAATGATGTTATCTGGTCCAGTGCCTACACCAATTTGTAGATCATAGTTATCAAAGATTTCTCCATAGTAATATTTTTCTGGTGGCTTTCCTCCAGAAAACGCTCCTAAATTACGCACAAAGTTATCTCCGATTTCTTTAGCGGCTTCTTTGTTGACTGCTGCTCCAACAATAACAGCCATAACAATCGTTTTACCGTTTACTTCTATATGAGCATCATGAACCAAAGGATTTTGTTTTACTTGCTCTAGTGCCATTTTCTTACCTTCTTCATTAAATTCCACCGTTATGGTTTCTTTTGTTTTTTCTTTAGCTACAGCTTTCGTCTTCTCTTTCTCTTGAGCTTGTTTAATCAACTCTTCACGTTCTTTTTCTTGTTGTTTCTGTTCCTCTTTTTCCTGCTGTTTTTGCTCTGCTGCCGATGTAGTTTGTATAGTTTCATTAGCTTTCTGTTGGCTATTATCATTTTTGCCAGAGAACATATTAACAATCGTACCAAGTATGAGTAAATAACCTAAACAAGCTACAACCATTTTCCACTTTTTCCCCGAACGGAATCCTAGTATCTTTTGATACCATTTCCGTTCTAACTTTATTATTTCTAGCGTTGTATTAGAACGTATTAATGACTCAATATCTTTCCCTTTATCAGTGGGTACGAATGTAAATGATTCATTAGTCCCTTTAAATTCAAAAACAGATTTCAATGCAAAGTGATCTACAGATACACTTGCATATGAATCGAATTTGTGTGTACCGATACTAACCGCTTCTTTTAAAGTCTTATCGTATGTAAACAATTCAACGTGCTCTTTGGTAACGGCAGCATATCCTACAGTCATTTTAGGTAAGTTAGCAGAGACAATAAGAGGAGTTTCACTGTATTTATTTTTATACTGAGCTGCTATGGATTTCTTAGCGATTTCAGATTCGCTAGGTTTTTTCTCTTTTTGTTTATCACTCATTCTAGAATTCCCCTTTCAAACGTAAAATTTCTCATTCAATAGTAACAAACATAATATCTGTATATTGTCATATTTTGTCGAAAAATAAAACAAAAAAAGGCAGCTGATAGGCTACCTTGATAAAACTGTAAAATTATGTACATTTTACCGCTAGAATCAGAATATTTTTCCATGTAAAATAAAGCCAAGAAAAAGAACGAAGGATTTTAAAAAAACTACATCCTTATATCTTTATCTAAGAATTTTGCGTAAGGAAGTAACTTTTTACAAAAATCTTCTCGTTGTTCATCATTCATGGAAGCGATTATCTGTTGGATTTCAATTAGTGTATTTTCAATAATTTTTGTGTTAGGTTTTATATTTCTGTTTAAAAGAATATCAACAGGTACGTTAAAGTAGGAGGCGATACGATCTAAAGTTTCTAAATCTGGTTCAAAACCATTCTCGTAGTTCTTAATTTGACCGCGGCTTAAATTAAGCTTATTTCCTAATTCTTCTTGAGTTAACCCGTATGAATTTCGCATCTTTTTCAACATTTTGCTAAATTCTCTCATACTGAGAATTATAAATCGAATAGTATGTTTATACTATGAATGTCCATAAAATAGACATTTTATATAATAAGTATATAAAATAATCAAACTAAACTAGAACAAACGTTCCGTTTTGTGGTATAATATGGGCATAAAAAAGAAAGTTGCGCTAGCAACCTTCTTATAATTCCAAGAATGCATCAAGAATTTTTATAAGTTTATTTCTTTTTTCTTGATCTAGTTTATTGTATTTCTGTAATAAATAATTAATTTGTTTTTCTTTATCTTCATCATCGATATAAGTGTTAATTTTACCAGTTAAATAATCTGCACTTACATCGAATATATGCGCTAATTGTTCTAAAACCTCATAAGAGGGTTTAGCTGCGCCATTTTCATATTTGGAAATAAGAGATTTGGATAAAGTTAATTTGTCTGCGAGATCTTGCTGTGTCATTTTTTTCACTTTCCTCAATTCTCTTAACCTGTTTCCGAATATGTTTTCCATTTTTTTCACCCCCTACATTCAACATCTTAACATATAGTTGAATTTAATTCAACTATATGTTGAAAAGATAAAATGTAGAATGCGATTGAAAAATGTTGAATTAAATTCAACATAATGGTATTATGTATTCGTGAGTGAGGTGATTGAATGACAATTTCTTATAATCCTCGAATAATTAAAGAAAAAAGAGAACGTAAAGGTTTATCACAAGAAAGACTGGCTAAATTAGTAGGTTATGAGGATAGATCATCTATTAATAAAATAGAAAAAGGCAATGTTAACATTCCAGATTTCCGTTTAAAGAGGATATGTTCCGTTTTACATATTGATTACGCGGAATTATTGAAATGATTTTTCAAAACAATATGTTGAATTTAATTCAACAAACAGGAGGTCTAACATGAGTCGTGATATTACTACTTTGTTGAATGAAGTTGAAAGAGGTGGCATTCAATTGGAACATTTAGCATTTTTGTTCGAACAAGTCCATGAAACTCAAGAGAATGAAAATTAATCACTAATATATCACTCAGCACAATGATGTGTTGAGTGATCAAAGGAGGTTTCATAGTGAATTCGTTACAATCCATTCAGGAACCAATTAGTCATTTAGTATTTATGGATGGCGATGTAGTTGTAACAGATAGTCTTACTGTGGCAGAAGTGTTTGATAAAGAACATGCAAAAGTTATTCGTTCTATCGAAGAATTGCAATGCAGCAAGGAATTTGCTGAAGCCAATTTTGGCGTGAGTGCATACAGGGATCGAAGCGGAAAACGAAATAAGAAATATCTTCTTAAACGAGATGGTCTGATGTTTCTGGTGATGGGATATACAGGTGAAAAGGCAGCTAAATTTAAGGAGATGTTCATAAATGAATTTAATCGGATGGAAGAGTATATAAAACAGAAACAGACGGCTCTTCCGACTTCTAGAGAACAATTAGTAGCCACTTTAAAATTAGCTCTTACTCATGAAGAGGATCTGAGTCAGATTAAGACAGAAGTACAAGAAATTAAAAATGATCTTAATCAACGTATGACAGTGGATTATAGCCAACAAACCGCAATTAGAAATGCTGTTAATCGTCGCGTTTATAAGGTTTGGGATGAAGGGATTGTGAATAAAAATATTCATGATACAAGAAGAAAGGTATTTTCAGCAATTTGGAAAGATGTATATGCAAGGTTTGCTGTAAATAGCTATCACAATGTACGCCAGAAGGACTTCGAGGAAGTAATAGATTACATAAAAGTTTGGCGTCCAAGATTAGTATAGGGAGGTTGTACAAATGTCAATTGATTTAAATACATTTGCCGAAGGAGCTCTTGCAGAAAGATTTGACACAGAGTTCCAACGGGTTTTAGAGAACATAGCAGATCCAAACACGGATCCAACTAAAAAAAGAAAAATCACGTTAACTTTAACGCTTTCTGGTACTAAAAAACGCGAAGTGTTGGATTGTATCGTCCAAGCGAAATCCACTTTAGCTCCAGCTGAAGAAGTAGGCACTAAGATTTTAATGGGCCAAGATGCTACAGGTGAAATCGTTGGGCAAGAATTATCTTCTGGTATTAAAGGGCAAATGTTCATTGATAGGGATGGAGATATTGCTAATGATATTGGTGAAAAAGTAGTTTCAGAAGAAACGCAAACGCAAAATAAGCCAACAACAATGGAACCGGCTATTGTGGATTTTCGTAAACAACAAACTAACTAATAAATAGTAAAGGAGCCGTAAAAATGATTAAACAAGCAATGGAATACTTACTAGAAACAGCAGGAGTAAAGGTTGAAAGAATTAATAATCGACCATATTCTACTCAACCGTTATATCCAGTAAAGGAGCCTACAGCATCTGAAATTACTGTTAACAGCTTGTCTGGATTAGTAGATTATATCAAGTCGGAATTCGACGGTGATCATCCGTTAATGATCCATGTTGAAAATCCTAAAAATATCTCTTGTTTCACAAAAGTTAATGATGATTATAACCGTAATGTTTTTATCAGAGCCGAGGCTTTTGTTCCCCACTTTGCATTCGAGAGATTTCATGATGCAGAGAGCTTTAATATTAGTTTGCAATCTGCATTTGTTAAAAATGATGATCGTGATGTAATGCTGAAAGTTGTCGGGAATATTCGTGAAGAAGCAGTGAATCAAATTGGTGATGATGGAGTTTCACAATCTGTGGTTGCTCAAACGGGTGTTGCAACAAGAGCCAATGTAGCAGTTCCGAATCCTGTCATGCTACAACCATTCCGCACGTTTGTTGAAGTAGAACAACCAGAGAGCCCTTTTGTTTTCCGCATGCAAAATGGACCGAAATGTGCGTTGTTTGAAGCGGATGGTGGAGCGTGGAAATTGCTAGCGATTGAAAACATTAAAAACTACTTAACTGAAAAACTAGCAGATGAAATCGCTAATAAGAAAGTATTTATTATTGCGTAACAGCAATTCATATATCTTTCAGCTGCATCCTTATCGATGTAGCTGAAATTGAGGTGAAATGAATGGGATTAGCTGATAGAGTGCTTCCAGAACATATACAGAGAGCTGAGAAGTTAGAAAACAAACTGCGTGAGTACATGACAAATCGTAAAATCTTGCTGCGTCAATGCGATAGAGCTATGAACGATGGCGAAATCACAGCTGCAAGAGAATTAAAGGCATTATGTAATCAACAAGCTGAAGAAGCAGCTGCGGTTGAAAAAGAACTAATTGAATTGTACAAGCAAAAACAGAAACAAAATCAATATCGTAGAAATAAAGAACGGAACGATGTGCTTGGCGTAGCGGATCATCTTGCGGCAATAGGTGGGAATCTGGAAGTAGTTAAACAAATACGTAAAAATGCATAAAAAAAGACCCATCGTGAAGACGGGTACCCAATAAGGATTTTCGAAATAAATTTACATTTGCAAGTATATCACAATATATGCACAAGCGGCCATTAAAAAGTGCATATATAAAAATATAAAGATTGATAAATTTTAACCTTAAAAAATAAAGTGGTAGGGAGTTGAAAGTAATGAATCATTCTTGGCTTGATAGTGGTGATTGGTGTGATATTTGCGGGAATACCATTCCTGCTGCTGATGTGAAAAATATGTATATCGACGGGTGTGAGAAAACGCTTTGTAAAAGCTGTCGCGGCGAAATAGAAAGTAAATTAAAAGTAATTGATACATTAGTGCTTAAAGATATGCTAATGCTGATTACAAAAAAGTACGGGCAGCATAAAGTACGACAGTTTAATTTGGTTAAAGCAGAACAATATGTAAAAGAAAATAACATTTCTTTGGAGATTGAAAAGCGTGGTGGTAAATTCAATCAAGAAAAATTAGGTGTGTTTGTAAAACTGTCTAATGATGAAATTTTGTCAATTCTGCAATTCTTACAAAGAAAGATTGGTGGGCACTTGTGGATGAATGCAGTAACAGGGGCTTTGTTAGATAAAAAGCTTGTATATACATTGCAATTAAAAGAAGGTGATCAACGTGACAGAGCAACTGACGATTTTTTCGGAGAATTTGTTTATTGATCCACCCGTTATAACAAATATAAAAGATACAAAAGTTGTGATGCGCGGAGAACCCTTTGATATCAAACAAGCTAACATAAAACATCGTCCTGGACATCCGGACTTTGTAGACGTCCTGGTGATTGTTCCTTGCGATGTATGGAGCGCGGACGAGCTGCCGCGCTCGGTAAGACAGGATAATCACTTTGATATGTATATCGATTATGTAACAGCTATATGGCGTTATAACAGAGCGCACAATAGTAATTTTGATTGGGAAGCAGCAGAAGAACTTTGCAGGAAAGCAAGAGAATCCCAGGAACCACAACAGATAAGAATTTTCTTAGATAGTACGGAATTTAAACCACAATTTGTAATTGAGTATGTATAAAATGGAGGAATTCGAAATGAAAATAGCAGTAGCAGCCATTCCAGTACCGGTATTTATTAAAACGCCTTTTGAATTAGGTGATTGGGTAGCGTTTGAGTGCGAAGATTATACAACATTTGCGAGAGTTAAGTGCTTAGATATAGATTCAAAAACAGGGAGAATTAAGGTATATGGCGTTTGGGGAAATACAAACGTAATGAACGCAGGAGATAAAGGCTGGCAATATGCTGATCAATGTCGGTTAGCAACAGAAGACGAGCAATATTGGGAAGAACGCCGCAGAGTCTTCGCTTCCAAAAATAGAAGAAATAATGAATTCCATTCTGGTGATTATGTTAGTGATGATGTAAATGCTTCAGTAGTATTACATCAAGATAAAGAGACAGGGAAGGTTGCTATTATGATTATCAATTCTGGTAAACGATATGAAGTGGACCCGGATGAGCTAGAAATATTATTTTTCAACGAAGATAGAGCGGGTTAAATTGATATGAATCTGGATACGTTAATTATTTTTGTAATATTGGGAATTTTGTCCGCTATAGCAATTAGAGTATTCGATAAGATTCGAAAATGAAATGTGATGCAGGTGAAATAAGTAATTGCGGAAACAAAAGTTAATCGATCTGTTAATAGATTTGGAGTGTTATAGAACGAAAGACCGCCAATTATGGGAATTGGACGAGATAGAATTGGCGGTCTTACTGATTGTGACAATAATGAACAGGAGGAAATGCGATGAAAAGTCTGTATAAATTCCGTGTTTATACAATTTTTCCACAATGGCGTTGTGAGCATATTGTAGAAAAAGAAAATGAAACAATGGCTAAATATCACTACTATAATCAAATGAAAAAGCTAGGTTATATAGATATGCCTTTCGAAATATTTAAAGGATTTATCGTTTGTGAATACAAGGATGTTGTTGATATTAGTACGCTTTTTGGTAAGGAGGAGCCATTTCAAAAAATGTGCCGTTACAGAAAAATCCATTTTGCTAAACGAGGGATGCGCGTTGAGGTACAAGGAAAAATGGGAACGATTGTTGGGAATTGTAAAAACGATTTATTTATTGTACTAGATGGAAATCCTCATAAGTTTAGATTTCATCCGCACTGGGAGATCGTTTATTTTGATGAACAAGGCAACATTATTAAAGACTTTCGTAAAGGGGTATATGCACAATGAGACATGTATCAAAATTGCACGTTATCACTAAAGAAGAGATGGAACAAACTTTTGATATTACGGAACTGATTGAAATGCAAAAAGAACTAGACAAGCGTATCGCTTATACAGGTACTGACAAATTAGATATGTTATTCCGTGCATTAGTAGTAGAGATTAGTGAAGCATGGAATGAAACAAGAGCATTCAAAATGTGGAGTGTAGAATTCGGAACACCAAAGCAAGGTCTTCTTGAAGAATTGATAGATGGGTTTCACTTCCTTATGAATATTGTTATTGAGTTAGACCGGTATACATTGAAACGTAGAATTGTGCCGCACTTTTGTTATCAACACATTATGAAAAATAATGTATCGAATGTCAATTTATTGTTCGAATGGTACATACAAGATACATTGGCTGCTAAAAAATCCTGGTGTTATTACAAAAATCTTAATGTAGCAATGACCCGTTTGAGCAGAGCGTTCGGCATTTTCTTCCGTCTTTGCTACTTATATGGATATAAATACGAAGATATTGTGCGTGCTTATAAAGAGAAAAACAAAGAAAACTTTGTGCGTCAAGCGAGTGGGTATTGAGATGTATCTATTTGTAGTTACATATGAGATCCCGCCAATGATAGGTGAGCTAAATGTAGATATCAATGCAAAAGATGAACATGAAGCATTATATCTTGTTAGAAACTTTTTGCCGCGTGCTGCAGTAGTACACGGTGCTCAACCAAAGAAAGTTTAACTGAGAGCAGAAAGTGGTGGATGTGACAATGAGTGATACGAAGTGGATTGTGCTAGTTTGGGTGATTACTATTGCGGCATGGTGGTTCGAATGAAGAAAGAAGATTTCGCGGTCGTAGCGATAGCGTGGTTTCTTATCACGCTCGCTATGTATCTTTTGAAATTTGTATTAGGAGTGGATCTATGATGATTAAATTACACGAAATTACAGAAGTAGAGAAGAAACAAACTTTCGATATTACGGAACTATTCGAAATGCAGAAGGAACTAGACAAGCGCATTGGATATAAGGGGAACGATAAGGCAGATATGCTATTTCGAGCGTTATTAGTTGAAATCGGGGAAGCGTGGAATGAAACGCGGGCATTTAAGATGTGGAGTACGGGGTTTGGGATTCCGAAAAGCGGACTCTTAGAAGAGTTAATCGATGGATTCCATTTTCTAATGAATATTGTGATTGAGTTAGATAAGTGTACATGGAGACACAAACTAATTCCATCATTCTATATCCAATCTATCATGAAGAAGAATACAAAGGATGTAAATATGCTGTTCGAATGGTATATGCAAGATGTGTTGACTGCAAAAAGGGCATGGTGCCAATACAGAGATTTAACTACAACGATGGGACATTTAAGAAGAGCGTTCGGTATTTTCTTCCGTCTTTGCTACTTGTATGGATTTACCTATGAGGACATTGTGCATTCATACAAAGAAAAGAATGCGGAGAATTTTGAGAGACAAGATAACGGATATTAATACAATTTGAATTTTGTATAAAACGAGGTGGATAGGGTGAATAAAAGAGACAGAATTACAAAGTTATCCGCAAATGCTCAAGTAGCTAAATCGTTAAGTGAATGCCAGCA
>NZ_JAKUEW010000020.1:0-49222 GCF_022663115.1 Bacillus cereus group sp. BfR-BA-01430
CGACATTTTCTACATATATTTCAATCGCTTTATCCACATCGCCATTTACCGCAATTAACGCATAATATTCATGCTTATTAAACTCAAAGTATTTCATATCCATTCCTCCTTGAATATAACCAATAACATATACTATCTATGCATCTAGGTTTTCATTTTGATCGGAGCAGTTAACTCTTGTTGGCTGCTCTTTTATCGCTTGTTCACTTCCACCCAAACTCCATGTTTCATTTCCCAACCTTGGTTGTACAATTGGAATATTTGTTTTTCTACTTGAGACATTTTCCTTTCTTTTTGCTTTTCAAGATCTTGCAGTTCCTTTTGCAGTGATTTAATCCGATTCTCATACCCTTCAAGTGCTTGCATATCTGTTTTTACATAATGCTTATAGGCTTCAACTCTATTCTCACACCACCTATCAGATTCTCCTTTAGTTTCTTCACTATTCTCCTGATCAATTACAGAGCAATAAACTGTAATTTTCTTACCTTCAAAATCAGGATCATCTTCTGGTTTCCATTCTTCTTCACCTACGAGGATGTCCGTTACAGTAGGTTGAAGTATCGGAATCCGAAAACCTCTAGTTTCGGCCACATACGTTTCAGCCTGTTTAACAAAGTCATCTGCATCTTTGAAATTTCTTACATCACTAAGAACAATTTCTCCATCATAATCCTCAAAAAAGCATTTAATCGTCATTTTTCTTCCCCCTCCATTCTTTCTGCTACTCTTTTGGCATATCTAACTTGTTGTTTTATATAGGGGTCATCCCAGCTTCCGCCACTTGCGACCCAATCAGTTAAACGGCTTTTTATATCTGTAAGTACCTCAAAAGGTAATAAATGAGCAATTCTATTTAGTTCGTCCATATTCTCACTCTTTTCTTTCAAATAACTATTTTGTTAAAATTCTTCCTTAGGATATTTAATGTAAGATGAGTCACCTTCAATCATCTCTTCAAAAATTTGGTCAATCCACTCTTGGAACACCGTTAAACCAGTTTCTGCATTGCCACTATGCTCATTTACATGTTGAGCAAATCCTTCAGCAAACTTTCTTTTATATTTGACTTTAATTTCTTCATCATAATTATTTGGATTATCATTAAAAGCGACTACTAACATATCAATTGGCAATTTGATTACCACATTATTACCGCTAACCTTTGCATATTTCATTTTCCGTTCCCCTTTCGATTAATCTTTATAAGGTTGCCAATTCATACCGTCCAAATTAATAGTTTCTTTTCCGTAAACTTTGCGCCCACGCCCTTGCTCAACTTTGATTATTTCGTACCACTTGCCAGTATCATCATCTTTCACAACGCCTTTACTTGGCTTATAAGAGAATGAAAATACCTTTTCACCATCTACATAAAATGGATACATCATAATCCTCCTTTCCGACCGTTGCGATAGGTAAGACTTTGAAGTTATCTCCATCTTTTCCCCCGCTTAGCACTGTACGTGCGACTTTCATTCCTATTTCGTGATACACACTTATAAGGAAACGTGTCGCACAAATAACGATTTTGTCTAAATCCATTCACCGCTTTCATGCTTTGACATACAATACTAATACCTTTCTGTATAACGTGAGCTCGTCACTTTCGTTATAGAGGCATAAGGAGCGCTCTCGAACAGCGCTCTTTTTATTTGTTGTCAAATAAGGATTTTGTCTTAATTAATGAGTTACATCGCTGATTTCATCCGACATCCAATCCCTATCTACATCTTCAATCGGTGGCATTTCCGGTAAATGTTCTGCATTGTATTTCTTTGATTTTTCGATTTGTTCTATGATTTTTTGTTTTCCAACTTTGTTTATTACTCTTTTTATTTCTTCAGCAACTTCCGTTCTTAAGAATGCAACTGTACCTGCTGCTGTGCTTGTTTTTTCGTAAGCGTCCCCAACAACTGGTATCGGCAACAATACCCTGTGACCGGTTGTAACTTCAGATATATTAAGTACAGTTCCGAAAACAGTGTCGAACATAGGGCATGCACATAATGTGAATTCATCGATTTGTATAGCGTGTCCTATCATTGGTTGCCAATCCCCTTGATTTGTTGCTAAATGAAACTTTTGAGCTTGTTCATTCACTTTGATTTCCATTCCGTTCCCCTCCGAATTAAAGTTTTACTCCTTAATTTCTCTGAACCACGACACTTTAGTTATCCTAGTTAACTCGTATTTACATTGAATACATAACTGTGGGATGCTCATTACAACTCTTCTACCACATCTTATACATGTAGCTTTCAATAATCCCACGCTCCTTTTCTACCGAATAACTATTTTGTTCAATTATGGTTTAATAACTGTCCATTCCTATTCCCATTTATTTTTTCTATTCAATTTTTCTACTAATCCTATCATTACGCCTATAATTGTTGACGATCTATTTCTGATGGCAATGCAATGATTTGAAATATTTTTGATTGACTCAATTTTGGGTACGTACCAACATCTTTAAACTCTTCAGTTGTTTCATTGCGACTTTATCTGTTTTTCTTGATTGTTCTAATTCCCTTTGCGATTCTTGTAATTTGACTCCTGAAAATTTAGGAGCGAAAATTCTTCGCCTGCATATTCTATTTGTCTTCACTTCACGAACCGTCATTTCATCGACAGTTTTTTGTTCTCCTGTTGATGGGATGATGTGTGGTTGTTCGATGAATTGTTGGCGATCGACTTCTTGAGGTAACTGTAATACCTCAAATATTTTTGAAGAACCAATTCGGACGACGTCGTCCGTTTTAAACTCATCAACCACCTGCATAAAACGTCTTGCTTGTCTTTCTGTAAAATTCACATGGTCTTTTAACCATTTGCCAAACTCACCATGTGTTAGATCGTTTTCTTTCACATGTTTCAATCGCTGTCCAATCTCAAATATCGACTGCCCTGCAATTTGTACATCATTTTCTAAAACCTCGTTCCCTACCGAACACTTCTGCCTTATTGTGAATTCTTTGTAAAATACGACTAATTTGTACTTGACTGACTCCAACTTTATTGCCAATTTTTTGTTGAGTCATATTTTTAAAGTGCATGTCCAAAACAATATATTCTGTATGCTGCAATGTACTTAGAAAATCTTTTAACACGACTTGATTAACTGTTTCATTCTCGATATTCACTTTATTTCGTTCCTCAAGCGTTTGTTCTAATGTAATCTTTCCATTTTTATTCCCTGAATCATAAATTACTTGGTCCATAGATAATGTAGATGGTTGGTATTTCAAAGCTATCTTAACCAAATTTACTGGCTCCCCTAGAATTTCTGAGATTTCCACAGGAGTCTTGCCTTCTAATTTTTGACGGATAATTTTTCCTTTTATATCGTATACGATGCGTTGTGTTCTTACTTTTTGATGATCTCGAATCGCTCTTCCTATTTCACCGAAAATTTTTGGTACAGCATAGGTTGAAAATTGACATCCATATTCCGTATTAAATTGCTTTCTCGCTTTTATTAATCCAATCATTCCAAACTGTGTTAGGTCTTCTATATCTAAGGCTGTATCATTCTTTATAGAGTTAAGTTTCTTTCCGTACCTCCTCCACACACAATGATGAACCAGCCTTTCATATTTTTTCATAAATTCCTCGTCAGACATTTCACGAACGTTTTTAATCTCCTTGTCCATTGTATATACTCCTTTTTCGAAGTTAGGAAAATGCTTTTCTTGTAACCGAATCAGTCCCGCTTTAAATTCTTCGTTTGATTGGTTTTCTTTTTTGAGAAACTCTCCAAAATCATCTAAAAAATGTTGTACTCTTTCATCTGTTTTCGCTCTCACGAACAGTTCTACAAGTAGCTTTTTGCATTCCTTTGTTAAACTCTCTCTTTTATCGACCTTTTGTTTTTCTTTCATTCCCTCGCACTCCTTGCCGTAATTTGTACAGAATAGCAAGCTTCTTTTAATCGGTCTAAAATTCTTCCACCCTGTAGTTGACCAAGACGCTCCTGTAATTCTTCGTCACTACAGTTACTTGTAATAACCATTCGTTTGAAGTTACTATTCCGATAATCTATAATCGTATATAAAAACTCAGCAGTATAATCACTGGGCTTTTCTGCTCCTAAATCATCTAAAATCAATACATCGCATTTCATAAGTAATGCCATAATTTCCTGTTTACTTTCCTTGTCACTATTAAATGTCGAACGGATGCGATCTAAAAGCTGCGTTACATTATATACAATGACGCTCTTTCCAATATCATCTAAAGCATGTTTAATCGAATAACATAGTCTGGTCTTACCTACTCCAAATCCACCTTTTATAAACAAACCTTTTCCTTCTTTTACATCAATGTTATTTATAAGATACTTTGCACCACTTACAGCTCTTTCCGTTCCAAATCGCATTTCAAAGTTATCAAGGGTAGCATTTATGTATCTCTGAGGTGTAGGCATTAAATAACGATTTCTTTCTCCATCTCGTAATCTTTTCTGAGCCGATTCTACAATATCTTGATATCTAATCTCATCTTTTGCGGCAGAAGGCTTTCGCAAGCACTTCGGACATACTGGCTGTACTTTCCCTTTAGCACTTATTCCTGGCACACTTTTTAATGGCTTTAAAAGATAAATCGGTAACTGCATCATTGGGACATAGATATTACAAGTTTTACATGTAGCTCCCTCACCGGGTATAATCATCGCTTCCATGAGTTCAGTTACATTTACTGAATTTCTTACAGCACGATCACTACTAAATACCTTCTGAAATAATTCCTCTCTCCTCATTTCATACACCTCTAGAATGGTAAATCGTCTTCGCCTTGTTCTGCTGCTTCTTTTTCAAAGTGCTGCAATCGTTCTTCATTTGTCATTTCGGTCGCTCGTCTTGCTTTAGGTTTGCTATTTAAATAACTTTCAAATTTTGTGCCAAATAGCGTCTCTGGCCTCAAATATTCATCCATTTTTGGATCACCGAACCAATGTGATTTCTTTATATCAATGACTTTTTTAAAATCATCTTTCGTATAACCTTCAGATAACCTCGCTTTAATGAATTTTCGAGTTTTCTTAGTTGAAGTGCGATAATTTTTTTTACATGTGATGTTGAGATAGTTCACTATCTCGACTATATATTTTTCTTCTTTTTCTTTTTCTTTTTCTTTTTCTTTTTGTCCACGTATCGTAGCTATATATTTACGTGACGTAGACGTATCGTCAAAACCCGCGTAAATGCTGATTTTCTCTGCTAGTTTTTTATTCTCTGTTCTTTCTAAAATGAATTTTACAAGGGACAAGTCTTTCACCTTATCAACCTCTTTTTTGAGACAATCCTCGATTGGTTTGCCACCTCTAGTCAAGTTGTATTTACCCCAATTTTTAATAGCTATTTCACGAGTTTTTTTGTTGTACTTAATTAATTTATGATGATTTTCAAAACGATCAAGCAACGCTCTTGCTGATTCAATTGATAAACCAATCTCAAACGCTATTATTTTAGCTGTAATTTCATATACACCCAATTGAGTGGTATGAGGATTTGTTAAAAGGTAAACCATGAATAACTTATCCTCTGGTGTCATATCCTCAGATACCTTAACATCTGTCCAAAAATCTGTTTGAACTGGTCTGTAAATGGCCATAATTTCACCTCTTACATTCTTGATATTGCAAGATGCAAAGGAGTTTTAGGGATAAATCCAAATTTGGATTTATCTCAGCACTCCGTTAATAAAGGGCATAAATATACCCCCTCTTTTCCTAAAATGGACATGTATGCTATACTTCTGATAAGTGTTTTTTATAAATATTTTTCGGTAACTTGTTGGCGCAAGTTACTTTTTTTGCCCTCCAAAACCAAGCGCAGCCGATAAACAAGTAATGCGTATATCTGCAAATAAACGTGCTTGTCCACCCTTCTTACGTACATCAAGTAGTTTGAGATAATCTGCAACTATAGCATTCTGATAATCGATTCTCATTCTTTCTTACCTCCTTTCAATACGCTCATTTTTATTAGTTAACTGGTTTTAAATATCTCGGTCTAGTTTTCTTAACTTCTTGAGTTTCACCAGTGCGATCATTGGTAATATATTCTTTTCCGCTCTTTTCTTTATGCTTCGTATAAGTATCAATACCTAATCGCTCAACGAACTCTTCAGTCAATGTTTTTTTACCTTTCATTTTCTGTAGGTTATTTAAAATTCTCATAGCAGCTAAATTGAATCGTGTTATATCTTTAAAGTTTTGATAATCCCATAAAAACTCTAGAATTTTTTCACCAATAGGTTTATCCATTCCAATTTTGTTAATTTCATCCATAGTGAAAAAATAATCTTTCATTTCGTAACGATCACCATCATATTCTTTATCGATTGGAAATATAGTTATAAAATCCCTCGGCGTTAACACCTTCATTAAATTTTTCAAATAGCCTATTAAAATGAATCTATTCATTAAGTAATCGTAATTTGAAATATCATTTTTTGATCCTGCAATATATCTAACACCTGAAAAAATCGCTTTTTTATACGTATCCTTGCTTAACGACCTCTTTTTCTCATCCTGTTCCTTTAGCTCGTGAACGGTATTCATAAACATTCTGAGGTATATCTCGGCATAATCAGGCTTGTCCTTTTTTACTCCTTCAATAACACGTAACTGATCCATTACCTTCGCCACCTTTTTTTAAAAAATTGGTTCCTCAAATTTGAGGAATGAAAACTATGTTACTTACTGTATTTCTATAAAATCCATTTGTGCATTTATAAAGGATATTTTTTCGCTTAATACAATTGGAAGTGTATATTCTTCAACTATTTTTATCGCTATATTTAAGTGACAACGTTTAATCGCCTTATGACTTTTTACACCAAATTCGCGGTATAATTGATTATAAATATCACGATACACCTTTCCTCTTAATCCACGATCTCTATAGGCATTGGATTGCTTCCCACCTAGCAATACAACTCCTTTACGTTTTACAGCATTAGAAATTTCATCACATTCAATTGCAAATAATGGTGTATTCTCTTTCAAGTCCTGTACATCCGACTTTATCTCCTCTATTTCCTGTTGTTGACCTTCTAATGCTTGAAAAGTAAGTTTTAAAACACTCATTGGATCAGTAGGGAGTTGTTGTTGTCTTTCCCGTACTTTGAAATATGTTTCTTCTAAGTGATCAAACTGTTCCCAAGCCTTATCTGTATCAAGAATCTTGCAATGCCTATTTGCACCTCTTTCAGTCCACAAATATAATTGATTTACGTTATTTGGCACGAGGTAGATATTATCTACTCTGCGTTTGAATACCCTAAGTTCCTCACCTTTTAATAAAATGTAATGTTTATTTTTTTCAAACTTTTCTTTATGGTTATTAAAGTTTTGTTTTACATGCGTTTCTGTGCATCCATATACTTCTGCTAACTGCTTAGTTGTTAAAACCCTTTGATCGTTAAACTCTAATATTTGTAATTGATCCATTTCGTTTCCCTCCTAATCTATAAATTCGGAATTACACGTGTGGTATTTGTGTAACGATGAACTAAGTGTAATTCTTCATCCAAATTCTTATAAATCAGCCAATTTTCAGGATTTAAACCATATGACTTAATTTGAACTTTTTGGCGTTTTGTTGGTTTTTTGCCACTTTTCATATTCTTCACCTCCTTTCAAGCTCGTCCAATATATATCCAAACTTCATTAAGCTGTGCTCAATGAAGTCTAAAACCTACTTTTCTAGTTCTTTTGCAACTAAGGTAGAGTTTTTCCTTGTAACTTTTACTTTTATGCCATAGCGCATCCGGTACAGTTCTGCAAACACATCTTCAATTCTTTGATCCCCATAGACTTCTTCAACAATTCTTAATTTTGTTTGCTTAACCACCAACATCATCACCTCTTGATAACACCATATGATTGGTTTTCACCGAGACAACACTTCGATTTTCAAATTGGTATTCCCACAGGGAACATTTTTCACTAAAAAAAATCGACTTGTTCCTCAAACAAATCAACTACATCTGCTTTTAACGCAGTTGCTATTCTAGAAGCTAAGTTATAAGATATTTTTTTCTTATACTGATGGTTATTAATAAGCTTGTAACAGTAACTGCAAGAAATCCCAAGAACATCTGCCAATTCTTGATACTTATATCCAGACTTTTTAAATGCAGTTTTTAATTTTGTTTCTTCTACACTTACCCTCATTAGATGACTCCTTTCTATATCTGTGTAAAATACATTAACATTCCCTGCGGGAAAATTCAAGGGATATTTTTTCGAATTTTATTAAATAATCGGTTATTTTATGCCATTGATTTTCCCCATAGGAAATATTATAATAAACTCAACAAACCACTTGTATGAGGTGATTATTGTGGAGTTTAAAGATCGACTTCGTCAATTACGAAAAGAACGTAAGTTAACCCAGACCGAAGTTGGGAAAGCGATTGGCGTTACTGCTGGTAGTATTTCAAAGTTTGAAACAGGTTTTAAACCACCTTCCCGCGAGACAGTGGAACGTGCTGCTAATTTCTTTGAAGTACCTGTTGATTTTATCTTAGGAAGGTCTGACTCTCGTGAAATAGATGAGGATTTTAACAAGAAATATCACTGGGTAAAGTCACGCTTAGAACAATTACCAGAAGAACATCAAGAAATTGTTCTGCAAAATATGCTGTCTATCATGGAAAGTCTTGAAAAATTAAATACCCCAACTAAAAAATAGTGGTGTAGGCTATAACATCGCTATTTTTTAGTTTGTTTTAATATCAAATGCAATTTCAATGTATCGTTGTAGATCTTCTTCTTTTTGAGAAGCTTCAGTAATACATTTTAGGAACGATTTTAATATCTCTTCTGTTCCCATAAATATATCCCCCTTCCGTTCTCTGTAAATATATAATAACATTTCCTCCAGGGAATATTCTGAAAAGTACATTACTTTTCGATTTTTCATTTTAGTTGACTAAAAGAAAAAGGCTGAGAATTTACTCAGCCTTTAATTTTTAAACGATTCACCCTCCAGGTTTAATCGTCTCTTCCATATATGCTATTGTTTTATTTTGTTTGTAGTGTTCTGGTTTCTCTAGGATATATCCGTTCAACACTGTGAATACTGTTAATGCAACTAAGATTGTAGAAGCTATCTTTTTCACTGCAAAACACTCCCTTTCCTATGTTCCCCTTAAAACCCATCATTGACTTAATTAATCTTGAATGATCTCCTCTTTTGAAAATCTCTTTTGCAACTAAACTTGCGAAGAAATAATTAGATTGCAGAAGAAATTTTTGAAAACATTCATATATTTCATTTGGTGAAGTGCTTACAATTCCTCTATAGTATACCAGAAAATCCTCTTCTTCCCCGTCATATAAAGATTCTTGGAGTAGTTTTAGCATTTGAGTATCTGGACTATTTTGAAATTGTATTAATACTGGGTCTGAATCATTCGGCAACGGTTCACCTAAATATATCTTAGCAAAATCTAGATTATAACGCACCTCTTTTTCGTATGTTTTGTCTCCAACTTTTTTTAAAAGATTGTAACTATCTTCAAAGTATCTAAGGCTCTTTTCCTTGTCCTCTCCTAAATATGACATACCTAATATGTATAGTGCATCTGAAATAGTCTTTTCACTAATATTAGCATCTATTATCACATTCGCGAATTTTCTTGCTAAATCTAAATGATTATAGTGTAAATATACTGGAGCAAAAATTTCCGCCACTCGATATATATAACATTCTTTTATATAAGATTTTCTATCGCTATCAACAGCCATAACCTGTTTCTCAATTTCTTGGATTAATTCCAACATTAAATTATATTTTTTCAAATGGAAATAATTATAACACTTCATAATATCCATCAGAATGTTTAAGAGCTTATCTTTCGGGTGTCCGATTTTCTTTAGTTGGTTAATAATTTCCGTTCCATGAACTTCCCCAATAATATATTGGTGCAAGATTCCATAAACAGACACATATTCACGTATGGTTCCTGTTTCATCCTTGTGCCTTGTGAGTAATTTTTCTAAAAGCTCAACATTACGTGTTACACATGCATATTCAAAACTTTGTTTTATAGATTCAGTGGTGTCTAGCTCTAAACACCATTCGACCATTGTTTCTTTAGATGTTTTATCCTTATCACTTAGTATGTGTGATAACTTAACGAGCTGACAAAGACCGATTGCCCCTTTATTTTTAAATTTTGACATATATTGTCTAGATACTCCGATTTGTTCGGCTACATAACTCAAGCTTAAATCTTCTCGATCTTCAATTATTCCAATAATTTTTTTGTGAAATCTCAATTGAAAAGCCCCCTTTATTTCAACCAGATAACGCCTTCTCCCACTATTTACAAAATATTCTATCATACAAATAAGAACATGTATTCCCCTATTTTCAGAAGAATGTTGAGAAAATTTTTTATGATTATATTCACTAGTTATAATTATACATTACATTTGATATATGGTTGCGTACGGTCTTTTCACTAATAAATAGTTCACTTGCAATTTCTTTTGTTGTTTTATCTTGAACTAATAATTCAAATACTTCTCTCTCTCTCTTTGTGAGTAACGGTTTAGATTGATACGCTTTATCCTTCAACTGGTATAACCCTCCTTGCTTAAGCCAGAGCTGTACATGTGTAAATTGGGTGTTTTATTTAGTCAAGATATTGTATGAACAAAGCGCACGAGTGGTGAATGAAAATAGGCTACATTTTGTGTGCGAATACACATTTGTATGCAATTTATTCTTTCATGTGAAATCTATAAATAAAAAGGGCCTAAAACGAAGCCCTTTTCTATTTCATCTCTCTTATTGTATAATCAACTAAAAATTAAAATAATTTTACTTCATTTAGCATGAGATACATATATATCGCGTTTGTATTTCATATCATTTAATTGTCCCTCTATATTTTTCCATATACAATAAAAGGAAACAGAATCACCGATATATAAAAATAGGTGATTCATATATGAAAGGAGAGGATCGTATAGTGGCAAAACAGCTACGTAAGTCTGAAACTGATAAAATGCTATTCGGTGTATGTGGTGGTTTAGGTGAATATTTTGATATAAGCTCTAGTATGATTCGTATCCTTTGGGTTATTGCTGTCTTATGCTTTGGAACAGGATTTTTAGCTTATCTTATCTGTTTATTACTTATGCCACGCTCTTATTAGCACCGTTATTCGGTGCTTGTTCCTATCATTTAACAGATGCGTCAGTTAACCCAGCTCGTAGTATTGCACCAGCTTTATTCGCTGGCGGAGAGGCTGTATCTCAATTATGGGTATTTATTGTTGCCCCAATTATTGGTGGTATCGTTGCTGCTATTGTAGGGAAATTTGTATTGAATACTGAAAAATAATATGATAAATAAACAAGCGAGCCTTATGTGAAAAGGCTCGCTTGTTTATTTTTGCATTTTCGATTGCAAGCTTGTCACAAGCTGCTGTACTGTTACATTCGCAAGTACATGTTCCATTGCTTCTTGCGCTTGTATTAAAATAACTTCTAATACCGATTGAATATTCGCTCCGACTGGACATTCGACATTTGGATTTTCATGGAAGGAAAATAAATGTCCTTCTTCTACTACTTCCACCGCTTTATATACATCAAGTAATGTAATTTCATCTAAATCACGAGCAAGTGATGTACCACCTTTTCCAGCTTGAACATCAACAAGACCTGCTCTTTTCAACATTCCTGTAATTCGGCGAATCACAACTGGATTTGTATTTACACTACCAGCAATCCATTCAGAGGTACAGCGAGAGTTTCGATCGATCGCAAGTAACGTTAACATATGAACACCTACTGTAAAACGGCTACTAATTCCCATCTGCACACCCTCCTTTACGTTCATTCTATCAAAAAACATACATACTATTATATACCATTTCTTCTTTATACAGAAAGAAAAAGCATGATTCTCTTAGAAAATCATGCTTTTATCATTATTGACGCTTCATAAATTTAGCTAAATCTTTAAATTTCACTTTATCAGAGTAGTTCATAACACCATTGACATAAATGCGACTTGCAATCCAATTAATGATTACAATCGTTACGACTAAAATCGCTAATGTAGTACTAATCTCTATAGCCCCTGCCTCACCAGCAACAATACGCGAGAATGTAACCATCGGTGTAAAGAATGGAATATAAGAACTAATGAAAACAAGTGTACTATTTGGATCTGTCAATGCTTTAATACTAATGAAAAGTGCGCCCATTGCTAAAAATATAATTGGCGTTGCAACAGTTTGCAAATCTTCCGTTTTAGATACAACTGCTCCCACAGCTGCATATAGCATTGCATACAATAAATATCCTGTCACAAAGTAGATTAAGAACATACTAATGACAAATGAATTTAACGCCTCAAAATTTAGAAACAGTCCGAACATCCCGGAATTGTCAAAATCAACCCAACCAATTGCATATGGAATGAAAAATCCACAAGCTGCAATTAATAGCTGGGATAAGGCCGTTGCAATTGTTGCTATAACTTTTGCATACATCAATATGATTGGTTTTACTTTCGGAATCATAACTTCCATAACGCGAGAAGCCTTTTCGGATGCAATACTCGTTCCAATCGCATTCCCGTACATGAGAATAAACATGTATAGTATAAATGTAAAGAAATACCCGATACCAAATATACTCGCACGATCTTTTATCGCTTCTTCTTTTAGTGGAATTTCCACCTGTAATTTCTGTGCTACATCCGGTGAAATATTATGAGTAGTAATCGTTAGTTGCGTATATTGTTGTTTTAAATACTTTGTTATAACCGCAGATTCTGCTTCGCTTGGAAATCCACTATATATATATTTCACTTCTGGGATTCCATTCTTTTCTGTTATATGAAACAAGCCATCTAAATCACCTTCTTCAACTTGCTTATGTAACTTATCATACTCTTCTTTCGTACCCAATTTTGCCTTCGCACCTGGTAACAACTTATTTAATTCATCTTCTTGTACTTTATAAGTAGACGTTTCCCCTACAATTGCAATCTTATCTTTCTCCTTACTTTCATCTCCACCAGATGTAAAGTGATTAAAAGCAAAGACACCAAATATAAGTAAAAATAAAATACCGCTCGTAATTAATGTCTTTTTAGATAGAAATGATTCCCTAAAATAAAATGAGAATACATGAGAAAATTTACGCATCACTATTTCGCCCTTTCTACAAATATTTCGTTTAATGTCGGTTCAAGCATTTTAAACTGCCTTAAGCTCACACCTTGTCCTTGTAAGTTCTGCAAAATCATTAAGGCTTCTGCATCATCATGAACCTTTACATAGAGCAATCCTTGTTCTTTTTCGTACGAAATATGTAAGGCTTGCAATGCCTGTTCATTTTCTATCACATCTTCAATTGTTAAATTACGAAAACCGTATTCTTTTTTTATGTCGCTTAGTTTCCCTTCTACAACCGCTTCTCCTTTCTTTAAAATACAGACGTGTTGACAAAACGCTTCCACTTGTTCCATACGATGGCTTGATAAAATAATTGTTTTTCCCTTTTGTATTTGCTCTTCAATTATATTTGCGAGCATTCCAGCATTAACTGGATCGAGCCCGCTAAATGGCTCATCTAAAATAAGAAGCTCTGGATTGTGAAGAAGCGCAGCAATTAATTGTATTTTTTGTTGATTTCCTTTTGAAAGCTCTCCTGCCATTTTATATTTATATTCCGGAATGGCGAGTTTTTCTAACCAGCAATCAATCGCGCGGTCTACTTCTTTTTTCGTCATTCCTTCTAATCTACCAAAATAGCGAAGTTGATCTACTACTCTACTTTTTGTATACAAACCTCTTTCTTCCGGAAGATACCCAATCGTTACACCACTTTCAGAAATAGCTTTCCCATCCCATATAATGGACCCTTCATTCGGCGTTAATAAACCGAGAAGCATTTTGATCGTCGTTGTTTTTCCTGCACCGTTTCGGCCAAGTAGTCCTAATACTTCTCCCTTCGGTAATGAAATATGTAATTGATTAACTGCTTTTGATTCGCCAAATATTTTTGTTAACTTTTGTATATGTAAACTCAAATGATAACTCCTCCCCTTCTCTATCATGATATTTCATTTCTCATCTACCTAATCTATCCATCATTCACTTAAAATTGTAAATTGAAAACTACCTATTATCAATTATAATCATATAGATATATAATATTATATATAAAATTTAAGATAAATATTACATTTTGCTATATGATATAAAATCACTTATTTGCAACTTCAAAAAATCCAATACAGAGAAAGATAAAATTCGTCGAAACAGCTTACAATCATTTGATGAAAAATAAGAAAAGGATGGCTTTCACCATCCTTTTCTTTTATCTACTATATTGCAAGCTGAAGACATTCTCCTACTTTATCGTTCCTTGTAAAGGTAAGATAAACACTTCTACACGTCGATTCTTTGCTTTCCCTTCCGATGTATCATTTGAAGTAGCCGGACGATATTCCCCATATCCAGTTGCACTAAATTTCGCTGGATCTAACTGTTTATTTTGAAGCAACACTTGCATGAAATTTACAGCTCGCTGTGTACTTAATTCCCAGTTTGATGAAAATTGAGAGTTGGTTATAGGTACATTATCTGTATGACCTGATACCGTAATTTCACGCGGAGCAGCTGAAAGTAACAAATTAGACATCTCGTTCGCAATATTTAGCGATTCTGGTTTCACATCTGCTTTGCCCGAATCAAATAATACATTCTCTAATATCGTTATCATCAAGCCTTGTTCCGTTAGCTTTGTTTTAAAAGAAGATGATAATTGTTTTTCTCCAATATATTGATCAATACTTTTTTGTACAGCTTTTAATTCGTTCATTTCTCGCTGTTTTACTTCTGCTTCTGCTTTTGCTTCTGCTTCTGCTTGTTTTTTGATATTTTCAGATTCCAAACTGTCCGCTGATAACTCTTCTTTCTTTTTTGGTTTCTGGTCACTTAAAAATTCTTTATTTCCGGTTCCACCTGCTAGTTCACTTCGGAAAGAAAGGGCCATCTGTTTAAATTTCTCTGCATCAAGGCTACTCATAGCAAACAAAACAATAAAAAGAGCAAATAACAATGTTAACATATCAGAATATGGAATAAGCCATGTTTCATCAATATGTTCCTCATGTTTTTTCTTTTTCCCTCTTCTACTCTTTTTACTCCTCATTTTTTTCCGCTCCTTTTTCTAGCTTTTTACGCTCAGAAGCAGAAAGTGCGCCTAAAATACGATTTTTCATAATAAATGGATATGTACCTTCTTGTAACATTAATAAACAATCGATAATTAATCGTTTCTTTTCTAATTCTGCTGCAGATTTTTGCTTTAATTTATTGGCAAATGGATGCCATAATACATACCCTGAGAAAATACCAAAAATGGTCGCGATAAACGCCCCTGAAATCGCATGCCCTAGTTTCTCAATATCGGTTAAATTACCTAGAGCAGCTACAAGGCCAATTACAGCCCCTAAAACCCCAAGCGTCGGTGCATATGTACCAGCTTGCGAAAATATAGCTGCACCTTTTGCATGACGTTCCTCCATTGCTTCCAATTCAGCTTCTAAAATTCGCTCTAAATCTTCAGCTGACACACCATCAATAACAAATTTCATACCACGTAATAGAAATTCATCTTGAATGCCATCTAATTGTTGTTCTAAAGATAAAATACCGTACTTCCGACTTTCGGATGTCCATTGAACAAATGACTCCAACAATTGTTCATAACTTAAATCTTTTTTATTTGAACCAAAAAGAACCTTAAATAACTTCGGAACTCTTTTCAATTGATTCATTGGAAACGCAATACATACTGCTGCTATTGTTCCAACAAAAATAATAATTGCTGCAGCAGGGTTTAATAAAGCTGTTACTTCAGCTCCCTTAAAAAACATCCCTACTATTACTGCAACCAAACCTAATATAATTCCAATAAATGTTGCAAAATCCATTTCCATTCACTCCTAGCTTATCCAAGAAGTCATCCACTCTTAATAATCGTTACATCTTCTTATGTATATATATTACATAAAAAATTGATTTCATGAAAGATTTTAGAAATATTATTCTAAAAAAAACTACATATTTACACATTTTCTGACATTTTCTTTGCAATTCTATTACGTTACGACTCTTATATTTCTTTTTCTACAAACTAGATTTATAATAAAAACAATATAACTTTATTAAGAAAGGACTGAGAATAAGCACCTTTATGAAAAAAATAGTTTTTATTTCTACCGCTACCGCTATAATCGGTATCACATCCTTCGCTTATTTCAACTCTCACTCATTAACGCGAAATGAAGTGAAAGCTGTCGAAGATCAAAAGCATGTGAAACATTCAAAAACAGAAATTCCTTCCTTTCCAAAAGCAGCTCATACAGCTCAAAAAATAGATGATAATGTTTCTCTCGTTACAAACCCAGATTCACCACTTGTCTTAGTAAATAAGCATCGTAAATTGCCAGATGGCCATATACCGAAGGATTTAATAAAACCAAATGTTTCCTTTACCGCTCCTAAAGATAAAGAAAAAACATTACTTCGCAAAAACGCTGCCATCGCCCTTGAGAACATGTTCCAAGCTGCAAAAGAAGAGGGATTAGAGCTAATAGCCGTTTCGGGATACCGTTCTTATAAACGACAACAATCTTTACATAACACATATATTAGACGCCAAGGAAAAGCTGAAGCTGACTCTGTTAGCGCAATTCCTGGAACAAGCGAACATCAAACTGGGCTTGCAATGGATATTAGTTCTAAATCAGCAAAATACCAATTAGAACCTATTTTCGGAGATACAAAAGAAGGGAAATGGGTTGCAGCACATGCTCATGAGTTTGGCTTTGTCATTCGATACTTAGAAGATAAAACAGATATAACCGGATACGCATATGAGCCATGGCATCTACGCTATGTTGGAAATCCGTATGCTACATACTTATATAAACACCACTTAACATTAGAAGAAGCAATGGATGATAATAAATAAAGAGAGCGATTCCGCTCTCTTTATTTTTGCAATAATTTTTGCTTCCATTCCTTAAACCATGATTCTCCTTTTCCTGTTTTCTTAGACACTTGTACCATTGCTCCGCGGCCCACTAAACAAATTTCGCCAGACTCATTTTTCACCATATAGTGTAAGTCTAATGATGAATTTCCCACTGCTCCAGCTTTCACATATACTTTTAAGCGTTCATCAAAGAAAATTTGCTTTAAAAAATTACACTGAAGATCCGCAACTACAATCATTGTTTCAGATGACTCATGCGTCCACTCTTGCATAAAACCAAGCTCTTTAAAAAATTCAATCCGCGCTTCTTCAAAATACGTAAAAGCTACACTGTTATTCATATGACCAAACATATCGGTTTCACCAAAACGAACTTTTACAGGAATATAAAATGAAAAACCACATTCCCATTTCTCAAAATCTTCGATATACGAAATTTGCTTCATAATCAACTCTCCTTTTTTGAATAAACAGAAAATTTAAAAGTCAGTTTAAAAAAGCATCTATATAAATATTGCCTCTTCAAATCGAAGAGGCAATATTTATTAATAGTTATTATCGCTACCAAAGAAATCCTTAAATGATTGAATTGTTGTATCACGGTTTAAAGCTGCAATAGATGTTGTCAATGGAATTCCTTTCGGACATGACTGTACGCAGTTTTGCGAGTTACCACAGTTAGCAAGTCCACCATCACCCATAATGGCACGTAAGCGATCTGCCTTATGCATTTCACCGGTTGGATGTGCATTGAACAAACGCGCTTGTGACAATGGTGCAGGTCCGATAAAATCAGATTTACTATTTACATTCGGACATGATTCTAAGCAAACTCCACAAGTCATACATTTTGAAAGTTCGTATGCCCATTGGCGTTTTTTCTCTGGCATTCTTGGTCCTGCTCCCAAGTCATATGTTCCATCAATTGGAATCCAAGCTTTTACCCGTTTTAACGCATTAAACATGCGACTACGATCAACTTGTAAGTCACGTACAACAGGGAATGTTTTCATCGGTTGTAAGCGAACTGGTTGCTCTAATTTATCAATAAGAGCTGTACATGATTGGCGTGGTCTACCATTAATCACCATAGAACAAGCACCGCACACTTCTTCTAAACAGTTCATATCCCATGCAACTGGAGTTGTATGATTTCCTTTTGCATCAACTGGGTTACGACGAATTTCCATAAGCGCTGAAATAATGTTCATATTAGGACGATATGGAATTTCAAATTCTTGATCATATGGCTGTGAATTCGGTCCGTCTTGTCGTGTAATGATGAGGCGGATTGTTTTCTCAGGCATGTTGTTTATCCCCCTTCTCTTCACCCTTAGAAGCTACTTCGTGTTTTGAAGTGTAATCACGCTTACGCGGTTTGATTAATGAAATATCAACATCTTCATAATGGAATGCTGGTGCATTTCCTTCGCCATCAAATTTCGCCATTGTTGTTTTCAAGAAGTTCGCGTCATCACGCTCTGGGAATTCTGGTTTATAATGTGCTCCACGACTTTCGTTACGGTTATATGCCCCAATTGTAATAACACGTGCTAACTGAAGCATATTTGCAAGTTGACGTGTAAATGAAGCCCCTTGGTTACTCCATTTCGCTGTATCGTTAATGTTAATGCGTTTATAACGCTCCATTAACTCTTGAATTTTATCATCTGTTTCTAGTAGTTTTTTATTTTCACGAACTACCGTTACATTATCCGTCATCCATTCTCCAAGTTCTTTATGAAGAATATAAGCATTTTCATTACCATCTAATGATAAAATATTGTTAAATTTCTCTGTTTCGATTAATTCATTTTGTTCATAGACAGCTGATGAAACAGTATCCGATGCTTTTGATAGACCTTTTATATATTCAATTGCACTTGGACCGGCTACCATACCACCGTAAATTGCAGATAGTAAAGAGTTTGCTCCAAGTCGGTTTGCGCCGTGCATAGAATAATCACACTCACCTGCTGCAAACAACCCTGGAATATTCGTCATTTGCTTATAATCTACCCATAATCCACCCATTGAGTAATGAACAGCTGGGAAGATTTTCATCGGTAGTTTACGAGGGTCATCACCTGTAAATTTCTCATAGATTTCAATGATTCCACCAAGTTTAATATCTAGTTCTTTCGGATCTTTATGAGAAAGATCTAGATATACCATATTTTCACCATTAATACCTAGTTTTTGCTCCACACATACGTCAAAGATTTCACGTGTTGCGATATCACGAGGTACAAGGTTTCCATATGCAGGATATTTCTCTTCTAAGAAGTACCATGGTTTACCATCTTTATATGTCCAAACACGACCACCTTCACCACGTGCGGATTCACTCATTAAGCGTAATTTGTCATCACCAGGAATTGCTGTTGGATGAATTTGAATGAACTCACCATTTGCATAATATGCACCTTGTTGATAGATAGCTGATGCTGCTGTACCTGTATTAATAATAGAGTTTGTAGATTTTCCGAAGATGATACCAGGGCCCCCTGTTGCCATAATCACGGCATCAGCTCGGAAACTTTTAATCTCCATAGATTGTAAATCTTGTGCAACGATTCCTCGGCATACACCTTCATCATCCATAACAGCTCGTAAGAAATCCCAACCTTCATATTTCGTTACAAGTCCTGCTACTTCATGACGACGCACTTGTTCATCTAATGCGTACAATAACTGTTGTCCAGTCGTTGCACCAGCGAATGCTGTACGATGATGTTGCGTTCCACCGAAACGACGGAAATCAAGAAGACCCTCTTCTGTACGGTTGAACATAACACCCATACGATCCATTAAATGAATAATACCAGGTGCTGCTTCACACATTGCTTTAACTGGTGGTTGATTCGCTAAAAAGTCCCCACCATAAATTGTATCGTCAAAGTGGATCCATGGAGAATCCCCTTCACCTTTCGTATTTACGGCACCGTTAATACCACCTTGGGCACATACAGAATGCGAACGTTTTACTGGTACTAAAGAAAACAGTTCCACGTTTACTCCTGCTTCTGCCGCTTTAATCGTTGCCATTAAGCCAGCCAAGCCACCGCCGACTACTATAAGTTTCCCTTTCATGCTCTCCCACTCCTTACTGATTTGCTAGCTGCGGATCAACAAACGCTAATAATGCACTCACACCTACATAAGATAAACCTAAGAAAATTGCCAAAGTTATATAAGTAGAGATACGTTGCGAACGTGGTGATACTGTAATTCCCCAGCTAATGCAGAATGTCCATAGTCCATTTGCAAAGTGGAAAATTGTTGATACAACTCCAACTAAATAGAAACCAAACATAACAGGATTGCCTAAAATATTCGCCATCATATCATAGTTCACTTGCTGTCCCATCGCAGCTTGAATACGAGTTTCCCAAACATGCCAGGAGATAAAGATAAGAGTGATAACCCCTGAGATTCTTTGGAAAACGAACATCCAGTTGCGGAAATAGCTGTATGATATTGCATTATTCTTAGCTGTAAAGGCAATATATAATCCATATATCGCATGGTACAGTATCGGTAAAAAGATGACAAAAATCTCTAGCGCATACCGGAATGGAAGGAGCTCCATAAAATGGGCAGCTTTGTTAAAAGCCTCTGCTCCTCTTGTTGCAAAATTATTTACTACTAAGTGTTGCGTCAAAAAGACACCAACCGGGATGACTCCCATTAATGAGTGCCACTTACGAAACGTATACTCGCGGCCTTTCATGTCCCCATTACCCCCCTTGAATGTTTGACTGCTGCTTTCAGAATAGTTTATAACAATAATGTTTTTTCACTATTGCTATAAGAAAAACTGAAAAAATTATTCGAAATATTTCAGCATAATTTGATACCAAGTTCATTTTACTCCTATTTTTGTCGAAGCGTCAAGAAAACGTATACATAATTTGCATATAATTTGCCAATTCTTTTTTTCTTCCTATATATTCATATTTTCCCGTAGAAAGTGCTGTTTTTATAAACGAGAAATGTTATATAATAATCCCTATAGAAAGAGGGGAATATTGTGAGCAAAAATAAAGTCGATATAGAATCTTTACAGGATATTTCTTTGAACGCGTTCGCTTATGAGTTACTTCGTGAGGAATTATTGCCTGATTTAATCGGTAAAGAATTAAATGAAATTTTATATTGGGCTGGTAGAAACTTAGCTAGAAAATACCCACTAGAAACAATTGAAGAAGTGATTCATTTTTTTGAAAAAGCTGGCTGGGGTACTTTAAGTATCATCGAGCATAAACGACGAGAAATGCATTTTCAGCTAACTGGCCCACTTATCATAGAACGTGAAAAACAAAAACGCCATTCTTCTTATCAATTAGAAGCTGGCTTTATTGCTGAACAAATTCAAAAGCAACGAAATGTTGTTGCAGAATCCTATGAAGAACAAAAGAAGCGTTCGGATTCTATCACATTCCTTGTAAAATGGGATGTAAAAGACATCATTGAAGTATAATCTCTCTACTAGCAGTCAACTAGACACATATGTTTAGTTGACTGTTTTACATTTTGTACATTCATTCACATAATATTATTTTAAATCTTCTGAAATTATAACAAAAAACAGAAGACATTGTAAACTACAATGTCTTGTTGTTCGTTAAATAAGAATAAATGGTTTCCGCTACATGTTGCGGTATTCCCGCCTCCATAAATTCCCCTACAGAAGCTTCCTTCATTTTTTTCAAGGAACCAAAATGCTTTAACAATACTTTCTTTCTCTTTTCTCCCACTCCTGGAATTCCATCTAAAGCAGATTGAATAACTGACTTTCCATGCAGCTGCCGATGGAATGTAATCGCAAATCGATGGACCTCATCTTGAATTCGTTGTAATAAATAAAACTCTTGACTATTTCTTTCTAGCATAACAGGCTCTGGTGGATCACCGATGATTAAATGAGATGTTCGGTGCTTCTCATCTTTCACAAGTCCAGCCATCGGAATATATAATCCAAGCTCATTTTCTAAAACATCACTTGCCGCTGCAAGATGCCCTTTCCCGCCATCAATTACAATTAAATCAGGAAGCGGTAATCCTTCTTTTAATGCTCTTGTATAGCGGCGACGCACAACTTCCCGCATCGATTCATAATCATCAGGGCCTTGAACCGTTTTGATTTTATATTTACGATATTCCTTTTTCGCAGGCTTTCCATCTATAAATACAATCATTGCCGATACAGGATTGGCTCCTTGAATATTTGAGTTATCAAACGCTTCAATCCGATATGGTGTGTCAATTCCTAACTGTTCTCCTAAATTTTCAATTGCTTTTACTGTACGCTCTTCATCACGTTCAATTAAATAAAATTTCTCTTCTAAAGCAATTTTCGCATTTTTATTTGCCAGTTCAACAAGTTCTTTTTTCTTCCCGCGCTTTGGCTGCGTTACATCCACTTCTAAAAAACGCTCTACTAATTCAGGATCAATACTTCCTGGAACGGCGATTTCTTTCGGTTTAAAATGATTGTTTTGCTCATAAAATTGGCCAATAAATGTTAGAAATCCTTCCTCTGGTTCATCATAAATCGGAAACATAGAAACGTCACGCTCAATCAACTTCCCTTTTCGAATGAAGAAGACTTGCACGCACATCCACCCTTTATCTACTGCATATCCAAATACATCACGATCCACAATATCGTTCATAATCATCTTTTGCTTTTCCATAATTGCATCCATATGAGCAATTTGATCGCGCAGTTCTTTCGCCCGTTCAAATTCCAATTTCTCAGATGCCTCATACATTTTCGCTTCTAATTCTGAACGGATTTCTTTATGCCCACCATTTAAAAATTTTGTAATTTTATCAACGATTTCTTTATTTTGTTCATCTGTTACTTCGTTCACACAAGGCGCTAAACATTGCCCCATATGATAATATAGACATACTTTATCCGGCATTTTTGTACATTTCCGAAGCGGATACATACGATCTAGTAATTTTTTCGTTTCATGTGCAGACTGTGAGTTCGGATAAGGGCCAAAATACTTTCCTTTATCCTTTTTCACATTTCGTGTAATCAGTAAACGCGGCTGCTTCTCTCCAGTAATTTTAATAAACGGATATGTTTTATCATCTTTTAATTTAATATTATAGCGTGGATCATACTTTTTAATTAAATTTAATTCTAAAATAAGCGCTTCTAAATTGGAAGAAGTCACAATGTATTCAAAGTCAGCAATCTCTCCAACAAGGCGAAGCGTCTTCCCATCATGTGAACCGGTAAAATACGAGCGCACACGATTTTTTAATACTTTCGCCTTTCCGACATATATAACCGTTCCTTGCTTATCCTTCATTAAATAACAACCTGGTTGGTCTGGTAAAATCGCTAACTTCTCTTTTAAATGTTCGTGCACTCTCATACCTCCATTCTCCATGTGTATCCTTGTTATTTATATAGAGAAACATATCTGTTACTCCCCAACATACGTTCTTTCATTGTAACGGAAAATAAGAAAAAAGGAAAATCTCTTCTATTTATATTTATAATGTTACATGCAAATTACGATAGACTTTTCCTTCTCCTTAACGCATAATGGATTCAAAAATAATTTACATATAAAGTAATGAGTATATCGGAAAAAGAAGATGGAGAATGATAATGGAAAAACAATTCATAAATGCTCACTATTTTTCCTCTCATAATAGAACTTACTTAGAAAAGGATTGCATATGCGGCTGTTTTTATTGTTTAAAAATTTTTCATCCAATAGAAATCGTGGAATGGTGGGATAACAACAATACAGCTGTTTGTCCTCATTGTGGCATAGACTCTATTATAGGGGAAGGGCCTGGTTTTCAAATAACCGAACTTTTTTTAAAACAAATGAATGAAAAATGGTTTTGATAAAAAGAAAAAACGCTGCCAACAGGGCAACGTTTTTCTTTTTAGAAGTGTTTAGAAACTAATTCTACTAACGCTTCTTTTGGTTTGTAACCTAATGTTTGATCAACTACTTTACCATCTTTTAAAACGAAAAGAGCAGGAATGCTCATTACTTCGAATTGACGAGCAGTTTCTTGATTTTCATCAACATCTACTTTTACTACTTTTACTTTATCGCCTAATTCTGCATCGATTTCTTCTAATACAGGAGCGATCATTTTACAAGGTCCACACCATGGTGCCCAAAAATCTAATAATACAACACCTTCGCTTGTTTCAGATGCGAAGCTTTGGTCAGTTGCGTTTACAATTGCCATTTTATTTCCTCCTTCAAGTGTATTCTACCAAGAGTATATCATTATCTTATATACGTGGCGAATATTATGTATCGTTATGTATTGTAACAAAAAAATGTACCTTTATACTATACAAAAATATAGAATACATATGAAAAAAGTGAGAGACAAGAGATCTCCCACCTTTTCTTATCTATAGGGGTCATTCACTTGAAACACAAAGAGCATCAAATTAAGAATGTACTTTTAACTTTTTAAACTCCTCTGTTAAAAGTGGTACGACTTCAAATAAGTCACCAACAATACCATAGTCAGCTACTTTAAAAATACTTGCTTCTGGGTCTTTATTAATTGCAACGATTACTTTCGAGTTAGACATACCAGCTAAATGTTGAATCGCACCGGAAATACCACATGCAATGTATAAATCTGGTGTAACAACTTTACCTGTTTGCCCAATTTGTAATGAGTAGTCGCAATATTCTGCATCACAAGCTCCACGAGATGCTCCAACAGCCCCTCCTAAAACATCAGCTAATTCTTGTAACGGTTTAAAACCATCTTCACTTTTCACTCCGCGTCCACCGGCAACGATTACTTTCGCTTCCGAAAGATCTACACCTGTTGTTGTTTTACGAACAACATCTTGAATAATCGTACGCAAATCTTTTACATCGACTGCAATAGATGATACGTCGCCCGTACGCGACTCATCTTTTTCCAGCGGCGTAATATTGTTTGGGCGCACTGTTGCAAACAAAATACCATCTGTTACGATTTTCTTCTCAAATGCTTTACCAGAATAAATTGGACGAGTGAATACAACATTACCGCCAGCAACTTCTAAAGCAGTTACATCAGAAACAAGTCCCGCTTCTAGTTTTGCGGCTAATTTTGGCGATAAGTCTTTTCCAAGTGCTGTATGCCCAAATACAATCCCCTCTGGTTTTTCTTCATCGTATACAACTAAAAATGCTTGCGCATAACCATCGGATGTATATGATTTTAATGTATCACTTTCAACTGTCACAACGCGATCTGCACCGTAATGAATCAATTCACTTGCCAAACTAGCAACACTTTCTCCAATCAGAAGGCCAACTACTTCTCCACCTTCTGCAATTGTTTTCGCTGCTGCGATTGCCTCAAATGAAACGTTACGTAGTGATCCGTCACGAACCTCACCCATTACTAATACTTTACGAGCCATAGATTTTCCCTCCTGCATATATAATTTCGTATTTTATTAGATTACTTTTGCTTCTGTATGGAGCAATGATACAAGTTCTTTTACTTGATCTTGCAGCTCGCCTTGTAACACTTTACCTGCATCTTTCTTAGGAGGTAAGTAGATTTCAATTGTTTTTGTTTTTGCCTCCACATCTTCTTCTTCTAAATCTAAATCATCTAATTCTATGTCTTCAAGCGGCTTTTTCTTCGCTTTCATAATACCTGGCAGTGATGGATAACGAGGTTCATTTAAACCTTGCTGCGCAGTTACTAAAAGCGGTAACGATGTTTCAATCACTTCTGTATCTCCCTCAACGTCGCGCTCAATCTTCACTTTTGCACCATCAATTTCAAGCTTTGTAATTGTTGTTACATATGGCATATTTAGCGCTTCCGCTACACGAGGACCAACTTGTCCAGATGCACCATCAATCGCTACGTTTCCACCTAAAATCAAATCTGCTTCTTTATCTTTTAAATACTCTGCAAGTATTTTTGCTGTTGTAAATTGATCACCATTTTCCACATCATCTTCAATATTAATTAATACCGCTTTGTCGCAACCCATTGCTAGCGCAGTGCGAAGTTCTTTTTCGCTATCTTCACCACCAACTGTTACAACTGTAATTTCACCGCCATGCGCATCTCTTACTTGAATGGCTTCTTCAATCGCATATTCATCGTAAGGGTTGATGATGAATTCCGCTTCGCCATCATAAATTGCACCATTCTTAATTACAATTTTCTCTTCTGTATCAAATGTTCGTTTCATGAGTACGTAGATGTTCATTCCATTTACCCCCTTATTTTTTCAGAAAGATTCCGTCAATTTAAATATTCTGTTAATTTATATTAAAAAAATAATGTACTACCTACCGCTAAATGAAGGCTTGCGCTTTTCTAAAAATGCCGCTACACCTTCTCTTCCATCCTCGCTTGTAAATACTTCTCCGAAGATTTGCGCTTCACGTTGCACACCCTCATAATATTGGGATGATTTCGTCGTTTGCAATAACTCTAGCACAGCGCGAACTGTCGCAGGACTTTTCCCTGCAATTTGTTTTGCAATTTTGATCGTCTCCTCCAACAAGGATTCTTCAGAGAACACCCCATTTACAAGACCCCATTCTAATGCTTGTGCACCAGTAATCGGCGTGCTTGTTAACATCATTTCACAAGCTTTTGCTTTTCCAACATAACGAGGTAATCGTTGTGTTCCTGCAAATCCAGGGATTAATCCTAGTGTTAGCTCAGGTAAACCAAGCTTTGCACTTTCAGTTGCAAAACGCATATGGCAAGACATAGCAAACTCAAGGCCACCGCCAAGTGCCGCTCCATGAATTGCCGCAATAACTGGTTTTGAACACTTTTCTACGCGCTCAAATGTAACTTGTCCAAGCTGTGCCAGCTCTGTCGCTTGCTTTGCTTCCTCAACAGAAGTAAATTCCTTAATATCTGCCCCTGCTGAGAAGAAGCGACCTTCCCCATGAAGAACAACAACACGAATATTGTCGTCTTTTTCAACTTGATCAATTAATTCAGTTACGTCATGCATAACTTGTGAAGACATTGCATTAGCTGGCGGATGATTGAACGTCACCACTGCAATATGATCTTCAACTGCTACAGATAGGAATTTCAACTTGATCCCTCCCATTATTGACGATAACCACAAGCTAAAACAAGTAGCTCATGTACCGTTTTTGAAAGTGCGACCAAATCATATTTATGATCGCTCATTACCCAATTGGTTACAACCTCATCTACTGTTCCAAAGATCATTTGCCTTGCTACACGAACATTCAAATTCGCTCTAAATTCTCCTTGTCTTATACCTGTTTCTAAAATTTCATCGATGACTTGTAAATATCCTTTTAGTACCTCATTTATTTTAAGGCGTAGTTCTTGATTGGATTGTCTAAGCTCTAGTTGCGTAACAATAGCAAGAGAATCATTTTGTGATAACAGCAAGAAGTGCATTTCTACCAACATAAATAACTTCTCTACAGCGCTTTCAATTCCTGCTGTTTTTTGACGAATTGTTTCGATAAATTCTCCCATCTTCTCTTGGAATAAGGAAATTAATATATCTTCTTTATTTTTAAAATACAAATAAATTGTCCCATCAGCTACGCCAGCTTGCTTTGCAATTTTCGAAACTTGCGCTTGATGGTATCCATTTTCTGCAATCACAATCACTGCAGCATCAATAATTTGATTATATTTCGGTCTATTCTTTTTCACTTTACTGTCCCCTTCAAGAAGATGACTGAATGAGTAGTCATTCATATTTTAATATTACTGACTATTTAAAATATTGTCAATCCTATATTTTCAAAAAGAAAGGGCCTTAGCCCGTTTGTTCCTCCTCTTTCTTTTTTTTCTCTTCTTCAATAAGAGCTCGTCGTAAAATCTTACCAACTGTTGTCTTTGGTAATTCACTTCGAAACTCATATACTTTTGGGACCTTATAAGCAGCTAAATATTTACGAGCAAATCGATCCAATTCTTCTTCGGAGCAAACTTCATCTTCTTTTAAGACAATATAAGCCTTTACAGTTTCACCGCGATACGGATCAGGAATTCCGATTACAACCACTTCTTGTACTTTATCATATTCATATAGTACTTCTTCTACCTCGCGTGGGTACACATTAAAACCACTGGCAACTATCATATCTTTTTTACGATCTTTCACATAAAAAAATCCTTCCTCATCCATATAACCAACATCACCCGTATGCAACCAGCCATCTTGCAATACTGCTGCTGTCTCTTCAGGTTTATTCCAATACCCTTGCATAATTTGAGGGCCTTTGACCACAATCTCACCAATTTCACCTGGCGGCAATATTTCTCCTGTTTCAAGCGATACAATACGTGCATCCGTATCTGGCCACGGAACACCAATACTTCCTGACACACGTTTTTCCCATAGAAAATTACTATGAGTAACCGGTGATGATTCTGTCAGTCCATAGCCTTCTACTAACTTACCACCAGTAATCCTTTCGAACTTCTCCTGTACTTCTACAGGTAATGGAGCAGAACCACTAATACAAGCACGAATAGAAGATATATCATATTCTTTGAGAAGCGGACTATTTAAAAGAGCAATATAAATGGTCGGAGCTCCTGGAAATAGCGTAACTTTATGCTTCTTTATTGTTTCAAAAACCATTTTCATATCGAACTTTGGAATCAGTACCATTTTATACCCTTGCATAATACTTAAATTCATAACAGCAGTCATCCCGTATACATGGAAAAACGGCAGCACACCAAGAACAACTTCCTCCCCTTCTACACAATTATATAACCAATGAATTCCCATTAAAGTGTTCGATATAAGATTTTTATGCGTTAACATAACTCCTTTTGGAAATCCTGTCGTCCCCCCCGTATATTGTAAAAGGGCTAGATCATTTTCAGGATCACAAAGTATATCTACCGCTGTATCACGCTCTTTTTCGACTGCATTCCATAGGTGAATCATATGGCTTTCTTCAACTTTTACGATGAGATTTGTTTGCTTCCTTTGAATGAATGGATAGATAAGATTTTTAGGAAATGGTAAGAAATCAGCAATGCGAGTTACAATGATATGTTCAAGTTTTGTAGTGGATTGAACGCTTGTAACCTTTGGAAATACGAAATCCATACAAAGAATGACCTTCGCTCCAGAATCGTGTAGTTGATACTCTAGCTCCCTTTCTGTATAAAGAGGGTTCGTTTGTACAACGATCCCCCCTGCAAGTAGCGTTCCATAATATCCTATGACAGCTTGCGGGCAATTGGGTAACATAATCGCTACTCTATCACCTTTTTTCACTCCCAGTTTCTGAATAAAGTTTGCAAACTGCCTCACCTTGCTATTCAATTCTGAAAAAGTAATATCCTTCCCTAAAAAATGAAGCGCTTTCTTTTCTGGGTATCGTGAAGACATCTGCTCTAAATATATAGGAAGAGGCTGCGTATCATAAGCAATGGTATGTGGAATTTCCTCTGGGTAATACTGTAACCAAGGCTTTTCCATTCCTATTCCTCCTTTCATTTTCATAACTATAAAATGAATGCCCATTCATGATGATTGTTTTCATTATATTATAGCCATCACCTTGTTACAATCATAATATTCTGACTTTTATGTAACTATTCGATACTTTTTATGTACTTGTTCCCCTATTCGTTCATTACAATAGAGGGAACCTAGTTACCTAATCTTTCTAATTCCAAGTCAACTCAATCTAATAATCGTCAAAACGGCTCCAGGGGTACTAGTTGATAAAGTTGCAACAGCCAATAATCCAAATAGCTGCAAACTAATCGCATCACCAGCCGCAAGCTTTGTAATAATTGTCGCGCTAAATGAAGTTGTTGCCACTAGTGGAGAATTAATGGTTCCCGCAAGCGGTGAGCCATTAACAGTAATTCGAGAACTTACTAATAACGAAGCTGTTATATTAATTGTATATGAAATATAGTAGTTCCCTGCACTTGCAACAGTAAATACAGTATTCCCACCAGAAACAGTAATACCTGGACCAATATTTTGATTATTTGGAAGCGGTACATTCGTTCCACCAAGAAGAACAGATATAGCGCCACCAGATGTATTATTGGCAAAAGCGTACGTTGCCGTTACACTAACACCTGTCGGACCGGTTGGGCCGGTTACTCCTGCTATTCCCGTTGGACCGGTTGGACCCGTCACTCCTGTTATTCCCGTTGGGCCGGTTGGACCCGTCACTCCTGTTATTCCCGTTGGACCGGTTGGACCCGTCACTCCTGTTATTCCCGTTGGGCCGGTTGGACCAATTTTAGGAACCGTCCCATCGCAGCTAAAACAACATGAATGAATATATGTTGTTTTATTACAACCACAATTTGTATGAAAATGATTGTACCATTGAGACATAGTGATTCCTTCCTTCATTTTTTATCTTTAACATACACTCTAGTAACCGAATAAAACGTTAGCTGATTCGGTCTACAACCAATCTTTTATACACAACAATTTATTCCCTATATCCTAATAGTTATTACATGCAGCAAATGCTATTTTTGCTTATACTTTTGTCTTTCTTTTTCACTGAATCCGCTCTTCTTCAACATTACTTCCTAAATATGTGTACACACTACATCAATGTAGCATAAAATGAATCTTTCATCCGTCCTCACCAATCGGGCTTTTACAGGATCAAATAAAAAAGAAGGAAAAATGTCTCCTCTCGTGAATTTATCATTTGAATAACTATAGGGGGGATAACATGTTTCAAACAATTGAGGGCTTTTTAAAAACATGGAAATACGAGGCTGATTCTACACAAAAAGTATTAGATGCATTAACTGATGAATCGTTAACACAAGAAATTACGCCTGACCATTGGACTTTAGGTAGAGTTGCTTGGCATATTGTTACGGCAGTTCCTGTTATGCTATCAGGTACAGGATTAACATTTGAAGGCGAAACAAAAGATTATCCTGTTCCAACTTCTACAAAAACAATTGCGGAGAATTATCGTAAAGTAAATGCATCATTTGTTGAAGCGATTCAAACACAGTGGACTGATAAAGATTTAGCTACAATAAATGACTTCTTTGGGCGTCCAATGCCTAATTCTATCTTTTTAATGACTTTAATCAACCACCAAAATCATCATCGTGGTCAAATGACTGTACTTATGCGCCAAGCCGGTTTGAAAGTTCCTGGTATTTACGGCCCTGCAAAGGAAGAATGGGCAGCTGCAGGAATGGAAGCTCCCAAAATGTAATAACGGAAAAAGACAAAGGATTGAGAAGAGGCCACTGAAAAAGTCTACCTAATAAGAAAAAGGAGTCCACCACCTACTATATACAGGTGATGGACTCCTTTATGTTTTCTGTATATTGATAAAACACACGTTATTTTTTCAAAGCAATCACTTTTTCAGTGCCTTCGATTGAGAACCTTGTCTTTTTCTGTCACTTGTTTCATGTGGAACTTTACAGTGCATCTTCATTCTCAATATTTCTAATTCCATAAGAAGCAATCATAATGCCAATAGCCGCAAGCGCGAATTGAAGTGGCAAAAAGGTCGCTAATGAGAACTCTGGTTGACTTTGACATGCGATCATCACAACAATTAAGGAAGACAAAATCGTTGTTGGAACAGAATGTTTACGCATACCAAAATACAATGGAATTAAACCTGCTCCTGCAGCTGCAATGGAAAAAGGAATCACTTTTATCCCTTCTTGCATCAACTCCGCTATCGTTATTGTATTCGGAATAACTAGCATATAACGATTCAAAATAAAGAAGACACCTATTACAAAAATATTGGATAAGAAAACTGTTACAAACGTTAACATTGCCGTGATTAATAACTTACTAGCAATGATTTTTTTTCGATTAATTGGATAAGAAAACATAAGTAATATTGTTTTGTTTTTATATTCTTCAATTACTAGTTTTGCAATTAATACTCCTGCAAAGACAATAAATGTTCCTCGCACCATTGCACTAGCCATTGAAAGCATCATTTGAGGATTTCTTAGTTCTACATCTCCTTCAATTTGTGACACATAGCTTACAAAAAACAACAGCGCAACCATCACTATATTTGCGATGATTGCTCCCTTCACATACCACCCAAGCTTACATTTCTTCATTTCTAGCTTCATAAGTTGCAACATCTTCTTCACCCCTCCTTCTATTTTAAAAGCATTCTCATTCCAGTTATAATGATATCTACTACCCCTATCGCCATTAAAAGTAAAAAAACTTTCTGCTCAGGGCGTCTGTAATATAAAATTCCTCCGATTAAAAGGGCTATAATCCCTCCTATTAGATTAAGTAGCAACAAATCCATAATCAGTTCCCCTGATTCTATTTACTATGTTGAACACTGCTTCTATTCCTAGCAAAACAATACTTAAAGTAAATCAAAGAAAATCAAGGTCATGAATTTATATTTATAGTTCCTTGTTTACTTAAAAGCTCCACTTTATTTAATGCATTACCAATCGTACCTTCTTTTAACTTTTCCGTATTCGTCTTTTTCTTAAACCCGGCTAAATTCACTGTTATATCGGATGAATTACTACTAGCCGTAATCTTTAATGAAGTAGGTGCTTTATTATAAGACACTCCGATATCTCCTGACTTCGTCTCTATAAATAATGATTTTTCTTCCTTTATATCTTTAATGGATACTTCACCATCTATTGAAGTGGCTTTCAGCTTAGAAGTGGTTACATTTGTAATGTAGTTATCACCAATAGTAGAAGATACAGATAGTTCTTCTACTGAGCTATCTTTTAAACTGAGTTCCCCCTCTTTTGATGAAAACGTCCCTTTTTCTGCGAATAGCCCTTCAATCTTTTGCACTCCCGATCTATTTGAAAATATAACATTTTTAGTCTTTATATCATTTATTTTTATATCACCAGAACTATTATTCAAAGTAATTGTATCTACTCCAGCCTTTGGAATAGAAATATAAATAGTACCTTTCTTTCCAAAGCTGAATCCTTCAATAAATCCTCCTTTTTGATCTTGTTGATTTACTATCATTTTCTTCCCATCATTTTTAATCGCTACAGGGGCATTCTTCTTATCTTTTTGTTTCCCTTCAGCTGTGATTGTTACTTTTTTGGATTCCGTATTTTTAAACTCAACATTCCAACTTTCATTATTTACTTCTATTTCTTCCCCACTATCTACTGCAAAAGAAATTTTCTTTTCAAAACTCTTTCCTCTTACTTCCTTGAGACTAAAAACTATACCAACAACTACAATTATGAAAATAGCGGCTACTATCATTTTCTTCACTTTTTATTCTCCAGTTCATTTTAGTCGTGGTCATATCTTTCTTTACGATACATCTGCTTTATCAACTTTACGATACGAAAAATAACTAATGAAAAATCCTAATATACAAAGCACAATTGGTACAATTATAAAATCAAATAAACTCATGGAACTATTTGCATCACCAACGGATCCATTCACTAAAAATCCGATAATGGTAGCGGAAGTAATGGTTGTCGGTGTTGATTTTTTTCTCATACCAAAATATAAAGGAACTAAACTGATTCCCGCTATCATAAATCCGTTTATAAAGGTAGCAGGAATGGTAACAATGATATCACTTATCGTAACAGGCACTTCAAGTAAACCCATGATTGGATTCAAAAAGAATAACAATATACTAATTAGAAATGTAGCCATAATTGTACTTACAAAGCAAAATCCAAAAACGATTGCCAATTTAGCTTGTATCAACGTTTTTCGTTGTAACGGATACACGAACAATAATTGCATTGTTTTATTCTTATACTCATCAATAATTAAGCGCGACAACATAACAGCCGCAAAAATGATAAATGTGATTCTAATAAAAATATTTGCTAAAGACATGAATCCAGCATAATCAGAGAACATGACATCCTCTTCAACTTTAGATCCCCATGCCATAAGGCTAACAACAGCAAAAATGGCTACGATACAAATTGCAACACTTGTAAAATAACGAGATAAATGATGTTTTCTCCACTCTAGTTTCATAAGTTTTAACATAATTGTTTCCTCCACTAATTGATCTCTTTCTACGTTGACAAACTTCTTTTATTTATACAAATCTACTTGTTCAATTTTCCTTATCGCTCTATACGCAATAAACAACCCTACACAAGCTAGCGCAAGAGGAATCGCGATAATATGAAATAAAGAATATTCACCATTTATACTTGACGTTACAAGACACATAATGATAATTGCTGATATAAACGTTGTACGTACTGAATAGTTCTTCATCCCGAAGTAAATGGGAATTAAGCTAATTCCAGTTGCTGCTACTGCGTGTACAAATAGCATAATGGCGTTTTTACTAACGATTGCTAGCGTGAGTGATTCTGTAATAACTGGTTGATATAAATTCAATATATAAAAAAGACAAAAAACAATCGCTTCAGAAATGAGAATAAGAAGCAAGGTAACGATCATAATAATACACATTTTAGCCATCATCATTTTTTTACGATTAATTGGGTACATAAACATAACTGTCATTGTTTTCGTTTGAAACTCTTGAATAATAAATTTTGCAATTAAACTCGCGCCAAACATAATATAGATTCCTCTCATAAAAATATCAATGAATCTAAATACTTCATCATAATGTGTAAACTCACCATCAAACATAAGTAATATTACAAATAGAGAAAAAACACATATCGCAATAAGCGCCCCTCTTATAATCGGCCACAACTTAAATTTTATAAGTTCAAGCCTCATTAAATTAAGCACGAATACCCTCTCCATTCACAATATTTAAAAAATACTCTTCTAATGAACTATGTTTTTTGTTTATACTTTCAATTTCCACATCATTCATAATTAATGTTTTAGAAATTTCTTGCTGCGTCACTGTCATTTCATACACACGAATCATATTTCCACTCATTATTTTGTAATTCGTTATGTGAAGTTTATTTTCTAACATGTAAGCTGCACGCTTCACATCTGGAACCGAAATTTCAATATACTCCGTTTGTTTTCCATTAATACTCTTCATTGAAACTTCTTTTATCAATTTTCCATTTTGAATGACCCCAATTGTATCTGCCATTTGCTCCATTTCTCCTAAAATATGACTAGAGACTAATAAAGTCATTCCATATTCTTTACAAAGCATTTTTAATAAGTCACGTAATTCCCTAATCCCGACTGGATCTAAACCATTGATTGGTTCATCTAAAATTAGTAACTCCGGCTTCGTTAAAATGGCTCTTGCAATTCCTAATCTTTGTTTCATCCCTAATGAAAAGTCTTTTACTTTCTTATTCTCCACGTTTTGTAAATTGACAAGATGTAACGCCTGCTCAATTCCATTCTTATCGTAGTAACCCATATATTCACAATGAAGATATAAATTTTCTTGAGCTGTTAATTTTTCATAAAAAATAGGGTACTCGATAATCATTCCCATACGTTTTAACACTTCATATGATGTACCTGTTAACTTCTCGCCAAAAATTTCAATATCTCCGCTCGTTGGTTTCATTAAATTTACAATCATTTTCATAATCGTTGTTTTACCGGCACCATTTGGTCCTAAAAACCCGTAAATTTCTCCTTTTTTCACATGCATATTTACGCCCGAAATTACTTCTTTTCCTTGAAACACCTTTGTTAACTGATTCGTTTTTAATATATATGTCATTTCATTTTCTCCTTTCGTATCACTTTATATTTCTAGCATAGACAATGAAGGTCTCTTTTTTCTTACCCCTTCCTTACAAATTCCTTACGTTCAAAAAAAGCTTGTAGAATCCTATTTCTACAAGCTAAAAATCGATTTTTCTCAGCATAATCGTAAATACTGTTTTTTCATACGGTTTACTAAAAAGGTGAATTTCTCCCCCTAAAGCTTCTACCAGTCGTTTTGTAATCGTAAGTCCAAGACCACTACCTTGATATAGTCGATTCCTTGAATCCTCTAACGTATACATACGCTCAAATACTTTATCAATATGCGATTCATTAATTCCTTTACCGCGGTCCCATACATCAACATATACATATCGTCCATCATCTCTTAACGTAATACCAAGTATTTTTCCATCATATCCATACGTAATGGCATTGGATATTAAATTATTTAATACACGACCTAATACTTCTGCATTCCCAAATGCATACATATTTTTCTCCGGTATATCAATATGTACCTCAAACCCTTTCGTCGTTATGAAATCATAAAACGTTAAAATCTTTTCTCGGCACACTTCATTCATATTCACCTTTGTTATTTCAATTGCTTTATCTCCAGATTCTAATCTCGCCAAATCAAAGAATTTATGAATAAGTTCCATTACTTCTAGCGTTTTTACATGTACCTTTTCTAACAGTATTTGTTGTTCTTCTTTGTTCATCGTTTTATCTTTATTTAACATTTCCGTATATCCAAGAATAACAGTGAGCGGCGTTTTCAAATCATGAGAAATGTTAGAAAGCATCTTTCTCATCGAAATTTCAACCTTCGCATGATTCGCATTTGTTTTTTGTTTCGCATCTAATAAATGATTAATTGCTACTAATAATTGCTGTAGTTCTTTATCATCCGTTACAACTAATAATTTCTCACCAGTTTGTTGCTTTATAATATTCTCTAATTTTTCATACGTATAACGTATATTCGCACTCTTGCTTTTCCCTATTCTATATTGAAAATAAATGACACCTAATAATATAAAAATAACAATCATGAACAGAAAAAACATGCTATATCACTTCCAACTTATAGCCAATTCCCCATAATGTTTTAATATATTCTGGATTGGATGGATCTGTTTCAATTTTCTCACGTAACCTTCTCATATGAACGTTAATAACATTATCATCGCCATAGTATTCTTCATTCCAAATGAGATTATATATTTGTGCTTTTGTAAATACACGATTTTGATTCTTTACGAACAATTTTAAAATTTCGAATTCCTTTAAAGTGAGTTTTAACCGTTTTTCTTTTTTATGCACAGTGAAGTTAATCGGATCTATTTTCAAATCACCAATCACAATCATTTCTTCTTTTTGCTCCACAACTGAATACTTTGTAAATCTTCGAATACTTGCCTTTGCTCTCGCTGCCAATTCAATCATAGAGAATGGTTTGCAAATGTAATCATCTGCACCAAGTCCTAACCCCACCGCCTTATCGACATCTGTATCTTTTGCGGACATCATTAAAATTGGTACAGCACTTTTTTCGCGAATGATTCTCACAACTTCTAAACCATCTAGCTTTGGCATCATAATATCAAGAATAATCAAGTCAAATGTTCCATTAAAAAATTTCGCAACGCCTTCTTCTCCATCAGAAGCAATTGTAACTTGAAATCCCTCTTTTAATAAATATTTCTCAACCATTTCCTGAATCGAAATGTCATCTTCTATTAATAAAATATGATGTGGCATGCTCCTATCCCCTTTTTACAAACATTAACAATTTTATTGTATCGTAACTGCTATAAAGTGGAAAGAATTATATGAATGTGCAAACCAACTTCCTTTCCTTCTCTAACAATGATATGATGAAATTCGCGACTCATGTTTGCAATGTACTTTATATAAAGGAGACTCACTATGTCAGAAAATAAAAAAGTAAGCTTGGCGGATTTAATGCGCGAGCAACTTGCGAAGAAAAAGCAAGGAAACAAAAATGGAGCAAGTATGAAAAATAAAGACCAGGCAACGAAAAAATTACAAAGTCAACAAACAAAAAAGCCAAATAATCAACGTAGACGTACAGGTGTATAAATGAACGGGCAAAAACGAGCGAATATTTCACCTGGTCTAGAAGTAGATATTGTCTTAAAGAAAGATCAACGGACTGGTACTCTCACTCGAGGGATTGTAAAAGATATTTTAACAAACTCACCATCTCATCCACACGGGATTAAAGTTCGATTGCAAGACGGACAAGTTGGCCGCGTGCAGCATATTGTCCAATAAAAAAGAAGCTCATTTACGATTGAGCTTCTTTTTTAGGATTATCCTTTAAGCTTTTCAATAAAGACTACTTTTAAATAGTTACCTTCTTTAAATTGATCGATTGTACGGAAATCTTCTGGTAAGGAATGTTCTTCTAAAATTTTATATTTACCATTCATCTCTTTAAAAGCTGCACTGATAAAGCCTTTAAATTTTTTCATATCAAATGTACTACAGTTTGTAGAAGCAACGATGATACCGTTGTTTTCTGTAATGGCAATTGTTTCTTTTAATAAGTTTTTATAGTCTTTTGCTGCACGAAATGTATATTTTTTCGAACGTGCAAAGCTTGGTGGATCTAGTACAACCATATCAAACTTCATCTGTTTCTTCGCTGCGTATTTAAAGTAATGGAATACGTCCTCCACGATAATATCTTGTGCTTCATAGTCAATGCCATTTACGCTAAATTGTTCAATTGTTTTACTTAAACTGCGATTTGCTAAGTCGACACTTGTCGTTTTGATTGCTCCTCCAAGGGCTGCGAATACGGAGAACGCACCTGTATAAGAGAACATATTTAAAACCGTTCTGCCCTTTGCATACGTATCACGAATTTGTTTTCGAACGTTACGCTGATCTAAAAATACCCCTACCATTGCACCATCATTTAAATACACCGCAAAGTTTACACCGTTCTCTTTCACTAAAAGAGGGAATTCACCGCGCTCTCCTATTACAAAGTCATCTTCTTCAATATATTTCCCTTTTGTATCAAAGCGCTTCTTCTGATAGATTCCTTTGAAATTTGCTACCTTTTGAAGGGCTCCAATAATTTCATTTTTAAAGGAATATATCCCTTCGCTATACCAGCTAATCACATAAAACCCAGCATAATAATCAATGATTACACCGCCAAGACCATCACCTTCACCATTTAGAACGCGGAATGCTGTTGTATCATTTGATTTATAAAAACCTTTTCTCTTATGTAACGCTGACTTTATTTTTCGTTCAAAGAAAGCTTGGTCAATGTGTTCTTGCTCTTTTCTCGTTAAAATCCAACCATATCCTTTATTTTGCTTACCGTAATATCCTTTTCCAAGAAATTGATTTTTCTCATCTAATATGTTAAGAATCGTTCCTTCTTCTTGTATGTCATTTACATTTTGAATTGCCTCTTTTAAAATGAGTGGATAGCCACTTTTCAATTGTTTTATAAATTTTGGTTTTATTTTCACAGCAACTTCAGATCTCATATAATGACTTCCTTTCTATTTAAATGCTTTCTAATGGATTAGGAAGCACGAAAAACGAGGCTGAAAAAGCAGCCTCGTTTCACTATACCATATTATCACTTTGTAAGTACAACAAGCTCCTTCTTCAAAACACTCCTGTCGCTTACTTCTCTATCACAACTGCTCTCTTTTGAAACATAGACACAATATATCCGACAAACATACCAATGATTCCCGGAATTAGCCAACCCATTCCAACGCTATAAAGTGGTATTTTTTCTAAAATAGGTGCAAGTGTTGCAAATTCAATATGAGCATTGTGTAAACCATCAAACAGGCTAATTGCAAATGCTCCTATCATACCTCCTACGTACATTGCTAATGGAATCGGAATATAATTTTCAACAAGAGATAAGATAATCAACACAATCCCAATTGGATACAGTGTAATTAAAATTGGTAATGCTAATGCAATGAGCTGTGTTAACCCAAGGTTTGCTACCACAAATGCTAATGCACAGAAAATAAAAATGACTGTTTGATAAGAAAGCTTTGGTAGTAATCCTGAAAAGAACTCTCCGCACGCTGCAACGATTCCAACAGATGTTGTTAAACATGCCGCTGCGATTGCTACACCTAGTAATAAAATGCCATATCCACCAAATAAATGATGTACAATATTTGTTAAAATCACACCACCGTTTTCCCCCATTCCGAGAGAAACACTAGAAGCTCCTAAATAAGCAAGCGCTAAATAAATAAGGAATAAGGCAAGTGCAGCAACGATCCCTGCAATAATTGTCACTCGTGCAATACTTTTCTTATCTGTAACACCTTTTCCTTTTAACGTATTCACAACGACATTTCCAAAAACAAGCGCCGCTAATCCATCTAAGGTTAAATATCCATCAATAAACCCTTTGAAAAGTGGATCTTTATAAGTTTCAGTCGGTGCACGGAACTCTCCAATTGGAGAAATCAATGCTTTCACAACAATAATTGCAATAATTGCTAATAAAATCGGTGTTAATACTTTTCCGATGCGTCCCACTAATTTTGATGGGTTCAATGCTAAATAAAATGTAACAGCAAAGAAAATAAATGTAAATATAACAAGTGGATACTTTGCACCAGCTACTTCAGTTGGTAAAAATGGAGCAACTGCCATTTCATAAGCAACTGTGCCTGTACGTGGTACACTCACAAATACACCTAAACATAAATAAATCGCAACGATGAAAACAAGTGCAAATAAAGGATGTACACGACCTGCGAGTTTATTAATATCTCCTTTTAAAGCAATCGCGATGACCCCAAGTAATGGAAGTCCCACACCTGTAATGACAAACCCAAATAACGCAATCCATACATTTGTTCCAGCCCCTTGTCCTAATGCTGGTGGAAAAATCATATTTCCTGCACCAAAGAAAAGTGCAAATAACATTAAACTGATTGCAAATATTTCAGATACCTTTAAAGATGACTTCACTTTCATTTACCTCCTTGAACAAACAGAATATTCAGAAACAAAATTCATTACATACCCTTTTCCATATCGTCCTTCCTTTACAAAAGAACGCAAAAAACACCCGTCCCTAACAAAGGGACGAGTGTTGAAATCGTGGTTCCACCCTTATTCTAATAAAATGAATGTATAACAAAAAATTCATTTTATAGCTCGTGTAAATTGATAACGGTTTTATCCGCCAAGAATTACAATGCACATGCAGTTCACTCTTGAAGTTTAGAGGTGGTAAGTTTATCTTTTCGTATTAGGAAGCTCACAGCCTAAGGCCTCCCTCTCTGAGAATCGTAAAAAATAACTCATGTCCTCATCATTACTTTTACAAAATATATTGTCGAAACTTGTTGTTTTTTTATTATATGGGCTATTTGAAAAAAAAGCAACAGTTTTATTTTTTCTGATAAAGTGAAACTTTAATCCGTGTGGGTTTTCTTCATCCCCCACGGATTATGAGCCCTCACCAATCGGGCTGTTACGGCAGCCCTACTCCCACCTATCTTCCTTGCTTTTCTCTACATCTTGAGGTGGCCTAAAATAGCGGGATAAAAAACATACGGAGCAAACAACTCTCCCTATAATGCTCCTCGTAACTCTTGTAACTCTTCATCGGTAAGGTAGCGCCACTTTCCAACCTCAAGCTCACCTAATTTTATGTTCATAATTCGAACGCGCTTTAGTTTTGTTACTGTATAACCGAAAGCACGGCTCATTCTCCGAATTTGTCGATTCATTCCTTGTGTTAAAACGATGCGAAATGTAGAGCAATCTACTTCTGTTACTTTACAAGGTTTTGTCATTCCATCTTTAATTTTCACACCGCAGCTCATACTATGAATAAACCAATCCGTAAACGGCTTATCAACAGTTACGACATATTCTTTCTCATGTTCATGGTCTCCGTGTAAAATTTGATTGGCAATCTTCCCATCATTTGTTAGTAAAATTAACCCTTCTGATGCTTTATCTAAGCGACCAACTGGAAAGATTCTTTCGGGATAGTTGATATAACCAATAATATTCCCTTCGATATGTTCTGCAGCTGTGCAAGTAATTCCAACTGGTTTATGAAAGGCGATATATACTTTTTCTTTTTCTTCTTTTTCAATAACTTTTCCATCAACCGTTACAACATCATCAGGCTTTACAAGTACACCATGCGCACAAACTTTATCATTCATTGCGACGCGCCCAGCTTTAATAAGACGGTCTGTTTCTCGCCTTGAACAGGAGAGTGCTTCACTTATAAATTGGTTAATTTTCATTGTCTATTCCTTTTTCTTATAGATTGTCCGAAAAGAAAAAGCATCAATCTCAAAGCATAGTATGATGCCGAGATTGACACTTTTTTACTTTGCAAAAACCATTAAATAAATAACCCCAATCATCAAAAATATGCCGCAACATGCTAACAATACTTTTGCAAGTTTGTCCATAAACATAATGGTTTACCCCTTTATTTGGCTTTTTGCTATTTTAATTCGACAACTGTGACGCCAAGGCCTCCCTCGCCCATATCGCCGTAGCGGAAACTTTTCACGCCGCGATGGTTCTTCAAGTAGTCTTGTACACCTTGTCGAAGCGCTCCTGTTCCTTTACCGTGAATAATCGATACACGCGGATAGTTAGCAAGCTGTGCATCATCTAAATACTTTTCAACACGCATCATCGCATTTTCAAAACGTTCACCGCGAAGATCCAGTTCTAAGGAAACATGGTAGTCCCGTCCTTTTACTGTTGCAACTGCTTTTTTCTCAAGCTGCTTTGGTGTATTAATATATTCCATATCAGATTCTTTTACTTTCATCTTCAGAATCCCAATCTGAACGTTCCACTCATTATCACTTACTTTTTTTAGAAGTTGACCTTTTTGGCCAAACGTTAATACTTTTACTTCATCGCCCGGTCTTAACTGTTGTTTTGGCGCTGTATTTTTCACTTTTACTTTTTGTTTTTTCACAAGTTCAGGCGCTGCCCCTTCTAGGCGGCTTTTCGCTTCAATCAATTCATGATCTTTCACATTGGCAAGCTGCGCTTTACGCAATTGACGAAGTTCACGAATAATCTCTTCTGCTTCTTTCTTCGCAGCTTCGACCTTTTCTTCTCCTTCTTTTTGCGCTTTTAATAATCGTTCATCACGTTCTTCATTAAATTCAATAATTTGGCGTTGCAATTCGCGATGAAGCTTTTCAGACTGCTTACGAAGCTCTTCTGCTTCTTTCCAATCACGTTCTGCACTCTTTTGGCTTTCTTCTAATTTCGCAATCATATTTTCGATCTTATTTGTATCTGTACTAATATGATTGCGAGCACGATTAATTACGCGTTCAGATAATCCAAGGCGTTTCGAAATTTCAAAAGCATTACTACGTCCTGGTACCCCAATTAATAATTTGTAAGTTGGACTCAATGTATTTACATCAAATTCCACACTTGCGTTAATGACTTGATCACGATTATATCCATATGCTTTCAATTCTGGATAGTGCGTTGTTGCAACAACGCGCGCACCGCGATTATATACTTCATCTAAGATAGAAATGGCAAGAGCTGCCCCTTCTTGCGGGTCTGTTCCAGCACCTAATTCGTCAAATAGCACTAAGCTTTCAAAATCAGCTTTCTCTAAAATATCGACAATGTTAACCATATGGGAAGAGAATGTACTTAAACTTTGTTCAATGGATTGCTCGTCACCGATATCGGCAAAAATATTTTTAAATACGCAAATTTCTGATTCCTCTTGTACGGGAATATGAAGACCAGATTGTGCCATTAATACGCATATTCCAACCGTTTTTAACGTAACTGTTTTACCACCTGTGTTCGGACCTGTAATGACAATTGTTGTAAAGTCTTTACCAAGCATAATATCATTTGGCACAATCACTTTTGGATCGATAAGCGGATGACGTGCTTGGCGTAAATCCATATAACGCTCATTATTGACAATCGGTTTTGTCGCTTTCATTCGTTTCGCATACAAAGCTTTCGCAAAGATAAAATCAAGATTCGCAATCACTTCGACATTCGCTAATACGATATCAGCTTCTGCTGCTACTTCTTCTGTAAGCATCATTAAAATACGTTCTACTTCTTGTTTCTCTTTCACACGTGCTTCTTGCAAGGCGTTATTCAGTTCCACGATGACTTGTGGTTCAATAAATAACGTTTGTCCTGATGCAGATTGGTCATGAACAATCCCACCATATACGCCGCGATATTCCTGCTTAACCGGAATTACATAGCGATCGTTACGGATCGTTACAATGGCATCTGATAACATCTTTTGTGCATTTGAAGAGCGCGTCATATTTTCGAGCTTCTCACGAATGCGACTTTCCGCTGTACGAATTTGATTGCGAATACCACGCAATTTATCGCTAGCGCTATCGAGTACTTCGCCACCATCTCCAATACAGCCTGTAATTTTCTTTTCTAAATCATATAAAGATACAATTTGCGCAACATGAGTTTCTAAAATCGGAAGCTGGGCGCCATTATCAACCATATCTTCAATGAATCGTTTCATTTGACGGCTGCCATACATTGTACTTGCGATATCAAGCAATTCATGCGGGCTCAGCATACTTCCTATTTTTGCACGCTTTACATTCGGTCGAATGTCAAAAATCCCGCCGAGTGGTGCATGCCCTTTTAAACGGATTACTTTCGCCGCCTCATCAGTTGTATCTTGCATTTCCACAATTTCTTCAAAGTCTGTGCTTGGCATAAGACGCTTTACTTTATCTCGACCAAGCGAAGAAGCTGTATGCTCAAGTAACTGTTCTTTTACTTTGTCATATTCTAATACACGCAACGTTCGTTCTAACATAAGTTGCCTGTCCCCCTTGTGTTACTTATTACGTTTCATAAAATCTAATAAACGTTCAATATCCCATGTGTTAATCACGGTATCTTTTTGAATCCAACCTTTACGTGCTGCCGCTACACCTGTTTCCATATCTTCTAACATCTCAAGTGTATGAGCATCTGTATTAATTGCTATTTTCACACCAGCATCTTGTGCCTGTTTTAATAATTTCGCACTTAAATCTAGACGGTTCGGATTTGCATTTAATTCTAAAACAGTATTTGTTTCTTTTGCGAGCTCAATTAATAGATCTGTGTCTACATCATACCCCTCACGGCGTCCAAGAAGACGTCCTGTTGGATGAGCAATCATTGTTACATGCTTATTTTCAATTGCGGCACGCAAACGTTTCATAATTGTTTCACGGTCTTGTGAGAAGCTGGAATGAATCGCACCAATTACATAATCAAGCTCCGCTAATACCTCATCATCAAAATCTAATGTCGCATCTGGCAGTATGTCCATTTCAATCCCACGTAAAATTGTGATATCTGGGTATTTTGCATTGATGCGCTCAATTTCTTTTGCTTGTTCACGAAGTCGCTCTTTCGTTAAGCCATTCGCTACTTTTAAATATTGGGAGTGATCCGTAATTGCCATAAATTTATAGCCACGCTCGCGGCATGCTTGTACCATTTCTTCAATGGAAAAAGCGCCATCACTCCATGTTGTATGCATATGAAGATCACCTTGTATATCAGAGAACTGAATTAAGTTTGGGTATTCCTTAATGAGTTCGATCTCTTTTCCATCCTCACGTACTTCTGGCGGAATAAACGGAAGGTTGAAATGAGCAAAAAACTCTTCTTCTGTTTCAAATGTTTTCACTTCACCTGTCTCTAAATTTTCCACACCATACTCACTAATCTTTTCACCATTATCTTTTGCGATTTGACGCATTCTTACGTTATGATCTTTTGAACCTGTAAAATGGTGAAGCGTTGTAATAAATTCCTCAGGTTTCACAAGGCGAAAATCAATTGAAATATCATACTCATATTGCAGGCGTACAGATACTTTTGTATCGCCGCTTGCAATCACTTCAATCATATTATCAAATTGAAGCAAATGTTCACGTACTGCTGCTGGTTCTGTCGTTGCAATAATGAAGTCTAAATCTTTCACAGTCTCCCGAACGCGGCGTAAACTACCAGCGCGCGAAAAACGAATTACTTCTGCAATATTCGACAATTTCTCTTCTATTTCCCCGGCAATAGGAAGTACCATTGCAATCGGTAAACGTTCAGGGCGAGAACCAGCTTGCGCAATTGCTTCTAGTATTTTCTCTTCCGTCTTCTTCCCAAACCCAGCAAGCTCCTGTACTTTCTTGTCTTCACAAGCTTGCTTTAATGTTTCCATGTCAACAACACCAAGTTCTTTATAAAGTTTCGCTACTTTCTTACCACCGAGTCCTGGAAGTTTTAATAATGGCAATAAGCTACTAGGAACTTCTTTTTCAAGTTCTTGCAATACCTCTGACGTTCCAGCTTCCATATATTCTTGAATAACTGCTGCAGTTCCTTTTCCGATGCCTGGAATCTTTGTAAAATCTTCAATTTCAGAAAGGCTACGATCATCACTTTCTAACGCTGCTGCCGCTTTACGAAACGCGGATATTTTAAATGGATTCTCGCCTTTTAATTCCATAAAAAGAGCGATTGTCTCTAATAATTTAATAACTTGTTTTTTATTTATTTTCATATGTTCCCCGCCTTTCCTTCATAGAAAAAAACTTCTCTTTCCGAAAAAGAGAAGTTATACTCTGCTACCTGTCTGCCATAGTTCCTTCACCTTTTCAGAAAGAATCGGTGTATCGTCTACAATTATTTTGCTAATTGATGATTGTTGTAATGGTGTTTGCACTTGTTCAATCGGAAGAATCGTTCCAATAATAATTAAAACAAACAAAATAATGTATACTTCTAAAAAACCAAGAATTGCTCCAGCAAATGCATTCATTTGCTTTAACACTGGTATTTCCGCAAACATATTTAGCAAATTACCAAGCAATGAAAGTGCAATCTTTGTAACAATGAATAGTACAATAAACGCAATTGCTTGATAAAAAACTGTCTCCATATTGTTTGCATCGATCCATTCTGGAACGGATACATTTTGATCAAACGGATACGGAATCATTTTCGCTAGCGCTGGCGCTAAATCTTTACAGTACCAGTATGCAACAAGGCATGCGATAATAAAGCTTGTTAACTTTACAAGTTGTAGAATAAATCCTCTTCTTAAACCGAGGAAAAATCCCATAACAAGCAATAAAATGATAATGATATCAACCATGTTATTCCATTCCTTTTTGTCTCATACTTTCTTTCAGTTTTTCATGTTCTTCTTTTAATTTTATGTAATCGTGTATGACGTTTACCGCCGTCAATACCGCTAGTCTACTCGTATCAAGCGAAGGATTCTTGGCATTGAGTTCGCGCATTTTATCATCCACAATCGCTGCTACCATGCGGATATGACTTGTACTTTCATCGCCAACAACTGAGTACTGTTGACCATAGATTTCTACATTAATTCGACTTTTCTTTCCCTTTTGTTGTGACAACTCACCGGCCTCCAATCACGTACAGAATCCTAAAGTTTATCATACCATGAACTTTCCCAATATGGAAACAGAAAGAATAATCCGATATGATAAAAATAACACTATTGAAAAAGGAGCGATCATTTTGTCAAATTCTATCGTATTACAAACAAGTTCTACAGTCATTGAAGAGATGAAAAAACAATACAAACAAGCAATTAGTCCAACAGTTCCGCAAGGCGGTATCTTTATGGCGAAAGTATCATCTTGTACAATTACTGCTTATAAATCAGGAAAAGTTATGTTTCAAGGTGGACGCGCTGAAGCAGAGGCTTCTCGTTGGCAAACTGTCTCTCAAGCACCGAAATCAGCTGTAAAAAAAGCGGTCGATTCACATCGTTATGCACCGCCCGCTTCCATCGGTACAATGTCTATTATAGGGTCTGATGAAGTTGGTACGGGAGATTACTTCGGTCCGATGACAGTTGTCGCTGCATACGTAGATGCAAAACAAATTCCACTTTTAAAAGAACTTGGTGTAAAAGATTCTAAAAACTTAAATGATGCTCAAATTATTGCAATTGCTAAACAACTCCTTCACGTTGTTCCTTACAGCTCCCTCGTTCTTCATAACGAAAAATATAACGAGCTGTTTGATAAAGGAAACAACCAAGGGAAATTAAAAGCTTTACTGCATAATAAGGCCATTACCAACTTATTAGCGAAAATTGCACCGACGAAGCCAGACGGCATCTTAATCGATCAATTCACACAACCTAATACATACTATAAATATTTAACAAAACAAAAAGAGGTACAACGTGACAATGTTTATTTTGCTACAAAAGGCGAAAGTATACATTTAGCTGTTGCAGCGGCATCTATTCTGGCTCGTTATTCATTCGTAAAACAATTTGATAAACTTAGTAAAAAAGCAGGTATGCCAATTCCAAAAGGTGCAGGTATGCAAGTGGATATTGCCGCAGCTAAACTCATTCAAAAATTAGGAAAAGAGCGTCTTCCTGAATTTGTGAAGCTTCACTTTGCTAATACAGAAAAAGCGTTTCGTTTATTGAAAAAATAGCTATGTTTTAGTATCGACAATATGTAAATGAACTAAACAAAGAGAAAAGAAGTCTTATTTCTTTTCTTTTTTATTTTTGTTATAATTAGAATATACAGAAATATATAATTTTAAGCGCATATATAAAGGGTGATTTCATTGCTATTTTTACAAATGATTTTAAACATTTTGTTGGGAAATCCACATGAAAGACAATTAAGGATTCGCGAAAACATACGATTACTAAATGATCAACCCGAGTTCAATTTACTATTGGAACGATACGGAAGATCTATTTTGCTAAAATTCCGAGTGAGAAAACATATTAGTAAATATGATGCCCAAATATTGATTCATAACCCAATACAGCTTAAAAAATTTTACAATGAGCTTGAAGATATTATTAAAAAATAACATCTTGATAACAACTAAGGGCGGGCAGCACTGATAAAAACTATTAAGTTTAAATGGATATTTTGAATGAAAAGGAGCCATGTCAAATGACTCATACGAAAGTAAAAAAATCACTATACATACTCGTCCATTTTATCGGTCCTCTTACTTACTTTATTATTTCCCTTATTCGGGGAATTTTTTTCACTTCTAAATCCCTTGCGGAAAATATAACAGATAATCTATGCATTATGGCGATATATTGCTTGTTCGTTAGCTTATTATGGTTTTTCTATTTCGAACGCTTAGACAAAGATGTAGATAAAATGATAAAAGAAATGAAAAAATAATAGAAATAAAAACATATAAAATGAGTCATTCGAACGAATGACTCATTTTATATGTTAACTTCGCTTCTGTTTCTTATTTGATGAAGGTACTTTATAAGCACCTGTTTCATGCGTTGTTGTTCCTTGTCCTTCTACTTCTGGAGAACCTAAAACTGAACTGTACCCTATAAAATGGACAGTTTAATAAAAAGACCTTTAAAAATCAAGCACTTAAAAGATGGTTCCGGTATTGTACCGGAGCCATTTTTTTGAGTGTCCATTGAT
>NZ_JAKUEW010000021.1:0-48645 GCF_022663115.1 Bacillus cereus group sp. BfR-BA-01430
CTAGTTTTGAAGGAATATGCCTTTGGTAGTTTGGTGACGATGGCAGAGAGGTCACACCCGTTCCCATACCGAACACGGAAGTTAAGCTCTCTAGCGCCGATGGTAGTTGGGGCCTTGCCCCTGTGAGAGTAGGACGTCGCCAAGCAATTCAAACACGAATCGATTGATTCGTGTTTTTTTGTTTTGAAAAGGAATTTGATAAAAAATATAGCAGAAGTTTTTCAGCATTGTATGAAATACAAACACATTGCCTAGAAGCACTTCATATTATATATAACAAAAGGACGTATATTTTTCTGAAAAGTGTTAAGGAATAGAAATGTAAAATATATTCAGTTAAATTGGGAGGAGGATAAGTTATGGAATCGCTAAATGAAATTTGCATTATATGTGAGCATAAAAGAAACGAAGGGATATATGTTCAGAATCGTTTCATCTGTGATGAATGTGAAAAGGATATGGTGAATACTGAGACAAATGATCCAAAATATATATATTATTTGAAACAACTAAAGAAAATAGAAGTATCATATTTTTAAATAGGCATATGCCTATTATTTTTTTTGATTTGATATCTGTATAATAGATGAAGAAAGAAAAGTTAGGAAGAGGTAACATATGAATCAAAATCAAATACCGTTATACGAAGCATTAGTGCGCTTTAAACAGCAACAACCGTTATCTTTACATGTCCCAGGTCATAAAAATGGTTTGAATTTCCCTAAAGAAGCAATCGACAGCTTTAGAGATATACTTTCTATTGATGTAACTGAATTAACAGGATTAGATGATTTACATAGTCCCTCTGCATGTATAGATGAGGCACAACGATTGCTGGCTGACGTATATGAAGTACAGAAAAGTTACTTTTTAGTTAGTGGCTCTACAGTTGGAAATTTAGCAATGGTTTTATCTTGCTGCGGGGAACATGACATTGTTCTTGTACAAAGAAATTGTCATAAATCCGTTATAAATGCTTTAAAGTTAGCAGGTGCTAATCCAGTATTTTTAGACCCATGGATTGATGAGGTATATCATGTGCCTGTTGGCATCCATAATGAAATCATAAAAAAGGCTATTGACCAGTATCCAAATGCTAAAGCACTTATTTTAACACATCCTAATTATTACGGTATGGGCGTCAATTTAAAAGAAAGTATCGCCTATGCGCATCAGCATCAAATACCTGTATTAGTAGATGAGGCACATGGCGCACATTTTTGCTTAGGAGAACCATTTCCTCAATCAGCAGTGGCGTATGGTGCGGATATTGTAGTACAGTCTGCACATAAAACATTACCTGCAATGACGATGGGATCTTATTTACATATAAATAGTGACTTAATAAATAGAGAGAAAGTTTTTAGTTATTTAAATATGTTACAATCTAGTAGCCCATCCTATCCAATTATGGCTTCTTTGGATATTGCTCGTTTTGCATTAGCAAATATGAAAGAAAAGGGTTATCATTCCATTATTGAGTTCATCAATCAATTTAAAGAAGCATTACATTCTATTCCGCAAATAAAGGTTTTGCAATATCCATTACAGGATGAACTCAAGGTTACTGTCCAAAGTCGTTGTGAATTGTCTGGGTATGAATTACAGTCCCTATTTGAACAGGCTGGTATATATGCAGAAATGGCAGATCCGTATAACGTACTTTTTATTTTACCGTTACAAGTAAATGAGAAATACATGAAAGGAATAGAAATCATACGATTATTGCTAAGGCATTATAAGGTAACAGACAATAGACCTTCTATTCGTTATACTTATAAAGGGGAGATTTCTCCTTTACCATTTGCATATAAGCACTTAGAGGAATATGAGATAAAACGAGTACCTATAGAAGAAGCTGTTGGTATGATAGCAGCAGAGATGGTTATTCCATATCCACCTGGAATACCACTCATTATGTATGGGGAAACAATTCGTTTAGAGCATATAAGAGAGATTGCTCATTTAGAAAGAACTGGGGCTCGTTTTCAAGGGAATCCAACGTATATAAAGGTATATGTTATAGAGAGAAAGTAGGTTTTAGGATGAAGGGATTATTTGTAACAATTGAAGGACCAGAAGGGTCAGGAAAATCAACATTAATTACAAAGTTGTTACCATATTTTGAAAATAAGGGACAGAAAGTAATTGCAACAAGGGAACCAGGTGGAATTGTTATTTCAGAAGAAATTCGAACGATTTTACATAAACAAGAGTATACAATGATGGAAGCTCGTACAGAGGCGCTATTATATGCAGCAGCAAGGAGACAACATTTAGTAGAAAAAGTTATGCCAGCATTAGAGGCAGATCAGCTTGTATTGTGTGATCGTTTTATTGATAGCTCTCTTGCTTATCAAGGGTATGCAAGAGGATTAGGAATTGATAAAGTATATGAAATGAATCGCTTTGCTACAGAAGACTGTATGCCGAGCTTAACAATTTATTTAGATATTGCACCAGAAGTTGGTTTGGCACGTATTGAAAAAGATGCTGCAAGAGAAGTGAATCGTTTAGATATGGAAAGTGTTGCATTTCATCACCTTGTACGTGAGGGCTATCTACAAATTGTAGAACGGTTCAAAGATCGTATCGTGGTAGTGAATGCAGATCAGCCAATGGAGAACGTTGTAGAAGAGGTTATTCAGCTTATAGAAAGTAAATTGTTATAATAGAAGGAAAGTATAGGATAAGTGAGGTATGCATTATGACGAAGACGTGGGAGCAGCTTTCTGCTATACAACCCATTGGTGTAAAGATGTTAATCAATAGTATTGCAAAAGAGCGTATATCCCATGCTTATTTGTTAGAAGGTGCGAAAGGAACTGGAAAATTTGCAACGGCAATTCAAATGGCAAAAAGTTTTCTTTGTATGCAAAGAAGTGGTGTAGAACCATGTCATACATGTATCAATTGTCGTCGGATTGATTCAGGGAATCATCCTAATTTACATCTTGTAAAGCCAGACGGTCTATCAATTAAAAAACAACAAATTCATGATTTACAAGAAGAGTTTTCAAAAACAGGTTTAGAAGCAAATAAGAAGATATATATTATTGAGCATGCAGACCGAATGACGGCAAATGCTGCCAATACTCTATTAAAGTTTTTAGAAGAACCAAGTAGTGATACAACTGCAATTTTGCTTACAGAACAAAGTCATCAAATATTAAATACCATCTTATCTCGCTGCCAAGTAGTGACTTTTCGGCCGCTTCCTACAGAATCTTTAATTAGGAGATTACAGGATGAAGGAATAACGGTTTCCTTATCTACTCTCGCAGCTCAAATTACGAATAGTTTTGAGGAAGCATTAGCTCTTTGTAATGATGAATGGTTTGCACAAGCACGAACTTTAGTGATAAAATTATGTGAAGCGCTCGAAAAAGATAAAACCTCTCTTTTTTTTGTACAAGAAAAATGGGGGAAACACTTTGGAGAGAAGGAACAATTACAACTAGGTTTAGATATGTTACTCCTTATTTATAAGGATTTATTATATGTTCAACTAGGAGAGGAAGATCGTCTCGTTTTTCAAGAGCAAAAGGAGATGTTTGCAACTTTCTCTTATGCTCAGAAGCGCATTGTATCAGCCCTTTTTTATATATTAGAGGCAAAAAATAGAATCAACGCTAATGTAAATGCGCAGCTTGTGTTCGAGCAGTTAGTGTTGCGGTTACAGGAGGGATGACCGTTTTGTATGATGTAGTAGGTGTTCGCTTTAAGAAGGCCGGAAAGGTATATTACTTTGATCCCAATCAATTCGATATTTCGGAAAATGAGTTTGTAATCGTAGAAACTGTAAGAGGGATTGAATATGGGAAAGTGGTTATTACAAAAAAACAAGTAGATGAAAATGATGTTGTATTACCACTAAAGAAAGTTATTCGCATTGCAAATGAAAATGATCGGACCATTGTTGAAGAGAACAAGCATGCTGCAAAAGAAGCATATCAAGTTTGTCAACAAAAGGTGGCGGACCACAATCTTGATATGAAATTGGTAGACGTAGAGTATACGTTTGATCGCAATAAGATTATTTTCTATTTTACAGCGGATGGGCGAATTGATTTCCGTGAGCTTGTAAAAGATTTAGCAGCAATCTTCCGAACAAGAATTGAACTAAGACAAATTGGCGTTCGAGATGAAGCTAAAATGCTAGGCGGCATTGGACCATGTGGTCGTATGCTTTGTTGTTCTACTTTTTTAGGAGATTTTGAACCAGTATCTATTAAGATGGCTAAGGATCAAAATTTATCATTAAATCCTGCAAAAATTTCAGGTTTATGTGGTCGTTTAATGTGTTGCTTAAAATACGAGAATGATGAATATGAGGCGGCAAAGGAGCAACTTCCTGATTTAGATCAACGTATACAAACACCAAATGGTCTTGGACGTGTCATCGGATTAAATATTTTAGAAAGATTAATACAGGTGGAACTAGTAGACAAGGAACGGATAGTTGAATATACGTTAGATGAATTAATAAATGAAGGGGTCGTTTCGAGTCAAACCACAGATTAACGAGGTGGGTGCTTGTGGAGAAAAAAGATATTTTTGCAGCGGTTTCTAGCATGGAAGGGCAAATTGGACATTTATATAAGCAGTTGGGTGAATTAAAACAACATCTTGCCGAGTTATTGGAAGAAAACCAACATATTAAAATGGAAAATGAGAATTTGCGACGTCGCTTTGAGGAAGCGCAGACTAAGGAAAAGCAAAAAACTCAAAAACGTAAAGAAGTAAAACCTAAAACAGATATCGGTGAAGGATATGATAATTTAGCTCGCTTGTATCAAGAGGGATTTCATATTTGTAATTTACATTATGGAAGTGTACGTAAAGAAGGAGATTGTTTATTCTGTCTGTCATTTTTAAATAAAAAATAAAATTACCTTTCCAATGTATTGGAAAGGTAATTTTTTATACATGAGCGTAAGATTGGAAAGAATAAGCTTTCATTTTACGTTAATAGATAATGAAGTAGGATAGGTTAATTGGAAGAAAGGATATCATATATGGATTTATATGGAGATGAGCGTTTAGATTACTTATTAAATGAAGAAATGAAAATTATTCAAAGTCCATCTGTATTTAATTTTTCTTTAGATGCAGTGTTACTTGCAAATTTTGCTTGGGTTCCGATTCAAAGAGGAAATTTGCTTGATTTATGTACGGGGAATGCAGTTATTCCACTGTTATTAAGTAAAAGAACAAAAGGGAAAATCACTGGTGTAGAAATTCAAGAGCGATTATATGATATGGGAATAAGAAGTGTTCAATACAATTGTTTAGAAGAACGAATTCATTTAATTCATGGGGATTTAAAGGACATGCCGCAAACATTAGGTCATCATCAATATGATGTTGTTACGTGCAATCCCCCTTATTTTCAAACACCAAAATCATCGGAGAAAAATATAAATGAACATTTAGCAATCGCACGTCATGAAATTATGTGTACGTTAGAAGATGTGGTACGTGCTAGTAGTCAATTGGTGAAACAAGGCGGAAAAGTGGCTTTTGTACATCGACCAGGCCGATTGCTCGATATTGTAACATTAATGAGGAAATATAAAATCGAGCCAAAACGTGTACAATTTGTATATCCAAAAGCAGGTAAGGAAGCAAATACATTATTAATTGAAGGAATGAAGGATGGTAGTGCTGATTTGAAGATTTTACCACCGCTTTTTGTATATGATGAGAACAATGAATATACAAAGGAGATTCGTAGCATTTTGTATGGAGAAGAATAAACATTATTTTTATGTAGTGGAATGTTCAGACGGTAGCTACTATGCAGGTTATACAAATCATATAGAAAAACGAATTCAAACTCATAACAATGGAAAGGGAGCTAAATATACGCGTGCTAGGCTTCCAGTTGCATTGAAATATCTCGAAGTTCATGAAGAAAAACGAACAGCTATGCAAGCTGAATATTATTTTAAGCAGTTAAAGAGGAAAGACAAAGAAGAATATATGAAAAAAGGAGAACGTTATGTGGCAGCAAAAAAGCTTTCAACAGACTGAAGAGGGAGTTTTATACTTAGTACCAACTCCAATTGGCAATTTAGAAGATATGACATTTCGAGCGGTTCGAATATTGAAGGAGGCTGATATTATTGCTGCTGAAGATACAAGGCAGACGAGAAAGCTTTGTAACTACTTTGAAATTGAAACGCCAGTTATGAGCTATCATGAACATAATAAGGAAGTAAGTGGTCAAAAGATTTTAGCTAAGCTAGAAGAGGGAAAGACAATAGCCCTTGTAAGTGATGCTGGTATGCCTTGTATTTCTGATCCAGGATACGATGTTGTAGTAGAAGCTGTGGGAAAACAATATCACGTTATTCCACTTCCAGGAGCAAATGCTGCTCTTACAGCACTCATTGCATCGGGATTAGAAACGAAACATTTTTATTTCTATGGATTTTTACAAAGAAATAAAAAAGAACGTAAAGCAGAATTAGAAAAACTACGTTATGTTTCAACTACGATGATGTTCTATGAAGCACCGCACCGATTAGACGATACGTTGCTTTCTATGAAAGAAGTATTTGGTAATAGGGAAATTGTATTGTGCCGAGAATTAACAAAGAAATTTGAAGAATTTATTCGAGGATCGATTGAAGAGGCAATCGAATGGGCAAAGAAGAACGAAGTACGTGGTGAATTTTGTATATTAGTATCTGGATCAAAAGAGGAAGCTGTTTCTGAGGTAGAATGGTGGGAAACTATTTCAGTATATGATCATATCGAACAGTATATAAACGAGCAAGGAATGTCCTCAAAGGATGCAATAAAAAAAGTTGCAAAAGATCGAAACCTGTCGAAACGAGATGTCTATCAAATCTATCATATTGATAAAAAATAAGCTTCTCATAATTGAGAAGCTTATTTTGCTGATTGAATGTAATGTTGTAATTCGTTTAAGATTTGCTCAGCGCCTTCTTTGCTTAAGATAATTTTACCGTCAGCTAAAGATAAGTTATGATCTGATACTTCACCAGTTACTTGGCAAGTCATGTTTGGTTTGTATTTTTTTAGGATGATTTTTTCGTCATCAACGTAAATTTCAAGAGCATCCTTTTCTGCAATACCTAATGTACGACGTAGTTCGATCGGAATTACCACGCGGCCTAATTCATCAACTTTACGAACGATACCAGTAGATTTCATATTCGTTATCCTCCTCATAGTTTGTAATTTTTCGAGCTTATATTTTAATTCGTCATTTTTCGACAAAATACCCTATGAACATATGATACCAATCATTTACATTTCCGTCAATTCTTAAATTCTAGATTTTATAAAAGATTTCTAGATTTTTTATACTTCTTATTTATAATAGAATCGACAATATTTGCGCAAGCATTTTCTGATTTTATCATCTTAGCCGAAAAGTTCCCACCTCTAAGTGAATAGAAGGTAGGGAGAGTTCTATAATTATGATATTTCTTCTCCTTTTTGTATATTTTTGTGAAATATGAGTAATAGATGATAAAGATATCGAGCATTAATTCGTTTTTATGCGTCAGTTTTTGATATACTGTTTATAAATACATATGAGGTCATTTGGGAGGTTCAAAATAATGACAGAGGAAAAGAAATCCTTTTATATTACTACTCCAATTTATTACCCAAGCGGAAAGCTCCATATTGGACATGCTTATACAACAGTAGCAGGAGATGCAATGGCACGCTACAAACGCATGCAAGGGTATGATGTTCATTATTTAACAGGTACTGATGAACATGGACAAAAGATTCAAAAGAAAGCAGAAGAATTACAAGTAACACCACAAGCATACGTTGATGACATCGTTGCGGGAATTAAAGATTTATGGAAGAAAATGGATATTTCTTATGATGATTTTATTCGCACAACAGAAAATCGTCATAAAGAAGTAGTAGAAAAGATTTTCAAACAGTTAGTTGATCAAGGTGATATTTACTTAGATGAATACGAAGGATGGTACTCTGTACAAGATGAAACATTCTATACGGAACATCAATTAGTTGATCCAATTATGGAAGATGGTAAAGTAGTTGGTGGAAAAAGCCCTGATAGTGGACATGCTGTAGAACTTGTCCGTGAAGAATCCTACTTCTTTAGAATGGGTAAATATGTAGATCGACTATTAAAGTTCTATGAAGAGAATCCTCATTTCATTCAACCAGAATCACGTAAAAACGAAATGATTAATAACTTCATTAAACCAGGATTAGAAGATTTAGCTGTTTCACGTACTTCATTTGACTGGGGAATTCGTGTCCCAGGAAATCCTAAACATGTTATTTACGTATGGGTAGATGCATTATCAAATTATATTACAGCATTAGGATATGGAACAGAAAATGCAGAGAAGTATAAAAAGTTTTGGCCAGCAGATGTTCATTTAGTAGGAAAAGAGATTGTTCGTTTCCACACAATTTATTGGCCAATTATTTTAATGGCACTAGATTTACCACTTCCAAAGAAAGTATTTGCTCATGGCTGGATTTTAATGAAAGATGGAAAGATGAGCAAATCGAAAGGGAATGTCGTTGATCCTGTTACATTAATTGATCGTTATGGATTAGATGCATTACGTTATTACTTACTTCGTGAAGTTCCATTTGGATCAGATGGTGTATTTACACCAGAAGGTTTTGTTGAACGTATTAACTTTGACCTTGCAAATGACTTAGGGAATTTATTAAATCGTACAGTTGCAATGATCGATAAGTACTTTGACGGCCAAATCCCTGCATTTAAAGCAAAGGTAACAGAATTTGACGAAACGTTAGTAAATTTTGCAACAGATACATTACAAAAAGTAGAAGAAGCAATGGAAAACATGGAATTCTCGGTAGCATTAAGTTCCATTTGGCAATTAATTAGTCGTACGAATAAATATATTGATGAAACACAGCCATGGGTATTAGCGAAAGATGAGAAAGATCGAGAGAAGCTTGCATCTGTTATGGCGCATTTAGCAGAAATGCTACGTCAAACAGGTATCATGCTTATGCCATTCTTAACAGCAACACCAGGTAAAATCTTTGAACAACTTGGTATTACTGATGAGGCATATCAATCTTGGGAGAGCCTTTCTACAATTGGATGTATCCCAACTGGTACAAAAGTTGTAAAAGGACAACCAATCTTCCCACGTTTAGAAGTAGAAGTAGAGGTTGCCTATATTAAAGAACAAATGAAGGGTTCTGCACCTAAAGTTGAAGAGAAGAAAGAAGAACCGAAAGCAGAAGAAATTACGATTGATGATTTCTTTAAAGTAGAATTGCGTGTGGCAGAAGTAATCGAAGCAGAACCAGTGAAAAAAGCAGATAAATTACTAAAAATTCAATTGGATTTAGGAACAGAAAAACGCCAAGTTGTATCTGGAATTGCGAAATTCTATACACCAGAAGACTTAAAAGGTAAAAAAGTTATTTGTGTAACGAATTTAAAACCAGTAAAATTACGTGGTGAATTATCACAAGGTATGATTTTAGCGGGTGAAGAAGACGGTGTCCTATCGTTAGCAACAGTTGATCAAAACTTACCAAATGGTACAAAAATCAAGTAATTATGACAAAGAAAGAGGTGTTTCACGTGTAACATTCGTGAAGCATCTTTTTTCTTACTAAGGAATTTCCTTTTGATTTATATTGTAATATTACTGGCATTCTATCGTTAGGAAAATGTTTTTTAGTAGCATTTATTTTAAATAAAAGGAGTTATTTGACATGTTGTTTGATACGCATTCACATTTAAACGCAGAGCAATTTGAAGAGGATTTGCAGGAAGTTATTGCTAGGATGAAAGAGGTTGGGGTAGCATATACAGTTGTCGTTGGCTTTGATGAAGTAACGATAAAGAAGGCAATTGAACTTGCAGAAACATATGATTTTATTTATGCGGCAGTTGGTTGGCATCCTGTCGATGCAATTGATATGAAGGAAGAACATCTCGTTTGGTTAGAAGAATTAGCTGCTCATCCGAAAGTGGTTGCCCTTGGTGAAATGGGGCTAGATTATCATTGGGACAAGTCTCCGAAAGAAGTGCAAAAAGAAGTATTTCGCAAACAAATTCAATTAGCTAAGAAAGTGAAATTACCGATTATTATTCATAATCGTGAAGCGACACAAGATATTGTAGATATTTTACAAGAGGAGAATGCCGCTGAAGTAGGAGGCATTATGCATTGTTTTAGTGGAAGTGTAGAAGTAGCAAAACAATGTATTGATATGAATTTCCTCATTTCATTAGGAGGACCAGTAACGTTTAAAAATGCAAAAAAACCGAAGGAAGTTGCTACGGAAATTCCAATGGAAAAATTACTAATAGAAACAGATTGTCCATACTTAACGCCACATCCGTTCCGTGGAAAGCGAAATGAACCAAGTTATGTTAAGCTTGTAGCAGAAGAAATTGCAAATCTAAAAGGCATTTCATATGATGAAGTTGCAAAAATAACAACGGAGAATGCAAAAGCTTTGTTTGGTGTGAAATAAAAAAGAATGGGGATGCCCATTCTTTTCCTTTTTTTAATTGTGTGAATGTGAAAATAATAATGGAAAAGTATCCGTTTTTTTGTTTTACTAAGTAGAGACGAAATGAGTGTGGAGGCAGTCATGAAAATAAAAGAGATTATCGTTGTAGAAGGTAAAGATGATACAGTTGCCATTAAACGCGCTGTAGATGCAGATACAATTGAAACGAACGGTTCAGCAATTGGTGATCATGTTATTGAACAAGTGAAATTAGCGCAACAAAAACGGGGCGTTATTATTTTTACCGATCCAGATTATCCTGGAGAGCGTATTCGAAAAATCATATCTGAAAAAGTACCGGGCTGTAAGCATGCTTTTTTACCAAAAGAGGAAGCACTTGCTAAGAGAAAAAAAGGTGTCGGAATTGAGCATGCTTCTAATGAATCTATTCGCCGTGCGTTAGAAAATGTTCATGAGGAAATGGAAGATTACACAAGTGAAATTAGTTGGAGCGATCTAGTTGATGCTGGCCTAGTAGGCGGAGAGATGGCAAAAAGTCGTCGAGAAAGAATGGGTAAGCTATTAAAGATTGGTTATACAAATGCGAAGCAGTTACATAAACGGTTACAAATGTTTCAAGTTTCTAAGGAGGCATTTGCAGCAGCTTATAAACAAGTATTACAGGAGGAAAAGAAATGAAGGATATCGCAACGCCAAATCGTACAAAAGATATTGTTGAAAAGTACGGATTTTCATTCAAAAAAAGTTTGGGACAAAATTTCCTAATTGATACAAATGTATTAAATCGCATTGTTGATTATGCAGAGATCGGACCGAAAGGCGGAGCTATTGAAATTGGTCCTGGTATTGGAGCTCTAACAGAGCAATTAGCGAAACGTGCCCAAAAAGTGGTGGCTTTTGAAATTGATCAAAGACTATTACCCATTTTAGATGAGACGTTAGCTCCATATGGTAATGTGACAATTATTAACAAAGATGTTTTAAAAGCAAATGTGCACGAAGTATTTCAAGAACAATTCGAAGAGGGACAAGACGTAATGGTGGTAGCTAATTTACCATATTATGTGACAACGCCAATTTTGTTCAAATTACTTGAAGAAAAGCTACCTGTTCGTGGATTTGTAGTGATGATGCAAAAAGAGGTAGGAGATCGTTTGGCTGCTAAGCCGGGAACAAAAGATTACGGTTCTTTATCCATTGCAATTCAATACTATACAGAAGTAGAGACCGTTATGACAGTTCCGCGTACGGTATTTGTTCCACAACCAAATGTGGATTCAGCTGTTATTCGTCTTTTAAAACGTCCGAAGCCAATTGTAGAAGTAATAGATGAAAAGTTTTTCTTTGAGGTAGTACGCGCAAGTTTTGCACAACGTCGCAAAACGTTAATGAATAATTTATCAAATAACTTAAATGATTTTCCGAAAGATAAAGAATTGTTAGAGCGAATTTTAACAGAGATAGGAATTGATCCGAAACGTCGAGGGGAAACGTTATCCATTGAAGAATTTGCAATGTTAAGTAATGCGCTAGTTCCTCATAAGACGAAGTAAAACATGAATCAGTGGGGGAGCTTTATCCTTCACTGACTATGAGCTCGTACCAAACGGCTACTATAAAATAGCGGATGAAATTTTAAATAAATAATAAAGGGCAGCTTAAATAGAGCTGTCCTTTTTGTCACCTTTTCTCTCCTAAACTCATAGGTTATGAACAGAAGATGGTTAGTGAGATGGCCTAATGAGTTTGGAGGTAGGAGAATGGCTGTACATGTTGGAGATTTAGTAGAACGACAATCGTATAATCGGGATATACTTTTTCGTATTATAGAGATAAAAGGAGAAATGGCAATTTTATTTGGAGAAGAAGTTAGGCTTGTTGCGGACGCTCCACTTGAAGATTTAATCATTATTAATCAGCGTGAGTATAAAAAAAGGGAAAAGCGTGAAAAGGAGAAGATGGAGCGCACATATCGTCTATTTCAGCAAGATTATGTACTCATGAAGGAGCGGCATGAACATACTTCCACAGGTGGCTATACGAATGAGGTGAGTTACTTTCAAATGCCGGGAAGGGTATTGCATATAGATGGGGATCCATTATATTTACGGAAATGTTTAGATTTATATACAAAGATAGGAGTGCCAGTGCAAGGAATTCATTGTAAGGAAACAGAAATGCATGAAAAGGTAGTGGATTTAATCGATCATTTTCGACCAGATATTTTAGTCATAACAGGTCATGATGCGTATACAAAGTCAAAAGGGGTAATGGGAGATTTAGCAGCTTACAGGCATTCTAGACATTTTGTACAGGCAGTTCGTGAAGTAAGAAAAAAATACCCATCATTAGATCAGCTTGTTATTTTTGCGGGAGCGTGTCAATCGCATTTTGAAGCTTTAATTCGAGCGGGTGCTAATTTTGCTAGTTCTCCTTCCCGTATTAATATTCATGCTCTAGATCCTGTATATGTAGTAGGAAAAGTTAGTTTTACTTCCTTTATGGAACGTGTAAACGTATGGGATGTTGTGCGTAATACAATTACTGGTGAAAAAGGTCTTGGTGGCGTTGAAACGCGAGGTATTTTACGAACAGGGCTACCATTTCAATATTATGATGAGTAAGCAAGGTACATAGGTATCTTGCTTTTTTAGTAGGTGGAATATAATGCTTATAATTATATATCTATACTTAATGTTTTATGGGTGTTTGGATAAAAGAAGATAGGAACGAACACACTATTACTAATACTTTTAAATATAGTACTTCTTCTATCTATTCAAAGGCAGTAAGTGCAGCTAATAATAGGGCTTGTTAGTTTTTACACTCCCACCCCTACCCCTAAAGGGACAAGCTGGCTAACACCAGTGGAGAAGCAAGGAAGATAGGTGGGAGCCTCACTGCCTGTAACAGACCGATTGGTGTGGGCTCATTAAAGTTTCACTTTATCATTAGGATAGAGAGATCATGTGTTCTTAAGTATTCACTCTAAATTACAGCGAGGTGTAGCTAAGCATATGGCAAAACGTTTAGATGAAATTAAAAACGAATTAGATCATCATCTTGGAAAGCGTCTTATGTTAAAGGCGAATAGTGGTAGAAGAAAAACGGTAGAGCAATCGGGTGTATTAGCAGAGACATATCGTTCTGTGTTTGTTGTGCAGCTCGATCAACAAGAAGATACATTACAGCGTGTTTCCTATAGTTATGCAGATGTTTTAACAGAAACGGTGGAATTAACATTTTATGATGACCCTCATAATGAGGTGATTTTAGGTTAATTATATGACGTGTTACATATTTTCCCACAAATGAAACGCTATATGTTTTTGCATACTAACTATACCGTAGCAAAATAAGGAGGTAATCTGCATTGAGTAGACGAAGAGGAGTCATGTCAAATCAATTTAAAGAAGAGCTTGCAAAAGAGCTTGGATTTTACGATGTTGTTCAGAAAGAAGGATGGGGCGGAATTCGTGCGAAAGATGCTGGTAATATGGTGAAACGGGCTATTGAAATTGCTGAGAAGCAATTGATGAAACAAAATCAGTAGTTGTAACATATTCCTATGCTGCGGTAGCCGAGGTGAAAATCCTCGGCTTTTTGCACGCCAAAAGGTGTTATCATTTTGCATAAGTAGTTTCATTCTACATGCTTTTCGTTATAATTAGGGAAGTGTCATCGTCTTACTATAAATTTATGGTAAAATAAACGATAAAAGATTGAGTACATAGAGTGGGTGAATAGATTGAAGCTACTAGTGAAAGCACCAGCAAAGATTAATTTGTCGTTAGATGTACTGGGAAAAAGACAAGACGGCTATCATGAAGTAAAAATGATTATGACAACAATCGATTTAGCTGATCGTTTAGAGCTAACAGAGTTAACGGAAGATCGTATTGAAATCGTGTCTCATAATCGATATGTCCCAGACGACCAACGTAACTTGGCTTATCAGGCAGCAAAATTATTAAAAGAAAAATTTCAGGTAAAACAAGGTGTATCTATTGTGATTGAAAAAACAATTCCGGTGGCAGCGGGATTAGCAGGTGGAAGCAGTGATGCAGCTGCTACATTACGTGGCCTTAATAAACTATGGAATTTAGGACTTACAATAGATGAACTAGCAGAACTTGGCGCAGAGATTGGATCCGATGTATCTTTTTGTGTGTATGGAGGAACGGCAATTGCAACAGGAAGAGGAGAGAAGATTGAGCATATAAAAACACCTCCATCTTGCTGGGTTATTTTAGCGAAGCCGCATATCGGTGTATCGACTGCTGACGTATATGGAAATTTAAAGCTGAATCGTGTTACACACCCTGACGTCGATCAAATGGTCGAAGCGATTAATCATGGTGATTATAAGGGAATTTGTAATGCTGTTGGCAACGTATTGGAGGATGTGACATTTGCAATGCATCCTGAAGTTGCACGGATTAAAGCACAGATGAAGCGATTTGGGGCAGATGCAGTTTTAATGAGTGGTAGTGGTCCAACGGTGTTTGGGCTTGTGCATCATGATTCGAGAATGCATCGAATCTATAATGGATTAAAAGGTTTTTGTGAACAGGTATATGCTGTACGCCTATTAGGGGAGCGAGAAACGCTTGAATAAAGGCGTATAATACGTTATTATTTGTTTAGAATATTCGTGATTTGAGGTGAGAGTGTGAAAATTAGACGAAGTACAAGATTAGTCGATATGACTTATTATTTGCTACAAAATCCTCGTCAGCTAGTTTCTCTCACTTTTTTTGCTGAACGGTATCAATCTGCTAAATCTTCTATTAGTGAAGATTTAGTTATTATTAAGCAAACGTTTGAACAGCAAGGGGTCGGCACATTGCAAACGATACCAGGAGCAGCAGGAGGAGTGAAATATATTCCATATATAAGTGAAGAAGAGGCGAATCTGATTATTAGTGAACTATGTAGTTTATTTGAGAATCCAGATCGTATTTTACCAGGTGGATACTTATATATGACTGATCTTTTGAGTAATCCGCGTCATATTAATGGGGCAGGGCGTTTATTTGCTTCTGTTTTTGCAAGACAACCTATCGATGCAGTTATGACTGTAGCAACGAAGGGAATTCCACTTGCTTACGCAGTAGCAAACTACTTAGATGTACCAGTAGTCATTGCAAGGAAAGATAATAAGGTAACAGAAGGACCGACAGTTAGTATTAATTACGTATCAGGTTCATCTAAGCGAATTCAAACAATGACATTAGCAAAACGCAGTTTACCAGAAGGAGCTAATGTGTTAATTATTGATGACTTTATGAAGGCTGGCGGAACGATTCAAGGTATGATTAGCATGTTAGAAGAGTTTAAGGCAAATGTAGTCGGAATTGGTGTATTAGTAGAATCTACAGACATTGAGGAAAGACTTATTAACAATTTTGTCTCATTAATTCGTTTATCAGAAGTAGATATTAAAGAAAAAACAATTCAAGTGGAGAAGGGAAACTATTCACTTGTTCCATTTGATGAGGAACTTGTGGAAGCAGAATAAAAAGGTAAAGCAAAGGGCTTTATCTTTTTTATAGTTAAAGATGCTAGTAGGCGATAGGACTTTCTGGAATAACGAAAGCTCTATCGCCTACTAGCAAGTTGCATTCTGCTTATAGATTCATGAATTTGTGTAGGTAGGATATTTGTATAACAATAAAAAGTTAAAGGGTGGAAAGTGATGAAAATTGTTCAAACAAATAAGGCGCCACAAGCAATTGGACCATATTCACAAGGAATTCTTGTAAACAATATGTTTTACAGTTCAGGCCAAATTCCTTTAACAGCAAATGGGGAACTTGTAACAGGAGATGTAAAAGTACAAACTGAACAAGTATTTCAAAACTTACAAGCTGTACTAGAAGAAGCTGGAGCATCATTGGATACGGTAGTAAAAACGACTGTATTTTTGAAAGACATGGATGATTTTAATGATGTGAATGAAGTATATGGATCTTATTTTTCTACACATAAACCAGCTCGTTCTTGTGTGCAAGTTGCAAAATTGCCGAAAGATGTTTCTGTCGAGATAGAAGTAATCGCCCTTGTGAAATGAATATTTGTAAGCGGTATCTATTGTTAATCCTTATATTCTATTCTTTTAGAAATTTTTATCTTAAAAATTTTTAAAAAATTGGAGGAGAAATAGAAAATTTGTGGAATTTATACAAACATATCGCTTATTTAGAAAAGGGTGGTGAACACAAGATGGAAGTGACTGACGTAAGATTACGCCGCGTAAACACAGAAGGCCGTATGAGGGCGATTGCCTCTATTACTCTAGACCATGAATTTGTTGTTCATGATATTCGTGTAATTGATGGCAATAATGGATTATTTGTAGCAATGCCAAGTAAACGTACTCCGGATGGAGAGTTTCGTGATATTGCTCATCCAATTAATTCTAACACACGCTCAAAAATTCAAGATGCGGTTTTAACTGAGTATCACCGTTTAGGCGAGTTGGAAGAAGTTGAGTTTGAAGAAGCTGGAGCTTCGTAAAATTCGAATAAAAAGGGCTCTTTTCATAAAATGAGAGCTCTATAATTTTGTAACAAACTCCTGTAAGTGTTTACAGGGGTTTGTTTTTTTTTACCATTTCAACCGAGGAAATTCCTATTTCAAAACGAAGAGAAGGTGGGGAGAGTTCAATTCCATTAAAATAGTATGACTTATTTCTAAAAAAAGATACGCAAGAGTAAAACATTTTATAAGAATTATGGTAAAATTTAATAGTTATGCTGTGTTTCTTGAAATATATAATGATTTAGGATAATATCTTTAATGGATAAATAGGTTGCGATGGAGGGTCTATATGTCAAACAGATTTGCAGTGATTCTTGCTGCAGGTAAGGGCACGCGTATGAAGTCCAAGCTATACAAAGTGCTTCATCCTGTATGCGGAAAACCAATGGTACAGCATGTAGTAGATCAAGTATCTCAATTAGGATTGCAGAAACTTGTGACGGTAGTTGGACATGGTGCTGAAAAAGTACAAGAACAACTAGGAAACGTAAGTGAATTTGCATTGCAAGCAGAACAACTTGGTACAGCACACGCTGTCGATCAGGCTGCTGATATCCTTGCAAATGAAGAAGGAACAACTTTGGTTATTTGTGGTGATACACCGCTTATAACTGCAGAAACAATGGAAGCATTGTTAAAACATCATGAGGAAGCAGGAGCTAAAGCTACAGTGCTAACGGCATACATCGAAGAGCCTGCTGGATATGGTCGTATTGTTCGTAATGAAAATGGTCATGTTGAAAAAATTGTTGAGCACAAAGATGCAAATGAAGTAGAGCTAACGATTAAAGAGATTAATACAGGTACGTATTGTTTTGATAATAAAGCACTATTTGCGTCACTTTCTAAAGTTTCAAATGATAATGCACAAGGTGAATACTACCTTCCAGATGTTATTGAAATTTTAAAAGGTGAAGGTCATATTGTATCGGCTTATCAAACGGAGCATTTTGATGAAACGTTAGGTGTAAACGACAGAGTCGCTCTATCGCAAGCGGAAGTCATTATGAAGAATCGTATCAATCATAAGAACATGGTAAATGGTGTTACAATTATAGATCCAAGTAACACATATATTTCTGCAGATGCAATGATTGGTAGTGATACAGTTATTCATCCAGGTACAATTATTGAGGGTAAGACTGTAATTGGATCTGATTGTGAAATTGGGCCACATACAGTCATTCGTGATAGTGAAATTGGAGACGGTACAACAATTCGTCAATCTACTGTGCATGACAGCAAGATTGGTACAGAAGTATCAGTTGGTCCATTTGCACACATTCGTCCGGATTCCGTTATCGGCAATGAAGTACGCGTTGGAAACTTCGTAGAAATTAAGAAAACCGTTTTTGGTAATGGAAGTAAAGCTTCACACTTAAGTTATATCGGGGATGCACAAATTGGAGAAAACGTGAATCTTGGTTGTGGTTCAATTACAGTGAATTATGATGGCAAGAATAAATTCAAAACGGTTATTGGAGACGGCGTATTTATTGGTTGTAACTCAAACCTTGTTGCTCCTGTAACAGTTGAAGATGGTGCGTATGTGGCAGCAGGCTCTACAATTACAGAGAATGTTCCATCAAAAGCATTATCAATTGCACGTGCGCGTCAAGTTAACAAAGAAGATTATGTTGATCAATTGCTGAATAAGAAAAAATCATAATGTGGAGGGTTAATCTAGATGTCAACTCAATATCTAAATTCTAATTTGAAAGTATTCTCTTTAAACTCTAACAAGGAACTTGCTGAGCAAATTGCAAAGCATATTGGAGTTGAGTTAGGGAAATGTTCTGTTGACCGTTTTAGTGATGGAGAAGTTCAAATTAACATTGAAGAAAGTATTCGTGGTTGTGATGTATTCATTATTCAATCTACAAGTTTTCCAGTAAACGAACATATCATGGAACTACTTATTATGATTGATGCATTAAAACGTGCATCTGCAAAAACAATTAATATTGTAATGCCTTATTATGGCTATGCACGCCAGGATCGTAAAGCGCGTTCTCGTGAACCGATTACATCGAAACTTGTAGCAAACTTGCTTGAAACAGCAGGTGCAACTCGTGTAATTACTCTAGATTTACACGCTCCACAAATTCAAGGATTCTTTGATATTCCAATCGACCACTTAATGGGTGTACCAATTCTTTCTGATTACTTTGAGTCCAAAGGTCTTAAAGATATCGTAATTGTGTCTCCTGACCACGGTGGTGTAACACGTGCAAGAAAAATGGCTGATCGCTTAAAAGCGCCAATCGCTATTATTGATAAGCGTCGTCCTCGTCCGAACGTAGCTGAGGTAATGAACATTATCGGTAATATCGAAGGAAAAACAGCCATCTTAATTGATGACATCATTGATACAGCTGGTACAATTACATTAGCAGCAAACGCTCTTGTTGAGAATGGTGCTTCTGAAGTATATGCTTGCTGTACACACCCAGTTTTATCTGGTCCAGCAATTGAGCGCATTGAAAATTCAAATATTAAAGAGTTGGTAGTAACGAACTCTATCGTATTACCAGAAGAGAAGAAAATTGACAAAGTACACGAACTTTCTGTTGCTCCATTAATCGGAGAAGCAATCATTCGTGTGTACGAAGAAGAATCTGTAAGTGTATTATTCAATTAATTGGATAGAATGAGACGTAACCAAATTTGGTTACGTCTTTTCGTATCGTAGAAAGAAAGTAGTGGTGGAAGAATGAAATTAATAGTAGGACTTGGGAACCCGGGTAGAGAATATGAATTAACAAGGCATAATATTGGATTTATGGCGATTGATGAACTTGCGAAGCGATGGAACATTTCTTTAAATGAACAAAAGTTTAAGGGGATGTTTGGAGCAGGTTTTGTGAATGGTGAAAAAGTGATTCTATTAAAGCCGCTTACATATATGAATTTGTCTGGAGAAAGTATCCGTCCACTTATGGATTATTATAAGATTGATTTAGAAGATTTTATTATTATGTATGATGATTTAGATATCCCTGTAGGGAAATTACGCCTTCGTATGAAAGGAAGTGCGGGTGGTCATAACGGAGTAAAGTCGACAATCGCTCATTTAGGAACACAAGAGTTCCAACGTATTCGTATGGGAATTGATCGCCCTAAAAATGGAATGAAGGTAGTAGACTATGTGTTAGGACGTTTTACAGCGGAAGAAATGGTAGATGTAAATCATTCTATTAAGAAAGCTGCTGACGCGTGCGAGGAGTGGCTTAACAAATCGTTTCTTCAAGTAATGAACGATTTTAATAACTAATTTTATGAATTGGAATATTTTATCATGTTTTGATCCATACTAGTAGTAATTGTACCTTTAGGAGGATAGTATGGACGGACATTATTACTGTAGGCATTGTGGTTGTCACGTAGGTTCCATTACCGTAGAAAAAGTATACAGCGATGTTTTGTTTCAACTGACAGAGCAAGAAAGAGTGAATATGATTCATTTTCATGAGAATGGAAATATATATATAAAAACAATTTGTGAACTATGTCAAGAAACACTCGCATCTTATCCTGAGTATTATGAATATGAAAAGTTTTTGCAATAAATCGTATCGCTTTGGCGTGTCCAAAGCATTTTTCTATTTTCTTTTTCCAAAATATTTGCATAAAAATATAGTAACTTGCTCTTTGCGTTGAGAGGAGTTTTGAAAATGATAGGATTATTAGAGCAATTTTATAAAAATAAAGAGGTTCAATCCATTATAAATGGTTTAGAAGAAGGATTAAAAGAGCAACTGGTATCAGGGATGGCAACCTCTTCCCGTTCTTTATTAATGGCTGCTTTATATAAAAAGACAAAGCAGTCTCAACTTGTTGTGACACACAATTTATATCAAGCACAAAAAATATATGAAGACTTAGTATCATTACTTGGTGAAAAGGACGTCTGGCTGTATCCTGTGAATGAATTGATTGCATCAGAAGTTGGTGTTGCCAGCCCTGAACTTAAAGCGCAGCGAATTGAAGTATTAAATCGTTTAGCGATGGGGGAGACTGGTATCATTGTTGCTCCTGTTGCTGGATTACGAAGATTTTTGCCTATGAAGGAGTTATGGAAGCAAAAACAAATTGAAATCAATCTAGGGCAAGAGGTTGATTTAGATACATTGCTTCATACCTTACATCATATTGGCTATGAGCGTAAATCAATGGTAGAGGCTCCGGGAGAGTTTAGTTTACGCGGAGGAATATTAGATATTTATCCTTTAACAGAGGAATTGCCGTTTCGTATTGAATTTTTTGATACAGAGGTTGATTCGATTCGCTTATTCGATGTTGAGGAACAACGATCTCAAGATAAAAGAGAAAGTGTAAAGTTTGGACCAGCGACGGAGTTTTTATTTTCACCAGAAGAGTTGCAGTTAGGTATAGGGCATCTTGAAAAAGGATTAATAAAGACGATGCAAAAATTATCTGATGACAAAATTAAAACAGCAGTATTAGAAACAGTTAGTCATGAGATAGAGTTATTAAAGAATGGTCAAAATATAGAGCAAATGTTTAAGTATTTATCTATTTTCTACAAAGAACCTGCTAGTCTAATAGATTATTTACCTGAAAACGGTGTAGTTATTTTAGATGAAATTTCACGCGTTCAAGAGACAGCATCGCATCTTGAGACAGAAGAGGCAGAGTGGTATACATCACTTCTTAGTGAAGGGGCTATCATTCAAGATTTGGTATTCTCTCATTCCTTTGAAGAGTTTTTACACCATAAAAAAAGAAGGTTTGTGTATTTAACATTATTTTTACGTCACATTGCACATACGCACCCGCAAAATATTGTCAATGTGACATGTAAAACAATGCAGGATTTTCATGGGCAAATGCAACTCTTGAAAACAGAAATTGATCGATGGAATGAGGGGCAATTTACAACAGTTGTCTTAGGAACAGATGAGGAGCGTGCTAAGAAATTACAACATATATTAAGCGATTATGATATTGAGGCAGATATTATAGAATCGACAGATATATTACTTCCTGGACGTTTGCAAATTGCTGTAGGTGATTTACATGCAGGATTTGAAATGCCGATGCAAAAGCTTGTTGTCATTACAGAAAAAGAGTTGTTCCATAAAAAGGTGAAAAAGTCGCAGCGCAAGCAAAAGTTATCAAATGCCGAGCGAATTAAAAGCTATTCTGAACTAAAAGTCGGGGATTATGTTGTTCATGTAAACCATGGTATTGGTAAATTCTTAGGAATAGAAACATTAGAGATTAATGGTGTTCATAAAGATTATTTAAATATTAAATATCAAGGAAATGATAAATTATATGTTCCAATTGAACAAATTGATCAAGTTCAAAAATATGTAGGGTCGGAAGGTAAAGACCCGAAAGTTTATAAACTTGGTGGTAATGATTGGAAAAAGGTGAAAACAAAGGTAGAAAGATCTGTACAAGATATTGCAGATGATTTAATTAAATTATATGCAGAACGTGAAGCGTCAAAAGGATATGCATTTACACCAGATACTGCAGAACAGCAGGAGTTTGAATCTTCTTTCCCGTATCAAGAGACAGAAGATCAATTGCGCTCCATTGAAGAGATTAAAAAAGATATGGAACGCAGTCGACCAATGGATCGTCTTCTTTGTGGTGATGTTGGTTATGGAAAGACAGAAGTAGCTATTAGGGCGGCATTTAAAGCGATTATGGATGAAAAACAGGTTGCCATTTTAGTACCGACAACCATTCTTGCACAACAGCACTATGAAACAATTCGAGAGCGTTTTCAAGACTATCCGATTAACATCGGGTTATTAAGTCGTTTCCGTACTCGTAAAGAACAAAATGAAACGATTAAAGGGTTGAAAGATGGGACTGTCGATATTGTTATTGGGACACATCGTATCTTATCGAAAGATGTAACATATAAAGACTTAGGCCTTCTTATTATTGATGAAGAACAACGATTTGGTGTTACACATAAGGAAAAAATTAAACAATTGAAGGCGAATATTGATGTTTTAACGTTAACAGCAACTCCAATTCCACGTACACTTCATATGTCCATGCTTGGAGTGCGGGATTTATCGGTTATTGAAACACCGCCAGAAAATCGTTTTCCAGTACAAACGTATGTGGTGGAATATAACCCGGCGCTAATTCGAGAAGCGATAGAAAGAGAACTTGCCCGAGGTGGTCAAGTTTACTTCTTATATAATCGTGTAGAGGATATTGAAAGAAAAGCAGATGAAATTTCTATGTTAGTTCCAGATGCTCGTGTAACATATGCGCATGGGAAGATGAATGAAAGTGAACTTGAATCTGTCATGCTGTCATTTTTAGAGGGACAACACGATGTTCTGGTAAGTACGACAATTATTGAAACGGGCGTTGATATTCCAAATGTAAATACATTAATCGTGTATGATGCAGATCGTATGGGATTATCGCAGCTGTATCAGCTTCGTGGCCGAGTTGGGCGTTCAAATCGTGTTGCTTATGCATATTTTGCATATAAGCGCGACAAAGTGTTATCTGAAGTTGCTGAGAAGCGCCTGCAAGCAATTAAGGAATTTACAGAGCTTGGATCAGGCTTCAAAATTGCAATGCGAGATTTATCTATTCGTGGTGCAGGGAATTTATTAGGAGCGGAACAACATGGATTTATTGATTCAGTAGGATTTGATCTATATTCTCAAATGTTAAAAGATGCCATTGAACAAAGAAGAGGAAAACAGGGCATTGAAAATACAATTGATGTTGAAATTGATTTAGAAGTAGATGCATATTTACCGGATAGCTATATATCGGATAGTAAACAAAAGATTATGATGTACAAACAATTTAGAGGTGTTTCTACACTGGAAGATATTGAAGAATTACAAGAAGAAATGATTGATCGATTTGGTGATTATCCGCAAGAGGTAGGATATTTATTACAAATTGCAAATATTAAAGTGTTGGCAATGAAAGAACAGATTGAATTAATTAAACAAACGAAGTTTGAAGTGACTTTCTTATTCTCGGAACAAGCAAGTCAAAATATTGATGGTGGAAAACTATTTATGCTTGGAAATAAATTTGGACGTATGATTGGACTTGGAATGGAAGGGCCACATTTGAAAGTTAGTATGAAAATAAATGGATTAGAAACATCAAAATGGTTAACGATTGCTGAAAATTTATTAAAAGGCTTACCAGACGTGAAGAAAGAGGCAATAAATGCTTAAAATAAAATAAAAAATGCAATTCGGCGTGCATAGAAGAACTAATGTGTAAAATACTATGTTTAACAGTTGGTGATTTTTACATGAACAGGTAATTTCACCACTTTCATCATCAGTAGAAAGAGAGGCAGCATTAGAATGAAAGCAACTGGAATCGTACGTCGAATTGATGATTTAGGCAGGGTAGTAATTCCAAAAGAAATTCGTAGAACTTTACGTATTCGCGAGGGAGATCCACTAGAAATATTTGTCGATCGCGATGGAGAAGTGATTTTAAAAAAATATTCACCAATTAGTGAATTAGGTGACTTCGCAAAAGAATATGCAGATGCTTTATATGATAGCTTAGGACATAATGTACTCGTCTGTGATCGAGATTCCATTATTGCTGTAGCGGGGGCATCTAAAAAAGAATACTTAAATAAAAGTATTGGGGATTTAGTTGAAAAGATAATGGAAGAAAGAAAGTCTGTTATTATGACAGATGAAAGTGAAATTTCAATTATTGAAGGGGTAACGGAAAAGGCTCATTCTTATACGGTTGGCCCTATTGTCGCCAATGGAGATCCGATTGGAGCTGTTATCATTTTCTCGAAGGATACAGTTATAACTGAGGTAGAGCATAAAGCTGTAGATACTGCTGCAAGCTTTTTAGCTAAGCAAATGGAGCAATAAGAAATACAATCATTTATAAATAACAACCTTTCCTAATTATCATTTTTCCTTATTAGAAAATGTAACTGTTGCGTGAAGATAAATAATATAAAAAAAGGTAGCTACTTTTGCTACCTTTTTTTATATTCCTGGTATATTTATTATTTTTTATTCGATCAGGATGAGATTGTTTCAAATAGAATTCTGCTTTTTTCTTTGTGATATAATACGGAAGATGAGAATAGAAAAGGAGTTTTCTCGTATGGAAGCGAAGAAGTATCAAGCCTTTTGGCGCGGGGCAATTATATTGACGGTTGCCAGTTTTGTTACAAAAGTGTTAAGCGCCTTTTACCGTATTCCATATCAAAATATAGCAGGGGATATTGGGTTTTATATTTATCAGCAGATTTATCCCTTTTATGGATTTTGCCTAATCCTAGCTACGTATGGTTTTCCAATCATTATTTCTAAGATGGTAGCGGAACGTTTGGAACAAGGTAGGCGAAAGGAAGCAGAAGAAATCATTTGTGTTTCTTTTTGGTTCTTATTAGGAATTGGTAGCATTGGCTTTTTTACCTTATTTTTTGGTGCCCATACTATTGCGTTAGTGATGGGTGATATACAACTATATAAATTGCTGAGAGTTATTTCGTTTTCGTTTTTATTAATGCCTTTTTTATCTGTAGCAAGAGGATATTTTCAAGGGTTTAATGAGATGATGCCGACAGCTGTTTCGCAGGTAATGGAACAAAGCGTTCGTGTATCCATTATTGTATTGTTATCATTATTTCTTATGGCTCATGGATTTGATTTATATACAGTTGGGGCTGGAGCGATGTTTGGATCAGTTGCTGGTGGGCTGATTGGTATGATTGTACTGTTTCTATATATGCGCCAAGATTTCAAATCAATTTTCTTGCAAAGGTGGAAAAGGCTTCGAAATAAAAAAGCCATTATTCGTATGCTCTTTTGGCAAGGAATTGGTATTTGCGTAAGTAATTTAGTTTTAATTTTTATTCAAATGGCAGATTCCCTCTCTTTTTATACTTTGCTTATTCATGCTGGAGAACCAGCAGAAATCGCTAAAATGTTAAAAGGGGTTTATGATAGAAGTATTCCGTTAATGCAGCTTGGGACAGTTGTAACGACATCGTTCTCGCTTTCACTTATCCCGCTTATTACAGCGGCGAGAGAAAGAGGAGATTACGTATTTATTAGAGAAAAGGTAAAGTTGGCGATAAAAATAACGATTGTCATTGGACTAGCAGCAGCAGTTGGACTAGCTTGCATTATAAAGCCAACCAATACGATGTTATTTGAGAATAGTAATGGGTCAGGCGTATTAGCGATTTTAGCTATATCCATTTTATTTAGTTCATTATCTATTACAACGGCTTCTATTTTACAAGGATTAGGACAAACGTTAAAGCCAGCGCTTTTTGTTGTACTAGGAAGTTGTTTAAAGTTAGTACTTAACTATATATTGATGCCATATATAGGGATAGCAGGGGCTGCGATTGCAACTTTATTAGCACTTCTTAGTATCGCGTTGTTAAACGGTGGTTTACTTGTTCGAGTTGTAGAAGAAGCAATTATTGAAAAGCAGCAATTGACGAAAGTCGTGATTAGCGGTGTAGGTATGGCTGTTATATTGATGGTTTTTATAAATATATTTGAAAGCTTAGGTCGTATGAGCCGAATTTTTGCATCAATTGAGGCTTTATTAGGAGTAGGAATTGGTGTTTTGATATACGGATTTTTCATTTTGAAAATGTCTGTTTTTACAAAAGAAGAACTTGGAGCTTTTATGAAGCAAGATAAAATAAAAGATTCCTTGAAGAAGAGTGGATAGAGGTGACTTCTGTGAGTGGAGTAATTACAGTGTTAGGATTAGGAGCTGGTGAGTTAGACCAGCTAACAATGGGTGTATATAAAAAGATAAAAGAAGCGTCGCATATGTATGTACGCACAAAAGAACATCCTGTTATTGAGGAATTAGAAAAAGAAGGAATTCAGTACACAGCTTTTGATCATATATATGAAGCGCATGATACATTTGAAATTGTATATGAAACAATTGTAAATGTCCTGCTAGAAAAAGCGCAAAATACGGAAATTATTTATGCTGTGCCTGGACATCCGCTTGTTGCGGAAAGAACCGTTCAATTACTGTTAGAAAAGGGAAAACAAGAACAAGTTGAAATTCGGATTGAAGGTGGACAAAGCTTTCTCGATCCGATGTTTTCTAGCCTGAAAATTGATCCGATTGAAGGATTTCAATTTGTTGATGCTACATCTTTTGAACGTGGACAATTGGAATTGCGACACCATTTGATTTTTTGTCAAGTATATGATGCATTCGTCGCATCGGACGTAAAATTGACATTAATGGAAATGTTACCTGATGAATATGAGGTATATATTGTAACAGCGGCAGGGACATCTTTTGAAGAAGTGAAAAAAGTACCGTTATATATGTTAGATCATGAAACAAAGCTGAACAATTTAACGAGTGTGTATGTACCTCCAGTGAAAGAACGGAAAGTGTTGTATCAACAATTCGATGTGCTACGCGAAATTATTGCGGAGCTTCGCGGGCCAAATGGTTGCCCTTGGGATAAAAAACAAACGCATCAATCCTTAAAGAAATACTTAATAGAAGAAGCATATGAAGTATTAGAGGCGATTGATGAAGAGGACGATGATCACTTAGTTGAAGAGCTTGGTGATGTATTATTACAAGTTATGCTTCATGCTCAAATTGGAGAAGATGAAGGTTGGTTCTCTATCGATGACATCATTCAAACACTATCTGAGAAAATGGTGCGTCGTCATCCGCATGTATTTGGTGAAGTAGAGGTTAAAGATGCAGAGGACGTTCTTTCGAATTGGGAAGAAATTAAGAAGCAAGAAAAAGGAAATGTAAGAGAGTCTGTTTTAGCAGGTATACCGAAAAGTTTACCGCAACTAATGCGTGCTTATGAAATCCAAAAGAAGGCAGGGAAAGTTGGGTTTGATTGGGCTGATGTTCAGCCGATGAAAGAGAAAGCATTAGAGGAATGGGAAGAGTTTCAACAAGAAGTAGAGAAAATGGATCGAGAAAAAATGTTAGGTGAGTTTGGTGATGTATTGTTTGCATTTGTTAATATAGCTCGCTATTATAATTTAAATCCAGAAGAAGCGCTTCATGTCACAAATGAAAAATTTATGCGCCGCTTTTTATATATGGAAGCAAAAATAGGTGAGATGAATAAAGAAATACAACAATTCACATTAGAACAATTAGACGTTTTGTGGGAGGAAGCAAAACAAGTAGAGAATAAATAGGGGGAAATGAGATGCGATTAGATAAATTTTTAAAAGTATCACGTTTAATTAAGAGAAGAACGTTAGCAAAAGAAGTAGCAGATCAAGGACGAATTTCAATTAATGGACAAGTTGCAAAAGCAAGTTCAGTTGTAAAGGTTGAAGATGAACTTACAATTCGATTTGGTCAAAAAGTAGTAACTGTGAAAATAAATGAGTTAAAAGAAACGACGAAAAAAGAAGATGCTGCTAATATGTATACTGTCATTCGTGAAGAAAAAGTAAAAGCTGAAGAAGGCTTGTTCTAAATTTATTTCTCCCCTCATACATTACTATTAGCTAATATCAAGCTATGGGGGGATTCTTCGTGAATAATAGTTATTCAACTATATCTTCTAACCAGCAAAACGGGTCTGTAGAGCATGATATTATTATGCGTGGGAGACGTGTAATTGACATTACCGGCGTAAAACAAGTAGAGAGTTTTGATAGTGAAGAATTTTTGTTAGAGACTGTCATGGGGTTTTTAACGATTCGCGGTCAAAATTTGCAGATGAAAAATTTAGATGTTGAAAAAGGGATTGTATCCATTAAAGGTAAGATTCATGAGATGCTTTATATTGATGAGAATCAAGGGGAGAAAGCTAAAGGCTTCTTTAGTAAGTTGTTTAAATGAGTCTAACGGTGCAATTGTATACAATGCTTTCGATGATTGGGATGGGCGCTTGGATTGGCGCATCTTTAGATACATACCAACGTTTTTTAAAACGCCCACAGCGTAAACGATGGACTGTATTTATGAATGATATACTATTTTGGATTGTCCAAGCACTATTTGTCTTTTATGTATTATTACTTGTAAATGAAGCAGAACTGCGTGTGTATGTATTTGTTGCGTTACTATGTGGTTTTGCTGCATATCAAGGTCTACTGAAATCATTGTACATGAAAGTATTGAACTTTCTCATTTATATTTCTATGCAAATAATCCAATTTGCTATTCAAATGATGAAACAACTCCTGATCAAGCCGGTTGTTGTTATAATGCAGCTTATGATTGCACTTATGTTATTTTTATTTCGTATGCTACTTTCTGTTGGACATGTTTTATGGAAGTTCTTGACTTTAATCGTACTTTTTGTGTGGAAAGTTTTTTTCTGGCCTTTTCGATTTATTGCGTCACTCATATGGAAACTTCTCCCTAACCGTGTTAAACTTTTTATAGAGAAATATGCGGGACTCCTAGAATATGTGAAGAAATGGAAAGAATATATTTTCAAGGTATGGAGGCGGCTAAAACAGAAGTTAGGGGGACCTCGGAAATGAGGGAACTGAAACAAAGAGTGATTGAAAAAAAGAATCCAAATTCTGTAAAGGGACATATAATACAAACAAATGACAACAGGAAGCGACTTTATCGCCGTTTAACGGTTTTTCTTGTCTTCGCTTTTACAATTGTTGTAAGTGTTAGTGTAACATTTTATCAGCAAAATAGTTCTATTAAAGCGCGAGAAGCAAAGGTTGAAGACATGAAGAAGGAATTGGAAGCATTAACGAAAGAAGAAAAAAAATTAAAAGGTGATATTCAAAAGTTGAATGATGAAGAGTACGTTTTAAAGATTGCTAGAAGGGATTATTTCTTCTCTGGAAAAGGAGAGATAATTTTTCCTGTTTCTAAGTAGAGTATGTCTTATTGACACTATATTTTAGGATTATATATAATAAAGTAAAATTTGACTTTTTAACCACTAAGGAGGAGCATTTTTTTTATGTCAATTGAGGTAGGCAGCAAGTTACAGGGTAAAGTAACAGGTATTACAAATTTTGGGGCTTTTGTGGAGCTGCCAGAAGGCTTAACGGGTCTTGTTCATATTAGTGAAGTTGCTGATAATTATGTGAAAGATATTAATGACCATTTAAAAGTTGGCGACGAAGTAGAAGTAAAAGTTATTAATGTTGAAAAAGATGGGAAAATTGGCCTGTCTATAAAGAAAGCTAAAGAACGTGAAAAAACTGAGGGCGATCGTCCACGCGGTGAACAACGTTCTGGACGTCCACAACGTAATCGCTCTTTTAACAGAGATAACCGTGGTAATGATAGCCGCAACCAGAAAGAAACGTTTGAGCAAAAAATGGCACGCTTTTTAAAAGATAGTGAAGATCGATTAACTTCTTTGAAGCGTAATACAGAATCTAAACGTGGTGGCCGAGGCGCTCGTCGCGGATAAAACCATTTTATTTCTAACATATAGAGAGGTGCCCGGAGTCATTTACTCAGGGCGCTTTTTTATATGAATATATTTGTTAAAAAAAGAATAAAAAACTTTTTCAAATATGTTGACTTTGAAATGGATTTGATATAAGATACTAATTGTCCGTTAAATAAGACGACATGGCGGTGTAGCTCAGCTGGCTAGAGCGTACGGTTCATACCCGTGAGGTCGGGGGTTCGATCCCCTCCGCCGCTATATTTTAATTTAACGGCCCGTTGGTCAAGTGGTTAAGACACCGCCCTTTCACGGCGGTAACACGGGTTCGAATCCCGTACGGGTCATCTCAAAAAAGATCATGCAAATTAGCATGATCTTTTTTTTATAAATATATTCGATAATTCTACAAAAACACCATTTAATTTCAGAAAAATTATTATTTCCTATTTTATTTTTCCGACTATTTGTATATATATAGATTTATTTTGAATAAAAAGTCGAACGATTTTGAGGGGAATATCTGTTGTTTTGACAAAAATCCTGAACATCATCTTTTATAATGACAATAATTAAACTATGCAGGTGGTGTTAAAAATATGCCTAAAGCAGGAAGGAATACAATGAATACAAGTGTATTAGCAATGGGTGATGGTCAGCTTAGTACAACAGGATGGACAAGTAAGATAAGGATGAAGTTGGAGCATGTTTTTTTTAGATGGGGGTTTGTAATCGTTTTAATCGGTTTTCTTTTAGGACGAGCATATATATTAACGAATATTTTACCATTCGCATTACCATTTTTTGCTGCCGTATATGTAATGAAACGGGATAAGATGGCACTTGCGTTTTTAGCTCTTATGGGTGGAGCGCTTTCTGTTTCAATCGATAATTTCCTTTTTACTTTTGCATCTATTTTTACTTTCTTCATTTATAATATCTTCTTTAAGCGATTTACACGCAAAACCGTTGGACTTGTACCGTTTCAAGTTTTTATCTCCGCATTAACCGCACATCTTATTGTTGTTTATTTCGCGCAACAAACAGTTACCATGTATGATTTGCTTGTAAGTACAATAGAAGCAGGACTTAGTTTTGTATTGACAATGATTTTTTTACAAAGTGTTCCGTTGTTAACAGAAAGAAGGGGAAAGCAACAAGCTCTAGAAACCGAAGAAATTGTTTGCTTGATTATATTATTGGCGTCTGTACTTACAGGTACAACAGATTGGTTTATTTATGATGCTTCTATTCAGCATATTTTTACGAGATATTTAGTGTTATTGTTTGCTTTCGTTGCAGGAGCAGCGACTGGTTCAACAGTGGGTGTTGTAACTGGATTGATATTAAGTTTGGCCAATGTAGCCAGCTTATCCCAACTGAGTTTATTAGCCTTTTCGGGACTGCTTGGAGGATTATTAAGAGAAGGAAAGCGAATTGGAGTAAGTTTAGGATTATTAATTGGTACAAGCTTAATTACATTGTATGTAGATAAACAAACAAGTATTATTACAACTTTAATAGAATCCGGTATAGCAATTGCATTGTTTATGTTAACGCCAAAAACAATTATAGATCGAATTGCTAAGTTTATGCCAGGGACACAAGAACATTCACAGGATCAGCAGCAATATTTACGGAGAATGCGTGACGTTACAGCAAATAAAATTAATCAGTTTGCAAATGTATTTTCCGCATTGTCAAATAGTTTTTCGGTGTATGGATATGTAGAAGAAGAAGATAAAGAAGCAGAAGCGGATTTGTTTTTAAGTACCATTACTGCAAAAACATGTCAAACTTGCTTTAAAAAAGATCAATGTTGGGTTGTGAATTTTGATAAGACGTATGATTATATGAAACAGATTATGGATGAAACCGAGGCTGGGACACTTCAACATAACCGTAAATTAGTTCGTGGGTGGGACAAGTATTGTGTAAGAGGAAAGAAAGTGACGGATTTAGTAGCGAGTGAATTAGATCATTTTTATGAAGGACAAAAATTACGAAGACAAATGAAGGAAAATCGTAGAATTGTTGCGGAGCAGCTACTAGGTGTTTCAAAGGTCATGGAGGACTTTGCAAAAGAAATTCAGAAAGAAAGAGAGAATCATCAAGCACAAGAGGAACAAATTTTACAAGCATTACGAGATTTTGGTGTTGAGATAGAGCACGTAGATATTTATTGTTTAGATAGGGGGAGTATCGATATTGAAATGATGATTCCAGCTATGTCTAACGAGCATGGTGAATGTGAAAAATTAGTTGCACCGATGCTTTCTGATATTTTAAAAGAGAATATTATTGTTAAACATGAAGATCGATCTGCTTATCCAAATGGTCATAGTCTTATCTCATTTGGATCTGCAAAAACATTTTCGCTTGATACAGGACTTGCCACAGCAGCTAAGGGGGGAGGATTTGTATCTGGAGACTCTTATGCAATGATGGATTTAAGTGTAGGGAAATATGCTTTAGCGATAAGCGATGGAATGGGGAATGGACAAAGAGCTCATCTGGAAAGTAAGGAGACGGTAAAACTACTACACAAAATATTGCAATCTGGTATTGATGAGGAGATTGCAATTAAATCTATTAATTCGATTCTTTCTTTAAGAACAACTGAAGAAATGTTTACGACGCTTGATTTAGCTATGGTAGATTTGCGAGATGCGAGCGCTAAGTTTTTAAAAATTGGTTCAACACCAAGCTTTGTGAAGCGTGGAAATAATATTATAAAAATAGAAGCAAGTAATTTACCGATGGGGATTATTGAGGATGTTGAAGTAGATGTTGTAGGTGAACAACTAAAAACAGGGGATATTCTCATTATGATGAGCGATGGGATTTTCGAAGGGGCGCAACATGTTGAAAATCATGAAGTATGGATGAAGCGTAAAATTAAAGAGTTACAAACAGATGACCCACAAGAGATTGCTGACATTATTATGGAAGAAGTCATTCGCTCGGGTGATGGGTATATTCATGATGATATGACGATTGTAGTTGCAAAGGTGAAGAAAAATATGCCAAAATGGGCTACAATCCCCATTGTAGGTATGCAGGCGCAATAGTAAATTATCGTAAGGCCTAGAAGCTCTAGGCCTTTTTGTATGAGAGAAATCTGGTTTTTATTATAATAAAGGATGTAAGATAAAAATATGAATTTTGTACATCTTTTTTTTGCACAAAGTTTGTAAAAGTTGTACCATTATAATCAAGGTAAAGTATGTTATTGTTTGGTTTTAATGAAGGGTGAATGCGAAGTTGAAAAATTCATTTGTTGAAAAAGTGGATAGATTTGCAAAGCAGCATGATGTATTAGAGGAACATTCGACCATTGTTGTAGGAGTTTCAGGAGGGCCCGACTCTTTAGCTCTACTATATTATTTGTTAGAAAAAAGAGAAGCAAAGAATTTAACAATTGTAGTCGCGCATGTAGATCATATGTTTAGAGGAGATGAATCCTACGAAGATTTACAATTTGTAGAAAATCTTTGCCATGAGCTTGGGATTCTTTGTGAAACGATAAGAATTAATGTTTCGCAATATCAACAGCAATATGGAAAGAATGCGCAGGTAGCTGCAAGGGAATGTCGATATGCATTTTTGGAAAGAATAATGAGGAAATATGATGCAGGGTATGTAGCGCTTGGTCATCATGGAGATGATCAAGTAGAAACGATTCTGATGCGTCTCGTGCGCGGGAGTACTCCGCAAGGATATGCTGGTATTGCTGTGAAACGCCCTTTTCATAATGGATATTTAATTAGGCCTTTATTGGCAGTGACAAAGGAAGAAATTTTGGATTACTGCGACAAGTTAGGCATTATACCGCGTATAGATCCAAGTAATAAAAAAGAAGTATATACAAGAAATCGACTACGTAAGTATGTTTTGCCTTATTTAAAAGAAGAAAATCCTCAGGTGCATGAGCGATTTCAAAAATTTAGTCAGCTTATGCAAGAGGATGAGGCCTATTTGCAGGAATTAGCTTTTGAAAAGATGAATAAAGTAATTACAAAAAAAAGTGATAAATATCTTGTCTTATCAATTCCTGCCTTTGAATCCTTGTCTATGCCTTTACAAAGGAGAGGGATTCAACTAATATTAAACTATCTTTATGAATATAAGATTCCATCTTCGCTTTCTTCTATACATATTGACAAAGTAATTGCGTTTTTCAAACGAATACAACCATCAGGGTCACTAGATTTTCCAGAAGGTTTAAAAATTGTTCGTGCATATGAAGAATGCAGTTTCCGATTTAAACAAGAATTTGTTACCCCTTTTTCCGAAGTTTTATCCGTACCTGGTGCAGTTACATTAGCGAATGGAGATAAGCTTATAGCAGAAGTAATAGAGGAAATACCGAGTGACATGAATGAAATGATATTTGTCGCTAAGTATAATGATATATCATATCCTCTTTTGATTCGCTCTCGAGAAAATGGAGATCGCATGTCAATACAAGGTATGAGCGGTACAAAAAAGATAAAAACTATCTTTATCGAAGCGAAAGTACCAAAGGAAAAAAGAGAAGAGTGGCCGATTGTTTGTGATGCAAGTGGAAACATTATTTGGGTTCCCTTGTTGAAACGATCTGCATTTGCTATTTCGCAAAAAGTAGCAAACAAGGATAAATATATAATTATTCACTACAAAAGCAAGGAGTCTTCCGGGAGGATAATGAAATGATGAATCAAGATATTGAAAAAGTATTAATTTCTGAGGAGCAAATACAGGAAAAGGTGCGCGAACTAGGTGCGATCATTGCGGAGGAGTATAAGAATACAGTACCTCTTGCAATTGGTGTATTAAAAGGGGCAATGCCTTTTATGGCAGATCTATTAAAGAGAACAGATACATATCTTGAAATGGATTTTATGGCTGTATCTAGTTACGGTCATTCTACAGTTTCAACAGGTGAAGTGAAGATTTTGAAAGACCTTGATACTTCTGTAGAAGGTCGCGATATTTTAATCGTTGAAGATATTATTGATAGCGGTCTGACATTAAGCTACTTAGTAGATTTATTCAAATATCGCAAAGCAAAATCTGTAAAAATTATTACGCTTCTAGATAAGCCAACTGGTCGAAAAGTAGACCTTAAAGCGGATTATGTTGGATTTACTGTTCCGCATGAATTTGTTGTAGGCTACGGTTTAGATTATAAAGAGCAATATCGTAATCTGCCTTATGTAGGAGTATTAAAACCAAGCGTTTACTCAAATTAATCAAATACAGGCGTTATAATTGTATAGGAAAGTTTTTCTATGTTACGATTTACTATAGTGTTTATGCCGTGAGAGGAGGTTAGGAATGAATCGTATCTTCCGTAATACCATCTTTTATTTACTGATATTCTTAGTAGTAATTGGAATCGTGAGCTACTTCAATGGTTCAACGCAAAAAACGACTTCAGTTAGCTACGACAAATTCATTGCTAGACTTGAACAAGGTGAAGTGCGTAATGTGCAACTTCAACCAAAAAATGGTGTATTTGAAGTAAAAGGACAATTCGCTAACTCTAGTCAAGGTGAACAATTCGTTACTTATGCACCGAATACTGAGGAATTACAAAAGAAAATTAATGAGAAGGTGAAAGGGGTAGAAGTGAAGTATCAACCAGCAGAAGAAACAAGTGCTTGGGTGACGTTCTTTACTTCAATCATTCCGTTTGTTATTCTCTTCATTTTATTCTTCTTCTTACTAAACCAAGCGCAGGGCGGCGGTAGTCGTGTTATGAACTTCGGTAAAAGTAAGGCGAAGTTATACAATGACGAAAAGAAAAAAGTACGCTTCAGAGATGTAGCTGGAGCTGACGAAGAAAAGCAAGAACTTGTTGAGGTTGTTGAATTCTTGAAAGATCCTCGTAAGTTCGCTGAAGTAGGTGCTCGCATTCCGAAAGGGGTTCTATTAGTTGGACCTCCAGGTACTGGTAAAACATTGCTTGCGCGTGCCGTTGCAGGTGAAGCTGGCGTGCCGTTCTTCTCTATTAGTGGTTCTGATTTCGTAGAGATGTTCGTTGGTGTCGGTGCTTCTCGTGTACGTGACTTATTTGAAAATGCAAAGAAAAATGCACCTTGTATTATTTTCATCGATGAAATTGATGCAGTAGGTCGTCAACGTGGCGCAGGTCTTGGCGGTGGTCATGATGAGCGTGAACAAACGTTAAACCAACTTCTTGTAGAAATGGATGGATTCGGTGCGAATGAAGGTATTATTATCATCGCTGCGACAAACCGTCCAGATATTCTTGATCCAGCGTTATTACGTCCAGGACGTTTTGACCGTCAAATTACAGTGGATCGTCCAGATGTGAATGGACGTGAAGCAGTATTGAAAGTACATGCTCGTAATAAACCGCTTGATGAAGATATCAACTTAAGAGCAATTGCAACTCGTACGCCAGGTTTCTCTGGTGCAGATCTTGAAAACTTATTAAACGAAGCGGCATTAGTGGCTGCGCGTCAAAATAAGAAGAAAATTGACATGTCTGATATTGATGAAGCAACGGATCGAGTTATTGCAGGTCCGGCTAAGAAAAGTCGTGTTATTTCTGAGAAAGAACGAAATATCGTTGCCTTCCACGAAGCAGGACACACTGTCATTGGTGTTGTGCTTGATGAGGCAGATATCGTTCATAAAGTAACAATTGTTCCTCGCGGTCAAGCTGGTGGATACGCAGTAATGCTTCCAAAAGAAGATCGTTACTTCATGACAAAACCAGAATTGCTTGATAAGATTACTGGTTTACTTGGTGGTCGAGTTGCCGAGGAAATTGTATTTGGTGAAGTAAGTACAGGAGCTCATAACGATTTCCAACGTGCAACTGGTATTGCTAGACGTATGGTAACAGAATTTGGTATGAGTGATAAGTTAGGCCCAATGCAATTTGGTAGTTCGCAGGGTGGTCAAGTATTCTTAGGAAGAGACTTCCATTCTGAGCAAAACTATAGTGATGCAATTGCACATCAAATTGATATGGAAATGCAAAGCATTATGAAAGAATGTTATGCTCGTGCAAAACAAATCCTGACTGAAAAACGAGATAAGCTTGATATTATCGCTAAAACGTTACTTGAAGTAGAAACGTTAGATGCAGAGCAAATCAATCATTTATATGAACATGGCACTTTACCTGAGCGTAAAAAATCATCTGAAAGTGATGTAAAGGTAAACATTACGATGAAAAAAGATGATGAAAATGCAGAGGATAAAGGTGAAACGAAGGAGTGACAATTGTCACTCCTTTTTATTTTGGATATGTGACCATACAGGTGCATATATTTTAAAATTGCTTATATTAAAAATTGAAATGATGAACAATCTTTTTGTAAAATGGGGAAGATGGAGAAGCCGACTATACGGGTATGTGTGATATGATGGCATTATAAGTTTTGTACATACTACACAAATATAGATTAAATAAGATAAGTGGTGAGAATATGATTTTTGTATTGGATGTAGGGAATACAAATGCGGTACTTGGTGTGTTTGAGGAAGGGAAACTTCGGCAGCATTGGCGTATGGAAACAGACCGTCATAAAACAGAAGATGAATATGGCATGCTGGTAAAGCAACTTCTTGAGCATGAAGGCCTTTCTTTTGGAGATATAAAAGGGATTATTGTTTCTTCTGTTGTACCACCGATTATGTTTGCTTTAGAGCGTATGTGTGAGAAGTATTTTAAAATCAAACCGCTTGTAGTAGGTCCGGGAATCAAAACAGGTTTAAATATAAAATATGAGAACCCACGTGAAGTTGGAGCGGATCGCATTGTAAATGCTGTAGCCGGTATTCAATTATACGGAAGCCCACTTATTATTGTTGATTTTGGTACGGCTACTACATATTGCTATATTAACGAAGAGAAACATTATATGGGTGGTGTTATTACACCTGGAATTATGATTTCTGCAGAAGCTTTATATAGCCGAGCTGCCAAGCTTCCCCGTATTGAAATAACAAAACCAAGCAGCATTGTTGGTAAAAATACTGTAAGTGCAATGCAAGCGGGAATTCTTTATGGGTATGTTGGACAAGTAGAAGGTATTGTGAAGCGTATGAAAGAAGAAGCTAAACAAGAACCTACCGTAATTGCTACAGGAGGATTAGCAAAATTGATTGCCGAAGAATCTAATGTAATTGATATTGTCGATCCGTTTTTAACATTAAAAGGTTTATACATGTTATATGAACGTAATGCAAATTTACAACATGAGAAAGGTGAATAAATGATGAAAGATTATTTAGTAAAAGCGTTAGCGTTTGATGGAGAAGTTCGTGCATATAGTGTGCGTACAACAAATATAGTCAGTGAAGCGCAAAGACGACATGATACATGGAGAACAGCTTCTGCTGCACTTGGGCGTTCTTTAACAGCTGGTGCGATGATGGGGGCTATGCTAAAAGGGGAGCAAAAGCTAACAATTAAAGTAGAGGGGAATGGCCCGATTGGCCCGATTGTCATCGATGCGCATGCGAATGGTGATGTGCGCGGATATGTAACAAATCCGCATGTTGATTTTGAATCCACAGAACAAGGGAAATTGAGAGTATATCAAGCTGTAGGTACAGAAGGAAATGTGACAGTAATTAAAGATATCGGTATGCGTGAACCGTTTATTGGACAGTCTCCGATTGTATCAGGTGAACTAGGAGAAGATTTTACGTATTATTTTGCTGTCTCTGAACAAACTCCTTCTTCAGTAGGAGTTGGCGTTCTTGTGAATGGTGATGATAGTATATTAGCAGCGGGCGGTTTCATTTTGCAAATTATGCCAGGAGCGCAAGAAGAGACAATTTCATTTATTGAAGAGCGTCTACAAAAAATTCCTCCTGTTTCAACAATGATTGAAAAAGGGCTTTCTCCTGAAGGGATTTTAAATGAAGTGTTAGGAGAAGAAAACGTAAAAGTGTTAGAAACAATGGATGTACAATTTAATTGTACATGTTCACGAGAGCGTATTGAAAGTGTACTCATTAGTTTAGGTAAGGCAGAATTAGAACAAATACGTGAGGAAGAAGAGGAAACGGAAGTACATTGTCATTTTTGCAATGAGCGATATAAATTTTCTAAAGATGATATTAAGCAGTTAATTGAAACACTATAATATAAGTAATATATATGGATAACATGTTGTTCAAATAGATTGACAAATGAAGAATTTTCTGACAAGATATTAATATAGAGAAAACCAATAAAAATACTCGGTGTTAGGAGTGACAGGAATGCGAGTGGCACAATCAGTTTCAGAATTAATCGGGAAAACGCCGATCGTTAAGTTGAACCGCATCGTAGAGCAAGACAGTGCAGATATATATTTAAAATTAGAATTTATGAACCCTGGAAGCAGCGTGAAAGATCGTATTGCATTATCTATGATCGAAGCTGCTGAGAAGAAAGGTTCATTAAAAGAAGGCGATACAATCATTGAGCCAACAAGTGGTAACACAGGGATTGGCTTAGCGATGGTGGCAGCTGCAAAAGGATATAAAGCAATTTTAGTAATGCCGGAAACAATGAGTATGGAACGCCGTAATTTACTTCGTGCTTACGGGGCTGAATTGGTATTGACTCCAGGTCCAGAAGGAATGGGTGGCGCAATTCGTAAGGCGACTGAATTAGCGAAAGAGAACGGTTATTTCATGCCACAACAATTCCAAAATCCAGCAAACCCAGAAGTTCATCGTTTAACAACAGGTCCAGAAATTGTTGAGCAGATGGGTGACCAATTAGATGCATTTATCGCAGGAATTGGTACTGGTGGTACAATTACAGGTGCTGGGGAAGTATTAAAAGAGACGTATAAAGACATTAAAATTTATGCAGTAGAGCCAGCAGACTCTCCTGTACTATCGGGCGGAAAACCAGGTCCACATAAAATCCAAGGAATTGGAGCTGGATTTGTTCCAGAAACATTGGACGTAGAAATATATGATGAAATCATTCAAGTGAAGACAGAACAAGCATTTGAATATGCAAGAAAAGTAGCTCGTGAAGAAGGTATTTTAGTTGGTATTTCTTCAGGTGCTGTTATCTATGCTGCAACAGAAGTTGCAAAAAAACTTGGCAAAGGGAAAAAGGTTCTTGTAATCATTCCAAGTAACGGTGAACGTTATTTAAGCACTCCCCTTTACCAATTTGAATCATAATTTGTGTCGCTAGAAAAAAGCATTCCTGAAAGGGGGTGCTTTTTTCTTTTGGAAATAGGAAAAGAGTGAATGACTAGAAAACTTCATGTAAAATAAGTAGTAAAGTTAATTTATTTTCATTGGCTCTCAAGGATGAGTGTTTCATATCAGTTGTTGGTGATTTGAGATGATTAGACTAGGGGAGTGGGATAAAAGAAGATGGGGTGTTGATATGCAGCAAAGAAAATCTTTAGCACTTTCTATTCCATATCATTTTGATTTCTTTAAGCAATATAAGTTTCTCTCTCAGTATAAGGCACAACATATTTTGTTAGAAAGTGGGCGCGGAGGTCGCTATAGTATTGTAGGGCTCGATCCTGTAGCGGTAATTCGTGGGAAGAATGAAACGTTACATATAAGTGAAAATGGTAAGGAAACAATAGAATACGGTAATCCATTAAATTTAATGCAAAAATATATGGAGCAATGGAAAACAGATCACAATCCGGATTATCCGCCATTTCAAGGGGGAGCAATCGGATATTTTAGTTATGATTGTATTCGTTACATTGAGAAATTGCCTTCAATTGCAAAGGATGATGTGGATATACCTGACATATTCTTTCTATTATTTGATGATGTGTTTGTATATGATCATGATGAAAAAGTATTATGGATTATTACGCATTATGTAGAGGAACGTGAAACTGCAGAACAACGCTTGAGAGACTGGGAAGAACGTTGGATGAAGGAAGCCCCTCAAGTGAAAATTCCATTTGAAATCCAGGCGAACGAAAAAGAAGTTGTAGCTTTCACAGAAGAAGGATTTATACATGCTGTTGAGCGGATTCAAGAGTATATTGGAGCTGGAGATGTGTTTCAAGTGAACCTTTCTACAAGACAAGAAAAAACATTACAAACACATCCTTTTGAAATTTATACAAGCTTAAGGGAAATCAATCCATCCCCATACATGGGGTACTTAGAACTTGGGGATTTTCAAATTGTGAGCGGATCACCGGAATTATTAATTAAAAAACAAGGAAATAAGGTGAGTACAAGACCGATTGCAGGAACTCGTTCTCGCGGGGAAAATGAACAAGAAGATGAAAGATTAGCGAAGGAGCTAATTGAAAATGAAAAAGAACGTGCCGAACATGTAATGCTTGTTGACTTAGAGCGGAATGATTTAGGAAGAGTTTGTGAGTATGGGACAGTTGAAGTCGATGAATTTATGGTAATCGAAAAATACTCGCATGTTATGCACATTGTTTCGAATGTTCGCGGTATAGTTAGCGAAGATAAGGATGCTTTTGATTTAGTAAGAGCTGTATTTCCTGGTGGTACCATTACGGGAGCACCTAAAATACGTACGATGGAAATTATAGAAGAATTAGAACCTGTAAGACGCGGTATTTATACAGGATCAATAGGTTGGATCGGGTACTCCGGAGATATGGAATTAAATATTGTGATTCGAACGTTGCTTGCAAAAGATGGTCAAGCATATGTGCAAGCTGGAGCGGGAATTGTCATTGATTCAAATCCGAAGAATGAGTATAAAGAATCATTGAAAAAAGCAATCGCTTTATGGCGTGCGAAAGAACGTAGCGAAGGAACGGTTAGGTGAGAGAAATGATATTGATGATCGATAATTATGATTCTTTTACATTTAATTTAGTACAGTTTCTTGGGGAGCTTGGACAAGAACTTGTCGTAAAGCGTAATGATGAAATTACCATTGCGGATATTGAAAATATGAGACCTGATTTTTTAATGATTTCACCTGGTCCTTGTAGTCCGAATGAAGCTGGTATTAGCATGGCGGTTATTAAACATTTTGCTGGGAAGATTCCTATTTTCGGTGTGTGTTTAGGACATCAATCAATTGCACAAGTATTTGGAGGAGAAGTAGTTCGTGCGGAACGTTTCATGCATGGGAAAACCTCACAAATGTATCATGATGAAAAAACGATCTTTTCTGAAATTCCCAATCCGTTTACAGCAACTCGTTATCATTCCTTAATTGTAAAGAAAGAGACATTGCCTGAATGTTTAGAAGTAACTTCTTGGACAGAAGAAGGGGAGATTATGGCGCTTCGCCACAAGACATTGCCGATTGAAGGCGTGCAGTTTCATCCAGAATCGATAATGACTTCTCATGGGAAAGAGCTATTGGAAAACTTTATTCAGAAGTATAGCTCGAGTGCATTGTCATGTTAATTTATGTGAATGGTACATATGTAGAAGATATGGAAGCGAAAATCTCTCCTTATGATCACGGATATTTGTATGGGCTTGGTGTTTTTGAGACATTTCGTATTTATAATGGGCACCCGTTTTTACTAGATGATCATTATGAACGTTTAATGGGTGCTCTTGCTTCTTTGCAAATCGAATGGGATATGACGAAAGAAGATATACTTGCTATCCTTAAAGAGTTGCTCTTAAGGAACGGATGCAAGCATGCATATATTCGTTTTAATGTATCAGCTGGGATAGATGAAATAGGATTACAAACAGATGTATACAAAAATCCATCTGTCATTGTATTTATCAAACCTTTAACTCCTAAAGACATAGTAGTAGAAAAGGAAGGGGTTATTTTAAAACAGGTGCGAAATACACCCGAGGGGAATTTTCGTTTGAAATCGCATCATTATTTAAATAATATTTTAGGAAAACGTGAAATTGGAAATGCAGTGAATAGAGAAGGGATCTTCTTTACGAAGGAAGGTTACGTAGCAGAAGGGATTGTGTCAAATATTTTCTTTGTAAAAGAAGGTGCTTTATATACACCTTCTCTTCATACAGGAATTCTAAATGGAATTACTCGTGCATTTATTATAAAGGTTGCTCAAACGCTAAATATAAAAGTAAAAGAAGGTTTGTTTACAAAAGAGGAATTACTTACAGCGGAAGAAGTGTTTGTAACAAATTCGATTCAAGAAATTGTGCCACTTCTCCATATGGAAGGAAGAGATTTCCCAGGGAAAGAGGGAGAGATTACAAAAAAATTAATTGGTGCATATGAGATGCATAGAGAGAATCTTTGGAGCCGAAACGAATTATAGAGGGGAGATATAGAACTTGAAATGGAACTATGATTTGCGCTGTGGTGAATATACATTAAATTTAAATGAAAAAACATTAGTCATGGGGATTTTGAATGTAACACCAGATTCATTCTCTGATGGCGGAAGTTATAATGAATTAGAAACAGCTGTTCGCCATGCGAAGGAAATGGTGATTTCTGGTGCGGATTTAATTGATATAGGTGGAGAATCAACGCGTCCAGGTTTTGCAAAAGTTTCAGTAGAAGAGGAATTAGCGCGTGTATTACCCGTTATACAAGCTGTTTCGAAGGAAGCGAATGTGCCTATTTCTATTGATACTTATAAAGCGGAAGTAGCAAAGCAAGCTATTGAAGCTGGAGCTCACATTATTAATGATGTTTGGGGAGCGAAAGCGGAGCCGAAAATTGCAGAAGTAGCAGCTCACTATGATGTACCGATTATTTTAATGCATAATCGTGATCATACAAATTATCGTAATGTAATGTCTGATATGATTGCAGATTTATATGAGAGTGTTAAGATTGCGAAAAATGCAGGTGTACGCGATGAAAATATTATTTTAGATCCAGGTATTGGTTTTGCTAAAACACCTGAACAAAATTTAGAAGTTATGCGCAATTTAGAGCAATTGAATGTACTAGGGTATCCGATTCTTCTTGCAACTTCAAGGAAGTCTTTTATCGGATATGTTTTAGATTTACCGGTAGAAGAGCGTGTTGAAGGAACAGGAGCATCAATTTGTCTTGGGATTGCTAAAGGTTGTGAAATGATTCGCGTTCATGATGTGAAAGAAATGGCCCGTATGGCAAAGATGATGGATGCAATGATTGGTAAGGGGGGAAAGTGATTGGATAAAATTTATATCCATGACATGGAATTTTACGGCTATCACGGGGTATTCCCGGAAGAGAATAAATTAGGACAAAGATTTAAGGTGGATTTAACGGTAGAGCTAGATTTAAAAAAAGCTGGTGAAAGTGACGACTTAGAGCATTCTGTCAATTATGGGGAGCTGTTTGAACTGTGTAGACAGATTGTAGAAGAACGAACATATAAACTTGTGGAAAGTATAGCGGAAAATATAGCTGCAAATATATTGGAACAGTATGGAAGTGTGATGCGTTGCACAGTAAAGGTTATCAAACCTGATCCTCCTATACCAGGACATTATCGTTCTGTAGCAGTAGAGATAACGAGAGAAAGAACATGAAAAATACAGTTTATATTGCTTTAGGATCAAATATGGGTGATCGCTATACGTACTTAACACAAGCAATTAATTTATTGGATAAGAATTCTAATATTCAAGTGGAAGATGTTTCTTCAGTTTATGAAACAGACCCAGTGGGATATACAGATCAAAATCGCTTTTTAAATTTAGTCATAAAAATTTCTACCAATTTATTGCCGCAAGAACTATTAACAGTAACACAAAAGATTGAGATTGAATTAGGAAGAAAAAGGGAAATAAGGTGGGGTCCAAGGACTATCGACCTTGACATTCTACTTTATAATCAAGACAATATTGAAGCAGAGAATCTTATTGTTCCGCATCCGCGGATGTTTGAAAGAGCTTTTGTTATCGTTCCGTTGTTAGAAATTAATCAAGATATAGAACAAAATATTTCACGTTCACAAGTAGAAGAAATGAAAAGGCGAGAGGGAGTAACGATATGGAAGCAGAAAAATGGGGAAGACGCATTCGCGCTTTTCGGAAGTTGAAAGGTTATACGCAAGAACGTTTTGCGAAGGAATTAGGGGTATCTGTATCAGTTTTAGGAGAAGTTGAGAGAGGAAATAGATCACCTTCTCAAGATTTTGTTATAGAAGTTGCAAAGACATTGAACATTTCAATAGATGAGTTAATGCCGAAGTAAGGATAAAGAAAGGGGCTAGTCGAGTGTTAAAGATTGCAAACATTGAGATGAAGAACCCAGTGGTACTAGCACCGATGGCGGGAGTATGTAATTCTGCATTCCGTTTAACAGTTAAGGAATTTGGTGCGGGATTAGTATGTGCTGAAATGGTAAGTGATAAGGCTATTTTATTTAATAACAAAAGAACATTAGATATGTTATATATTGATGAGAGAGAAAAGCCGTTAAGTCTACAAATTTTCGGCGGCGAGAAAGAGACGCTTGTTGATGCCGCAAAATATGTAGATCAAAATACAACAGCGGATATTATTGATATTAATATGGGGTGTCCTGTTCCGAAAATTACAAAATGTGATGCGGGAGCAAAATGGCTTTTAGACCCAAATAAAATATATGAAATGGTAGCAGCAGTTGTTGATGCGGTGGAAAAACCAGTTACGGTTAAAATGCGTATTGGTTGGGATGAAGATCATATCTTCGCAATTGAAAATGCTAGAGCGGTTGAACGGGCAGGAGGTCAAGCTGTAGCTGTTCATGGACGCACGCGTGTTCAAATGTACGAGGGTAAAGCAGATTGGGATATTATTAAACAAGTGAAACAAGCGGTGAATATTCCTGTTATCGGTAATGGTGATGTGGAAACTCCGCAAGATGCTAAGCGTATGCTAGATGAAGTTGGTGTAGATGGAGTTATGATCGGTCGTGCGGCACTTGGAAATCCTTGGATGATTTATCGCACTGTGAAGTATTTAGAAACTGGGGAATTAATGCCAGAACCAACAGCGCGTGAGAAAATTGATGTATGTATGCTGCACTTAGATCGTCTCATCGAATTAAAGAATGAGCATATTGCAGTACGTGAGATGAGGAAGCATGCAGCTTGGTATTTAAAAGGTGTTCGCGGAAATGCGAGAGTGCGCAATGGGATCAATGCTTGTAATACTCGTGAAGATCTTGCTTCGCTATTAGGTGCATTTGTAGAAGAAGTAGAAGCGAAACAAGAAAATATTCAGATCGGTTAAGAAGCGAGAGGGAATGATTGACATTCTTTCTTTTGCTTCCTATAATTACGTGAAAGAAAGAAGAACTGTCAGTTACTTACTGGCAGTTTTTCTAGTTGGATAGAAAATGATATACTGTATATATTGTAAAATTAAATAGAGCTGGAGTGATATCAATACCATGGATAACATGAACCACGAAGAATTAAACGACCAATTACTTGTTCGTCGTGAGAAACTACATAACTTACGTGAGCAAGGTATCGATCCATTTGGTAAACGTTTTGAACGTACACATTCATCAAAAGAGTTACTGAGCTTGTATGAAGAGTTCTCTAAAGAAGAATTAGAGGAAAAAGCAATTTCTGTTTCTATCGCTGGGCGCATTATGACAAAACGCGGTAAAGGGAAAGCTGGTTTTGCACATATTCAAGATTTACATGGACAAGTTCAAATTTACGTTCGTAAGGATGCTGTTGGAGATGAAGAATATGAATTGTTTAAAACAGCTGACTTAGGTGACTTAGTAGGAGTCGAAGGGAAAGTTTTCAAAACAAATGTTGGAGAACTTTCTGTAAAAGCAACATCATTTACATTATTAACGAAATCTCTTCGTCCACTTCCGGATAAATACCATGGATTGAAAGATATTGAGCAACGTTATCGTCAACGTTACTTAGATTTAATCACAAGTATGGAGAGTCGCGAAACATTTGTTACTCGCAGTAAAATCATCCGTGAAATGAGAAGATACTTAGATGATAATGGCTATCTTGAAGTGGAAACACCAATGATGCATGCAATTGCAGGTGGTGCATCTGCTCGTCCGTTCATTACGCATCATAATGCATTAGATATGGAATTATATATGCGTATTGCAATTGAGTTGCATTTAAAACGTCTTATTGTAGGTGGCCTAGAAAAAGTATATGAAATTGGCCGTGTTTTCCGTAATGAAGGTGTATCAACACGTCATAATCCGGAATTTACAATGATTGAATTATATGAAGCGTATGCTGACTATAAAGACATTATGAAACTAACAGAAAATATGATTGCTCATATTGCGAAACAAGTGTTGGGTACAACAACAATTCAATATGGTGAACATGAAATTAATTTAGAGCCAGAATGGACACGTCTTCATATGGTGGATGCAATTAAACAATATTGTGGAGTGGACTTCTGGAAACCAATGAGCGTGGAAGAAGCACGTGCATTAGCGAAAGAACATGATGTAGAAATTAAAGATACAATGGAAGTTGGTCATATTATTAACGAATTCTTTGAACAAAAAGTAGAAGAAAAGTTAATTCAACCTACATTTATCTACGGTCATCCAGTAGAAATTTCGCCTCTTGCGAAAAAGAACGATGAGGATTCACGATTTACAGATCGTTTTGAACTATTCATTGTTGCTCGCGAACATGCAAATGCATTTACTGAATTAAATGACCCAATCGATCAGAAAGAACGTTTTGAAGCTCAATTAAAAGAGCGTGAACAAGGAAATGATGAGGCGCATATGATGGACGATGATTATATCGAAGCTCTTGAATATGGTATGCCTCCTACTGGTGGATTAGGTATCGGTATTGATCGCCTTGTTATGTTATTAACAAATGCACCATCTATCCGTGATGTATTGTTATTCCCTACAATGCGTCATAAACAAGACTAAGCTTTGGAGATTTCTCCAAAGCTTTTTTTAATCCTACTATTTATAGTGAGCAAGATCTCTTATCTTAAGATTTAAAAAAACGAAGAAGATAGAGGGGAATGATTCAAGTTTCACTTTATGAGAAAGGTATTTTTATATAGTGGATTAGTATTGATTTCATACTTTTTTATTAGGTTAAAAATTTTATTAAAAAAACTATTGCATTTTAATAACCGAACTGGTATATTTATATTCGTTGTCACGAGAGACAACGCAAGAAACAAAAAAGAAAACAACTTTTAAATAAAAAAAGTTGTTGACGAAAATGTAACGAAATGTTATATTAGTAAAGTCGCTTCTGCGGCAAACGAGTTCTTTGAAAACTGAACGAAACAAACAACGTGAAACGTCAATTTTTATTTATGATGCTAGACAAACTTTATTGGAGAGTTTGATCCTGGCTCAGGATGAACGC
>NZ_JAKUEW010000022.1:0-44364 GCF_022663115.1 Bacillus cereus group sp. BfR-BA-01430
ATCAATGGACACTCAAAAAAATGGCTCCGGTACAATACCGGAACCATCTTTTAAGTGCTTGATTTTTAAAGGTCTTTTTATTAAACTGTCCATTTTATAGGGTACAGTTCATTCTTACATATACATCTCTTTTGATATAAATTTTTTGGAAATTTTAAATAAAATAAAAAACAGTACCTTGTAATAGACAATACTAAATGATAACATATAGTTGTAGATGGAAAAAAATTCTATATATGAAATAGGAGGGAGAACAATGAATCAGAAATGTATACTGTTAGAAGTTTCTCAAATTCATAAATCTTTTCGAAATATTCCTGTTGTAGAAGAAATGAGTTTTCAAATTTATGAAGGAGAGGTTGTTGGGTTTATTGGGCCAAATGGTGCTGGTAAAACAACAACCATTCGAATGATTCTAAATTTAATTCATCGCGATGGTGGGAGCGTAAAGATTAGTGGTTATGATATTGATTCTGAGTTTAGTCTGGCGATGAAAAAAGTAGGAGCAATTGTAGAAAATCCAAGTTTTCATAGGAATCTATCAGGATATAAAAATTTAAAGTTAATTGCCAATTTAAATGATGTATCAGAAAAAAGAATTTGGGAGGTTCTTAATCTGGTTCAATTACAAACACGGGCGAAAGATAAGGTGAAAGAATATTCACTAGGAATGAAACAGCGTCTTGGTATTGCAATGTCTCTGTTAAAAAAACCTGATTTATTAATTTTAGATGAACCAACAAATGGATTAGATCCACAAGGAATTCGCGATATGAGAAGGATGATGAAAGAGTTAGCAGAAAAAGAAAAAATAGGCCTTCTTATATCAAGTCATATTTTGCATGAACTTGAACAAATTTGTACACGATTTCTCATTTTAAATAAGGGGAAAATTGTTTTAGATTGTAAGCGAGAGAATCTTAATCAAGAAATAGGTTCTTTAGAACATGTATTTTTGGACGCAGTAGAAGGGGGGATAGCTTATGCTTAAAATGGTTAGAAATGAGTTGCTTAAAATGTTTTCTGGAAAAAGAATGTACATATTTATAGTTATTTCCTTTTTATATGTGATTGGTACACTTTTTTCTACGAAACATATGATTGAAAATGTAGACACGATAAAAGCCCAAATCCCTGCTAACTTAAATGTACCAGATGTTCCAGAAATTGTATTGAATGGTTTTTCAGCAACTGCGATTACACTAGATGGGGTATCTAGCTTTTTATTAATTGTATATGTCATTGTATTGGCAGCAAGTAGTATAACAGATGAATATAGAAATGGAACCTTAAAAATGCCACTTTTACAAGGGGTGACGCGAGCTGCCATTATTTGCAGTAAATTAATGGCATTAAGTACTGTTATAGTATTTTTTTTATTCTTTAATTTTATTGTTACAATTATAAGTGGTTCTTACTTATTTGGATTTGGCCAACAATTTATTTTAAAACACCCTAGTTATGGAGAAGTGAAGTTATCAGTGTTTGAAGGAATAGGAGCACTTCTTCAAATGAATGGGGCAACATTACTATTTTTGCTTGCTATAGCGGCGATTGTAATGTATATCTCAATTAAGATAGATAGTACAGCAAATGCAATTGGGATTGGTGTTGGGCTATTATTAGCAATAAATATAATTGGAAGTTTAGGTTTATTTATTAATCCATATTTCATTTTTGGCTATACAAAATTTCATGAGAAAATTTTGAATCAGGATGGGGTGTTGTTAGGGATTGTGGTTTTATTGACACATTTTGGCCTTTTTGCTGTCCTAAGCTTATATGATTTTAAAAAGAAAGACATTGTGCATTAAATAAAGTCTTAAAAAGTATTTTGCTGTAGACTTCTTGTTTCGTAATGAAAGAGAGAATGATTACTAAAATTTGTTTTTTAGTGTTTATAATTCATGAAGAGGGAAGGAAACCTGTTGGAGAAAAAACATTCATCAACAGGTTTTTAAATTTTTTAGCAAGGAATTCACAGGTGCTTTTGGAAATTATAAATAAAAATATAAGATTTTTTATAATTTTCATTGCGAAAAGGACAATCTACTTTTACAATAGAAAGGGTCGTATATATTATACTGAAAAAATAAATCGAAATAATGTGAAAATTTTAGTTTGTCTTTGCTAACTGTATATCGCATACACGTAAGACGACACACATCATGTTATCGACTTGTAAGGAGAGAAGCAAATGAAAAGTGTAAGATTACCGACGATTCCAGAAATCATCATTTTGTTATTACTGTTTCTTGCTGTCGTCTTTTCTTTTCAAACGATTTTTAATCTCCCAATTCAATTAGCGCTATTTATTTCATGGTTTTTAGTGATTGCGCTAGGACTAAGATTAGGATTTCGTTACCAAGAATTGCAAGATGCAATTATAAAGGGAATTGCTAATGGATTAGAAGCCGTTCTTATTTTAGTTGCAGTTGGGGCACTCATTGGGACATGGATTGCTGGTGGCGTTGTGCCAACGTTAATCTATTACGGATTAGAGTTTATTCACCCGAGTATATTCTTATTAGCAACGTTAATCATCTGTTCAATTACTTCGATTGCAACAGGAACATCATGGGGCACAGTGGGAACAGCTGGTATCGCGATGATGGCAATTGGAGAAGGGCTTGGATTGCCACTTCCATTAGTTGCTGGGGCAGTTCTGTCAGGTGCTTATTTTGGTGATAAACTATCTCCACTTTCAGATAGTACAGTACTTGCTGCTTCTATGGCAAAAGTAGATGTAATCGCACACGTTCGAGCGATGCTTGTACTAGATGTCCCAGCTTATATCATTACAGGAATTATGTTTACAATTGCTGGCTGGATGTATGGTGGAGATCATGTTGATTTAAACAAAGTAGAGTTTTTAAAAGGAGCTTTATTGAAACAATTTGATATTAACATATGGATGCTTGTTCCAGCGTTAATTGTTATTATGTTATTAGCAATGAAGCGCCCATCTATGCCAACAATTGCAATGGGAGCACTTCTTGGTGCGATTTGGGCTACCCTTTTCCAAAGTATGCACTTTGGGGAGGCAATTGGAACGGCATATAATGGATTCTCAATTCAATCAGGTATTGAATTTATTGATAAATTATTAAACCGTGGTGGTATTAACGGTATGCTTGGTTCAGTAGCTGTTATTATTTTCGGATTAGGATTTGGCGGCTTGCTTGAAAAACTAGGTGTTTTAAAGGTAATCGTATCGAAATTTGAGAAGAAATTAAATTCTGCCGGAAATGTAACGCTTTCTACATTAATTGTAGCTTTCTTAGCAAATGTATTTGGTTGTGCTATGTACGTATCGTTAATTTTGACTCCAAAAATTATGCAAGAAAACTATGATAAATTAAAATTAGATCGCCGCGTATTAGCTCGTAACTCAGAAGTAGGCGGAACATTAACGGCTGGTATGGTACCATGGTCTGATAATGGTATTTTTATGGCTGGTATTTTAGGGGTAGCAACATTATCATACATTCCATTTATGTGGCTAAGCTTCGTATCTTTAGCTTTAGCAATTATTTATGGATATACAGGTAAATTTATTTGGTATGTAGATGGTGCTGAAAAAGGAAAGCAAGTATCATAAATAAAAGGTCACTTTCTGCTTTTAGCAGAAAGTGACCTTTTATGTTCTAAGGAATCATTCTATTTTATTTATGTACTGAAGTGAGAATTCTTATCATTTGATTGGAATTCTGTTAAAATAAGAAAGGTAGATATTTTATTTTCAAGGGGATGAAAAAATGGAGTATAGAATTGAAAGAGATACATTAGGAGAAATGAAGGTTCCAGCTGACAAATTATGGGCAGCTCAAACGCAGCGCAGTAAAGAAAACTTTCCGATTGGCACTGAGCGCATGCCACTTGAAATTGTAAAGGCTTTTGCTATTTTAAAGAAAAGTGCCGCGATTAGTAATCAAAAATTAGGAAAATTAGCTGAAGAAAAAACAGAAGCGATTGTACAAGCAGCTGATGAAATTATTGAAGGGAAATGGAATGAACACTTCCCTCTTGTTGTATGGCAAACAGGTAGTGGTACACAATCAAATATGAATGTGAACGAAGTGATTGCGAATCGTGGGAGTCAAATTTTGAAAGAAAAAGGGATTGATGCACATATTCATCCAAATGACGACGTGAATATGTCTCAAAGTTCAAATGATACATTTCCAACAGCCCTTCATGTGGCTTGTGTAATGGCAGTGGAAGAGCACGTATTACCAGCTATTGCGAAGTTAAAAGGTACATTAGCAGAAAAGGTAACCGCTTTTCAACATATTATTAAAATTGGTCGTACACATTTGCAAGATGCTACGCCTCTTACATTAGGGCAAGAAATTAGTGGTTGGCATCGTATGCTTGAAAAAACGGAGCGCATGATTGCTGAGAGCAATACATATATGAAGGAGTTAGCGATTGGTGGTACTGCAGTTGGAACGGGAATTAATGCTCATCCTAAATTTGGTGAGATGGTAGCGGCAGAAATTAGCCAATTTACAGGGAAACAGTTCGTTTCTGCGCCGAACAAATTTCATGCATTAACAAGTCATGATGAAGTTGTATTTACACATGGTGCATTAAAAGCATTAGCTGCTGATTTAATGAAGATTGCAAATGATGTGCGTTGGCTTGCAAGTGGTCCGCGCAGTGGTCTTGGCGAAATTATTATTCCAGCAAATGAACCAGGTAGCTCTATTATGCCAGGTAAGGTAAATCCAACACAAAGTGAAGCCTTAACAATGGTAGCAGCGCAAGTTATGGGAAATGATGCAACAATTGGATTTGCGGCCAGCCAAGGGAACTTTGAATTAAATGTATTTAAACCGGTTATTGCCTATAATTTCTTACAATCCGCTCATTTATTAGCGGATGCAACAGTTTCATTCAATGATAAATGTGCAGTTGGTATTGAAGCGAACGAAGAAGTGATTAAACAAAATGTGAATCGTTCCTTAATGCTTGTAACAGCATTAAATCCGCATATTGGATATGAAAATGCAGCAAAAATTGCAAAGCATGCACATAAAGAGGGATTAACTTTAAAAGAAGCAGCATTGCAGTCAGGATTATTAACAGAAGAACAATTTGACGAAATTGTCGATCCGGAGAAAATGATCGCTCCGAAAGAATAAAAATTTTAAATTGAAACATTCTATCATAGAAGCGAATAAGAGCACTGTCCTACTTATAATAAAAGTGAGACAGTGCTCTTATTTTTAATTTACGTGTCTATCTAATATTTTTACATTTGGACATTTGCTTTTTAATTCGGAAAGAAATTCGTTTTCATTTTGCGGTACACAAGCTGTTAAAGTATCAAATAGTCCATATGCAAATTCAAGTCGTTGTCTTGTCCATTTCTCTGAATGGAGCGGTTTACCATAGTATTTTATATGGCGAATGTCTTCATACAAAATTTCTGTTCTTACAAAACCGTAATGAATAATGAGCGAGGAAGGAGTAAATGTGTAGGTAGATTGAAAGAAATTATATTATATAAGGTCATTCCGACCATAAAGATATTAAGAAGTGAATGACTATCTTGTAGGAAGAAAAGAACGATGAAAGCAATTGCAAGCGAAGAGAATAACATGATGTGAATCGGATTTTGTTTCACTTTAAATTTCAAATCAATCACCTCTATTTCGTATTGAATCATAAAATGTAGATTAATAATAGAAATATGCATAATTGCATATTTCTTAACTTAAGGTTCATGTAAACTATTTAAAGTAAGAAAAACGATATATATTTCTTTTATGATTCAGTTGTTAGTTGTCTGTATTGAGGATGATAGAAATGAGTAGTGAAAAAATAATAAAGATCTGTTTTATATATAGTTGTATGCTTATAATCAGTGGATGCGCCAATCAATTTCAAGACGAATGGAGTCAGAGAAATCGGAAAAAGGATATTATTAAAATGAGCCAAATTTTAGTAAACAGTGCAAAGAAAAAAACAGTTTTGCAAAACGCAAGATAATAATTGTAATCATAAAGAACGAAAAGATGCTCTCTATTTTAAGGGGAGCATCTTTTTTGTTCGTAAAAAAAATTCAAAAGTACAGAATTCATTAAAAGAATGAATCCTTTTTATTAGCATTAAAGGTGTATAGATATATTTTATAAATGTTTGTAAAATAGGTAAACAAAATATTGAAATGTTTGTTTTTGTTATGTTAAGATGATAGATACATAATAAACGAAATAATAATTTGTTTGTATATAAAATAAACGATATGGAGGATTGTTTAGTATGAGTGATATTTCGGAGAAGTTTTGGGAAGCGTCGATTGAAGAATTAAAGAAAGGATATGTGTTTGAGGAAGAAACAGAAGCGTATATTTGTTTAGCGTGTGGAGAGTCCTTTATAAAAGGAGTCATTTATCAAGATCATCAAATTTTATATGAGGCGGAAAAGTTTGTACAAGTACACATTCAAAATGAGCATATATCTATGTTCGATTATTTATTGCATCTTGATAAAAAGTATACAGGTTTAACAGAGTTACAAAAGAAGATGGTTCAATTTTTTTATATGGGATGTAGCGATAAAGAAATTGTGAAAGAGTTGGATGGGGGAAGTACATCGACAATTCGTAATCATCGCTTTACATTGCGTGAGAAAATGAAGCAAGCAAGAGTGTTTTTAGCGTTAATGGAACTGTCTGAAGAAAAGGAAAAAGTGCAATCTAAATTTGTGCCCATTCATAGAACTGCTACGATGGTGGACGATCGTTACAATATTACAGAAGAAGAAAATGATGAAATATTAAAAATGTATTTTACGGAAGGGTTAGATGGTCCGCTTGCTAAATTTCCAAAAAAACAAAAAAGAAAATTAATTATATTGCGCCATTTAATCAAAAAATTTAATCGGAACAAAAAGTATACCGAAAAAGAAGTGAATGAAATTTTGAGAGGTGTATATTCCGATTTTGTAACGTTAAGAAGATATTTAATCGAATATGGCTTTCTTGATCGGACTGATGATGGAAGCAAATATTGGGTGAAGTTATAATAAGAAAGGAAAGAGGAAAATGAATAGAAGAGCAGAATTAAAACAACTATACAAAGAGATAGAGGTGGAAGCAGGCATTTATCTAATTACCAATACAAAAAATCAAAAGATGTGTGTGGAAAGTGCAATGAATTTAAAGATGATGAATGGAAGACGCTTTGAGCTAAATGTAGGTTCACATACAAATCGAGCACTACAAGAGGAATGGAAACAATATGGTGAGGAAGCCTTTACGTTTGAAGTGTTAGAAGTGTTGAAAAAGAAAGAAACAGAATCTTTTCATCCGAAAGAAGAATTGAAAAAACTAGAAGAAAAATGGTTGGAACAATTACAACCATTTGGAGAGCGTGGATATAACCGAGCGATCCTAAAATAAAGGAGAAATGAATGTTGAAGTCATCCGTAGAGAATATGAAAGAAAGTGTAGAATCACAAAATCAAGAAATGAAGGAAAAACCAATATGGCAATCGATGTCTATGTTCTTAGTTCCTTTACTATTAAGTAATGTTTTACAATCAGTCGGACAATTATTTGGTATGGTAATCGTAGGACGCTGGCTTGGGGAACACGATTTAGCCGCTATTTCAGCGTTCTTTCCACTCTTTTTCTTACTTGTTTCCTTTGTAATTGGAATTGGATCTGGTAGCTCCATTTTAATTGGTCAAGCGTATGGGGCTAAAAATGAAGACCGCTTAAAAGCGATTGTTGGGACAACATTAACGTTTACATTTATTATAGGGGTTATTTTAGCGATTGTTGGAAGTATATTTGCAATGGATATTATGCGCTTTATGGGCACACCAGCCAATATTATTGATATGAGTGTGCATTATGCACGGATTTTATTTATTTCGATGCCAGTTTTATTTTTATATTTTGCTTATACAACATTTATGCGCGGAACAGGAGATTCCAAAACGCCATTTTATTTCTTAATTGTTAGTACAGCTTTAAATATGATTTTATTACCTATTTTAGTGTTTGGGTGGATCGGACTTCCGAAGCTTGATGTGTATGGAGCAGCTTATGCATCTGTTATTTCAACAATCATCACGTTTGTTGTAATGCTTATATATTTAAAGAAGAAAAACCATCCATTACAGCTAGATGAGACGGTACGAAAATATCTTCGCATGGATTGGGAGCTGCTAAAATTATTGCTGCGCCTTGGTATTCCAGCAAGTATTAATATGATTTTAGTTTCTTTATCTGAGATTGCGGTTATTGCATTTGTCAATCGCTTTGGTTCGGATGCAACTGCGGCATATGGAGTTGTGAACCAAGTAGCAAGCTATGTACAAATGCCAGCGGTTAGCCTTGGAATTACTGTTTCCATTTTCGCTGCGCAATCAATTGGTGCGAATCAATTTGGGCGATTACAAAAAGTCGTTCGAGCTGGTATTATTATGAACTATGTCATTGGTGGCGTCTTAATTGCTTTCATTTACTTGTTTGCAAGAGAAATTTTATCGCTATTTTTAACAAGCTCAAGTACAATTGACATTGCGTATAGTTTAGTGATGATTACGTTGTGGAGCTATTTGATTTTTGGGCATGCGCAAATTATTGGTGCTACTATGCGTGCAAGTGGAACAGTACTCTGGCCGACGATTATCGGTGTCGTATCGATTTGGCTTGTAGAGGTTCCTGTTGCCTATGTATTATCGTACCATACTGACCTTGGCATAGAAGGAATATGGATTGGCTATCCAGCTGCCTTTATTGTGAGTTTGCTTTTACAATATGGCTATTACCAATTTGTATGGAAGAAAAAACGAATTACACGACTTGTGAGTTAGAAAATAGCAATACCCTGTATGGAGGGGTATTGCTATTTTTATAAATAACTTTTTAACGTAACGTCAAGATGCTGTCTACTCAGTTCGCCATTACTCATATAAAATTCCCAAGCTTTTTCTGGCTTTCCAATAATCTCAAACGAATTTTCAGTAATGTAAATTGCACAATCATCTTCTAAAGCAATGCCTTCTATATTTCCTTCATAACTTTGTAAAAGTGAGTGAAAGGCGATGGCACGGTCTGGTTGATGATAATGCGGACAAAATCTTTTGTTGATGGTTCCCCATCCAAGCGCTTCCGCATAATCATTTTGTTCCTCATTTGAACGAATGCTAGAAGTAAACCAACACATAGCACCAGCGCTAATTCCCGCAATCAACGTTTCCTTTTGTAATGCATGCTGCAAACTTTTATCTATTTCATATGTTTTCCAATATTCCATCATACGCATGTAATTTCCGCCGCCAAGATAAATGAGATCTGCGGAATGAATGAGAGCGGTCTGTTCCTCTTTGTTAGGTTTCCTATTTAATGTGCGTAAAACATGAACCTCACAGTTTAATTGTTTTCCAAAGACATTGAAAAATGATTCAATATAACTTTCATCGTCATGACTCGCTGTTGGAACGAATAATACGTTTGGAGACTGTTTATACGTTAGTTCTACAAGCCTTTCGTTAATAGGAAGATGATTTGCATTTTGTAAATCACCGCCACCAATTACTGTTAACCTCATTTATGAAGCCTCCTCATGATTTTGTTGTGTAAAAGCTTCGATATATAACGGGAGCAATCCTGCTGTAAATAAAGTGAAACTTTAATACGTAGTGGTTTTCTTCATCTCCCTGCTGATTATGAGCCCTCACCAACCGGGCTGTTCCTCTCCTAAAATAGCGAGATAAATATAAAATGAGACGGATTTTTCTTTGTTATTTTCAAAGAGGTTCTTTATAGTATATATATGAGCTTTTACAGATCACGATGGAACAAATTTTTCAGTTTACATAAAGAGGATGTGTGTACAATGTCACTACAATCAAAATATATAGCAGGAATTTCTCTTGGTGTGATGGGGATTGGATTTGCTGCTACTATTCCGTTTCAACATGCAGTAGCAGGAGAAATTATGCAAGGTGGTTTTGAAGCAGGGCTAGTGGGTGGACTTGCTGACTGGTTTGCGGTTACCGCTTTATTTCGTCATCCGATGGGAATTCCTATTCCGCATACGGCACTTTTACCGAAAAATCGCAAGCGCATTACAAAAGGACTTGTTACAACATTAGAAAATGATTGGCTCACAAAGGAAAGTATTACAAGCAAAGTGAAAGAGTTGCAGTTCGCACAAATGGTACTGCAAATTGCAGAAAGAGAACTGCAATCAGAAGCCGTCAAAAAAGGATTTGTTACGATTATTGAAAAAGCGATTCTGCAAATGAATACAGAAAAACTTGCTGTAATCGTAGAAAAAGAACTGAAAACATACTTGCATACAATGGATACAGGAAATATACTGCAAATTTTAATGGATCAACTCGTAAGGCAAGAATATGATGAGAAAGCGCTTGATTATATGTTAGCGAAAGCGAAAGAATGGACTGTGCAAGATGAGGCGCGATATCAGCTTGGAAGCTTAGGGATGAAAGCGATGGAAAATATAAAAGTAGATGGCTTTTTGCAATTTACATTAAAATCATTTATGAATATTATCGATGAAGAAAAAATCGGAAATATTTTGCAGAAGTTTGTCATGAGTAACATTCATAGTTTGCAAAATCCTCATAATCGTACAAGACAGCTAATCATAATGAAAATGCGTGAGGAGTTCGTTCAAGTAAAAGAAAATGAAGCAGTGTTGCAGGAATTACAAAAATGGCAAGAAACGTGGATTGCGAACTGGAATGCAGCTGAAAAAATAAAAGAATTATTAGACCAAGTACAAGAAAGAGCACTAACTTTTATTAAAAAAGAAGAATTTACAGATCAGTATTTGTTGCCGTTTATGATGAAGCAACTCAATAAAATAAAAGAAGATATAGAAGTAGTGCAAAAAATGGAGAATTGGTTGCAAAAGCAAATTGTGAAACTTGTGGAAAACAATCATTCAAAAATTGGACAACTTGTAAAAGAAAATTTAGATAAATTAGATGATCAAACGCTTATTACAATGATTGAGAAAAATGTAGGGAAAGACTTGCAATGGATTCGTGTCAATGGCGCTGTATGTGGCTTTTTAATTGGGCTTGTGATAGAAGGGATCAAAGCTTTCATATAAAGTGAAACTTTATTTTTTAAAGAACATATTGCTTCTTTTAGAACTTGTCAATGAATAGAAAAAGAAAAAATTCGAATTTTTTGTGACGATATTGTAGGTTTTTGTCTGATTTTGTAGGTTCGCCTATATCATGTGAATAAGCTTTTATAAATACAAATTGAAAGCGTTCGCATGAAGGGGAGGAAGTATATGAAAAAATTCGGACTAGCGACACAAATATTTGTTGCGCTTGTTTTAGGGATTGTAGTAGGGGCAATCTTTTCTGGCAATAAAACAGCGATTTCGTATATTACACCAATCGGTGATATATTTATTCATTTAATCAAAATGATTGTAGTGCCGATTGTCATTTCAGCGCTAATTGTTGCAGTCGCTGGAGTAGGAGATATGAAGAAGCTAGGGAAATTAGGTGGTAAAACAATCCTTTACTTTGAAATTATCACAACAATTGCGATTTTGATGGGACTAATCGCAGCCAACGTATTCCATCCAGGTACGGGTGTTGATATGAACAACTTGCAACAAAGTGATATTTCTTCATATAAGCAAACGGCTGATGCAACGCAAAAACAAGGTTTTGCAGAAACAATTGTTAACATTGTACCAAAGAATGTATTTGAATCGATTGCACAAGGTGATTTATTGCCGATTATTTTCTTTTCTGTTTTATTTGGCTTAGGAGTTGCAGCAATTGGTGAAAAAGGAAGACCCGTATTTCACTTTTTTGAAGGTGTACTTGAAGCGATGTTCTGGGTGACAAATCAAGTCATGAAATTTGCACCGTTTGGTGTATTTGCACTGATTGCAGTTACCGTTGCGAAATTTGGAGTGGCAACGTTGCTTCCTTTAGGGAAATTAGTGTTAGCTGTATATATTACTGTGATACTATTCGTAATCGTTGTATTAGGTATAAACGCGCGAATGGTTGGAGTGAATATTTTTACATTAATGAAAATTTTAAAAGAAGAGTTAATCCTTTCATTTACAACAGCAAGTTCAGAAGCTGTTTTACCTAATATAATGAGAAAAATGGAAGAATTCGGTTGTCCGAAGGCAGTTGCCTCTTTTGTTATTCCGACAGGCTATACATTTAATTTAACCGGTTCAGCAATTTATCAAGCGTTGGCAGCATTATTCGTTGCACAAATGTACGGTGTACACATGTCATTTACGCAACAAATTACGCTCTTATTTGTTCTCATGCTAACATCAAAAGGGATGGCAGGAGTACCAGGGGCATCGTTTGTTGTTGTACTTGCAACGTTAGGTTCAATGGGATTACCGCTTGAAGGTATTGCGCTGATTGCTGGTATTGACCGTATTTTAGATATGATTCGATCAGCTGTCAATGTATTAGGAAATGCATTAGCGGCCATTGTTATGTCAAAATGGGAAGGTGAGTTTGATCAAGAGAAAGCAAAACAATATGTAGAAACAGTCAAACAAACAGAAGTAGCATAAGAAATAAAGAAGGAGTGAGTCAAAATGACAACTTTAACTGAAACTACAAAAAATATACGGATTGAAAAAGACTTTTTAGGTGAAAAAGAAGTGCCACTGCATGCTTATTACGGCGTTCAAACAATGCGTGCTGTGGAGAATTTTCCTATTACAGGTTATAAAATTCATGACGGTTTAATTAAGGCGTTTGCGATTGTGAAAAAAGCAGCTGCACTTGCCAATACAGATGTTGGACGATTAGATTTGAAAAAGGGCGGTGCTATTGCGGAAGCGGCGCAGGAAATTCTAGAAGGCAAGTGGCATGATCAATTTATCGTAGATCCGATTCAAGGCGGAGCTGGAACGTCTATGAATATGAATACAAATGAAGTCATTGCCAATCGTGCACTTGAATTATTAGAGAGAGAAAAGGGAGACTATCAGTATATTAGCCCAAATAGCCATGTGAATATGGCGCAATCAACAAATGATGCATTCCCAACAGCTATTCATATTGCTACATTAAATGCATTGGAAGAATTATTGCAAACAATGGGATATATGCATGATATTTTTGAATTGAAAGCAGATCAATTCGACCATGTCATTAAAATGGGTCGTACGCACTTACAAGACGCTGTGCCAATTCGTCTTGGACAAGAATTTAAAGCGTATGCACGTGTTATTGAACGCGACATAAAACGAATTGAGCAATCCCGTCAACATTTATATGAAGTAAATATGGGAGCAACAGCAGTTGGAACAGGGCTAAATGCAGACCCTGAATACATTGAAGCAGTTGTAAAACATTTATCTTCCATTAGCGGATTACCTCTTGTTGGTGCAGAGGATTTAGTGGATGCAACGCAAAATACAGATGCCTATACAGAAGTATCAGCTGCACTGAAAGTATGTATGATGAATATGTCTAAAATAGCTAATGATTTACGTCTTATGGCATCAGGACCACGTGTTGGTCTTGCAGAAATTATGTTGCCAGCTCGCCAACCAGGTTCATCTATTATGCCTGGTAAAGTGAATCCAGTCATGCCAGAGGTTATTAATCAAATTGCATTCCAAGTCATTGGTAATGATCATACAATCTGTCTAGCTTCTGAAGCTGGTCAATTAGAGTTGAACGTTATGGAACCAGTACTTGTCTTTAACCTACTTCAATCCATTAGTATTATGAAAAATGGTTTCCGTGCCTTTACGGATAATTGTCTAAAAGGGATTGAAGCAAACGAAGGTCGTTTAAAAGAATATGTTGAAAAAAGTGTAGGAATTATTACAGCGGTAAACCCTCATATTGGTTACGAAGCAGCAGCTCGCGTTGCGAAAGAAGCAATTGCTACTGGACAGTCTGTTAGAGATCTATGTATAAAAAATGGTGTTTTATCTCAAGAAGAACTAGACTTAATTTTAGATCCCTATGAAATGACACATCCGGGGATTGCAGGAGCAGCACTTCTAAAGAAAAACTAAAAGAAGAGGGGGGACATTCCTCTCTTCTTTGTTTACAATATAGAAATGATATATATAAATAAGGGTAGGGATGGTATGAGTAAATTTACGGTTTCCTCTGATGGTACATTAGAAACAACATTAAGAGGAGTAGAAGTATTAGCAACACCATTATTAAATAAAGGGGTTGCGTTTACAGAAAAAGAACGAGAAGCATTAGGGTTAAAAGGATTATTACCGCCAGCGGTATTAACATTAGATGAGCAAGCGCGTCGTGCGTATGAACAATTTTGTTCTCAGCCAGATGATTTATTGAAAAATGTATATTTAACGGCGCTTCATGATCGAAATGAAGTATTATTTTATCGTTTATTAACAGACCATTTACGAGAAATGCTTCCAATCGTCTATACGCCAACGGTTGGAGTAGCAATTCAAAGATATAGCCATGAATATCGGAAACCGCGTGGCGTATATTTATCAATTGATGATCCTTCTGGTATTGAAGAAGCCTTTTCTAATATGGGAGCGACAGCTGAAAATGTTGATTTAATTGTTGTAACAGATGGAGAAGGAATATTAGGAATCGGTGACTGGGGCGTAGGTGGTATTAATATTGCAATTGGAAAATTAGCTGTTTATACGGCAGCAGTTGGAATCGATCCTAGTCGCGTATTACCGGTAATTTTAGACGTAGGGACGAATCGAGAGGATTTATTAAATAATCCATTTTATATTGGAAATCGTCACCCTCGTATAACAGGTGAAGCTTATGATGCATTTATTGATACGTTTGTAAAAACAGTATGTAACAAATTCCCGAAGGCGCTGTTACATTGGGAAGATTTCAGTTCCCATAATGCGCGTAAAATTTTAAATAAATATCGTCATCACGTATGTACATTTAATGATGATATTCAAGGGACAGGCGCTGTTTCACTCGCGGCAGTATTATCGGCAGTGAAGGTATCTGGCGTACCACTTTGTGAACATCGCGTTGTTGTTTTTGGAGCTGGTACTGCTGGAATTGGAATCGCTGATCAAGTACGCGATGCAATGATACGTGCCGGGTTATCAGAAAAAGAAGCAACTTCACGTTTTTGGTGCATTGATTATAGCGGTCTTATTACAGATCAAATGGAAAATCTGCTGGATTTCCAAATTCCATACGCGCGTCCATACGCGGAAGTAGAGGGATGGAAACAAAGTGAAACAATACAGCTTGCAGAAGTTGTAAAACATGTGAAACCAACAATTTTAATTGGGACATCAACGGTTGCAGGTGCCTTTACAGAAGAAATCGTGAAAGAAATGGCTTCTCACGTAGAAAGACCAATTATTTTACCAATGTCCAATCCAACGTCACTTGCTGAAGCAAAACCAGAGGATTTGATTCAGTGGACAGAAGGGCGAGCGCTAGTGGCAACAGGAAGCCCATTTGAACCTGTTACCTATAATGGTATAAAATATGTAATTGGACAGTCTAATAATGCACTTATTTTCCCAGGTCTTGGTCTTGGAACGATTGTTGTTCGTGCAAGTGTAATGACAGATGATATGTTTGCGGCAGCTGCAGAAGCGGTAGCAAGTATGGTGGATACAAGTAAACAAGGAGCACCGATTTTACCAGAAGTTGAAGAATTACGTTATATTTCTGAGATTGTTGCAATTGAAGTAGCAAAAGTCGCTGTTGCTGAAGGAGTTGCGCGTGAACAACTGAATGAAAATGAAATAAAGCAAGCTGTTAAAAAAGCGATGTGGGAGCCTACATATCGCAACATAAAAGCAGTTGAGAAAGTAAAAATATAAAACAAAACGAAAGCCCGTTTATGTATAAGCGGGCTTTCTTGTTCGATTTTTTTCGTACATATACTTCGGAAATAGGAAGTGTTATCTTTGAACTGGAATCAATTATGGAAAAAAGATATATCTCTTTTCATCATGTTAATGGTAGTGGTCCCGATTGCTGGAGAGCTGAATTTTCACCCCTTTAATGATACATTTCGCGTCAGTTTTGGGACCCCGCTTTTTTTCTTTTTATTATTATTTTTGCGGAAAATACCAGCTAGTGCAGTAGGACTATTAGTTGGATTATCAGTAGTAGGGTTTCGAATTGTTTTTGATTGGATGCTGCAAGATTCTTTTCATATAACGGAGTCTTTTTATTTGCGTTATCCAGCTTTCTTTTATTATTTTGTTTATGGAAGTCTTTTTTCTTTATGTAGAGTGAATACATTTCATCAAAAGCCAATTGTAATTGGGTGTCTTGGAATCACAATTGAAATCATTGCAAGCATGGCAGAGCTTGCTTTTCATCACATTTTCGTATTGGGTACAATCATTACTTTGTCTGAAATCAATAAATTAATTATTATCGCAGTTTTTCGTAGTTTCTTCGCTTTAGGATTTTGGAACATGATGAATTTATATGAAACAAAATTAAAAGAACGACAGATTCGTAAAGAAAATGAAAAGATGTTGATGCATCTTTCCAATTTATATGTGGAGTCTGTTCACTTAAAAAAAACGCTGCAAAATGCGGAATTAATTACGCAGGAAGCGTATCAATTATATCGAAATTTACAGGCAGATAACGGTGCGAATATGGAAGCACATAGTAAAAAAGCGTTAAAAATCGCTGGAGAAGTTCATGAAATCAAAAAAGATAATCAAAGAATATTTGCAGGATTATCGAAACTTTTACTGGATAAAAATCTTTCTGAGTATATGGAAGGTCATGATTTAATTGAAATGATTGTAAGAATTAATGAAAAATATGCACAGCTGTTAGGGAAAGAAATCAACTTTTCTAAAAATGTAAAAGGCAAGCAGAATGAGTACCATGTTTATACAGTATTATCGATTTTGAATAATTTAGTTGCCAATGCTGTGGAAGCAATTGAGAGTGAAGGTATCATTCATATAAATGTATATAAAAAAGACACAAATATTATGTTTGCAGTGATAGATAATGGTCCTGGGATTTCGCCAAAGTATAAAGAGTTAGTCTTTAAACCGGGATTTACATCAAAATATGATCAAACAGGAACACCGTCGACAGGGATCGGTCTTTCTTATATAAAAGAAATGGTTACAGAGCTAGGTGGAAAAGTGGAACTGCAAGAGAAAGAAAAAGGAACTGGATGTATTTTTCTTGTTTATGTGCCGGAGGAGCGTTTAGTAAGAAAGGGGGAGTAGCGTGCTTTACTATATTGTAGATGATGACGAAGTGTTCCGCTCTATGCTTTCGCAAATTATTGAAGATAGTGATCTTGGAGAAGTTATCGGAGAAGCGGAAGATGGCGCATTTATAGAAGCTGATCAGCTGAATTTTAAAAAGATAGATATTTTATTTATTGATTTATTAATGCCAATTCGAGATGGGATTGAAACGATACGTCACATTTTACCAGATTTTACAGGGAAAGTGATTATGATTTCTCAAGTAGAATCGAAGCAATTGATTGGAGAAGCCTATTCATTAGGGGTTGAATATTATATTACAAAACCTTTGAATAAAATTGAGGTTATATCGATCGTTCGAAAAGTAATGGAGCGAATTCGATTAGAACGCTCGATACAAGATATTCAAAAATCATTAAATAATGTCTTTCAATGGGAGAAACCACAAGTTCAAAATGAAACAATGCGAGAAGAGAAGAAAATAGCAGATTCAGGACGTTATTTATTATCAGAACTTGGAATAGCTGGAGAGAATGGAAGTAAAGATTTACTCAGTATGCTGGAGTATTTAATAGGTCTAGAAAAAGAAAAAACATTTGAATATGGATTTCCAGCATTGAAAGATATTTTTCACTATATCACAGTTAAAAAATTAGGAGAATCGGCTTCAGAAGTGGAAATTGATAAAGAAAGAAAAGCTTCTGAACAGAGGGTGCGCCGCGCAATATATCAATCTTTAAACCATTTGGCCTCCCTTGGCTTAACAGATTTTTCAAATCCAAAGTTTGAAAGTTATGCACCGAAGTTTTTTGATTTTACCATTGTTCGCAAGCGTATGACAGAAATGACAAAGGAAGAGTTTACAGCGCATGGACATACGAGAATTAATACGAAGAAGTTCATTCAAGTATTGTATTTTGAAGCGAAGAGGTTAATGACAACGGATTAAAAAGGATGCTTACAAATAAGTATCCTTTTTCTTTTCAGATTCAGAAAATTATTTATTTTCGGTGATAAAAGGGTATAATGGAATATACATTTCGTTTAGGAGTACATATAAAGGGGATGAGGGAAACCGTGATTAGCGTTCTTTTTAGTTACGTATTGCTTGGGGTTTCTTTATCAGCACCAGTTGGTCCTATCAATATTGCGCAAATAAATAAGGGAATAAAAAACGGATTTTTAAGTGCATGGCTTGTTGGGGTAGGTGCAATGTTAGCTGATGTTATGATGATGTTTCTTATTTATTTTGGTGTCTCTACGTATTTAACAACACCTATTGCAAAATTAATGATTTGGGTATTCGGTTTTTTTACACTCTTATATCTCGGTTATGAAAGTATAAGAGATGCTTCTAAGCAGGTTGACAGTATAGAAACCGATGAAAAAGAACATCCGATGAAATCATTTGCTGCTGGTTTTTTCATTGCAATTTCTAATCCGCTTAATATTGTATTTTGGATTGGAATCTACGGTGCAGTTTTAACAAGTGCGATTAGTACTGTAGGTAAGGAAAAAGCATTGCTATACAGCATTATGATATTTGTCGGGATTATGATTTGGGACTTATTTATGGCAACGACGATTCATTTCGGCAGAAAATTTGTTAATGATCGTATTATGAAATGGATTTCTCTTGCAGCAGGAATCATATTAGTTGGATTTGGCATGTATTTTGGATATGAAGCTGTTCAAGGAGTTCAAAAACTCATGTAGAAAAAAGGGGATGCGGTGTGAAAGCTGCAATCCCTTTTCGTATATATGCATGTAAAATGTTGTATAAGAGTAAATGTTCTATATAAAATGGGAATAGAAGAATGGATATATGGTTTAATATTTTTTAATATCATTTTAGTAGATGTAGGATTTTGATTTCAAAGAAAGGAATACATGTATGGTAAATAAAACAATGATTAAACGGTTATGTGGAGCAGCTGCATATAAAAAAGGTGAAATGTATTATCGAGAAAATCGGGTACATATTACAAATTATCACGTTGAGAGCAATGTTTATGAGGCAACTGTGAAAGGAACGGAAGATTTTTATGTTGTGATAGAAAAAGCGAATCATGGTGATATTGTTGGAACGTGTACATGCCCGTCGCTTGCGTCTATCTCATTATACTGTCAGCATATTGCAGCTGTATTGTTCGCCATTAATCATTTTCAACAAGAGCAATTGCTTGAGAGGAATCAAAAATCAAGTTCTATATATGCTGAAGATGAGCGATTGGCAAATGGTATGTTACACCTATTTGATCAAAAGCCGCTACGTCCAAAGAGTAAGCAGCATCGTTTCGATACACGTGAAGTACTAGATGTGGAATTCATTTGTGTGCCGGTACCTTTGAAAAGCGGTGGAGCAATATTAGGTATCCAATTACGGTTAAAGAAACAATACTTTATACATAGGATTAGGGAATTTCTACATAAGATGGAGCGAAGAGAATCTTTTACATGTACAAATAATTTTACTTACATACCAGAAGAACATAGTTTCGAGCAAGAAACAGATGCTATTATTCAGCGACTTATTCAAATTTATCAAAATGAGAAAATGTACGTAGAGTCGTTGCAAATACATTCTGAACAAGATGAAAGTATGATTTTTATTCCGCCAGCTTCTTGGGAGGAGATGCTTACTTTGCTTTCTAAAGCTTCTTTTGTAAGTTTTATACAAGGTGAGCAAGTATACCATGGGCTTCATATTTCCGGGGGATTGTTACCTTTAACATTTGCATTTCATAGGGGAGAGAACAGCGGTTATGTGTTGAAAATTGCTGGTTTGCAAAAGGTGGACATGATGAGTACGTATGGGTATGCTCTTTTAGAAGGCAAGCTATATTCTTTAACGATAGAGGATTGTAATAGACTTATTGCATTAAAAAAGATGATGAACCAGTCCATGAGTAATCAATTTCATATTCCAAGTGATAAAATAGAGCCGTTTATTGAAAAGGTTGTACCAGGGTTAATGAAGATTGGGACGGTTCGGATGGATGAAGTAGTATCAGAAAGGTTTGAAATGCCTTCTTTAAAAGCAAAACTATTTTTAGATCGAGTGAAAAATCGCTTATTAGCAGGGCTTGAATTTCAATATGGGAACGTTGTAATCAATCCGCTAGAAGAGGGGCAACCGACTGTTTTAAATCGAGATGAGAAGAAAGAGCGGGAAATATTGCAGATTATGGATGAAAGTGCCTTTGCAAAAACTGAGGGCGGCTATTTTATGCACAATGAGGAAGCGGAATATCATTTTTTATATCATATTGTTCCAAAGTTAAAAAAGTTGCTCACTGTTTATGCGACGACAGCTATTCAGTTGCGGATTGTAAAAGGAGGCAGTGGCCCTCTTGTACAAGTAAGGCGAAAAGAACGAATAGATTGGTTATCATTCCGGTTTGATATAAAAGGAATTCCAGAAGCTGAAATTAAAGGGGTGCTAGCAGCGCTGGAAGAGAAGCGGAAATACTACCGATTGGCGAATGGATCCTTGCTATCGCTTGAGAGTAGAGAATTTAACGAAGTCAACCAATTTGTAAAAGAATCAGGTATTCGCAAAGATTTTTTACAAGGAAAAGAAGTGAATGTACCGCTTGTGCGTAGTATAAAATGGCTAAGCTCACTTCAAGAAGGAAACATTTTAAATATGGACCAATCTGTTCAAGATTTGGTCGAAAATATTCAGAATCCTAGAAATCTCAAATTCCCTGTACCAGAGGGGATAACGACAGTACTTAGAGAGTATCAAAAATATGGATTTGCATGGATGAAGACGTTAGCATATTATCGTTTTGGTGGTATATTAGCAGATGATATGGGACTTGGCAAAACGCTTCAAAGTATTGCGTATATTGCCTCCGTTTTGCCTGAAATTCGCGAAAAAAAGCTGCCTGTCTTAGTTGTGGCACCGTCTTCGTTAGTGTATAACTGGCTTCATGAAATTCGAAATTTTGCCCCTCATATACGAGCGATAATTGTGGATGGAAAGCAAATAGAGCGCCGAAATAGGTTAAGGAATATGATGAATTTCGATGTGATTATTACGTCGTATCCTTTATTACGACGAGATATGAGGCTGTATTCAGAACCATTTCATACATTATTTTTAGATGAGGCGCAGGCGTTTAAAAATCATACGACGCAAACGGCAAGGGCGGTGAAAACAATTCAGGCTGAGCACCGTTTTGCCTTAACGGGAACACCTGTAGAAAATTCATTAGAAGAGCTATGGTCGATTTTTTATGTCGTTTTTCCAGAACTACTACCAGGAAGAAAAGAGTTCGGTGATTTAAGGCGTGAAGATATAGCGAAGCGAGTGAAACCATTTGTATTAAGAAGGCTAAAAGAAGATGTATTAAATGAGCTACCAGATAAAATAGAGCACTTACAATCATCTGAGTTATTACCAGATCAAAAGCGGCTTTATGCAGCGTATTTAGCGAAGTTAAGAGAAGAAACATTAAAGCATTTAGATAAAGATACGTTACGTAAAAATAAAATTAGAATTTTAGCTGGTTTAACGAGATTGCGACAAATTTGTTGTCATCCCGCTTTATTTGTTGATGATTACAAAGGCAGTTCAGCTAAATTTGAACAATTGTTAGAGATTTTAGAGGAATGTAGAAGTACAGGGAAGCGCATTTTAATTTTTTCTCAATTTACGAAGATGCTTTCTATTATTGGTCGTGAGTTAAATCGTCAAGCCATTCCATACTTTTATTTAGACGGGAATACGCCTTCACAAGAACGTGTAGAGCTATGCAATCGGTTTAACGAAGGGGAAGGAGATCTATTTCTTATTTCTTTAAAAGCTGGTGGTACCGGTCTCAATTTAACTGGTGCAGATACGGTAATATTATACGATTTATGGTGGAATCCAGCAGTTGAGCAACAAGCGGCGGATAGAGCGTACCGAATGGGGCAAAAAAATACAGTACAAGTAATCAAGTTAGTAGCTCACGGAACAATTGAAGAAAAGATGCATGAACTTCAAGAGAGTAAGAAAAATTTAATTGCGGAAGTGATTGAACCGGGGGAAGAGAAATTATTTTCTATTACGGAGGAAGAAATTCGGGACATACTTATGATTTAAACGGAAAAAAGCTATACTTTCATGTAGATGAAAGTATAGCTTTTTTGCTGTAATAATTATATGTTGTTTTGAACAAAGTAAAGTAATAAAACAAAATCTATTTGTTAGTGTCTTTACTTTTATATGGTTTTGCAGCTTTCTTTTTCCTTGCACTTGATTGCCAACGGTTCCATCCTTTGCTTCCTGTACCTTGTCCTACACCTTTTTTCGGCTTTGCTTTCGTTTTACTCATATCATCACTCCGTTATATAAAAACCTTATTTGATACTAGTCAATCATTTAGAAAATACTTTTGAACAATGACTATGTTTGTTTTAAGTAAAAAACTGCTTGAATGTTATAGTATATCATGAATTTGCAAGTAAACTGAAAGGAATTACAAAGAAAATGAAAATAATAAGAAATACTGCGGATTCTATATTTCGAACGATTATATTAATTGCTGTATATATGTTAGTTTCAGTTAGTGAAACGTTTTTTGGGTTGACGAGGCAAAAGAAGTAAAGATGTTATATTAACAACAATCAATAAAGCTGTAAAATAAAGAATTGAAAAATATTTTAAAACTTTTTGTTGACTTTCTCTATTTTTTATATAAAATAATCATTAATAAAATGTTTCAGAGATGTGACAACAAAAAGACTATGAAAGGACGAGTAGTAGTAGGATGTAGTCAAAGCGAGTCAGGGATGGTGTAAGCCTGATACGAAGCCTATTATGAAGAACCTCCTGGAGTCGCTAACTGAAATCCAATCATGGAAAGTAGGCTTAGCCGGAAACTTCGCCGTTACAAGAAGAGCAGTATCGAGATTTTTTAATCTCCGTACTGTATAAGTGAGCAACCTCTGTTGCTAATTTGGGTGGTACCGCGGAACCAAAGCCTTTCGTCCCAGTTTTTGGGGAAGAAGGGCTTTTTTTGTTGGCTTCTTTCCACTACATCCAAACATTTTAGGAGGAAATAGGCATGTATCAATCATTAATGACAGTAAGAGAGACACAAATCGCAATTAAGGAAGTTAAAACATTTTTTGAAGATCAATTAGCAAAACGACTTGGACTATTCCGTGTATCTGCTCCATTATTCGTAACGAAAAAATCAGGTTTAAATGATCACTTAAACGGTGTAGAACGCCCAATTGAATTTGATATGTTACATTCAGGAGAAGAATTAGAAATTGTTCATTCACTAGCGAAGTGGAAACGATTTGCACTGCATGAATATGGCTATGAAGCTGGTGAAGGTTTATATACAAACATGAACGCAATTCGTCGTGATGAAGAGCTTGATGCAACACATTCTATTTATGTTGACCAATGGGATTGGGAAAAAATTGTTCAAAAAGAATGGCGTACAGTGGAATACTTACAAAAGACAGTACGGACAATTTATGGAATATTTAAAGATTTAGAAGATCATTTATTTGAAAAGTATCCATTCCTCGGTAAATATTTACCGGAAGATATTGTATTTATTACTTCGCAAGAATTAGAAGATAAATATCCAGAGTTAACACCGAAAGAGCGTGAACATGCAATTGCGAAAGAATATGGTGCGGTCTTTATTGTTGGAATTGGTGATGTACTTCGCTCTGGTGAAAAACATGATGGACGTGCAGCTGACTACGATGACTGGAAGTTAAACGGTGATATTTTATTCTGGCATCCAGTACTTCAATCTTCATTTGAATTATCTTCAATGGGAATTCGTGTTGATAGTCAATCACTTGACGAACAGCTAACGAAAGCTGGAGAAGACTTCAAACGCGATTACGATTTCCATAAAGGAATTTTAGAAGATGTACTACCATTAACAATTGGTGGTGGTATTGGCCAATCAAGAATGTGCATGTACTTCTTACGTAAAGCACATATCGGTGAAGTTCAATCTTCTGTATGGCCTGATGAAATGCGTGAAGCTTGTAAGAAGGAAAACATTCATTTGTTTTAAAAAACAGAAAACCCTCTAAGTAGAATTGTGTTCTATTTAGAGGGTTTTTCTAATATAGCTCTCATCGAAGGATAGCAACATGTTTTGTAGAGCCTTTTTATAGAGGTTCATCGGCATATGCTGTTGGCTTATGTTATAAAATATAGAGATACCGTTTTCTAATGACAGTATAGTCCACGCTATTTCTTTCGCTGATAAAGTAGCTTGATAGTCTGCGTTTTGTATAAAGTTTTCAATAGACTTAGAAATTTGTTCTACCGCATCATCAATCATATTCGCCCATTTATCTCGCACCGATTCTTCACGCATGGCATATAGAAGAAATTCCATAGTAAGCATATTCCATGTTTTTGTTTTCTGTCTAATAGAATGGGAATATTGATCCATCGTCTCGATAAAGCTTGCTAATGATTGCTCTTTTTCTATCATGTTACAAATATCTTGTACATATATGTGCATTTGTCTATCTACAATTGCTAGAAATAGTTCTTCTTTCGTATGAAAATGAGCATAAACGGCTCCTTTACTAAATCCAGCATGTTCCGCAATTTTATCAACAGAGGCTCCGTGGAAGCCTAATTTGGCAAATGTTTCAAAAGCGGATTCTAAAAGTAACTTTCGTGTTTCCTGTTTTCGTTGTTCTTGAGTTAATCTTTGGCGGCTCATCATATCCCCCCTCTCTTGACAATTATATCATAAGGTATTAATATACCGGGTAGTATATTAACTCAAATTGGTATATAATTTGCGAACGATACATAGAAGAAAAAATAAAGTGACCGAGAAGCTTCATACTCTTTATCACATATGAACGGGCAGTGATTTCTCATCTTCTTTTTTTAGATGGAAATTTCACTGCCCTAAAATAGTGGATTAAAAAGTAGGAATAATTTTTTCTATTGTAGTAAGATAATCTAATAGAAGGGAGAAAAGATATTATGGGAAGGAAAAAAGAAGTAACAAACGCCAAAAGACAACGATCGGAAATTTTGGCTCAAACTATTAAAACTGGAATTATTAAATCGAATTTAGTTCCAATGTTTGCTGGATTGACACTCGCTTTATATAAATATAAAATAAGTCCGTTTGAAAAAATACCAGAGATTTTATTTGCTTTTATAGGTTCTATTTTAATAATAGGAGCAGCGGGGGCATTTAATAATTTATACGATCGTGATATTGACTCTATTATGGAGAGAACAAAAAATAGGCCGACTGTGACGGGGGATATAAGTTCGAAGACAGTACTGTGGCTTGGAATATTGATGACGATTTCTGGTTTAGTATTTCTTGCGTTAACGACATATTTAGCAGCAATACTAGGGTTTTTAGGTTTATTTTTATATGTTGTACCATATACAATGTGGAGCAAAAGAAGAACCATTTACAACACAGAAATCGGAAGTGTTTCAGGGGCAATGCCGCCGCTTATCGGTTGGGCTGCTATATATCCGGATGTAACACATCCAGCTATTATTGGTCTTTTTATTATTATGATTATTTGGCAAATGCCTCATTTCTATGCAATAGCGATTCGTAAACATAAAGAGTATGAGGCTGCGAACGTTCCGATGCTTCCAGTAGTGAAGGGGATTAAAAGAACATATATACAAACAAATGTGTATTTAGTTATTTTAATTATCATAAGTATTCTTTTAGGATCATTAAGTATTGGCCTTATGCTAGTATCGCTTCTGTTAAGCATTTTATGGTTGGCTTTAAGTATTTATGGGTATAAAAAAATGGATTCAGAGAAATGGGCAAAATCATTGTTTATTTTCTCGCTTTTCCATATGACGATTTTATTTTCCACAGTTATTATTTACGCTCTTGTAGGTATCTTTTTTGGAAGTTAATTTGCAAATAATAAAAAACAATTTCCACTATATAGAAGAGGAAATTGTTTTTTATTATGTTCATGTTGTTTTCTTTCTATAGAATTGCTACTTTATAGAAAGGTTATGGATTTGGAAGTGTAATATGAATCTTTTCTACCTTTCCATAGTTTTCTTGCCTTTTCAAATGATATGGAAAATATTTCACGTGTCATAGTGTAACAAAATCATAATGAGCTAGAGAAAAAATAACAACAAAGAAACATTCTTTGCTGTTATGTAGCAAGTCTATTTATTCATTTGTACCAATGGTTCCACTTTTGCCATAAATGCTTGGTGAATTGCTTCTACACCATCTACTAAATGTAGACGATCAATAACAACAGATATTTTCATTTCAGAGGTGCTAACCATTTTAATATGAATGTTTTCTTTTTTTAATGTAGAGAACATATGGGCAGCGACGCCTGGATTAGACACCATGCCAGAGCCTACAATGGATACTTTCGCAAGATGATTTTCATATTCTACAGATTCATAGTGAAGTGTTTCTTGATTTTGTTCTAATACTTCTAATGTTTCTCTTAAGTCACTTGAGTGAATAGAGAAGGATAGATGCACAGTTCCTTCATTTGTAATACTTTGAATAATAATATCAACATTAATATGGGCCTCTGCTAATGTAGAGAAAATCGTTGATAATGAGCCATGTTCTAATCCTTTCATTGTAACGCGTGTAATATTATCTTCAAATGCAATACCTTTTACGATTGATTGTTGTTCCATGTTACATTCTCCCCTTACAATTGTTCCGTTTTCTTGTTCCATACTGGAACGAACTTCTAATACGACATTATGGTTTTTCGCAAATTCAACAGCACGCGGATGTAGGACACTAGCCCCTAAGTTGGCAAGTTCTAACATTTCATCATAAGAGATTTCATCTAATTTATATGCACTATTTACAACGCGTGGATCAGTTGTGTAAACACCAGTTACGTCCGTATAAATATCACATTTTTTTGCTTTAAGAGCAGCTGCTAATGCAACAGCAGTTGTATCAGAACCACCTCGACCTAAGGTTGTAATTTCTTTTTCTTCACTTAATCCTTGGAAACCAGCTACGATAACAATTGTCCCTTCTTGTAAATAAGATTGAATTCGCTCTGTGCGGATATCAGTAATGCGGGCCTTTCCGTGCACAGGTTCAGTTGTAATACCAGCTTGCCAACCTGTTAGTGAAATAGCTTGATATCCTTTTGTTTGCAATGCCATTGTTAAGAGAGAAATTGTTACTTGTTCACCAGTTGTCAGCAGCATGTCTAATTCGCGCTTACTTGGATTTTCTGTAATAGAAGTAGCAAGTGCAACGAGTTCGTCAGTACTTTTGCCCATTGCTGAGACGACAGTGACGACGTTATGTCCTTTCTCGTATTCCTCGATAATTAAATGAGCGACATGTTGAATGCGCTGAATAGTTCCGACCGAAGTACCGCCGAATTTTTGCACAATTGTTTCCATAGTTCATTCCTTCTTTCAGCTTATTTTTGACAATAAATCAGGAAATGTAATGTAGGAGAGTAATGTGAAAATCCCCAATATTCCTGTAGTTACCGGACAGAAAAGAAAAAACACCATCTCAAATAGATGAGGATGGTGCTGTTACAGGAAAAGGGAAACAGAAAACGGAGCTAATAAAAAAATCGCCAAAAAAGGAATATCATTATAAACATGATATTTCTTTTTTGTAGATAGCTCTTCATATATACACGTCTGTATATATGACAGTTCTGTTTCTATTCGAAAACAGCCCCAATCGATAAATGCAGAGAAATTTATCGATTTCGGCAACACTTCCTTTCTTCTAAACTCATTGACATCTCTGTGTCTCCTTTAGAATAATCATAAGTGCTGCAACCTCTATCTCACGTTTTAGGCGAGAGTGTTTCAGTTATGAAGTTGTTGGTAACATTTGTTTTATAATAATTTAAATTTTTCGAGGAATCAAGTTGTTTATTTAAATTCGGAAAATTAAAATTTTTTAGGTTTGCAAGCAGTGAAAAAAGAGGGGATTACAAATGGAAAATGTATGACGTGCTCAAGTACCAATTAGTCAAATAACGATTTGATTTTAAAGTTTAGCATTCAGATAAACTATTCTTCTTTTAAAATATAATTTCTCATTAAAATAGAGAGATATATCGTTTTATGTTAATTTTAAAAATATAGGGCTAGATTAGTTGTTTTTAATAACGTATACTTTTATCGTTAGCTAATTTATCTCGTAGCACAGGGTATTTTTTATCTCCCTCTTGTAAGAAGAGGAAAGTGTGAATTAGTTTGATAGATGAAATGCTAGTATTTTATGAAAAAAGGAGGCTAGTTAACACGGGACGAGTAAGTACATAACGTGTTAAAAGTAAGATGAAAAAAGTAATTTCTAATGTTCTAGCAATGACAGCTGCACTACAAGTTATAATGGTTCCAACAACCTCATTTGCGGCAGAAAAAGGATTTCCAGATGTACCAAAGAGCCATTGGGCATATGAGGCAATCAATGATTTAGCAAATCGAAACATAATTGCAGGTTATGACAACGGTAAATTTGGAGTGGGAGACAGTGTAACGCGTGAACAAGTGGCTGCACTTATTTATCGTACATTGAAACCAGAAGCGAAAACAGAATATAAAAATCCATATCATGATGTAAGTGCAAGTACAACAATGTTTCCAAATGAAATTTTAGCTTTAACGGAGATGGGAATCTTTACAGGGGATGAGAACAAAAACTTTAGACCAAAGGATTCATTAACTCGCGCTGAAATGGCAATGATTTTACAAAGAGCTTATCATTTAAAAGTAAAGGCAAATCATACATTTCATGATGTGGATCCAAATTCTTGGGCGAAAGATGCAATTAGTGCGTTGCAGTCTAACGGACTGGCAGAGGGAGATGGAACGGGTGCATTTTATCCATCAAAAACTGTAACACGTGAGGAATACGCACAATTTTTATTCAATGCGGAACAATCGTATTTAAATTTAGATTTAACATTAGCTTCTAATGTAACAGCAGAAGAAATTGATAATTTTCTTAAGAAATCGCGTTCTGATAGCCCGTTAATTGGCCATGGGCAAGACTTTATTGCAGCGCAAAATGAACATGGTGTAAATGCTCTTTACTTAGCGGCACATGCAATTTTAGAATCTGGATATGGAAGATCTGAAATTGCGTATCGTAAACATAATTTATTTGGACTACGTGCATATGATCGCGATCCATTCTATCATGCAAAATATTTACCAACATATCGTGATAGTATTTCGTATAATGCTAACTATGTGAGAGAGCGTTATTTAGAGGAAGGTGCAATCTATAATAATGGTCCAACATTAGTTGGTATGAATGTGAAATATGCATCCGATCCAGAATGGGCTGGAAAAATTGCTGGTTTAATGGAGCGTATTAAGCCGTTTGATCGAAATGATTATAAAAATGCCAACAGATTACCGAAAAACCCACATACATTAGATGTTGAAGCGTTAGGAAATGAAATTCCATATAAAGATTTAGGAAACAAAGAAATTACTGTTCAGGCATCTGGAAAGTATTATCAAGTGCCATATCCATACGATTTGAAAATTAAGAGTATCCCAAATATTACACAAAATGAAATGGGAACATTAGCGAATGGATTAAAAGTAACAGTTCATCGTGAAGATCCAAATGGATGGGTAGAGTTTTCAATGAAAGATAAGCAAGAAAAATATTGGACATTGAAAAGTAATTTAAAAATGTAATAAACGAAAAAGGTGTTTTCTCCACAGAAAACACCTTTTTCGTTTGAAAAGATTGTTATTCTTCAGTAAATATAAATGTTTGTTGCATCTTTTTACTTTTACTTTCTGGATGCCCGTTGTAAGTAAATTCTTTTTCTTCCCAAGTCATGACAACTTTAAATGTATGGCTAGTAAAATATAGTGGGAAGACCATATAATCAAAACTTGTATGACTTTTTGAGACATTTGTATGTGATGCGGTAGGTTTAAATGTAGTTTTAGCTGATGGATCATTACCAAATATTTCTATAGATACATTTGATACATCTTTACCGATATTTTTAACGAATAAACTATATGTATCATAGACACCTTGCTTCGGTTGTATCGCTTGTTTGTTTGAGTTGTAAGATTTATCAATTTCGATATACCATTGTTTAGACTTTGAGGCAACAGGAAGTTCTTGAAATGTAAAGGCACTTACTTGTATAGGAAATACTATACAAAGAAGAGTAAGTAAGAAAATTATTTTTCGTTTCATTTTACAAAGCCCCTATTCTTTTTATAACTTTATTTGTTATTATTTTCTATTTTTATCATAATATACTATATATTTAAAGAGGAAGAGTAGGCCGAGGGAATGTGATCTTACTTGTAGAGTAAGGAAAAAATAAATGTATATTTTGATTATTTTGCACACCGATGTTTGAGGTGAATAGGAATAAAAGAAAATAAGAAGGGAGAATATCTTTTGAACTTAAAACATGAGAAACGTATGAGGTCAGAAATAGCTGATAAACCTTATTTGACTAAAGGATGGGGCTATGTTGCAGCTCTTGCGCTATTGCCGTATGCAATTTTAAAATCGCTTTGGGCATGGGGAGTAACGGTAGGTCTTACAACAAAACAAGCTATACAAAGTGTAGCAGAGTTTGGTAATACATTAAAGGAAGAATCTTCCTTTTTATATACTATCGGAATAGACTTCACAGCTGTCTTAGCAATACTTGCATCTTTATTTGCTTTAGCGCTCGTGACTTCCTGGGGAGAGAAGCTACCGAAATGGTTATTAATCATATCAGGATGGTCAGTTGGGGGATTAACAGTTCTAGTTAGCTTCTTAACAGCTCTTCAATTTTTAGGAGTGCTTCCAAAAGGATACACCGAAGGATTAGCCATTTGGGTGTATGTAGTCACTTACGGAGGAATGTTCTTGTGGGGAGTAACTGTATTTCTCGCGACTCTGTCGTTTCAGCATCGGATTAAAAACAAATCGTCTGAAAAAGAAATGTAGAAGTTCTAAATTTGAGAAAAGAGCAAAAAGAAAAACTAATTTTAAGTGAAGTCAGTGAAGTATTAAATAAAGTTCCAGTAGAATATAGAGAAGTAGGAAGAGAAGAAATAGAAAAGAAATCCTTCCATTTTCAAATGATGTGAGGCATTACGCAGAAAAGAAAATGGCGAAGAGTTTCATAGATTTATATAAGGCAAGTGTGCCAATGATTTTACTATGTAGCTTAGCTATTCTCGTGTTTTATGAAGGACACTTTTTCAGAAGAAAAGTGCAAAAAAGTAAATGGAGAATTAGGATTGGAAAGGGGAAGAACATAAGGTGGAACAGAAGTCTTAAAAGTGTTGCTTTTTTCTTGTTTCATATCTTATAATGAAGACTATTTTAAATGGGTAAAGACGATTTTGATATCAAAATCGTCTTTTTTATATTATGAAAAAACGATTTTGATGGAAATCAATTGAATAGAGATAAAAATAAAAAAATAAGAAGCATTAGAGATATACTGTAGTCACAAAGGAAAACACAAAAAAATTTGAAGAACAACTTAGGGAATTTAGAGGAAACAAACAGGGAGAACTAAGAAAGGTAACGAGTGGGAAATAAAAAATATTAGTATTTAAATTCAAAATATAAAAATAGGAGTGTTTAATTGTGCCAGTAAGAGTATATGATTATCAAAATAGTAAAACCCCATTAATGTTAGGTTTAGTCGAAAATGTATTAGAGAAAGAAGTATCAGGCAATTATTTTTTAGATACAGATTGGTTAAAAGGGCCGAGCATTTTAATTACATTAAGAGAAAAGGAATCAGAGGAAAGACTTGCTGATCAAGTAAAACAATATGTTGAACATTATAAAAATGAAAATAGTGTAGATCCAGTTGTTATCGAAACGATAAAGAGAAAATATGAAAAAGAACAAAAGAGATTAATTGATCTTGAGTTAAGAACAGCTGAAAATATTGAGATGCAAGATGATGGAGTAGTGGAAATAGGAGAGGGAAAAAGTGGTGTTTATAACTCTGAATATCACAGACAATTATTTAATAGATTTAGATTTTTGATCCAGCCTGTTAATAATAAATTATTAAAAGAGATTAGTGATATGAATGAGAAGGAACGTACAAAATTATTTACGGAAATGTTTCTATATATTGCTACTTTATTTAACGGAAATATTACTCAGGGATACATTTCTTATCTATCTCATGTTATGGGCTTTTTCTCAAGATTAAAACTTGAAGGACATGATGAAAATGTTAAAGAACGATTTGATGATTTATATAACAAATTGTTTAAAGAAGAAATTATAAATTACACTCCAGAAACTAAATCAGCTTTACGTGAATGGAAAGAAGTATGGAAAACTATTAGTGATGATATGAGGGCTGATTTCAAAAAAGAAAAATTTATTGATGACAAAAACCTTGATTTAAACATTCAATATCAAATGTTTAAAAAGCATATTTCAAAGATGGACAATCCATTTCACAATTTGTTACTTGAAAAAGGAGATTTGGAAGCACTAATGATGTCAGATGAGATGATAATTTATCGAAATATTATTAATCTATTCTATATTACATTGCCATTTTTTGAACAAGGAATGTTAAAAAAACATTTTTATGGATACTGTGCAATTAAACATGTAGAAGAAAATTATAGCAATCTCCTTATGGAAATTTAAGTTTTAGAAATGAGGTATTTCTAATGGAAACACTGAATCCTTTTGTTTTGATTAGGACGAATTCAATTGAGAAAAAGTCAGTAGATATAAGTAATAAAATTGAATTTGAAGAACAAATAAAGAAAATATTAGAGTTAAAGGAACAATTTGATACATCGAAAGAAAAATTAATTAACCTATTAGAAAGACTCATTGAAGTCTCTAAAGATAATAAATTACTAAATATAAAAAGAGCCATATATAATGAAAGATTTAATAAGTTTGAAAAAATATTATTTGAGGTTACTTCTAAGCTAAATGAAGATATAGTGAGAGAACTTACAATATTTTATGAATTATGGATAAATTATCTGAATCATGAAACTGAATATGAAATGTTGTATGAGAATACCTATAACAATGCCAGAAGAAAAATGTATGAAGAAGTAAAGAATAGTAATGAAATAAAAAATAACTTATTAATGATTCAACCCAAAATTTATCAAACACTAAATAAGTATTTAGCATTGTCACCAGAAGAACATAAAAATAAAGAAAGAAAACTCGATTATACTCTTTATAAGGTACTTTCAAGAGCAGCTATGAAGACTAGCCCATTCTCCGAAATAACAAGGGTAGGGAGAGTTAACTTAGTTGAGAGTGATTATGAGGATGATAGATCTGTTTTTAAATATGAAAAATTTATAAAAATAAACTATGCATTTTTAAATCGAGTGATTTTTGAATTTTTGCTCAATGAGGATAATTTTTATAAGAAAGTAACTTACAAAATTCCTCCCTTATCTATTGAGAAAGAAAATCAAAAAAATTACATTAGCTTTGTGGCTACCAGTGATGATAGGAAAAGTGAAAAAATTTTTGAGACAAGTGAAATTGTGAAGAAATTAAGAATGCCTAGGAGATTAGCTGAATTTTTTAAGAAACATAGTGTAAATAGTGTTATTAGTGTGAAAGATTTATTAGACGTCTTTCAAGGAGAAAAAATCTCTGAAAAGCAGGTGTTAGATCTCATAAAAGAATATGTACAAATAGGGTTATTAGTACCAACTGTTGGGTTTTCTCAAAAAAATGAGACTGAATTTATTTCGGAAATTCTAGAAGTTGGAAATGAATACTTATCCCCAGAAAAATATAAAGAGCTCTCACAGATATTACAATCTTTAAGTAATATCAAGAATCAATTACAAGGTTCCATAAATATTCATCATAGAAACAAATTATATAAGGATACGGCGGATCTTCTTAACAGTTACTCTGAAACTAGGGATATCTATATGGATCCAAGTAGATTGTTTTATGAAGATGGTGTGGTAAAAGACGAGTTTCATTTAGATTATTCTCGATTAGAAAAGAATTTACCTGTTCTTAAAAGTCTTCAAAGATTGTCTTTACTATTTGATGTAAATATTAGAATGCAGTTAGAGCTTGGAAAACAACTGAAGGAACATAATGTAAAAAAATGAACAATGATTTTTTTACATTGTTATTTGATACATCTAAAGAAATTCTTCCATATTGGTCAAGACCAGTATATCGATATCTTAACGCAAGTTCTAAATGGATCAAACTTTTAGATGAATTAAAATTGGAATTTATAGAAGAATTAAATGAAATTTGTAATGGAAAAGAAGATGTTAATATAATTTCACTAATTGAAAAATATAATAAAAAAATTCCAGAGCAAATATATAATATAGCGGATCTATCTTCGAGCTTCTTCGTGCAACTAAATGGAGACAAAATAATTATTAATGCAATTTATGATGGACAAGAAAAATACAAAGCAAGATTCATGGATTATTTTAAGGAATATTTGATTAGTGATGAGAATTATCAAAAATTCGAAGAAGATTATTATAAAAAACAAGATTACAGTGAGTACACAGAAAACTTTGGTTTTAATGGAAATATAAAAGAATATACGTTAAATAATTTAGTTACAACCGTTGGAACAGGAAGAAAAAGATTCTCAAAAGCTGCAAAAGATTACTTAGAAGTAGAAAGTTTATCAATTGATGCTGAAAAAGAAACGGATGCGATAAGATTCCATACTGGAAATAGTGGAAAGCGTGTGAAAATTTTATTTAGAGGATCTTTAATTCCTACCGCGATGCCTGGTTATATATCAACCTTACTACAACTATTTTCTTCTGGAAGGATGACATTTAAATTTCCAGATTTAATTAGAGGAGAGAAAATTCCAAGGATTTTTGCAAATAATATTATTTTAAGTAGAAGAAGAGTTACTTTAAGTTGTGCTGCAGAGTTTTTAAATAAAAAAGAATTAGAAAGTTCAATGGAATATCATAAACGGTTGAATTTGTATTTTACAAAGCACGGATTACAAAAACAATTTTTTGTCGTTGCTAAGCGGGATTTATCTGATAAAGAATTTAAGCTTATTGATTTTAAACCATTTTTTGTAGATGTACTAAACCCTATTTCACTGAAAGTTTTCGAAAAGGAGATATTGAAAAAACATGCAGGTACTAAATATGAAAACTTATATATTGAAGAATGTTTAAGCGATGATGCTACATTTGCAACAGAATACGACATTGAAATTTTTAAAAAAGAGGTTGTTCAGTGAGTAAAGAGGTGAAATTTTTTAAAAGGGAGGGAGATACAATGAGTAAAGAAATAAAATTATTAAATAGAGAGAATGTAATGATATACAGAAGGAAGAATATTACTCTTTTAAAGACAAGCTATAAAACGTTAAAGTTTGAGCTTGATGATCAAGAGCATAAATTACTTACCATGATACTAACTCAGACAATAAATGGGGAATGGTTCTCCAACATTATGTTGGAGAATAGAAAAAGTGGTTTGAAAATAGTGAAATTACTTATAAACCACGGTATGCTATTTAGTTATTATGAAAATGATCCTATTGATCGAAATAAAAATCAAAAGTGGTTTCCAATTTTATCGCAGTATTTGCCTAGTCAATATAATTCGCAAGAAGCAGCCAGCAAAGTTGAAAAATCTAATATTGCGATTGCTAAAACACTTGTAATGAAGCTCCCTAATATTGCGCAAGTATTTCAATCAAATAATATAAATGTATTTATATATGAAAATGAAAAAGAAATTAAAAATAATGATTTCGTCATTACAGATAAAAAGGAAGATATCTTAAGCGGTGATCAACGATATATATTTATTCAAAAATTTAATACAGGTATTTGTGGAACTGTAGTAGATTATCTAGATTATGAATTATTGGATAATGAAATCAATACTTTGGTACAAAACATGGGAGCATTCTACATTTTCATTTTTACTCTAAAACAAATTATTGGTTTTGGGAAAGATACCTTTTATATAAATGAAAATGGAAAATTCATTGAAAATGAGACAAGACAAGGTGAAATCGTAGTTATTAGTACGTCACAAACCCCATTAATTGTTAGTGATATAGAACCGATTAATCAAATCGATAATTTTGAACAGTATTTATTAAATAATAGAATTCATTTGCAAATATCGAATCATTTAACAAAGTTAGGTGAATTAAAGCAAATTGGTTTTTCAACATATGGAATGAAAGATGTTATAGATAATGAAGAATATTCAATTGCTGGATTGAATTTTGAAAAGAATAGCGTTGAGACAATAACATTCACTTTGCAATCATATTTAACAAAACACACTGGAAATCAGTGGTTGGTAACAACAGCTAAAGATTATTATTATAAAAAAGCGTGTCTGCTTTTAGAACACTTAGAAGAGCCTAGTTCAATTTTTAAAATGAGTAGTAGTCAATTGAGAAATATAAAAGTGTTATCGGCATATAAATATTTTTTAACGGATGTGAATTTATATATAGAACGTTTCGAATATTCAGGAGCGTATAAAATATATATTGGTACTGAAGATCAGCAGCTATTTGGTGACAATCAAAAGACAATTAGATTAGAAGAGCAAATCGAAAAGACTGTCATTAATTATATTTTCAATAAATTAAACGCTGAAGCTAATGTAAAAACACCATATTATTTTAAAGAGCATAAAATTAAGTTAACAGATCTACAAGAGGAATTCGTTCAATTCAATGAAGATGAAAATCATTTCATTGAAAAAGCCTTAAGGCTTTTTAAAGAAAATAATATTAGGTATGAAGAATGGGCATGGACCTATGAGTACGAGCTTTTAAAATTTGGATTTGTCGCTAGGAGAATTGATGTAGGTGAATACAATGAATAGTAAAATTATTATAAAAAAGGTTAGAGAGTTGATTGTTATAGCAACATTGTATTCTTGGAATCATTATATTAAAGAACGTATTCAAGATAATACTGATTATGAGATTGAAGATTTTGATGAAGAAAAAATGGCGCTTATTGATTATGAAATAATTAAAGTTTTAAAAAGTCTGGTTAATAATGAAAAATACTATACTTTCAGCTTAATTACAAAAACATTTGAGGAAAGGCGTGTTTTAGACTATTCCTTGGTAAATACTAGGGAACATTTAAGTTGTGATTCTAGTAAAATTAGTTATCAAAATTTCAGGAAAACAAAATTTGAAGAAATTATGAAAAAGATTTTAGTATATCACTCCAGTTTAATTCATCCGATATTTGGTATATTTAAAGGACATTATCGAGGAATTGCTGATTCTATGCCATTAATTGCTGTTGATGCAAAATTAGGAAGGCGAAGTTATGATGCATATGGCAGAGCTTCTAGTTACAATGAATCTTATTATACAGGTATCTTAGAGGCTTTGGAGAGGTTTCATGGAGTAGCTCCACAAGATTCAAAGACAATTATTATGAGTGAAGATGAATTGAAGAAATTAAATATGGAATATTTACCGATGAAAAAATTTAATCATTACGGAAAAGAAAATTATGAATTAAAAACATTTGAATTTGGTAAATATTCCTCAAAAAAGAAAATTAGATGGAGATCTACATTTGATTATAACAAGAAAAGGGAAGTATGGATTCCAGAACAAATTATCTATTTTTCTAATGAACAATTTTATAAAGATGGTAGTGAAGAAAGATATATAGCTGAAACTTCAAATGGAACAGCGATAGGTAGTACGTGGGAAGAAGCGGCAATCGTATCTTTGATGGAGGTTATTGAAAGAGATTCATTTCTTGTACATTGGTATACAAAATCACCACCAATTAAACTAGATAACATCGAGAGTTATCCAGATACGGATATTCAGCTAATGCTAGCATATTTAGAAATGATTGATTACAAAGTTCATCTATTTGATATTACTTTAGAATCAAGAATTCCTGCTTACTGGGTTTTACTTGAATATAAAGGAGATAATGATGAAAACTTAGCTTTTTATACAGCTGCTGGAGCTAATATTAATCCAATAGCTGCAATAAAATCAGCATTAATTGAAGCTGCTACTTCAATTAAAGTGTTTAAGGCATATATGTATAAAAAGTATACAGAGAGTGAACTTTTAAACTTAAAAAGAAACTATTTAAATGTTAATAAATTAGAAGATCATCTATATTTATTTTCGTCCAAGGAGATGAGGAAACACCTCGAATTTGCTTTAAATACTCCGAAACATACTGATATCGTATTGAGTATTCAAAGCTATCAAGCAGATAATGGGAGGAGAATTACCCAAGGAGAATTATTAGAGGAATTATTAAATAGGATAACTCAAAATCACAAAGAAATTTTTATTTCGGATTTAAGCAATGCATTTTTAAGAGATATGGGGTTGAGTTGTACTAAAATTCATATACCAACATTACAAAATATTGGATTTGGAATGCAATACCAAAATATCAATAGGGATCGATTAGAACAAGCAGTGAAGATAAATAAATTAGAGGGAGATTTCAAAGTACTAACCAATATTCCTCATCCATTTCCATAAAGTAGGTGAAATAGTGAATTCATTAGAATTTCAATATTATAAACGATACTCAAAAGATAGATACAATATGACTCATTTAACACACCTAACTCCATTTATAAAAAAACAATATTTTTCTGGAGGGGCAAGAGTCAATCTTGAAAAAGAAACGGAATTGAATACAATTCTGAAACAGATTATAAAAAATACGTTGAAGATAAACCGATTTGATATTTTAAGTAGATATCAGGAACATAATCATTCTCCTTCAACAAGGAATATGCATTCTTGTCAACTATTATTTTGGGTTAATAGTAAGGTATTATTCTATGATTTATATGAAGATGAACTGTTCTTAGTTAATGATCACATAATAGGAAATAATTTTTCAATGGACAAGATATACATAATCGGTTTTTCAGATTTATTGAATATTTCACGGTATTATAGTGAGTTCGCCTTATATCTCAGTATTTTGGATGCTGGACATGTGTTGTTTAACGTAAAAAATACATTAAACTTATTAGGAAATAAATATGGTTGTTACAACTCATTTAATGTTACAGAAGTATTAAAACAATTGGATATACCACTAGATTCTTCGTATGCTTCTTTCTTAGTTGAAATGGATAGGCCTAATGGAGAGTTGGAAATTGAAGTGGATATTAAACAAAAAAGAATCGCGACATTGAAAACATTTAATGAATTAAAGCCAACTGCATATGTGAGTAAACTGCTTGAGCATTTTAAACTAAAAGAAATAGGTAGCTTTATTCCGATGCATGATGAAATTGGATTTTCATATAACAAGGTAAGAAATTCGGCGCATACGATGGTAGGAAATTTTAATATATCTGAACAATTTGAGAAATTGAACACAAGAGAAGCAGTGCTCTCAATTGGTAGAGTTAAAAACTGCATTACAAATCCAGAGATCAATTTTTGTATAGTAGAGAAAGAGAAAATAACTTTTGATAATGGTAGTAATCAAAATATTAACGTTGATTTTAGTAAAATTCTTTATAATGATCATGAATTCTTTGATTTGCAAACATATTCAAAAGTTGTAGTTTGTTATTCGAATGAGAAATTAATTAAAAAAGATGGTTTAATCCCTACAATTATTTCTGCAGGGGAATTAATGCAAGCATTTTGCCTTCATAGTGCAGAAAAAGGTTATGCTTTTCGACCAATGAAAAATCATAACGATGAATATTTAAAAGAGATATTAGAGCTAGATAATACATGGGAAATAAATTATATCGGTGTTTTATGTAATAGTCCTGTAACTCAGATTAGGAAGTATTTATAAAATGAGAGAGGTGTATGGACATGTGGTTTTCCTATCATGCTTATATTCATGATTATAACGCGTTAGACAAATATATGAGTGAGAAGTTTCCAAAATTTATTGAGGAGAATATACCTGATAAAAATAATTGGTTTTTTATAAGATATTGGCTAGGTGGTCCACATATTAGATTAAGGGTGAATAATAAGCAATCTTTCAATCATGAATTTTTTAGGGAGAAATTCCAAAAATCAATTGAAGATTTTATATCAAAAGAGAGTATTAAATTAATCGATTACGATAATTTTTATAATGAAACAATGCTGAAAGGGGAAAATATAAGTTCAGTATTTTGGAAACAGCATGGAATCGTAGAAAAAGATAATTATGAACCAGAATACGATAGATATGGTGGGAGGGAAGGAATGGAGATATCAGAAAACATTTTTTCTCAGAGTAGCAATCTAGTATTAAAGTTAAATACACTGTCTTTTGGATACAGATTAATAGTTGCTACTGATTTACTTTTCTGGACGATTAAAGAATTGGATCTTCCAAATAGCATATATAGTACATATAAAGAAATGTGGAAAATGTATAAACAACCAAACTATAGTGATGATTCAGAAAAAAAAGATTATTTAATTAAAAAAAGGGTAGATCATTTAAAAAAATTAAATGTTCCTCAAAAAGCATATAGTGAGTATTTAGAAGCATTAAAAAAATTAAAAGGGTTTCCGTTGCATGTGATTTTATCGCATATTCATATGTCAAACAATCGTTTGGGAGTACATCCTGAATTAGAGTATGAAATTGCAAAGAGTCTCAGTGAAATGAGGGAACTGACATATGAAATTAAGTAAAGAAGTGACTTGGTGGGATACAGATTTTGATAGATCTTCGCTGAGGAAGTACTTTCATAAACATTCAATTTCGAAAAGAAATTATACATCAGTTCAAATAAAAAAGGTTAAAGGTTCGAAGAAGTGGGATAAATACGAAGGGATTGCATTACAAAAGTATTCATCAAAAGTACAGATTGAAGAAATTTTAAAGCGTAGAAGAACGAGAAGGGTTCGTTCGGAGGTAAATATTACTAAAGAAATTTTATCAAAATTGTTGTTATTTTCTGTGGGAATTACAGATAGTGAAAATAATTACTTTGCGTATCCTTCGCCAGGAGCATTGTATCCATGTACTTTATTTTTAACAATTAATCTTCCTGATTTTAAAGATGATATATATAGATATAACCCATATAAGCATATGTTGGAAAAATATTCTTTGAATACAGGGCATTATTTAGATGAGGTGGTTATTGATAACCGATTAGCTAAATTCCCATTAAAAATATTTTTTACAAGTGACTACCAATTATTAGAAGATAAATATGGTGAATTATCTTATCGGTTGCTAAATCAAGAAATTGGTCATATGGCTCAAAATATTTCACTATATGCGGAATACTTAGGTTTGAATACTACTTGCATTGGTGGATTTTATGAAGAAGAATTTAAAAAGTATATAAAAGAGTATGATTTATTATATGTAATGGTGGTGGGATAGATGAATCTTATATTAAAAGCAGAAAATAAATTATTAAATATAGATAATACAATTTATATGGAGAATATTTTTAATAAAAGTGTAACGAAGATCAAAGTTAATGAATCAATAGATGATGCCAGACTACAAAAAATGATGTATGAAGGAATTGAAATTAACAAATTAAAAGATTGGGATTCAGAAGAAGGAAAGGTTCTGATTAGTATTTTTAAATCAGTTCCGGAAAAATTTTTATTAAGTAAAGATATAAAGGTGTTAAGTAAGGAATTGAATATTAGAAATGTATTTTTATTATGTGAACAAACAGGAACACCAATAGAAGATTTATTGAATTATAGGGAGTCACTTGAAAATACATGTATCTATATCTTAGGTGACAAAAACAATCTACTCTCCACAATATTAGAAAATAATGGATTTCATGTTGTTGATACTATTGAGAATGTAAATAAAAGGATAATTGGGGTTGTAGAAAAGGAGTTTTTAAACTCTGATCCAGATATGCTAGATAGATTTGATTGTATTCTTCCTTATTCGGTAACCGAAATGACATTAGGGCCTTGTATCTTTTCATTAGCTGAATTTTCTAAAGAGCAACTTGGAACTAATGTACGTAAGAGTAGTGATTCGCAAGTAATCCCATCTTATGCAAATATGTTAACAATTTATTCTCTATTAATAAATAACCTAATCTTTTTAATAAATAACACACACCAAAAATTATATGTAGATGCAGCTTTACCAATTAATCGATTCTTTCATTTTAAGCTACCAGATATGAAACTAGTTGCGAAAACGGTGTTTTAAATTTGAGAGGAGGGGCTAACATGAATGTAGTTAAACTAAAAAATTTATCAAAGAAATATGGAAAAAAACAAGTTCTGAAAGATATTAGCTTTTTTGTAGAGAAAGGAAGCATTGTTGCAATTTTAGGACATAATGGTGCAGGGAAAACAACTTTAATCAATTCGATTATGAATATTATCGATTATGATGGGGGGATTGAGTTTAGTTTTGATAAGAAAGATTTATACAAAAAAGTAGGATATCAAATGCAATCGTCAAGTTATGAACAAGAATCTAAAGTATATGAAGTGTGTAAGTTATACAAAAAAATTTTAAAAAGCTCTATTGATTTGGAAAGTTTATTACAGGATTTTGAATTTACAAATTTTAAAAATATGTATATTAAAGATTTATCTGGTGGGCAAAGGCAAAAATTGTCAATCATTTTAACGTTAATAGGAGATCCAGAACTTGTTATATTTGATGAACTGTCAACAGGTCTTGATGCAATGTCAAGACATCAAATTTGGAACTATGTTAAAAAGCTAAATCAAGAGAAGAGAATGACTGTTATTTTAACTAGCCATTTTCTAGATGAAGTTGAATATTTAGCGGATAAGGTAGTTATTTTAAATAAGGGGAAAATAGAAAAAATTGGAACAGTTTCTAATATTATAAATGAAGAATTTGACTCAGCTAAAAAGATTGAATTTAGAGCAGATAATAGAGAAGAGTTCTATGCAGCGTTTGGTGGGAAAATTATAAATGAAGGAAATGTTTTGTCTTTAGATTACAGAGGAGATAAAGAGGAGGAAATGTATAAAAAAGTAAAACAATTAGGTGGATATGATATAGCCATCAAAAATCATACTTTTGAAGATGCTTTTCTAAAAATATTAGGTTACAAGTTAGTAAAGAATGGGGAGATCTTAAATGGATAATTTATTAGTTCTATCAGGCTATCAAATTAAGCTACTATTAAGAAATGTTAAAAGCGTAATTTTAGGATTCACCTTACCGATAGCTATGTTTTTCATTTTTAGTAATTTATTATCTGGCTATACAGTTGATGGACAGATGGCACTTACAAACCTACTTGTACCAGCATACATCCCAATTATTATAGTTAATGGTGTTATGGTGATATTTGGACAAAATTTCATTGTTTATAAAGAACAAGGGAATTTATTGAAATTTAAGTTGTTAGGGATATCGGGTTTAACAGTTTCTGCCAGTCTTTACATCGCGACTTTTATTTTTCAATTGGTTGCATCGTTATTATTAGTTGTATTTGCTTCAGTGTTAAAAAATATTTCGATTCCGTTTGAAAATGTACCAAATGTAATCATAGTGTTTTTAATCATTAATATGTATCAATTTGCGATTACGTATTTTTTAACTGCTTTTATAAATAAAAGTGTAACCTATCAATCAGTTTCATTATTAATATTCTATTTTCAAATTTTCTTAGGTGGATTAACATTCCCACCAGAGATGTTTCCAACTTTTTTAAAGAATTTGGTTTACCTTTTTAATCCAATTATTTATGGCTTAACCATGATGAGAGGGGTATGGTCAACAAATGACTCAGTGTTAGATTATCCAAAAGAAATTATGATTTTAGTTGGAGTTTCAATTGTTTTAATTACTCTTGGTATGGCTATTCAAAAAAAGTTAAAAAAATAAATTAATGGGAGAAAGAAACTGATGGGAAATGAAAAAGACAAATTAGTAGAAGAATTATTTTCAGATATAGAGGATTTAGATTTTGTAGAAATTAGTGAAGCGACAGCGTTACCAGAGACAGCAGCAACAAGTGGATCAATGGCAAGTAATGGCTGCTCAACGTGCGGTTCAAGTTCATGTTGTTCATCATAAGGAATAGAAAAAAGAGGGAGAGAGAAACCGATGGGAAATGAAAAAGACAAGTTAGTAGAAGAATTATTTTCAGATATAGAGGATTTAGATTTTGTAGAAATTAGTGAAGCGACAGCGTTACCAGAGACAGCAGCAACAAGTGGATCAATGGCAAGTAATGGC
>NZ_JAKUEW010000023.1:0-41269 GCF_022663115.1 Bacillus cereus group sp. BfR-BA-01430
TTGTAGAAATTAGTGAAGCGACAGCGTTACCAGAGACAGCAGCAACAAGTGGATCAATGGCAAGTAATGGCTGCTCAACGTGCGGTTCAAGTTCATGTTGTTCATCATAAGAAGATAAATGTAAAGCATAGATACAGTACAGAAATTTTGATGGGTCTTAGAGAGGGCAGTGTTATAAAAAGTTCTTAGCTTCAAGCTGTCCTCTTTATTATTGAAATATGTAATTTAAGTTAGGTATTATTAAATGTTTTTGTTTATAAATTTACTATCAAATTGTTGGAATTTGTGTCATTCACTAAATAAACTTACGAGTTGTATTGTTTTTAGGGCAAAGGAGGTCTCTGTAGTTGATAGAAAAAACATTATTGTTAGGTGAACCTCTTACAATAATTGGATTTGAAATATTAGATATGATACAAAAAGCAAATAGACAGACAAGCTCTGTTTTGGAAGCATTTAATGAACTGAATGAACATGAATATGAAAATAAAACTTTAGTAATGAATGATGTCAATTTAAATTTGGTGTTTATCCATAATAATAACCTTTTTGTAAAAGTTTATAATAAAAAGGAAGTAAAAGTCTTTAAGAATTTAATGTTTAATGACTTAAATGAAGATAAACAATATATTATGTTCATAGATAATATGAACAATGATTATCTAGCATTAATTAAGAAAATATCGAGAAGTTTACAGTTGAAATTTAAACAGAATAATATTAAAGTTAATAGAATTCAATCGCTAGAAGATCAGATTATAGGTGATTCTCTAAAAACTAGTTTAGTAATAGAGGGAGAATTTGGTTATGGGAGAACTAGATAAGAGAAGCATAAACTAAGAATAAAAGGGCATAATATGCTATTTTTATTCTTAGTTTTTTTATTTGTATGTATATAAAATGAATATAAAACGATTTTGATAAAAAAAACAACGATTATGAATCAGAATAGAAAGTATTAAAACGATTCTGATGAAAAAAATCAATTTTATGATTTGATTTACAGAAAATTCAATTCTTAATGTATTATAGGGATCAAGAGGTGATTACAAATGGAAAATGAATTACATAAAACGATTTCAATAACTGAAAAAGTATCACATAGAGTTCTGCATATATTAATAAAAAATGAAGATATTAGTAGAGTTGAATATCTAAAATGCAAGTTAGCGATTGAAGTTTTCTTTCTTAATGTTTCTAAAATCTCACTGATTTATCTCATAGCATTATGTTTAAAAATTTTAGTTCCTGTTATTATTTTTCATATTTCTTTTATGCTAATTAGAACATATGCATATGGTGCTCATGCTAAGACTAGCTTTCAATGCACATTATTAAGTTGTTTTCAATTAGTTGGAATTCCATACTTAATAGTAGAGGGAGGGCAAATGACAAAATTAACATTAATCACCTTAGTAATTTTAAATTTTTTAATTCTGTATAAATATGGTCCTACAGGTACAAAAAAGAATCCGATTACAAACATGGATAAAATCAGAAATTTGAAAATGAAAGCATTAAAGATGAATTTGTTCATACTAGTTGTTGTAGTATTATCATCATCTTTATTAATTGCTAATTTAATTGCGATAGGAAGCTTTACGGCATGTGTCATGTTATTGCCAACGACATATAAATTATTAACTGGAGATTACGTATAATTATATAAAATGGAGGGGTAGTATGTTAAGGGACTATCTAATTAAATTATGTTTAAAATTTGGAGGTTTAAATATTAATCAATGTTGTATAGGGATTGGATATGAACCAAAATTACCAAAAGAGTTAATAGATTAAAAAAATGTAGTGAAATGGCGGGAGGAATATTTAGAATGAAAAGAATGTTATTTAGAATATGTTTAAAGTTTGGAGGTTTAAATATTAATCAATGTTGTATAGGGATTGGGTATGAACCAGAATTACCAAAAGAATTTTTATAGAGTTAAAGAAATTTAAATGTTATAATATGGTTATTCTACAATTTAAGGGGAATAGCTATGGTAACAATGCTAGTTGTGTTTTTACAATATACTTGTGTGATTATGAATTCGAAGATAATTACAGAAATATATTGTATGTCTATGAAAGAATTATTTTTTACTATTACTTGTGGTTTGTTAGTTGGAATATCTTATCTAGTTTTAAATATATATGCGTCAATTTTAATGGTCATTTCCGTATTTTTAATTCAATACTATTTTAAAAGAAATATAGTTGAAACTGCTATAGTTGCTTCATATGCAATAATAATTTTTATTCTAAGTGATCATTTAGCTACGACAATAGAAAGTTTTTACACCATTATTAATTTTGATATTAGTCAATATACAATTCTTATACATATAGCTATGACATATGTGATTGCGATACTAATATGTAAATTAGTGCTATATATTAAAAAATACTTTAAACAGAAAAATCCGAATGATTCAAAGATAGGGATTTTTGTTGGAATAATGGGAGTACTGACTGTATTTGCTTATTATACTTGTATATATTTAGGTAATCATTTAGGTAATAGTATAGAACTAATTAAATTAAACTTTGTATTCTTTATTTTGTATTTATTGATATCGCTGACTATTTTTTACGTATATTCTGAATCGTTGAAGAAAACATATGATGCGCAACAAAAAGTAATGGAATATGAAAATATGCAACATTATACGAATGAAATAGAAAAGCAATATACAGAGATGCGAAAATTCAGGCATGATTATCAAAATATTTTATCTTCTTTAGATGGTTTCATTGATGAAGATGATTACGATGGACTTAAAACTTATTATATAGAAAAGATAAGAACCGCTTCAGAACATATAAATAGTAATAATTTTAAATTGGAAAATTTAAGAAGGATTAAAGTGAAAGAAATAAAAAGTGTTCTTTCAGCAAAACTAATTAAGGCTCAAGAATTAAATATTGATGCAACATTCGAAGCAAATGAGGATATTGATCATATACCGGTAGATTCAGTAATTCTAGTTAGAGCAATAGGTATATTAATGGATAATGCAATTGATGAACTTAAATATTTAGGTTATGGAAATTTATGGGTTGGCATGGTAAAGGACAAAAGTTCATTAATGGTGATTATACAAAATACTTGTAGAGAAGATGTTCCGAGAGTTCACAAGCTTAAAGAACAAGGTTTTTCAACTAAAGGGGAAAATAGAGGACTTGGGTTAAGTAATTTAACAGAGTTGATTCAAAAGTGTCCAAATGTAGTTTCAGAGACAATTATTAAGAATAGGAATTTTGTACAAAAGTTAGTTATTACCTTGGAGGGATAAAAATATGTTATCAGTGTTTATATGTGAAGATGATATAGCACAACGTGAAAGAATTGAAACGTATATAAAAAATTATATTATAATAGAAGATTTAGATATGGAATTAGTACTTTCGACTCAAGATCCATTTGAGATACTTGAGTACTTAAAGAGTCATCCTAAAACAACTGGTTTGTACTTTTTAGATGTTGATTTACAAGCTAAAATTTCAGGATTGGAATTAGCTGCTGAAATTAGAGATTTAGATGATCTTGGCAAGATCGTCTTTGTAACAACACACGGTGAGCTATCTTTTTTAACATTCACTTATAAAATTGAAGCTATGGATTATATTATTAAAGATAGGCCAGAAGAGATACAGAGAAAAGTCCAGGATTGCGTAAAAATAGCTCATAAAAGATATTTGAGTGATAAAAATCCTAAAAAAGAAATTTTTAAGGTGAAAATTGGTGATAAAGTTCGATCTATTTATTACTCAGATATTATGTTTTTTGAATCTTCTGCTGTTCCACACAAAATAATTCTACATTTAGAAAATTCTCAGTTAGAGTTTTATGGCTCAATGAAAGAAGTTGAAAAAATAAGTGATTGTTTTTATAGATGTCACAAGTCTTATGTAATAAATAAGAATAATATTCAGTTAGTTGATAAAAAAAAGAGAGAGGTAAAAATGGTAAATGAAGAAACTTGTCTAGTCTCAGTGAGGGCATTGAAGGGATTAGATTGAAGTGGAGAATATGAGTTAGGATGAGAAAAAGAAATCTTTGAAACTTTCAAGGCTCAAGTCACTCACGAATGTTAGTTGGAGTATTGGATCAAATATTAATCAAAGCGGCAAAAAAATTTTGTGTGAGCAATGTCATGAGTAGAAAGGAATTGGAAGTAGTATTGGGGATAATCGATAATAATTAAAATTATAACATTCACTATATTTTATATAAAAATATAGTGAATGTTATTTTTTATATAATAATAAAAATAATTAAAATTATGGTAAAATAATACTATTGCATAAAGAGGGGGAAACATTGTATGAAAAAAGAGTGGCTTGCTAACATAGATTTAACGAAAAAAATTGATTCAAAATCGAAGTACAATAAGAAACTTGAAAAATATCAAAGGCATTTATTGGCATTACAGCAGATTTTAAAAGAAGAAAAAGTAGCTGTTATTATGGTTATGGAAGGCTGGGATGCGGCTGGTAAGGGCGGAGCAATTAAGCGAGTGACCGAACATCTTGATCCGCGTGGATTTCAAGTGAAACCTATTGCTGCACCTGCTCCTCATGAAAAACGATATCATTATTTGCAACGATTTTGGCGGAAAATTCCTCAGTATGGACAAATTGCAATTTTTGATCGTTCTTGGTACGGTCGTGTTTTAGTTGAGCGTGTGGAAGGGTTTGCCACACAGGAAGAGTGGGCAAGAGCATATGATGAAATCAATGACTTTGAGAAGTTATTAACGGATGATCATTACATTGTTGGAAAGTTCTTTTATCATATTAGTAAAGATGAACAGTTAAAGCGATTTAAGGAGAGAGAGAACAATCCTCTTAAAAGATGGAAAATTACAGATGAAGATTGGCGTAATCGTGAAAAGTGGGAGGAGTATGTGGAAGCAACGGAAGAAATGTTTGAAAAAACAAATCAACCAAATGCGGAGTGGCATATTATCGCTAGTAACAATAAATTATATGCACGTGTGAAAACATTAAAAGTAATGATTTCATTAATTGAGGATTATTTTTTAGAACATGGTATAGAACTGCCTTCTTATTACTATGAAATAAAAGAGGAAAAGCAAGAGGAATTTGAAGTTGTGAAAGATATAAGTGTGAAATAGGACGGAAGAATTTTGTCATGATAAAAGATGCGCGTGAAACACAAAAATGTTTTTTACGCCAATATAGAGATAATTCTTGTGGAAACGATAGAATTATGCTAAAATTTATGTAAATTTAAATGAACGGAGGGGTCTCCTTTGATTTTTATCAGATTACGTCTCAATACTTTGTGCCGATAATTGAATAGCGCTCAAAGGCTCTGTCTGTGTACGGAGTGAACGGGATTGGTCTGCCTATTTTAAAGGAACCCTTTATGAAACGCATATGTGAAAAAGAGGGAGGGACGAATACGCCCTCTTTTTGTTTTACCTTTATAAATAGAATGATTGGGTATATGTATACATATTGGATACGTATATCATTTGGGGATTTTTGCGCATGGAATTTAGAAGAAGCACGATGTTCTTCTATTTGTCGTGTATCCTTGTCCGTTTATGAAAACGCAGGCAGTGGCCTGTGTTTTTTAGTTTGCGTAATCGAAATGGAGGAACATGTATGGAAGAATTTGTACAAAGAGCAATATTAGTTGGTGTAAATTTAGGGAACGAAAGCGATTTTCAATATTCAATGGAGGAATTAGCAAACCTCGCAGAAGCATGTGATGTGGAAGTTGTCGGGCAAGTTACACAAAATTTACAACGTGTAAATCCTTCCCATTATATTGGAACAGGAAAGATTGAAGAAGTAGCAGCCTATGTGAAGGAAATGGATGCGAATATTGTTATTTTCAATGATGAGCTATCCCCTTCGCAAATTCGAAATTTAGAAGAAGATTTAGACTGTAAAGTTATCGATCGTACGATTTTAATTTTAGATATTTTTGCACAGCGTGCGAAAACGAAAGAAGCACAGTTACAAGTAGAGGTAGCCCATCTTCAATATATGATGCCCCGTTTAATCGGCCTTCGCGAATCGCTAGGAAGACAAAGCGGCGGTGTTGGTACGAAAAATAAAGGTGTCGGTGAGAAAAAGTTGGAATTAGATCGCCGAAAAATTGAGGAGCAAATTTCAGCGTTAAATAAAGAATTAGAAGCACTTGTTGCACAGCGTAAAACGCAGCGAAAACAACGAAAGAAAAATGAAATTCCCGTTGTAGCGTTAGTAGGATATACAAACGCAGGGAAATCTACGATGATGAATGCAATGCTTGAAATCTTTAATGGAACTGTAGAGAAGCAAGTATTTGAAAAGGATATGTTATTTGCGACATTAGAAACATCTGTCCGAAATATTGAGCTTCCGGATAATAAATCATTTTTGTTAACAGATACAGTTGGATTTGTAAGTAAGTTACCACACCATCTTGTAAAGGCATTTCGTTCAACGTTAGAAGAAGTAGCAGAAGCAGACTTACTCATTCATGTTGTCGATTATTCGAATCCAAATTATGAGCAATTAATTGAAATTACGAATCACACATTAAAACAAATTGGAGTTGAAAACATCCCGACAATTTATGCATATAATAAATCAGACATGATGGATGTGGAAATTCCAAAAACGAAGGAAGATCGTGTTTATTTATCTGCGAAGAAACAAATTGGCATGGAAGAATTAGTCGAAATGATTCGTTCACACATTTATACAGAATATACAAAGTGCGAAATGTTAATCCCGTATGATCAAGGACAAATTGTTTCTTATTTCAATGAGTATGCACATGTTATATGTACGAGTTATGAAAATGAAGGTACGAAACTTTCGCTGGAATGCAAGATTAGTGATTTTGAGAAATATAAGCGTTTTGTCATTTGAAATAAAACATATTGAATATATTTCAAATATTCACTTATACTAAAAGTAGTGTGAATAAAATGGAAAGAACGGAAGGGTGACCCAATTACATGAAGTACTAATCCTATTTACGAAAGCAAACAATTGAAGGCTATTTTTAAAAGACCATTACGCGGTTATTTGTGATGCCTTCAATTTGCGTTTTTCAGAATAGGATGGACTTCTATAGTTGGACCAAAGAGAATATGGTTTTCTCTTTTTGTGTACACCTATATATGATTTATGCCTCCTATTCTGAATGGATATAGGGGGCATTTTTTGTCTCCTAAATGAGATAAGAGGAGATGGTAGTATGTTTTTATTAGAAGTCAATCATATAAAGTACTATATACAAGATCGCTTGTTACTTGATATAGATCAGTTGCAAATTCATCAAAATGCTCGAATTGGGTTAGTTGGTAGAAATGGAAGCGGAAAAACGACGTTATTTCAAATATTAGCTAGAGAAATTGCTCCGGAAGAAGGGAGTGTTGTTCAGCGTGCGAGGTGCGAACTTTTACCGCAGCTGAAACAAACAGATACAACAAAAAGCGGTGGTGAAGTGACGCAAGAATATATTCAGAAAGCTCTTCTGAAAGATCCGGAGCTTTTACTTGCCGATGAACCAACGACAAATCTTGATACAGAGCATATCGAATGGCTAGAGAAGAAGCTTGGAAATTGGCAAGGGGCATTTATTATCATTTCACATGATCGTGCGTTTTTAGATGCTCTTTGCACAACGATATGGGAATTGGATGAAGGGAAAATAAAAGAATATACAGGTAACTATAGCGAATATGTAAAACAAAAAGAAATAGAGCGCCAACAAGAACAATTAGCATATGAAAAATATGAAAAAAAGAAAAAGCAGTTGGAAGAAGCAGTAAAGCTGAAAGAGAAAAAGGCGGAACGAGCAACAAAGACTCCAAAGAAAGAAGGAAAGTTAGAACCGAAAGTTACAAAGCCGTACTTTGCAAAAAAACAAAAGAAGTTACAAAAAACAGCAGCCGCTATGAAAACAAGGTTAGAAAAACTTGAAAAGGTAGAAAAAGTAAAAGAGCTTCCACCGCTTAAGATGGATTTACCGAATGCGGAAACGTTTAAAAATCGGATTATTTTGCAAGTGAATGATGGAATAGGTAAAGTTGGGAAACGTGTGCTATGGAAAACAGCAAGCTTTCATATTCGAGGTGGTGATAAATTAGCAATTATCGGTGCAAATGGGAGCGGGAAAACAACACTTGTAAAACGAATTATAAATCAAGAGTATGGGATTAGACTTTCTCCTGCTGTAAAAGTTGGCTATTTTAGTCAAAATTTAAACATATTAGATCCGAAAAAATCGATTATCGAAAATGTTCAGTCTTCTTCCGAACAGAATGAAACGCTGATTCGAACAGTTCTTGCAAGAATGCATTTCTTTAGAGAGGATGTTTATAAGCTTGTAGAGGTTTTAAGTGGTGGAGAACGAGTAAAAGTGGCATTAACAAAGCTATTTTTAAGTGATATAAATACTTTAATTTTGGATGAACCGACAAATTTTCTTGATATGACAGCTGTTGAGGCATTGGAATCTCTTCTAAAAGAATACGAAGGGAGTGTAATCTTTGTTTCACATGATCGCCGCTTTATTGCAAATATCGCGACACGAATTTTAGCCATTCATAATCAAGAGATCGAACTGTTTGAAGGAACTTATCAACAATATAAACGAACTCAAGTACAACAAGCTCAAGACCGTAAAAAAGATACACGTCTTTTATTGGAAACGAAATTATCAGAAGTGCTAAGTCGGTTAAGCATTGAACCGTCCGAAGAATTAGAAAGGGAATTTGAAAAACTGTTACAAGAAAAACGAAAGTTGGATGCGGCTGAATAAGTGAAACATATATTCAAACATAAAAGTACATCATGATTCAGGAGTGATGTACTTTTTATAAGTAAAAGGATAGAGGAAAAGTTATATATGCCAGAATCTCTTTTTACTCTGTCATATACGTCTATTTATAAGAATATATACGTGCAAATGGACGAACGACAACACATTTTACGCTTGGACGTTCCAAGTAAATAAGCCCTGCTTGGAAGATTGGAGCAATTGCTGCATCATCTTCAACTAGAATTTTCTCAGCATCTTGGAACGCTTTCCAACGTGCTGGTAAATCAGTTGCTAAAGAAGAAATAGCTTTTTCCATTAATTCGTCATATTATTTGTTTGAATAGTTCATTTTGTTGAAAGGGCCATCTGTTACGAACATATTTAAAAATGTTGTCGGGTCAGGGTAATCTGGTCCCAAAGTAGAAAGTGAAATTTCAAAGTCTCCATATCCTTCACGTTTTAAAAATGTTTTTACTGGAAGTGGATTTAGTGTGATTTTTAAACTAGGTAGATTTTCTCTAATTCGCCTTTTAAGTATTCACTTATTTTTTTATCGTTTGATTCATTAGTTGATATGATGGAAAGAGAAACATTTTGCAGGTTTGTTTCTTTTTTTGCCGTCGCCCTTTGTTTTTTATTCATTGCTTTCATCCTTATTTTTATCTTTGATTTAGTATAAAAGAAGATAAAGAAAATTTCTATAATTAAAACCAATAAAGTTTATGTGAAAAATGTATTTTGTGGAAAGTTGTATTGTTGGAAAAAGAGCTAAAACCAGTATAAAATAGAAATGTTTTAAAAGTCAGAAGTGATGATACCTGCATGAAAAATATATTTTGTAAGGAGGGAGAAATTCAAATATGCAGGCAATTTCAAAAGAAAATACAGTGACGACGCCAACGATATATCGCATTTTATTTGCAATTAGTTTCGGTCACTTTTTGAATGATTCTATGCAAGCTGTTGTGCCGGCATTGTTTCCTATTTTAGAAAAAACGATGAATTTATCTTATATGCAAGTAGGGTGGATTGCGTTTGCGCTAAATATGACGTCATCTATTATGCAACCGGTGTTTGGGATGTATTCGGATAAGAAACCATCACCATTTTTACTACCGCTTGGTATGTTTGCAAGCATGCTTGGGATGATTGGACTTGCATTTGCACCAAACTTTATTATTGTTATTATTTCTGTTTTATTTATCGGATTAGGTTCAGCAGTCTTTCATCCAGAAGGAGCCCGCGTTGCGTATATGGCATCTGGTGCGAAGCGTGGGTTAGCACAAGCGATTTATCAAGTAGGAGGAAATACTGGGAATTCACTTGCCCCCATTTTTACAGCGTTAATTTTCGTTCCTCTTGGTCAAAAAGGTTCGCTTGGGTTTACGGCTTTTGCAGCAGTAGGGATTCTATTATTAATGTATGTGTCAAAGTGGTATAAAAATGAGTTGGTGAACGGTGCTGTAAAAAGAAAGAAACGGGCTGCACTTGAGGCTGAAAATGCAATTGTAAGTACGCATATTAAATTTGTTATCGTTCTCCTTGTCTTTTTAACATTTGTTCGTTCGTGGTATGGAGCTGGTATTGGTAACTTCTATCAATTTTATTTGATTGAGCATTATGGTTTATCGATAAAGAATGCGCAATATTTTGTATTTGCCTTTATGATTGCCGGTGTACTTGGAACATTTTTTGGAGGACCACTCGCAGATCGATTTGGTAAGAAAAATATTATCGTATTTTCCATGCTAGGTTCTGCGCCGCTTGCACTTTTATTACCGCATGTTTCTCTTTTATGGGTTGTGCCATTATTTTTATGTATTGGTTTCATTAGTTCCAGTAGCTTTAGTGTAATTGTTGTATATGCACAAGAACTTGTGCCAGGGAAAGTAGGGATGGTATCAGGACTAATTGTCGGTCTTGCATTTGGACTTGGAGCGCTAGGTGCTGTCGTTCTTGGGAAATTAGCTGATATATATAGTCTACAGTTCATTATGGTATTGTGTAGTTGTTTACCATTAATGGGACTTACTTCCTGGTTACTGCCGAGTGATAAAAAATCTGTATAGAATAGGGGATGCGCTATGAAACTATGCAAAAATGTTACAGAATTAATAGGGGATACACCTGTCGTACGATTATCTAAATTTGTTCCGAAAGATGCGGCGGATGTATATGTAAAGTTAGAGATGTTTAATCCATCTCGCAGTGTGAAAGATCGTGCAGCTTATCATTTAATTCATGTTGCAGAGGAGCAAGGTTTTATTCAGCCGGGAGATACGATTATTGAACCGACAAGTGGGAATACGGGAATTGGTTTAGCGATGAATGCAGCGGCGAAAGGATATAAAGTGATTTTAATTATGCCGGATAATATGTCAAAAGAACGAATTAATCTGTTAAAAGCATATGGTGCAGAAGTTGTTTTGACACCGGCAGAACAAAGAATGCCAGGTGCAATTGCAAAAGCGATAGAACTACAAAAACAAATACCGAATAGCTTTATCCCACAGCAATTTGAAAATCCAGCAAACCCAAATATTCATCGCTATACAACAGCACTTGAAATTTATGAACAAATGGATGGGAAGTTAGATGCTTTTGTAGCGACTGCTGGAACAGGTGGAACAATGACAGGGACTGGGGAAACGTTGAAAGAGAAACTAGCTAATTTATATATTGCAGTAGTTGAACCGAAAGGATCGCCTGTTTTATCTGGTGGTGTACCAGGTCCTCATAAACTAGTTGGAACAAGTCCGGGATTTATTCCAAAAAACTTAAATACAGAAATATATAACGAAATTATTCAAATTGCAGATGAAGAAGCGCTAAGTACGATGAGAAATTTAGCAAAACAAGAAGGATTATTAGTAGGGCCATCTTCAGGGGCTTCCGTGTATGCTGCAATTATGATTGCGAAGCGATTAGGTGTGGGTAAGAAGGTATTGTGTATTGCACCTGATACAGGTGAACGGTATTTAAGTATGGGATTGTTTGAATAACATATTGTGAGAGCACGCAAAGTAGAAAAATAAGAGATGTAACAATTTATACAGTTACATCTCTTATTTTTATTTTATAAATTTTCCTAGTAGCGGTAATCGTTGAATACGATTACCGAGAATGCGCGAAGCAAGTCCGCTTGTTAATACAAATAAAAGATAGACGAATCCGCCGGCTACGCCGCATATGATTACGATAAGTAATGATTCAATGTAAGGTTGTCCAGGTATGAACCATCCGATCATCGCTTTTAATGCTATGACAATAGCGGACATTGCACTAGAATAAATAAGAATAAGACATACTGTTTTTACAGTCTCTTTTATATCAATCTTTGTAAATTTAACGATACAGTATAACATAATGGCATCTGAAACGAGATACCCGAGAATGGTTCCAAGTACAGCGCCATGGCCGCCTAATACATATAGAAGAGGAGTGTTGATAATCAGTTTTACAAGAATGCCTACTGAGAAAGCAATCATTGTTTTTCGTTGATAATCAATTCCTTGTAAAATAGCTGCTGAAACGGTAAAAATCGCGCTTAGTACAGCTGATGGTGCATAGGAAATTAAGTATTGTGAACCGCCTACTGCGATATCGTGGCTCACGTAAACCATGCGGAATGCATCATAAGCAATACTAGCTAGGCCGAATGCCGCTGGAATGGTGAAAAATAATAATACTTGGAATATCTTTGTAATTTGTTCTTGTAATTCTTCTCGTTTTCCACTTGTAAATGATTTTGTTATAGCTGGAATAATTGTTAATGAAAATCCAGTTGCAAGGGAAGCTGGAATCATAATTAATTTTTGAGCATAGTTCGTTATATAAGCGAAAACAGCATTTGCTGTTTTTAATGGTTCGCCAAGGGCTCTTAAAGCGTCAGCAACTGTATATTGATCGACTAATGTATAAAGTGGAATAGCGATGCCGACAAATACGATGGGAATTGCATAACGAAGTAATTCCATATAGATATTTTTTAATGGAAGAGTAGATGCCCTTGATTTAAGCTCACCTTTAGGTGGTTTTAGGTGATTGTATTTTTTCCAATACATGATTAAAATCGAAACGCTAGCAATCGCTCCGACCGCAGCGCCGAATGTAGCGACTGCTACAGAAGAAGCGACAGAGCCACCTAGTAACTTTGTAACAACGAAACTACCAGCTAAAATGAAAACAACACGTGCAATTTGTTCTACAACTTGTGATACGGCGCTTGGTTTCATATGCTGGAAGCCTTGAAAATAACCGCGTGTAACACTCATTGCTGGTACAATAATAAGCGCAAAGCTGAGCGCCCGCATTGTAAGTGTTACGTCAGCAATAAACTTTGGATCGGGCGCTTTTGAACGGATGATAAATTGTGATATGTAAGGCGCACCGATAAATAAAATGAAAAAACCAGCAAATCCCATCAATAGCATCAATTTTACACTGGAGTTATAGAGTTTTTTACTTGTACTATAATCACCTAGTGCATTATATTTTGCAACAAATTTTGATACGGCAATTGGAATGCCGGCTGTTGAAAAACTAAGTAAGATACCGTACCAAGAATATGCATATCCATATAAAGCAACCCCTTGTGTACCAACTAATAATTGAAAGGGGAAGAAATAGATAAATCCTAAAATACGTGAAATCATTGTGGCCCCGCTTAATAAAGCAGTTCCTTTTAACACTTTTGAAGTAGACAAAACATTTTCCTCCCACTTTTGCTCTCATGCAACCATCTATATTACTATAAACCCGTCACAGTATTTAATAAAGTATAAATCTCACTGTTGGAATATGATTCATAGAAAATTCATATTTTGAATTTTCACAACAAAAAGTAGATAGATTATACATAAAAATTCAGAAAAAATTAGTTGACACTATTTTGAATATATGATAAAAATGATATTAATCAATTCGGAAACATCATATTTGGGCAATGAAAGGTTATAGTAGTGAAAATCTTCCTATTTCAGAGAGCTGATGGTTGGTGTGAATCAGTATATAGATTATTCATGAAGTTCGTCCTGGAGCATCTTTCATAAATCTCACATTGTGAGGAAATGAAAGACGGTAGTGAATACCGTTATTAAATAAAGTGGTGAAGAGTTTTTTCACAACTAGGGTGGTACCGCGATATATATCGTCCCTACGTATTTACGTAGGGGCGTTTTTTATTTAAGGTCTACTGTCGTTGTGTCTTCATAACTAGGGTGGTACCGCGATATTTTAATCGTCCCTACGCAAATGCGTAGGGATGTTTTTTATTTAAAGAGGAGGAGATTCTACTAGAAATAGCTAATGTTAGAACGCAATGAATAAAGAGAAACAGAGAGGAGATTACAATATGAATTCACAGCAATGGACATCGAAATTAGGTTTCGTATTAGCTGCTGCAGGTTCAGCAATTGGCCTTGGGGCAATTTGGAAGTTCCCTTATATGGCCGGAATTGGAGGCGGCGGAGCATTTTTTCTTATTTTTATCGGTTTTACATTATTAATTGGTTTACCACTCTTATTAGCTGAATTTGTAATTGGGAGGAGTACACAAAAAGAAGCCGTTGATGCATATAGACAAATTGCTCCTAAAACATTATGGCCATGGTTAGGTAAATTAGGTGTTGTAACATGTTTCATATTACTTTCATTCTATAGTGTAGTAGGTGGTTGGATTTTATTATATTTATGGAATGCAGTTACAGGAAGGTTATGGGAAGGAAATGGCGCATATGAAGCAACATTTGGTGAAATCATTTCCAATCCTTATTTAGCAGTTGGATCACAGTTATTATTTATTCTTATGACCATTTTCATTGTAAGCAAAGGTGTACAAAACGGTGTGGAAAAAGTAAATAAATATTTTATGCCTGCGCTCTTTGTTTTATTCTTTATATTAATTATTCGTGCTCTTACATTAGAGGGAGCTGGAGAAGGAGTTCGTTTCTTCCTGCAACCAGATTTCTCAAATGTGACATCGGAAGTTATTTTATATGCAATGGGCCAATCGTTCTTTTCATTATCTGTTGGCGTAGCAGTAATGGTAACGTATAGTTCATACTTACCGAAGGAAGAAAGTCTACCGCGTTCGGCATTTTCAATTGTAGGATTAACACTTATTATTACATTGCTTGCAGGACTTGCTATTTTCCCAGTTGTATTCGCATTTGGAATGGAACCGTCACAAGGACCAGGATTATTATTTATCGTATTACCTGCTATTTTCAGTAAAATGGCGTTCGGAAAAGTATTCTTCGTTATTTTCTTATTACTATTCTTCTTTGCAACAGTTACGTCAGCCATTTCTATGTTAGAAATTAGCGTTGCATCTTTAACAGCAAAAGGAAATGGAAGACGCGAAAAGTTTGCAATCATTGTAGGATTATTGATTTTTGTAGTAGGTATTCCATCGGCATTATCATACGGTGTATTAAGTGATGTTAAAGTTTTTGGAAAGACAGTTTTCGATTTAGCAGACTTTGCAGTAAGTAATGTACTCATGCCGCTTGGTGTATTGTTAGTTTCTATATTCGTTCCATTAAAAATGAAGAAAGATGTATTAATGAGAGAGCTTGGTGTAAGTAAACATAAAGGATATACATTATTCATAATATGGTTATTCTTACTTCGTTATATTGCACCAATTGCTATTATTATTGTATTTTTAAATGTAATTGGAGTGATTTAAAAAAGGTCCTAGCGGAATATTCTGCTAGGGCTTTTTCGTCATCAAATCATTTTGTTTGTAATTTGTTTATTGTGATTGCTATGTTAACAGGCTAAACAATTGGTATGTTCGTGAGTTCATAAGCTTATAAGTTCCAAATCATAAGAGGCAAATATATAAAGATGCAAGAAGGAAAAAAATATCATATAATGAGACCATAAATGGTATATTGGAGGTGTTTTTATGGTGATTATGATACAATTGCCGGACACTGCAGCGTCTCATGCAAAGCCAAGTATGGAAATGGCGATACTTTGCGTGAGGTAGACAATGTATATACAATCGCCAAATTGAGCTCGTATATTTTTGTATTTGGCTTTGCCCTTATTGAAATGAATCATACGAAATAAGGGGCGAGCAAACATGGGATACGTAAAAGCGACAGCTGTTTTACCAGAAAGTTTAATTGCAGAAATTCAAAAATATGTACAGGGTGAAACAATTTACATTCCAAAACAAGAAACTGAACATTATAAATGGGGGACACGATCTGGGGGAAGAAAACAAATCGATATGCGAAATCGAAAGATAAAAGAAGCTTTTGAAAACGGAATTTCTATCTATCAATTAGCAGAAGAATATTTTCTTTCTGTAGAAACAATAAAAAAAATTGTGTATTCCAAATCATAGTAAAAAGCACTGATTATTCTTTTGAAATAATCAGTGCTTTTTTATGTATAGTTTGTTTATGAATTATTTTTGGTATTTTATAAAAGAAAGGTATTATATACAATAAAAACAGATTGATAATTTGTATGGAGTGATAATGATGGAAGCATTTATTAGAAGTGATCAATATAATTTTATAAAATCACAAACTCATATTCTTGTGCATGGACACGCAACAGCAAACGATAGAGGGGTCATTACGGCTTTGAAATCCCTTGCAATTGAAAAAGTATTACACGCCTTTGAAAATTTAAATAGTGAACAGAAAGAATTAGTTGAAACAATTTTGACAGTTGAAAATAGAGAAGATGCGGAAGCATTTTTGCTTAAATTGAATCCGTATGTTATACCATTTCAAGAAGTTACCCCACAAGCATTAAAAAAATTATTTCCTAAAGTGAAAAAATTAAAGCTTCCTGAAATGGAAGAAGTAAACATGAAAGAAATGTCATATTTAGGTTGGACTGATAAGGGAACGGGAAAAAGGTTTATTATAGCAAAAAAGAATAATAAATTAGTTGGCGTTCATGGGACGTTTCAAAGTACAAATAAAAAAGGGATTTGTGCACTATGTCATGGGCATGAAGAGGTAGGTATGTTTTTAGTTGAAATAAAAGGAGATGTACCAGGAACGTTTGTTAAAAAGGGAAATTATATTTGTCAAGATAGTATAGCGTGTAATCAAAATATGACTTCTTTAGATAAATTACATGATTTTATCGAGAGACTTAAGAAATAAAGGACGATTTTTTTCGTCCTTTTATTATTTCTTCTGCCAATTTGCTTTTATAAAATCTTCACGTCCAGACTCTTTTCGCTCCTGAGCATATTTTTCTGGATTTTTCTTGTAGAAATGCTGATGGTATTCTTCTGCTTCATAAAAAGGTGCAGCTGGGCGAATTTCTGTTACGATTGGAACGTTAAATATACCGCTAGTAGCAAGCGATTGTTTTGACTTCTCAGCGAGTTCTTTTTGGATTTCATTGTGATAGAAAATTGCTGTGCGATAAGATGGACCGCGATCAAAAAATTGTCCGCCATCATCAGTTGGATCAATTTGCGACCAATATAAGTCTAGTAATTTTTGATAAGGAAAAATAGAAGAATCGAATGTAATTTGAACAACCTCTAAATGCCCGGATGTACCAGATTTTACTTGTTCATATGTTGGATTTGGAATATGTCCACCAGTATAGCCTGAAACAACTTTTTGAATACCCGGAAGTTCATCAAATGGTTTTACCATACACCAAAAGCAGCCACCGGCGAAGGTTGCGAGTTCGAATGCTTTCTTTGACATGTTTATAATACCCCCTAAATAGATGTGTTTATTAAGTATTATATAAAATATTTTGTTATGCAATAAAAAAGACTAAGAAATATCTAATAAAATACATTCTGATTCTATTTTTAAAAATAAATTTTTGGAAAATATATTGACAATGAAAAAGAGAAAGTTCTATAATACGTGTAATAACTCGAAAGTGAATTCTAAATTTTCTAACTTTATTATATTTTATATGCGAAGAAGAGGAAAGTAGATGATGATGAGTGTTTCAGAGAGCTGCCCCGTGGCTGTGAGGGCGGTAACAAGCAAATCATTGAAAATCACCTTGGAGCATTGCTTGCGAAAGGGAAACTGAGTAGAGAGCGACGGGCTCGTCTCCGATAAATGGACGAAGGTCTGATAGGACCTATTGAGCTTATATTTCGTGAGGAGTATAAGGAAGCTGAGTGGTACCGCGAAACTCTCGCCTCAGCAATCAAATCTACTAGTGAGTAGAGATTGATTGCTGAGGCGAGAGTTTTTATTTAAAAAAATACAGGAATGTGAAGAAGAGGAAAGTAGATGATACGATTTGTTTCAGAGAGCTACCCCGTGGCTGTAAGGGTGGTACAAATCTATTGATTGAAAATCACCTCAGAGCACTACTCACGAAAGGAAACGAGTAGAGAGTAGCGGAGTTGTTTCCGATAGCAGAACAAAAGTCTATATTTGGACTTATTGAGCTTATATTTCGCAAGGAGTATAAGGAAGCTGAGTGGTACCGCGATTCCCTCGTCTCAGCAATGGGTTGCTACAAGTTGTAAAAAATCGATTGCTGAGACGAGTATATTTTTATGAGTAATATACAGAATATTTCGTCTTTATGTATTCTTCTCAGCAATCGATTTAAAGATAGATTGCATAAAGAGATCAAAAAGAGGAGCGATGTAAGATGAAAAAGCAGTATATCTATATGAATGGGGAATTAGTAGAGAAGGAAAAGGCTGTTGTTTCGGTATATGATCATGGATTTTTATATGGAGACGGTGTATTTGAAGGAATTCGTAGTTACGGTGGAAATGTCTTTTGTTTAAAAGAGCATGTAAAGCGGTTATATGAATCTGCAAAATCTATTTTGCTCACGATTCCAATGACAGCGGAAGAAATGGAAAAAGCTGTTTTACAGACGTTACAAAAAAATGGATACGCCGATGCATATATTCGACTAATTGTTTCAAGAGGAAAGGGGGATTTAGGGCTGGATCCAAGAAGCTGCGAAAAGCCAAGCGTTATCATTATTGCAGAACAATTGAAATTATTTCCCCAAGAATTTTATGATAATGGTCTGAGCGTCGTATCGGTTGCATCTCGCCGGAATATGCCAGATGCATTAGATCCACGTATTAAGTCAATGAATTATTTAAATAACGTACTAGTGAAAATTGAAGCAGCACAATCGGGTGCACTAGAAGCGCTTATGTTAAATCAACAAGGATATGTTTGTGAAGGGTCAGGAGACAATGTTTTTGTAGTGAAAGATGGAAAAGTAGTAACACCGCCTTCTTACTTAGGGGCATTGGAAGGAGTTACTCGCAATAGCGTGATTGAACTTTGTGACAAATTGGGACTTCCATGTGAAGAAAGACCGTTTACCCGCCACGATGTATATGTAGCTGATGAAGTATTTTTAACAGGAACTGCGGCTGAATTAATTCCAGTTGTAAAAGTTGATGCAAGAGAAATTGGAGATGGAAAGCCTGGAGAGGTAACGAAACAATTAACCGAAGCGTTTAAACGATTAACGAGAGAACGAGGAGTACGTGTTCCAGGACTAGCGGAGAGTTTGGCATAGAAGATAGGGAAGGAGTTAAGAAAATGTAAGCCCGGCATATAGTTTGTAAGACAGAGGAGTTGGAAGAAGGGAAAGTGAACGGTGCAAGTCATGTTATTCAATGCTTGAAAAAATTAGGTGTAACAACTGTATTTGGTTATCCGGGAGGAGCTATTTTACCAGTGTATGATGCGCTTTATGGAAGCGGCTTAAAACATATTTTAACGCGTCCTGAACAGGCGGCGATTCACGGAGCAGAAGGATATGCAAGAGCTTCTGGAGAGGTGGCGGTAGTATTTGCTACCTCTGGCCCAGGAGCACCAAACTTAGTAACCGGTTTAGCTGACGCTTATATGGATTCGATTCCACTTGTTGTGATTACTGGACAAGTAGCTAAGTCTCTCCTAGGGAAAGACGGATTTCAAGAGGTGGGAAGAATGAATTATACTTTTTCAATGGTTGTAAATAATGATCCAGGGGTTTTATTACGCGTCAGTGGTATATTTGCTCGGCGTGGTTACAATATTTCTTCTTTAGATTTAAAGGAAAGTGCTCCAAGAAATATTTCTCATATGAAAGTAACAGCTATTTGTACTGAAAATGAAGCACCTGTATTAGTGGGTCAATTAAAAAAGTTAATAGATGTTTTGCAAGTAAATACATGATAAAGAGAGTATGTCGATTTCATGTATGCAGGCGGATTGACAAACATGCGTCATTCTATTTCAAACATAGCAGAATTTGGCGATTATGTAACAGGATTACGAATTGTAACGGATGAAATGAAGAAAGAAATGAAATGTGTTCTTGCCGAAATTCAGCAAGGAGAATTTAGGAGAAAAGGGTTGTTAGAAAATCAAACTGGACGTAAGGCGTATCATACGATGAAAAAGGAAGAGCAAAATCATCAGCTAGAAAAGATAAGAGCAGAACTTCGTGAAAGGATGTCTTGGATTCAGCCGCTAGAAACAAAAAATTAGTAAAAAATAAACAGCAGAGCAAAAATGTACGTGGAAAGGACTTGAAAATATGAGAAGTGACATGATTAAAAAAGGTTTTGATAAAGCGCCGCATCGCAGTTTATTAAAAGCAACCGGGCTCAAAGATGAAGACTTTCATAAACCGTTTATAGCGATTTGTAATTCTTTTATTGAAATTATTCCTGGGCATAAACATTTAAATGAATTTGGTCGTCTTGTAAAGGAAGCTGTACGTGCGGCAGGAATGGTTCCATTTGAATTTAATACAATTGGAGTCGATGACGGGATCGCAATGGGACATATCGGCATGCGCTATTCACTTCCAAGCCGTGAGATTATTGCTGATTCAGTGGAAACAGTAGTCAATGCACATTGGTTTGATGGCATGATTTGTATTCCGAACTGTGACAAAATTACACCTGGCATGATGATGGCTGCGATGCGGATTAATATTCCAACGGTTTTTGTTTCAGGAGGACCAATGGCAGCAGGAAAGACATCAAAAGGAGAGGTTGTTGACTTAAGTTCTGTTTTTGAAGGCGTAGGCGCTTATCAATCTGGAAAAATTTCAGAGGAAGAATTAAAAGATATTGAAGATCACGGCTGTCCATCTTGTGGTTCTTGTTCGGGTATGTTTACAGCGAATTCGATGAACTGTCTATGTGAAGTATTAGGATTAGCCCTCCCGGGAAATGGAAGCATCTTAGCGATAGACTCGCGCCGAGAACAGTTAATTCAGCAAGCAGCGGAGAGTTTAAAAATTTTAATTGAGCGTGATATTAAACCGAGAGATATCATCACAGAAGAAGCCATTGATGACGCGTTTGCACTTGACATGGCAATGGGAGGATCCACAAATACAGTATTACATACGTTAGCAATTGCTCAAGAGGCAGGATTAGACTATGACATGAACCGGATTGATGCAGTTTCAAGGAAAGTTCCTCATTTATGTAAAGTAAGCCCAGCCTCAAATTGGCATATGGAAGATATCGATCGTGCGGGTGGTATGAGTGCCATTTTAAAAGAATTAAGTAGAAAAGAAGGAGTACTGCACTTAGATCGTATAACAGTTACAGGGAAAACGTTAAGAGAAAATATTGCTGATGCTGAAATTCAGGACAAAGAAGTCATTCATTCTCTTGAAAACCCTCATAGCAAAGAGGGGGGGTTACGTATATTAAAAGGAAACCTCGCAAAAGATGGCGCTGTTATTAAAAGTGGTGCGACAGAAGTAAAACGCTTTGAAGGCCCGTGTGTTATTTTTAATTCACAAGATGAAGCACTTGCGGGGATTATGCTTGGTAAAGTAAAAAAAGGAGATGTTGTAGTTATTCGTTATGAAGGGCCAAGAGGGGGGCCTGGTATGCCAGAAATGTTAGCTCCAACATCAGCAATTGCTGGTATGGGACTAGGAGCTGACGTAGCGCTTTTAACAGATGGCCGTTTTTCAGGGGCATCACGAGGTATTTCTGTCGGGCATATTTCTCCAGAAGCTGCTGCGGGCGGGGAAATTGCACTTCTTCAGCAAGGAGATATCGTTTGTATTGATGTAGAAGAGCGTTTACTAGAAGTGAAAGTGAGCGATGAGGAATTAGCGAAACGCCGAAAAGAATGGAAAAGACCAAAGCCGAAAGTAAAAACAGGATGGCTTGGCCGTTATGCCCAGATGGTTACATCAGCAAATACTGGGGCAGTACTGAAAATAAAAAACTTTGATTAAATGATAGAAAAAAGAGATAAGGAATGATAGGAAATGGTGCATAAGGTAAAGGAGAGAGTAAAAATTGAAGATATCCTGATGGCTCATAATTGTTTAAAGGATATTATCAATAAAACACCGCTTCAACGAGATTCAGTGTTATCTGAGAAATATGAATGTGAAGTATATGTGAAAAGAGAAGATTTACAAGTGATCCGCTCCTTTAAAATTCGCGGTGCTTACAATTTAATTCAGAGCTTATCAAAAGAGGAGTTGCAAAACGGAGTTGTGTGCGCAAGTGCTGGCAATCATGCACAAGGCGTTGCGTATACGTGTAATTTATTGAAGATTCCGTCAAAAGTTTTTATGCCAACGACAACGCCGAAGCAGAAAGTATCGCAAGTCAAATTTTTCGGTGGTGATGTGGCAGACATTATGTTAGTTGGTGATACATTTGATAGTTCCTTTCAAGAAGCGCAGCGCTATTGTGAAGAAAATGGCATGACATTTGTACATCCTTTCGATGATCCACACGTAATTGCCGGTCAAGGAACAGTGGCAGTCGAGATTTTACATGATACGGAAAAAACGATTGATTATGTATTTACAGCAATTGGCGGTGGGGGTCTCGCTTCTGGCATCGGTACATATGTAAAGGGAGTGAGTCCAAATACAAAAGTAATCGGTGTGGAACCTAAAGGAGCAGCGTCGATGAAAGAAGCTTTTTTACAAAATGAAAATGTAACGCTAGAAATGATTGATAGTTTTGTAGATGGTGCAGCGGTAAAGAAAGTAGGAAAGCTAACCTTTGAGACTTGTAAAGATGTGTTAGATGATATTGTCCTAGTTCCTGAAGGGAAAATTTGTACAACGATTTTAGAATTGTATAAGAAGAATGCAATTGTTGCAGAACCTGCCGGAGCTCTCTCGATTGCAGCGCTTGATTTTTATAAAGATGAAATAAAAGGAAAAACAGTCGTTTGTGTGTTAAGCGGTGGGAATAATGATATTGATCGAATGCAAGAAATGAAAGAACGCTCTCTTATTTACGAAGGGGTAAAACATTATTTTATTATTGAATTTCCGCAGCGATCAGGGGCGTTGCGAGAGTTCCTTGATAAAGGATTAGGACCAGAGGATGATATTACTCGTTTTGAGTATATTAAGAAGCATAATAAAGAAAATGGTCCTGCACTTGTCGGTGTAGAGTTAAAACATAAAGAAGATTATGAGCCACTTATTGCCCGTTTTAAGGAAAATCATATTCAATTTCTGGAACTGAACAAAAATCCTGTTTTGTTTGATTTGTTAACTTAATAAATAAAGAGAAAGAGGGCGAAAATGGTAAGCTCTCTTTCTTATTTTTTACCTTTGTTATTTATGCTAGTTGAATTGTTTAATGAAAATTCGTAATATTAAATCGTTACGTAAGTAATAGGGAATACAAATTGAAAGCTTTTGGTCATGATTGTGAGTGTTTTATCGCTTCATATTAGAAGACTTCACCTGAAAGATTAAAAAATAAAGTCTTAGAGAGAGGAAGAAAGAATGGTTATATTGGGAGCAATTGTAAATGGAATATGTATTATAATCGGCACATTATTAGGGAAAGTATTAAGTAATATTCCTGAAAGTATGAAAGGAACCGTCATGCATGCGATTGGTTTAGCAGTTACTGTACTAGGATTACAAATGGGAATGAAAAGCGAAAACTTTCTCATTGTTATTTTAAGCCTTGTAATAGGGGCGGTAGTTGGGGAGTGGCTTTGCTTAGAAGAGAAGCTACAAGAGTTAGGGAATTGGTTAGAAAAGAAAGTTGGTTCCAAAGGAGAAGGAAGTATATCTGTAGGTTTTGTTACAGCTACGCTAATCTTTGCCATTGGGGCAATGGGGGTACTAGGCGCATTAGATAGCGGAATTCGCGGAAACCATAATGTCCTCTATACAAAAGCGATTATAGATGGGTTTATTTCCCTTATTTTAACAACAACACTTGGAATTGGTGTATTATTTTCGGCTGTGCCAGTTATTTTATATGAAGGTGGAATCGCTCTATTTGCAACGCAAATTGATCGTTTTGTACCCGATCAATTAATGAATCAATTTATTCTAGAAATGACAGCAACGGGTGGGGCTATGATCTTTGCAATTGGATTGAATTTACTCGGATTCATTAAAATAAAAGTTGCAAATTTATTACCTGGAATATTGGTCGTTGGAATGATTGTTTCTATTATATATGGATATAATTTATTTCTATTAAAATAGAGCCTGTGATACAAAGGGGGTAAAAAATGGCCTTTTGTCACAGGCTTTTCCTTTTTGTTTGTTATAGCATACACCCACAACATGAAATGCTGACCAAGAAAATTGGCGATCTAGTAGCTGCTACAAAATTAATATGAATGTTTTATAAAGTGCACGAAGCCACCTATAAATAAAAGTGCAAAACTTCCCATTACAACAAAAATGAGTGTTTCCATAGAAATGTATAGTAGTTGGGAATCTTCTTTCGGTAGCATCGCAAGAAATGGTTGGGCCCATGGGTAGAAAGGCCCAAACCGTGCAGAATTTGCAATCATAAGAGCAGGGATAGTAGCTATAACATTTAAAGCAATTGGCGCTGCAAAGCTAGACCAAATGGTTGATACCCATAGCTGTAAGGAAATTAAAGGTAAAGTAGCAATACAGCCACCTACAACGCTTTTTATTACTAGAGTTAGCGGGAATGGACCAGATAGATGTAACAGATGTCCAGCAGTAACAAAACTCATAATAAAAAGGACTTGCACGATACTTATAAATGTGAAGGTAAAGAAAAACTTTATGATATATGTATGATATTTTGTTACAGGTTGTATGAGAAGTTGTTTCCAGCCCCCGTTTGCATGTTCATATCGGCAAATAAATGCCGTGAAAATACCTGTTAACAGTGGTAAAAGTAGCATGCTATGTACTGTTATCATGATATTATAAATTAACTCCCAATGTTGATATTCAGGGTAGCGTGAACCGCTTGCATAGGCGACTCCTCCTGCTAAAATAGGGCTTAAAAATAATAATATCCATATTTTTGTCTTTTTAATTTTATAAAATTCAGCCCGCATTGTATTTAGCAAAATCATTATTTGTACACATCCCGTCTATTAAAAATTTCTGTTTCAATCACTAACATACAAAGTGTAACTATGACTCCTAGTACCACGCATAAAAGCGGTGGTCCCCAGTCAAGACGTAAGCTTGGCCATCTCCATAGAACCCAATTAGGAAGTGAGACGGAAAACATAGTGAAAACGCTGCCTAATAAACCAATTGTGCATGTCACGCTTTGATTTTGGAATAGAATGGCAAGCCATAATTGTAAAGCGACAATGGGTAGTGCTGACCAATATGGGTAAAAACTCATTTGAAATATAGAAAACCATGGTATAGCAGCATCGAATTGTAAGGTAAGCCCTAAGGCAACTATACCAGCGAATAATAAAGCGCAAGATATAGTAAGTAAAAAAACGATTAATATAAATTTTACGAGAAAAACATGTCTCCTATTGATAGGTAAAGATAGGAGATGTTTCCATGAACTAGAATGATGTTCTATATGTGCAATGAGAGATGTAATAATGGTAATTCCTAATATAAGAGTTGTGCGAGCAAGTGATTGTGTTTCAGAAATAAGCCCACCCCACAAGTCTTGTACGTACTTATCTATTAAAAAATCATAACGAAGAAAAAAGTTACACGCTTGAAGGGAAATAACACCTATTGGTCCTAAAAAAATTAAAAACCAAATCCATTTTCCTTTTATCTTTAAAAGCTCAGATTGAAAGAGACGTTTGTACATATGACTCTTCCTCCTTTATAAGCTGCAAAAATATTTCTTCAAGTGATTTTTTGTTTTCTTCAATTCTAAATATGGAAATATTTTCAGTTACAAGTGTTTTTACAGTTTCTGCAACAGTTTTATTTGATACATTTGAGAGAATGATATGATTCTCTTCTAGTATAGACGGAATGCCTTTACTTAAAATGATTTTCCAAGCGATTTCAGTTTTATCTGTTACAAGTGAAATAGAGTGCTGAGCATGGCGGCGTAATGTTTCTATTTTGTCCTGAAAAATGAGTTTTCCTTTTGAGATAATTCCCACATAGGTTGCCATTTGATCTATTTCACTTAATAAGTGGCTAGATATAAGAATAGTAATCCCTCTTTCTTGTGCGAGTTTCTTAATTAGTGTACGAATTTCATGAATCCCTTCAGGGTCAAGACCATTTGTTGGTTCATCTAAAATTAATAGCTGTGGGTCGCCAAGTAAAGCGATGGCAATTCCGAGACGTTGTTTCATTCCTAATGAATATTCTTTTACTTTTTGTGTTGCAGCGTGCTCTAATCCTACGATTTGGAGTACTTCTGCTACTTTGTTTTTCGGAACATTTCTTAAAATGCGGTAAACTTCTAAATTTTCAATAGCATTTAAGTGAGCGTAATATGAGGGGGTTTCCACAAGAGCTCCAATTTTCGATAAGATAGAAAGGCGCTCTTTTGCTAAATCTTGTTGAAATATTGTAACGGTTCCCTTCGTTGGTTTTATAAGACCTAAGAGCATCCGAATGCTAGTTGTTTTTCCAGCTCCATTTGGGCCGAGAAAACCGTATATTTCCCCTTTTGGAATTTGTAAATCTACATGATCTACAGCATAGCTATTGCGATATCTTTTTGTTAATCCTTTCGTTTCTACAATATAACTCATTCTTGATCACCTCAAATCAAGTATAGAAAAGAAAGGTTAATGATTATGTTAAGGGAGTTTAAGATTTGTTTAAAATTATACAGAATCGTGTAATTTAGGAGTATGCTAGTTTTCAAATGCTGCTAGATTCCTTATCATGGAAGAGAAAGGTTAAATTTATATATGAAGGTGAGAAAATGACATACGTTTTATATATTGAAGATGATTTGGAAATTGGAGAGTGGGTGAAAAATGAATTAGAAAAGCAAGCATATAACGTTGTGTGGTTTACTTCAGAAGAAGGTACAAATGAAAAGTGTAAGCAGGCGGATATTATTGTTTTAGATGTTATGTTGCCGGGACTTGATGGGTTTACACTAGGGCAACGTTTTAAAAAGGAGTATCCAGATACCCCGATTATGATGTTAACAGCAAGAACGACATTAGAAGACAAAATATACGGACTAACATTTGCTGATGATTATATAACAAAACCATTTCATCCAAAAGAGTTAATAGCCCGCATTGAAGTTTTATTAAGACGATACAATAAAAGTGGAGCAGAAGTGCAACATGTGAAACATTTACAAGTATATATGAAAGAGTTTCGAATTATGAATACAGACACAGGTGAAGAAATCGTTCTTTCAGGGAAACAGCATCAAATCTTTTTCTACTTAATGAAGAATTTGAATCGTACATTAACAAAGGAACAGATTTTTGAAGCGGTATGGAATGAGACTTATATAGAAGGCGATAAATCGCTAATGGTTCATATTCGACATTTACGCGAAAAAATAGAGAGAAATCCAAGCATTCCTCAAATTATAGAAACAATACGCGGGATTGGTTATCGGTGTAAAGCATGATAAAACGTACATCACTATTACGAAAGTATTTACTGATTATATTTATCGCAATTATATTGTTACCTTTAGTTCTTCCGGTCAGTTCATTTCTTTTTTTGAAAACAATTGAGTGGACAGCCGGAGAGTTTTCTACTTCGTATTCTAGTGAGCGAATAGAAAAAGAATGGAGAAATGAATCGGAAACTTTAGATGAGGACAACCCTGAAGAAATTGTAAAAGCTTTTCAGAGGTTTAAAGAGAAATATCCAGAAGGAACAATGTTTTGGGTAGATCGTCATGGAAAAACAACTTTTCAAATACCTGATCATCAAAACATTCCTAAAGTATGGAGTGCAAGCGATGCAATCGTATTTATGAAAAAAAGTTTTGCTGGAGACCCATTTACAATTGTTTCTTATATAGGAAAAGGGAAGAAAGAAGCGTTTATGGTATTTCAAGTTCCAAGGAAATATACGCAGGCCCCCATTGTTCAAATACGTGAAAGATATGAATTTGTTTTTGAAACGATTATTATTGTAAGTTTTACGATATTTGTTATCATTTCGGTTATCTTTTTTCTTAAAATTAGAAAGAGATTGTTAAAATTACAAAACGCGATGGAACTTCCAAAAGATAAGACACTTCCATCTAAAATTTCAATAACAAAACAAGATGAGATTGGTTTGTTAGAAGAGTCGTTTAATTATATGATTGAGGCATTACAACAAAGTAGAGTAAAGGAGAAACAAGAGGAAGAGTTTCGCCGAAAATTAATAGCGGATCTCTCGCATGATTTGCGCACACCATTAACGACAATGCGAGCTCAAATCGATTCATTAAAGGGAGAAGTATTTTCGATAAAGGGACAGGAAACGATGGTATTAATGGATGAGAAGATCAATTATATAGCGGAGTTAATAGAGAATTTACTATCGTATTCGCTCATTACAGCTAAAAAATATCCATATCACCCAAAGCATACGGATATGACACGTTTAATACGAAAAATTATTGCAGCGTGGTACGATAGTTTAGAGGAAGAAGGTTTTGAAGTAGATATTCAAATTCCTGAAAAACAATTATTTTGGAATATTGATGAAAATTGGTTTCAAAGAATGATAGATAACGTCATCCAAAATGTTGTTCGGCATGCAAGCATCGGAAAGTTTATCGGAATATGTATAGATTATGAAGAGGAAATGATCACAATAATAGACCGTGGTTCGGGGTTTCAAAATACGCCTTCTAAAAATAAAGGGGCTGGGATTGGCTTGTCTATCATTGCCGTCATGGCGAAAGAGATGCGAATCGAGTGGAGTATAGAATCTGATGATTCAGGGGCTACATTTCGATTTAAGAAGCAATAATAAAAGGAGAGGGCTCATAATCAGTGGGGGGGAAGACCCCCCACTGATTAAAGTTTAAATTTATACGATGAAAATGCTGTTCATGGAGGAGAATCTTCATGGGCAGCTTTTTATTTTTGCAGTAAATTCTTCATATATAAATAAAATTCATGAAAATGTTTGGAAATATTATATTTCCTTAATAAAATATTTTACTTGATAAAATAAAAAGTGTATTGTTTTCGGTAGATTACGAGTGGGAAATAAAAAAAGGAAAGTGAAAAATATCCAGTAATAGAAAATGTTTATCAACATCTGAAAATTCTGAATACAAGAAAAAGAATTGAAATGTTGTGGGATTAATTGCTAATATACCCTTGTATTACCAATTAATTGAAAAGGGGGATTTTTAAATGAAACTAAAAATGAAAGTGAAAAAGGCTACGCAACAAGATAATCAATGTGTATGTTTATTATTATGCTAGTCTGAAAAAAGAAGGTGTGCAAGCACCTTCTTTTTCAATGGAATGGGGAGAAAAAGATGAGATTAAAAACAAGTTTGAATTTTAGAGGGTATCCAAATAGAAATGAAATTGTTTATTACGATGGCGAAGAACGAGTGATTGAAGTGAATGAATTTGAAAAACTATGGTCCTTACTAAAAATTTTAGAAAGCCCGAAAGAAGATGTTCATACAAAAATACAGGAATGGAAAAATAAAAACGACATAGAGGATGAGGAGTTACATCATATTCTCCAATTTATAAATGAGAATGGAATGTTATATGAAAAGCGTTGCGAAAAAATGGATGAGGAACAATTATATAATATAAGAAACTTTCATTATTTCAGTACACACGATTCTACTATACATGCAGATGCGATTGTTCAAAAGATAAACAAGATAAAAGCAGTTGTAATCGGGGCTGGAACGATTGGTGCAACATTATGTATGACGTTATCTAAACTTGGTGTTGGAGAGATTATTGTTATCGATTTTGATACGGTACAACTAAAAAATATTAGAGCGCAGACAATATTTCAAACAGAAGATATAAACAAGAAAAAAATACATGTTATTCAAGAAAAACTAAAGAAAATGGATCCATATGTTAAGGTTCAAGTGTATGATATGAAAATCGAAACAATCAACGATTTGTTACAAGTAAACTTACATGATGTACATTATATTTTTGGATGTTTTGATGAATCTTCACTTCAATTGCAAAAAGATATAATGAATTATTGTGATAAGGAAAAGATTCAATATTATTTGATGGGATATCATAATGATTTTGTCAAAGTGTTTCATGTAAGCAAACGGAATGATGGAGAGAGACTGCTTGAAGAGAGTTTTCAAAACTATCATACAGAATATGTTATTCGAGAAAATAGGGGGACGATCATTCAAAGCCTAGCTGTTTCGCTTATAATTAGTCGGATTTTATTCGAGGATATAACAAATAGCAGTTGTACGGTGCCAAGTGGGTATCATTTTGACTTTATTACATTTCAAACTTCTCATAACCGTCAATCTATCCCGAGAGAACCATTCGTTCAATCATTACAAAGAATTATGCCTTTTGATCAAGAACAACTAAGTCGGAAGATAGAATTCATTTTAAATATTGTTGATAAAAAAGAGAAAGTGACGATTCTTCCGAAAGTAATAGAAATGGATATTTTATCTATGCACCAAGTATTTGATATTTTATTCTATATGGATCAAATTGCTAGCTTACAGTTAGAAGATCACTACAATAAATTTATAAAGATGATGAATGAAATAGAAGAAACGGAAGATCCAGAAGACAATGAAGATGAATACGAGCAATATCTCCAATTCATTCGTAGTATGAAAATAAATTATGAAGATGGGGTATACACTATATTTGAAATTTTTGAAATGATTCGTAACACAAAGGATTATGAAGAAAAGAAAAAAATGCAAAGTGGAATCTATGAAGTATTGAAACAGAATGGTGATACACTGCTTTCATTTTTTGTAAACAGTAAGAAGAAGTATTTATCTTTAGAAATCCCAAATTACTACATGGAAGTCTTTGGCGTTAAAGAGGAAACGTTACATATACTCGAAAATGAATTACAAAAGAAGTTCCATACATTACTCACGAAAAGTTTATCTATGATGTTTTCAAATTCATTTCATGAAATTGGCGTAGATTTTTTATCATATAATGAAGAAGAACGCAGTATGATTACACTGGATGAGGCAAAACATTTCATCGTTACAAGTTTAGAGAAATCTGGGAAACATCATTTTGTTCGTTATATAGAGCGAATGTTCGAGGAGAATTTTATACAAGTATATAATAATGTTGAAGTGAATAAAACATACTATTTTCCAAGTATGAAAGAGAGTAGAATTTTATTTAACTATCATAATGATATGGATAGTTTATTTGTACTATGTCATGAATTGGGACATGCTTATTTTAACCAAAGTTATGGACATACATTTTTTGACGATAGTACACAATTAGTTAACGAAATGATGGCATACTATTTTGAAATCATTTGTATTCAATCCATGTTAGGAAATGAAGAGATACAGATTGAAATGAAACAAGAAATAGCACGACAATATATAAAAAGAATACATCAAACGGTCTTATCCACATACGGAGTTCACTTGTTAGAAAAAAGATTAGTTAAGCATATAGAGGAGCGCGGAACCATTTCGTTACTCGACTTTTTGAAAATTCGTGATGAATATAATCAACATTCTTTTTTTAAAGGGATCAAATTTAAAAATGAAAAGTATTTTTATTTAAATCCACTTTTGAAATCTTCATTTATGCTTGAATTTGGAGAGCATCTTTTACCCCCGATGGCATATTTACTTGCGGTTAGTTTATACAATGACCGAAGTGAAACAAGTATTCCAAAAGATATTCAAATGCAAGAGGCTATATGTAATGGGGTATATTGTACAGAAGAGTTTTTATCTTATGTAGCAAAGGATGTTCCTTATGATGAACGTATGAAACAAGCGATTCATGTGCTTTTAGAACTGTTTTGTAAACTGGAATCATTTATGATGAAGGATGAAGTATATTCCAATTAAAAATAAAAAAGTTATGAATAGAGACAGGTCTCCATTCATAACTTTTTTATTTTATTTCGAAATTTAGCGAGAAAAGAAGACTTATGTAAGAGGAGTCATATTGCTAAACTTTTCAAGGAAAAGGGTGTAGAATGGTTATCTAAGAAAGAAGGTGTGAAAATGGCCAGCTGGAAAAGAAATTTAATGATTTGTTGGCTTGGTTGTTTTACCACTGCAGCCGGTATGAGTTTAGTAATTCCTTTCCTATCCTTCTATATTGAGAAACTTGGCGTGACTGGAACTTCTAATATCGCACAGTGGTCAGGGATTGCATTCGGGGTAACATTTTTAATGGGTGCCATTGTATCGCCTTTATGGGGGAAACTTGGTGATACACATGGACGGAAATTGATGCTTATTCGTGCTAGTCTCGGTATGGCGATTATTATGACGCTTATGGGATTTGTGACAAATGTGTATCAATTAGTTGCCCTTCGCTTTTTAATGGGAGCGGTATCTGGTTTTCTTTCTACAGCAATGACATTTATTGCTGCAGAAACACCGAAAGAACATTCTGGTTGGGCGATTTCTACAATCTCAACAGGAGGGGTTAGTGGTTCCTTACTTGGACCAATGCTCGGTGGGTATTTATCAGAGTTAATTGGTATGCGACATGTATTTTTAGTAACAGGAGCTTTTTTATTTCTATCCTTTATCATCGTCTTTTTCTTTTTAAAGGAAGAAAATCGTTCTGTTCAAACGAAAAAAGCGCAACCGAAAAAAGTATGGACGATGATTCCAGCAAAACATTTTATTATGAGTTTATTTGTGGCTACATTTATAATTCAACTTGCAAATATGTCGATACAACCTATTATTACATTATATGTAAAGCATTTAGCGGGGGCGCACACAGCGCATATTGAAACCATCGCGGGGGCAGTCATGTCCGCAACAGGATTGGCTGTAATTTTAGCAGCTCCTCGATTAGGACGTTTATCCGATCATATCGGTCCGCAAAAAACATTAATTGTAGCTTTATTTGTTGCAGGGATTGTTTTTATTCCACAAGCTTTTGTGACCTCTGCTTGGCAATTGTTAATTTTACGATTTCTTTTAGGAATTGCACAAGCTGGATTATTACCTTCTGTACAAACGCTACTAAAAAAACACACACCGAATCACATAACTGGACGTATTTTTGGATATAATCAATCCTTTCAATTTTTAGGAAATATGATTGGTCCCGTACTTGGAGGGCAGATAGCCGCACATGCTGGTTTTCAATATGTATTCTTTTCAACTGCCGCGCTGTTATTTATAGCTTGTATTTGGGTATATTTCCATAATAGAAATGCAGAAGTGACAGAAAAAGAGGGATTGAAAGTTAGTTAACAAGGTGAAAAAATATGAAGTGAAACATAGTTTATATAGTTTACGTTTATAAGAATCGAATTTTAGGACATTAGAAAAAGCACATCTCCATAAATATGTGATGTGCTTTTTCTGTATCGAACTCCGTTAACAGAACTGTTATCGTTCGTTCTGTTAACGGGAATATATAACTCAAACAAAGATGGTAATAAAGCGATAATTCATTTAAGAGAATGTAAAATTATCATAAAGCTAACCAAGTTGTTGTTTAGGAGGATTTTTATTTACCATGGTTTACTCAGAACACAAAGTATCATCATGATAAGTTGATATTTGGAAGGAACTTATGTTTAAATCTATCTGACTTGAAAGATTTTGTCGGCAATAGATTTTTTTAATACCTTTAACTTTCTAGTTATGAATTTTTTTATATGGAATGTTACTAACATGTCTACATTTCCATAACAAAGAATGTAAAAATAGCATTACCATCTATTGTTTGACAATTGCATTTTAAGCAAACTCTAGTGAAAAAATCAATAGTTTAAAATAAAACTTTCGACGAAATTTTCAAGAGCATTCTTCCTCAAGTATGTGAAAGGTATAATCCACTTTCGTCGCAGAACGGAGAAGATTTTGCTTTCAGTATTGCTAATCCGCGAGTAGTGCACTTTCTCTAATATAAAGTGAATCTTTAATCAGTGAGGGGGTTCTTCCCCCTACTGATTATGAGCCCTTATGAATCAGGCTGTTACTGCCTTAAAATAACGGGATAAATTAAAACTGAAAGCAAAGATAGCTTAATGTTCCAAGTTCATAGCTACGATGAATGACTTTTCCTTTCATATCTCCGCTACCCATAGCGATGAAAAGAGGGACAAAATGTTCCGGTCTTGGAACGGCTAAGTGTGCATGAGGAGCATTCGTTTCCCAATGGAATAAAGAATTGGTATCATTTTTTTCTACATGATGAATGATCCAATCATCGAACTCTATTGCCCACTTTTCAGCTTCTGTTTGACCCCATTTCAGTGCTCGTAAGTTATGAACTGTAACACCGCTACCAATTACTAAAATATCTTCTTGACCAAGTCCTTGGATAGCTTGACCAATCTCAAATTGCTCTTTTGCTGGAAGGAATGGATGCACGGAAATTTGAATAACAGGTATATTTGCTTTTGGATACATACGGTGAAGTAGCGTCCATGAACCGTGATCTAATCCGCGAGTCATATCTTTTCGCACAGGAATCCCTTTATTTTTAAATTTTGCTTCTAATAATGATGCGATGGTAGAAGAACCTTTTGCTTTATATTTGATTTCGTATAATTCGGGAGGGAATCCTCCAAAATCGTAAATCGTTTCATATTCATCATCAGAGGATGAAATTGTTAATATTTCACTTTCCCAATGAGCTGTAAATATAACAATTGCTTTCGGTGTATATGTTTCGCCAAGTGTTTTTAGAAAACGTGTATAATCTGTATCTTGAATCGCAAGCATGGGTGAACCATGAGCTAAAAATAATGATGGCATCATAAATGAACCTCCTAAAATTATATAGTTACTTTATGTTAGTAACTATATAATTTTAATATCTATACGTCAATACATTTATCAATTCATTTGCTAGAAGAATCATAGTAAGAGATATTCATATCGAAAAGTACATCAAACAGGAAGTGTTTGTCAGGGTAGAGAGAATTACATATAATACATAATAAGAATTATGAATACTCATTCATTTTATGATGTATATGGAATAGATTTAGGGGGCGATCACAATGAAATTACAAGAAAGCTTCGTTACGGTATCAGATGGATCTGAAATTTATTTATACAAGTGGCTACCAGAAAACGAGCCTCGAGGCATTATACAAATTGCCCACGGCATGACAGAACATGCAGGGGTTTATACAGAATGTGTTGAGGCATTTATACAAGCTGGATATGGTGTTTATGCTCATGATCATAAAGGCCATGGAAAGACAGTAAAGAGAGAAGACGATTATGGGCACTTTGCACCAAATGTAGGTTGGGATCAAGCTGTTTCTGATATTATCTTTGTATCGGAGTTCATTCGAAAGGAACAAACATGTCCGCTTTTTTTATTAGGACATAGTATGGGCTCCTTTTTGTCTAGACGCGCTGTACAACTTCGGGGCGAATTATATGATGGTTTTCTTATTTCTGGGACAGGTGGAAACCCAGGGATGTTAGGGAAAATAGGTCATAAAATAGCAACGATTGAAATGAAGCTTCGCGGTACAAAAATGAAAAGCCCGATGTTAAACTTTTTATCGTTTGGAAATTTTAACTCGCATTTTAAACCAAATCGAACAAAGTTTGATTGGTTATCTTCTGATACAAGTCAAGTTGATAAATATATAGAAGATCCATTGTGCGGATTTATTTGTTCAACAAGTTTTTACCGTGAATTATTTAAAGGTGTACTTGAAGTGAACAAATTAAAGGAATATGAGAAAACGCCTAAAGATCTGCCTATTCATATTTTTTCTGGAGATCGTGATCCAGTAGGGAATATGGGGAAAGGTGTAAAAGAAGTATATGATGCATATAAAAAATGTGGTATAAAAGATGTAACACTTCGCTTATATGAAAACGGGAGACACGAAATGTTTCATGAAGTAAATCGAGAAGAAGTTTTTCAAGATGTAATCTCCTGGCTAAATGAACATACTGCGTAAGAAAAGCTCTCACTGAAGTATAAATGGGAGCTTATTATTTAAATATATATTTTTTGTGATATACAGAATGATTATAGATTAGTAGTTTACATGAAAGGAGAACGATTGATGATAATTCGAGAAGCAATATTAGAAGAAGCAAATGAACTAAGTAAACTCGCGCTTCGTTCAAAGGCAACGTGGGACTATAGTGTACAATTTCTAGCAGCTTGTAAGGAAGACTTAACAATTACGGAAGCATATATAAAAATCAATTATGTTTATGTTTTAGAAAATGAGGGAGAAAAAATTGGTTTTTTCTCATTTATACGTAAAGATAGAGATGTTCTTGATTTTCTCTATTTACATCCGCATTACAAGGGGAAAGGGTATGGAAAAATGTTATGGAAAGCTGTTGTAGAAAAAGCAATTGAATTAGGGATCACATGCTTTATCATTGAGAGCGATCCAAATGCAAAAGGATATTATATGAAAATGGGAGCAAAGTTAATTGGAGAAACGCCTTCAACAGTATTGAAAGGTCGGAGTTTACCTCTTTTACAGTATGATGTATAAAGCGGTTCATATATGGGGGATGATGAAATGGAAGAGTTAACATGGGAGGAAATATGTAAAGTGCTCATGAAATCGTGGTCACTTGAAACGAGATCAAAATGGTCAGAAAGAAATCCAGCGAAAGGACAATGCGGTGTAACAGCACTTGTAGTAAACGATTTCTTTGATGGGGAAATAAAGAAGACGAGAGTCGGTGAAGATTGGCATTTTTATAATGTGATAGATGGCAGGAGATATGATTTTACAGCAGCACAATTTAAGGAGGAAATCATTTAAGAGGATACGATTTCAAGTAGAGAAGAAGCGTTTGCGGATACAAATAGAACACAATATAATGCGTTAAAACAAAATGTATGTAGGGAATACAAGAAACTTTTGACTCTTTAAATTAAGTGAGTTACTATAATGGTGGTAACTTATTGAAGTGGAATGATATTTTAAAGAATCGAGAGGGGAAATATTTTTGAAAACAGCTTATGTAAGCGCTACAATTTTGACGCTCAATGAACAAAATGAAGTATTTGAAAATGGATATATCATTGTAGAAGATCATACAATTATAGAAGTGCAACATGGAGACTTTTCTAAACACGATCAAGTGGATGAGGTCATTGATTTAAAAGGAAAATGGTTATTGCCAGGTCTTGTGAATACACATACTCATGTTGTAATGAGTCTTTTGCGCGGCATCGGGGATGATATGTTATTACAACCGTGGCTTGAAACGAGAATTTGGCCTCTTGAACGTCAATTCACTCCAGAACTTGCCGTTGCGAGTACAGAACTTGGTTTGTTAGAAATGGTGAAAAGTGGGACAACGACCTTTTCTGATATGTTTAACCCAATTGGTATCGATCAAGATGCGATTATGGAAACGGTTCGTAATAGTGGAATGCGTGCAGCAGTTTCAAGAACGTTATTTAGTTTTGGTACAAAAGAAGATGAGAAAAAAGCAATTCAAGAAGCAGAGAAATATGTGAAACGATATCATCGTGAACATGATATGTTAACAACGATGGTTGCACCTCATAGTCCATATACATGTTCTACAGAAATGTTAGAAGAGTGTGCAAGAATTGCAACGGAAAACAATACAATGGTTCATATTCATCTTTCAGAAACAGAGCGCGAAGTACAGGATACTGAAAAGCAGTATGGGAAACGCCCTGTAGAATATATAGCGAGCTGCGGTTTATTTAAAAGGCCAACAGTCATTGCGCATGGTGTTGTGCTAAATGAAAAGGAGCGCGCTTTCTTAGCAGAACATGATGTGCGTGTAGCGCATAATCCGAATAGTAATTTAAAGCTTGGGTCTGGAATTGCAAATGTGAAAGCAATGCTAGAAGCGGGTATTAAAGTAGGGATTGCAACTGATAGCGTGGCATCTAACAATAATTTAGATATGTTTGAAGAAATGCGTATTGCAACTTTATTACAAAAAGGAATTCATCAAGATGCAACTGCATTACCAGTTGAAACGGCTCTTTCACTCGCAACAAAAGGAGCAGCAGAAGTAATTGGGATGAAACATACAGGTTCTATTGAAAGAGGAAAGTGTGCTGATTTTATTACGATTGATCCAGCAAACAAGCCTCACTTGCAACCGGCTGAAGAGGTATTATCCCACCTTGTTTATGCAGCAAGTGGAAAAGATGTGTCTGATGTTGTCATCAATGGAAAACAAATTATGTGGAACGGCGAGTGCAAAACATTAGATGAAGAGAAAATCATTTTTGAGGCTAGACGTTATAAGCACGGTTTGAAAATGTAATTCGTATAAGAATGTTCATACAGAATGCTATTTTTTCGTGAAATCGAAAAAATAGCATTTTTAAATTGATAAAAGGACAAATATTCATGGAGGTGTAACACTTTTTCAGTAAACTTTCTGCTATAATAAAGAGCGTTTTATAATAATGATTGAATGTAAGGAGAATAATTCATGAAGCAAGAAAAGAGTCGCTTACTTATGCTTACCATTATGACATTTTTTATTTTAGCAGCTTGTAATAAAAGCGAGGATAAAATACATAAAGAAGCTCAAAAACAAGTGTTAAACGTAACGATAGCCGAAGAAATTCCATCTCTTGATGTAGCGAAAGCAATGGATGGCACATCGGCACATGTAATGCAAAATATATTTGAAGGATTATATGTATTAGATCGTGATGATAAACCGATTCCTGGTGTTGCCGAGTCATTTGAGAAAAGCGAAGATGGTAAGAAATATACATTTCATTTGCGCAAAAATGCAAAATGGTCCAATGGTGAATCGGTAACTGCACATGATTTCATTTTTTCTTGGAAGCGAACATTAGCCTCTGACACAGCCTCACCCTATGCTTACATGTTATTTGACATGAAAAATGCAAAAGAAATAAATAAAGGTGAATTACATGTAGATCAACTGGGAGCGAAAGCGTTAGATGATTACACATTAGAGGTACAATTAAATAGGCCTATTCCTTATTTTCTACAATTGTTAACATTGCCGATTTATTTACCGCAGCATGAATCATTTGTGAAAGAACAAGGGGAACGTTATGGGTTAGAACCTAACCATCTTATTTATAATGGAGCATTTGTACTAGAGGAATGGAAGCATGAGCAAGAGTTTCAGTTGAAGAGAAACGACACATATTGGGATAAAGAAAAAGTGAAATTAGACGAAATAAATTTTCACATTGTAAAAGATACAGCGACAGCTGTCAATTTGTATGAATCTGGCGTACTTGATCGAGCACCTATTAATTCTACCTTTGTAGATCGTTATAAAAATAACCAAGAGTTGCACATGTCAAGTGAATCAGCGATCGCTATGCTTCGCTTTCATGAAGGACATGTATTACTAGTAAACAAAAAAGTTCGCCAGGCCATTTCATTTGCCATAAATAAAGAAGAAATGGTAAATCATTTTATCAATAATGGTGCGGTTCCTGCCTATGGTTTAATTCCTAGCGGATATGAAAATGAAGTAACTAAAAAAGATTTTCGGAAGGAAAATGGAGATATCGCAGGTTATGATGTTGAAAAAGCAAAGGAACTTTGGAGTGAAGCGAAAAAAGAGCTTGGTACTGAAAAGGTTACGATAGAATTTCTGACATTTGAGCAGGATAATGCAAAACGTATAGCGGAGTATATAAAAGGAGAGTTAGAAAAACATTTAAGCGGTTTAACATTACAAATTAAACAGCAACCATTCAAACAAAAATTACAATTAGAGCAAACTGGACAATACGATATTTCAATGGTCGTATGGGGGCCTGATTATAAGGATCCAATTAATTATTTGGAATTATTTACGACAGATAGTCCGAATAATCGGATGCAATATTCTAATCTCGATTATGACAACCTAATTAAGCAGGCTAAATATGATATTGTATTAGATGCAAAGAAAAGATGGGAAGCCTTGCAACTAGCGGAACGAATCGTATTGGAAGATGCAGCTGTGGCACCTCTTTATTATAAAGGTTCTGCATATATGCAAAAAGAATATGTAAAAGGCATTGAAGAACATCAATTCGGTGGCATATATACGTATAAATTCGCCTATGTAAATAAAAAATAATAGAGATTTGCTACAAGAAAGAGTAGAGTGCTGGAGTTAAAAGTGCTTTACTCTTTTTTATTGCTCTCATTTTCTCGAATGTAAAGGAACTTACTTTTTGATAACTAGAATTTTTTGAGTTCAAGATATTTGGTAACAACTCTGCCACGTTTGTGAGTTTTCTGATGGAAGATATGTTTGTTTTCACTCTCTAAAATATGGAATGAAAATGTAAAGAGACTTAAAAAACTTATGGAAAAGAAAAGATGTTAAAATAGTTTTTGTGGAATATATTTCTAAAAAGATTAAAGAGGCTGGAATATGAGACAACAATTTATTTTAATTGTAGATGATGATGCGGATATTGTTCAATTCATTGAGGTGCATTTGGAACAAGAAGGATTTCAAGTTTTAACGGCTTATAATGGAATAGAGGCATTAAAGATAATCGATACACATGATGTTCAATTAGTGATTTTAGACATTATGATGCCTTCTATGGATGGAATAGAAGTTTGCCGAAGAATAAGAGAGCGACAAAATATACCTGTTATGTTCTTAAGTGCGAAATCAACAGATATAGATAAGGTTATTGGATTAAGTACAGGAGCGGATGATTCTAATTCTATGGTTGGGAATCACATATATATACGTTTAGATGAAACAGGAACATATTTAGTACTAGCCCATTTGAAGAAAGGATCCGTACGAGTGAAGAAAGGCCAACATATAAAAGAAGGTACAGTCATTGCGAATGTTGGGAATTCTGGAAATTCTAGTGAACCCCATTTACATATACATCATCAGCGGCAAGATCCATCGAAAACAAGTATATTTCTAACGGAAGGACTTCCTTTATATTTTCGAGGGATTCAAGGTCCTGCAGCGCCAAAAGGTGGCGTTCGAATAGAGCATGGAAAAGATGTTCCAGTAGGGGACATTATTACTCCGCTATCTCTCTAATTTTGGTGAAAAGAGAGCGGGAAAGAAGAAAAAAGATCTCATCTATATGAACTGTACCCCGAATCGTGGACACTTAAAAAAAGTCCATAATTCGGGGTTTTTGTGTATTTTTATAAGCAAACCTCGTTATAATGGATACAACGATATAAGTGAGGTAC
>NZ_JAKUEW010000024.1:0-20634 GCF_022663115.1 Bacillus cereus group sp. BfR-BA-01430
CCGCCAGCGTTCATCCTGAGCCAGGATCAAACTCTCCAATAAAGTTTGTCTAGCATCATAAATAAAAATTGACGTTTCACGTTGTTTGTTTCGTTCAGTTTTCAAAGAACTAAAAGCGGGTGAAGAGAATCGAACTCTCGACCAGAGCTTGGAAGGCTCTTGTTTTACCACTAAACTACACCCGCGTGGTCGGGAAGACAGGATTTGAACCTGCGACCCCCTGGTCCCAAACCAGGTGCTCTACCAAGCTGAGCCACTTCCCGTTAATGGCGCGCCCGAGAGGAGTCGAACCCCTAACCTCTTGATCCGTAGTCAAACGCTCTATCCAATTGAGCTACGGGCGCTTATTTATAATGTTTTTTCATCACCATCTCTTGGCGACTTAATTATCTTACCATAACACATTTTCAATTGCAAGTACTTTTTTATTTTTCTTTGGTGCGGCCGAGAGGACTTGAACCTCCACGGGGTTTCCCCCACTAGGCCCTCAACCTAGCGCGTCTGCCATTCCGCCACGACCGCATATGCGGGTGAAGGGAGTCGAACCCCCACGCCAAAGGCGCCAGATCCTAAGTCTGGTGCGTCTGCCAATTCCGCCACACCCGCGGAAATAAAAAAGAGTGAGCCATGAAGGACTCGAACCTTCGACCCTCTGATTAAAAGTCAGATGCTCTACCAACTGAGCTAATGGCTCGCAAATGGCTGGGCTAGCTGGATTCGAACCAGCGCATGACGGAGTCAAAGTCCGTTGCCTTACCGCTTGGCTATAGCCCATCAAAATGTTTTTTTGTGACGCAAAATATTATATCATAGTAACCAATAAAAAACAACTGCTACTAGCAGAAGTGAAAATGGCGGTCCCGACCGGGGTCGAACCGGCGATCTCCTGCGTGACAGGCAGGCATGTTAACCACTACACCACGGGACCATTTAAACTTAATCTACTTATTTCTATATGAAATATGGTGGAGGATGACGGGATCGAACCGCCGACCCCCTGCTTGTAAGGCAGGTGCTCTCCCAGCTGAGCTAATCCTCCAAAAGTGGTGACCCGTACGGGATTCGAACCCGTGTTACCGCCGTGAAAGGGCGGTGTCTTAACCACTTGACCAACGGGCCAATAGAAATGGCAGAGAAGAAGGGATTCGAACCCTCGCGCCGCGTTAGCGACCTACTCCCTTAGCAGGGGAGCCCCTTGAGCCTCTTGGGTACTTCTCTGTATGGCTCCGCAGGTAGGACTCGAACCTACGACCGATCGGTTAACAGCCGATAGCTCTACCACTGAGCTACTGCGGAATAAAGACAATTTGTATCTTATAAAAATTCACGTTGTAAGTCAAGATGTTTTTTACATTTTGTCCAAACGTGACATGTTTATAATATACTGGATTGCTTTTTAACTGTCAAGGCGTTTTTCAATTTGTTTTAATTTCCCCTTACACCTTCCGCACACATATTTTTTTATATTCATTTGACGCCTGCGCACATATTGAAATGAACAATCCGTACATTCATATACATACGTTCTCTCTCCTTTATTTGATACAGGTATTCTCTTACAAAATCGAGGTGCATCCACTTTTTCTAATAGTTGACGAAAGTCACGATCCCTATGCTGATATCCTTTTCCTTCAATATGCAAATGATAATGACATAGTTCATGCTTAATGATTCCAATCAATTCTTCTTCCCCATATAATTTGTAGTAATGATAATTCAGTTCTATATTGTGGCTTTTTAATACATATCGCCCGCCTGTTGTGCGTAATCGCATATTAAATGTCGCTCTATGTAAAAATGGCTTTTCAAAATATCGTAATGATATTTCTTCTACAAGTCTTTGAATTTCTTTGTCATTCACCTTTATTCCTCCTAAATGAAAAATAAATTTACACTTTTCTCGCTTTTGATACATATATTAAATAGTACATATACCCATCCTCATACAAAAGGAAAACCTTCTATAATAATGAAACTTTAATCAGCAGGGGGGTTCTTCATCCCCACCTGATTATACCTTCACCAATCGGGCTGTTACTGCCCTAAAATAACGGGATAACTAATAGAAGTCTCTTCCCCAAACTCTTATAGGGAGTTTCTAACACGACACATCTATATACTTTTTCATCTTTGTAAACAAGGAAACTACTTATTTGAGTAGGATAAAACAAGGAGGGATACGCGTGCCCACATGGCTTCGAAAACAAATGCAGCGTGCATATTTTGAAAAAAACCGGTATCAAATTAAACTTTTAAATGAATGCTGGTTTTATTATAGCAACACAAGTCAAAATTCAACTGCACTTCCACGTTCCTAACGAATACTTATTTTTTTATCACGCAAACTACCATAAAGAAAAGAGAGCAATCTTTTCTGCTCTCTTTTCTTTCTTACTCGATAGGCAACATGGATAAAGCTACACGTCCCTTTTTCATATCCACATCGTCTACCCATACCTTTACAATTTGTCCAACCGACACAACATCTAATGGATGCTTTACAAACTGCTTACTTAACTTAGAAATATGTACCAACCCATCTTGCTTCACACCAATATCTATAAAAGCACCGAAATCGACAACGTTTCGAACAGTCCCTTCCAATTCCATACCGCGCTTTAAATCTTCTAGTTTCAAAATACCCTTTTTAAGCAGCGGTTTCGGTAATTCATCACGCAAGTCTCGTTCAGGGCTAATTAAAGCATCTATAATATCCATTAAAGTAGGTTCACCAATATTCGTTTCTGAAGATAATTCCGAAACGTCTACTCCTTCTAAACGTTTTTGTAGTTCTGGTGTTCCTACATCTTGAATTGCTAACCCTATTTTGTTTAATAACAATTCAACATTCTTATACTGTTCAGGGTGAATACTTGTTCGATCTAATGGGTTTTCCCCTTCTAATATCCGTAAGAACCCGATACATTGTTCATATGTTTTCGCACCTAATCGCGGTATATTCTTAAGCTCTGCACGATTTGTAAATTTCCCATTCTCTTCGCGTTTCACAACAATATTTTTCGCAACTGTTTTTGATAATCCTGATACATATTGTAATAGTGGCACCGAAGCTGTATTTACATTCACCCCAACTTGGTTAACAGCTGTTTCCACTACAAATGTTAATGATTCGTTCAATTTCTTTTGCGATACATCATGTTGATATTGCCCAACTCCAACTGATTTTGGATCTATCTTTACCAATTCAGCAAGCGGATCTTGTAAACGACGACCAATTGAAACTGCACTTCTCTCTTCAACTTGTAAATTTGGAAATTCTTCACGTGCTAAATCAGAAGCTGAATATACACTAGCTCCCGCCTCATTGACAATCATGTAAAATACATCTTGTTTGACATCTTGCAAGACATCCACAATAAATTCTTCTGTTTCCCTTGAAGCTGTTCCATTTCCAATTGCAATCATTTGTACTTCATACTGATTTATAATAGAAAGAACTTTCTGTTTTGCATCATCGTACTTTTTCACAGGTGGATGTGGATAAATGACATCAATATGCAGTACCTTTCCTGTATCATCGACTACTGCCAATTTACAACCTGTTCTATATGCAGGGTCTACCGCCAATACAACTTTCCCCTTCATAGGTGGCTGCAATAATAAGTTACGTAAATTCTCAGCAAAAATATGAATCGCTTGCTCTTCTGCTGCTTCTGTTAATTCCTTACGAATTTCCCTTTCAATCGACGGCTGAATTAAACGTTTATATCCATCTTCAAGCGCTAATTGTACATACATGGCACTTTTTGAAGATTCATCACAAATCACTTTCTTATGTAAAAAACGAATCACTTCTTCTACAGGCGGAACAATAGAAACTTTTAATATCTCTTCTTTTTCACCACGATTTATAGCTAGCACACGATGTGGTACGATTTTTTGAATCGGTTCTTCATAACTGTAATACATCTCATATATGTTCTTTTCATCTTTTTCTTCATCTTTCACAGAAGAAGAAATCATCCCTTTTTTAAAAGTAATATTTCGAATCCAAGTGCGATAGGAAGCATTATCTGAAATCACTTCGGCAATAATGTCCTGCGCTCCTTGTAATGCGTCCTCTGCCGAGTCCACTTTTTTCTCAGTATTTATAAAAGACTTCGCTTTTAATAGCGGCTCCTCTTTTGAAAATAGCAATAACCATTCCGCTAACGGCTCTAATCCTTTTTCCTTCGCTATCGTTGCTTTTGTTCTTCTCTTTTCTTTATAAGGACGGTATAAGTCCTCTACTTCCTGCAATTTTGTTGCAGCAATAATCTGTTGACGCAACTCTGCTGTCAATTTACCCTTTTCATCGATTAGACGAATCACTTCTTCTTTTCGATCTTCCAGTTGCATGACATACTGCCATCTATCTAAGATTGCCCGAATCTGCACTTCATCTAAAGAACCTGTCCATTCTTTTCGGTAACGAGCAATAAATGGAACTGTGTTACCCTCTTCTGTTAATTGAATCACATGACGAATTTGTTTTTCAGTAAAGCCTAATTCTTTTACTAACATTTTCATTAACACTTGACGATTATCTACCATTTCCATATACAATCGAAACCTCCTCTAATAAAAAAAGTTGCCCCTACAAAGAGCAACTTAAACTGCCGATTTAAAAATCTATTAGTCCTAAACTAATTTGTAAAGCCTCATCTACACGAATCATCATCACTTCATCTAAATGTGTGATTTTATCCGTTAAGCGTTGCTTATCGATTGTTCGAATCTGCTCGAGCAAGATCACAGAATCCCTCTCAAATCCGTACTTCTTCGCATCAATCTCCACATGCGTGGGCAATTTTGCTTTCTGAATCTGTGCAGTAATCGCTGCTACAATCACAGTCGGACTAAAACGATTTCCGATGTCATTTTGAATGACAAGAACCGGACGAACGCCTCCTTGCTCAGAACCAACAACTGGGGAAAGGTCTGCAAAATACACGTCGCCGCGTTTTACAATCAAAATATTACCCCCCGCTTACTAAGCGTTCTACTGTATGAGCTGCTTCATACTCTGCTAAGAAAGCTTCAGATGCAATACCAAGATTAATTTTTCCCATTTCAATGTACCCACGTCGCATTGATTCATGTTGGTAGCGTTTTTTCGTCTTATGTTGACGCAATAACAGTTGTGTTGCCTGGCAAATTAGTTCATGGCGATTCTTATTCTCTTGTTTTCCAATCCCGTCCAATTCCGTCACCACTTGCTTTGGCAACCGAACCACGATTTCAGTAGTTACACTTGATTCGGACACAAAAATACACCTCCACCGTCAACTACACACTCAAATATATATGACACCTATTGTAATAATACCATTGTATGGAGCCTGTTGCAAAGACTTCCTTATTCCTTGCTTATGTTTTCCAATTCACAAACAAAACATTCATTCTCTTTTATTTTTTCCTTTTCTAATTTCAACATCATATAATACCTTTATGCCTACGAGCTAATCTTAAATACTTCTTTTATATATCATTCAAATAGTTGATTACTTCTACTACTTTCCCATTTCGAATGAATATACGTGGTACACGAAAACTAATCGTTGTTATAATCTCATAATGAATCGTATTTGTGTACTCCGCAATGTCTGCTGCACGAATATATTCACTCCCTTGTTTGCCAATAAGTGTGACTTTTGTACCAAGAGGAACTTTACAAGGAAGACGTAACATCAACTGGTCCATTGTAACTCTACCTACAATCGGAACTCGCTTTCCATTTACAAGCACTTTAAATCCTTGTAATCTTCTAAGCCAGCCATCCGCATAACCAATCGGTATAGTAGCAATCCACTCCTCCGTCCTCGTCCGGTACGTAACACCATAGCTAACCCCATCTCCTTTCATAACTTGCTTTATATGCGCAATAGTTGAATGAAGAGAAAGGGCAGGTTCTAATTTTATTGGTAAAAAAGGGCTTATTTCCATAGATGGTGTTAACCCATACATTGCAATTCCAATCCGAACAGCATTAAATGTAATTCCATGGAATCTCAAAGTAGCTGCACTATTTGCTGTATGAACAAGCTTTGGACTGACGCCAAGCTTTTCTAACCAACTCATTTGCTCTAAAAATGTATTGTATTGTTTGTCAAAGTACGATGTCTCTACTTCGTCCGCTGTTGCAAAATGTGTATAAACTCCTTCAAACTCTAGAAATGGAGCATTTTCTAAACTTCGTAAAAACGTTTCTAATTCCCCGTACTCACGAATTCCAATTCGCCCCATGCCACTATCAAAGTTAAGATGAAATTTCATTGGAACTGGACTATTCCAAAGTTTTATCGCTTCTTCCACCCATTCTTTTTGAAACACAGTTAATGTAACATCATGTTCCGCAGCTACATTTACATCGCGTGGCGCTGAGGGACCTAATACTAAAATAGGTGCTGTAATACCTGCACGCCGAAGGATCAAAGCTTCATCTAAAAACGCAACTGCTAATCTTGTCGCTCCGGCCTCTAGGGCCGTTTTGGCTACTGGTACATAGTCATGTCCATACGCATTCCCTTTTACTACAGCAAAAATCTCTACATCATCTCGGATTAATTCTTTCATGCGCATAACATTGTTATAAATTGCATCCAAGTCTACTTCAACCCACGTATCACGGTAAAACGATAATTCTTCCATAAAAAAACACACTTCCTTATATAAGATATACGAAGCTTATTCTTTTATATGCAACTTTTCATGAAATCCATTCCTTGAAGCAAGAAAAAAACGTGGTGTATATATCACCACGTCTAAAAAAGGTCATTTCACCTGCTTTTCTGTAACAGAACGAGCAACCATTAACAACTCTTCTTGTTTTAAACCTTTAGACACAAGCATATATTCCACTCCGTTATGAGACCATGTTAAAGAGTCCTTTGTTAACGCGCCAATTGTAAAACCTAGGTCAACTAACTCTCCACTTACATGAATTGGCGACGAAGCCTCCGCAACTTTTGCCTTTTCTTGTATTAAAGTAAAGGATTTCTTATCTCCAGTGTATGTGAGAATCGCACGCTTGCCACTGTCTGTCTTTAACTCTTTCTCTTCTTTTAAAACAACACCTTGTGGGGTATCGCGCGGATATAAAATAGCAAATGACTTATCTTCTTTCACGGTTGTTTGTACATCCATTTGTGCTCTTGACATATTTTGTTTCATATCAAAAGCACCTTTATCAAATTTCGCATCAAATTTCACCTTTGAGAAGTCGACTTTCACAAGAACATTTTGATCGTTATCCATTAGTTTTACTGAAACAGGTGTTAAATCACTCTTATTCAATTTTATTTCCTGCTGCGGCAACATGTTTTGATGATGATAATTCGTTTTTGTCTTAAATACATAGTATTTATCGGTCTTTTTAAATGAGAGATTCTTCTTATCCTTTAAGATGTCTCTTACAAGCGACTCATATAAATAAGCTTGACTACTATTTTGTGGCCAATCACTTTGGAAGCGAAAACTTTTATTAAGAGATGGTGTTAACACAAACACACCTTCATTATTTCTTAAAATAATTTGACTTTGATCTTTCTTCGCATTTTTCAAATTCACACGATAATAAGCAGGCTCTTTGTGCCAAACTTCTACTTTGTACTCTTGCGGTTCATTCCCTGTCTTAATAGACAATGTCGCTTCAGCCTGGTAGCTCTTCATCCCTTTCACTTTCGCTTCTAAATCCCGCACGACATCTTCCTGTTTCTTCTCCATGCAACCCGTTAGCACAAAAACGGTCAATAAACCGACAATCACTAAAAATAGCTGCCTTTTCATCATTTCAGCCCCTTTGCCCCATAAATAAATGGAAGATATTTCTTCCCTATCGCTACCTCAAATATATGAGACAAAGTTTCAAAATATGCAGACTAGCATGACGAGCTTTCTAAAACAACTTGAGCAACTGCGAATTCTCTACTATGGCTAATTGATAGATGGACAATATATTCCGTATTTGTGAAAAGTACTGGTTTCCCTTTTGGATCATTTTTTATTTCAATATCTAAAAAACTCACTTCTTTTCCAATACCTGTTCCAACAGCTTTAGAATACGCCTCTTTCGCTGCAAATCTTCCTGCTACAAATTCTACAAGACGCTTCCCCTTTAACTTAGCAGCAACGTTGCGTTCTGTTTCAGTCAAAATCCGCTCCATAAAATGCAATTTTCCATTTATCATCTTTTCAATTCGATTTAACTCAATAATGTCTATCCCAATACCTAGAATCATCCTAACAATCCCCTTCTTCTATTTGTCTCTCTTCATTCATATTGTAAGAATAACAGAGAATCTTTTCGATGCAAAAGGTGGGATTATAAAATGCCAAGAATATTGCCGTATATACGAGTCAGCTCACAACCCGTCACCTTCTCTTTACTCTTCTTACAAGTTCTTATGATGCTATTAGGACATTTTTTCTTCTCTACTTTAGCCGCCTACAATGAATTCATATCAAAAGGAGAATGGTGGCGATTTATAACTTCCCTTTTTCTTCACGTCGACTTCCAGCATTTTCTTTCAAATATGATTTGTTTACTTATTCTCGGCCTTTCAATTGAAAAATACTTAGGCAGCATCGCTTTTTCTATTATTTTTTTCACCGCTGGTATTAGCGGTAATATTCTCTCTTACCTCGTTATGTCCATTACATATACCCATGCCGGGGCATCAGGTAGCATATTCGGTCTACTCGGCGCACAACTTTTCATTTTTTACAGCCGCTATCGCGATATAAATGGAAAGGAACTCATGTTATTTTTTTCAATTCTATTTATCCTTCTTCTCTTTACTTTCTTTAATTCTTCTTCCAATCCGATCAGCCATTTAACCGGCCTCTTAATCGGGGGTATTGGGGCACCTTTTTTACAAAATAAACATTGATGTAGAACTTATAAGATGGAAAAGCTCTCATTATAGCATCATATATGCACAAAAAAGAGGATGATTCAAAAATCATCCTCTTTTTATTAAGCTTGTGGCTTACGGCTATGATGTTTTCTTTCACCGCGTCCATTTGAAGATCCAGAGCGACCTTCGCCTTTACGACCACGGTTGCGATTACCGTCACGATTACGATCGCGATTACGGCCATCACGGTCACGACTACGGTTACGGTTACCATCACGGTATCCACCGCTTCGTTTCTTAGCACCACGTGAAACTACAGGCGGTTCTGATGTTAAAGAGATCGGCGTTGTATCCGGCTCTTTTGTCATCATTTTTAAAGCAGCTGCTACAACCGCTACAGAATCATTTTCTTCTAACATTTCTTCTGCAATACGTTTGTAGTATGATAAATTATCATTTTCAATTGTGCTTTGTAGTTTTTCCGCAATAAGACGTTGTTGTCCTTCTAATGCTTCATCAAGTGTTGGTGCTTTCATACGATCCATTTTACGCTTTGTTGTACGCTCGATATTTTTCAATTGTCCCATTTCACGCGGTGTTACAAATAACATCGCAAGACCTGTTTTACCAGCACGTCCCGTACGGCCAATACGGTGAACGTATGATTCTGGATCTTGTGGAATATCGAAGTTGTATACGTGCGTTACACCTGAAATATCAAGACCACGTGCTGCTACATCTGTTGCAACAAGAACTTCAATAGAACCTTCTTTAAATTTACGAAGTACAGACATACGTTTCGCTTGTGTTAAATCACCATGAATACCTTCCGCTGCATAACCACGTAAGTTTAATGCTTCTGATAATTCATCAACACGTCGCTTTGTACGACCAAATACAATTGCAAGTTCTGGAGATTGAATATCTAATAAGCGTGTTAATACGTCAAATTTTTTCTTTTCTTGTACTTCTAAATAGAACTGCTGGATATTCGGCATTGTTACTTCTTTTGCTTTTACTTTAATATGCTGAGGCTCAGTCATGAAACGTTCAGCAATGCGACGAATCGGCTCTGGCATTGTCGCTGAGAATAATAGCGTTTGATGCGTTTCTGGCACATCTGTTAAAATCGCCTCAATATCTTCAATAAAGCCCATGTTTAGCATTTCATCCGCTTCATCAAGAACAACTGTTTCTACATTTTGTAAACGAAGTGTTTTACGATTGATATGATCTAAAATACGTCCTGGCGTACCAACAATAATGTGTGGACGTTTTTTTAGTGCACGAATTTGACGGTTAATATCTTGGCCACCATAGATTGGTAAAATACGAACGCGCTTATGTTGACCAATTTTGTAAAGTTCTTCACCTACTTGAATTGCTAATTCACGTGTTGGCGCGATAACAATCCCTTGAACCATTTCTTTATTTGTATCCACTTTTTCTAATAGTGGTAATCCGAATGCAGCTGTTTTCCCTGTACCTGTTTGCGCTTGCCCAATAATGTCTTTACCTTGCAATGCATGTGGAATTGTTTCAGCTTGAATTGGCGTAGCCTCTTCAAAGCCCATTTTTTCAACAGATTGCAGTAAAGAATCGCTTAATCCTAATTCTCGAAATGTTGTCAATGTTACTTCTCCTTTTCTTATCCTATTACTTATCATTTAAAAAAAGGCTTTTTCCGTGTTTGCGGAAAAGCCCTTTTCCTGAATGCTCACGTATATAAACGGGCGTATATTCGTCACGAAAATACTTCTAAACGTTATTACACTTTATCAATTATAAGTTTTGTATGTGTAAAAAGCAAACCCCAACTGTTACCTTATTTCATAATATAGGGCTTTTTTCTTCACTTTCTCTTTTTAATTTTCACTGTAAGCGCTTATTATAAGTTTCCGCTATTTTTGTGATGAACATTCCTATTTATATACACCAATTATTTCAACATTGTAATGATTTCTTCCATTTTCATACCGCGAGATGCTTTCACCAACACTACGTCTTCCATATTTACGACAGCTTTTAGATCTTTTACTAATTCTTCCTTATTGTCATACGCCTTCACACGTTCATTTGGAAAATTAATTTTTGCTCCTTCAGCAATTTGAGCTCCTAATCTACCATATGTGAAGACATAAGAAATTCGTGCAGGATCAATGAGCTTACCTACCTCATAATGAAATTGTACTTCTTGGTCTCCAAGTTCTAACATATCACCAAGAACAACAATCTTTTTAGCAAACCCATCTAAACCGTTCATTAAATGAAAAGCAGCTTCCATTGCAGTTGGACTTGCATTGTACGCATCATTAATAATTGTTAATCCGCTATTTGTTTTTACAACTTCCATACGCATTCCTGTCATTTGAAGCGTCACTAGACCTTGTTTCATTTCTTCCCATGTCACACCAAAGTATTTCGCAATTGCCATGGATGCAAGTGCATTATATACATTATGCTTCCCAAGAACGGGCAAATAGAACAATACAGTTTCATCTCGGTTCATTGTAAAATGCGTTCCAGTTGCTTGTAATGTCACAGAAGTTGGATAATAATCATTCGCTCTAGCATCGCCAAATGTAATCGTATCTACCGCTAAATTCATTTTCGGTACACGATTTGTTAATAAAGGCTCATCCCCGTTATATACAAATACTCCACCTTCTTGTAATCCAGTAACAATCTCAAGCTTCGCTTCTGCAATTGCATCTCGAGAACCTAAATCCATCAAATGAGCTTCTCCAATGTTTGTAATAATCGCGGCATTCGGACGAGCTAGCTTAGATAAAAATTCAATTTCTCCTCTACTAGACATTCCCATTTCTAAAACAGCAATTTCTGTATCCTCTTCCAAATTCAAAATCGTAAGAGGCAGACCGATATGATTGTTAAAATTACCTTCTGTTTTTTGGACTTTAAATTTAGTCGCAAGAAGACTCGTCACAATATCTTTTGTAGATGTCTTACCATTACTTCCTGTTACCCCAACAACTTTTACATTCAATTGATCACGATAGTTTTTAGCTAACATTTGCAATGCTTCCAATGTATCTTCTACAAAAATAACTGGCATATTCGTCGGTGGATTTTGTACATCTCTTTTCCAAAGTGTAGCTACAGCACCGCTCTCTATTGCTTTTTCTACAAATGAATGACCATCGAAACGTTCACCTTGAATCGGCACATATATATTCCCTTTTTCAATTTTCCGTGTATCAATTGAAACACCTTGTGCAGTCATATCAAAATATTTCTCTGCTAAGCCTGTTCCATTTACCATTTGCTCGATTTGCTTTAACGTTCGTTTTATCATATGAAACACTCCTTACATAGAGGAAGCACTATTCTTATGAATAGTGCCTCCTCCTTTTTTTGTTAGATTGTATATTTAATTTTTTGTTTTTCCTTGTGACGCTCAATTGCTAAACGAATTAATTCTTCAATTAACTCCGGATATGGCAATCCCGTATGTTGCCATAATAATGGGAACATACTAAATGGTGTAAATCCTGGCATTGTATTTACTTCATTAATATAAACTTCGCCATCTTTTGTTAAGAAGAAGTCAGCTCTCGTTAAGCCCGCACCATCTAAAGCTTGGAATGCACGAATCGCATCTCGCTGAATTATAGCTGTTTCTTCTTCTGTAATTTCAGCAGGGATAATTAATGCTGTATCACCATCAATATATTTTGATTTATAATCATAGAATTCTTTCTTAGGTACAATCTCACCTACAACAGAACATTTCGGATCATCATTTCCTAAAACGCCCACTTCCACTTCACGACCGATAATATTTTCTTCTACAATAATTTTACGGTCAAATTGGAACGCTTCCTCAAATGCTTTCTCTAATTCTTCACGATCTTTACATTTATTAATACCAACGCTTGATCCAAGGTTTGCTGGTTTTACAAAGCATGGATATCCTAACGCTTCTTCTACTTTTTCATAAGCTTCTTCACGATTTTTCTCCCATACACTTCGAACGAAAGATGTATATTTTGCTTGATTTAATCCAGCTTCTGCAAAAATATTTTTCATCACAACTTTATCCATACCAGCAGCTGATGCCAACACGCCATTTCCAACGTATGGTATGTTCATTAATTCTAATAGTCCTTGTACTGTTCCATCTTCACCGTTTGGCCCGTGTAGCAATGGGAAAATAACATCAATTGCTTCCTCTTGCTTAGAAGCAGGTGCAGGGATAATTTCTGTACTTAGTGATACCGGAGAAATTGCATTCACTTCTCCACTCATTTGTAAAGCTTCCACACTTGTTACTTCGCCTTCAATGCGTTCCCCACGCATCCATTGGCCTTGCTCTGTAATATAAATTGGATGAATCTCGAATTTTTCTTGATTTAATGCTTTAATAGCAGCTAGAGCTGTTTGTAATGAAACTTGATGCTCTGCTGATTTTCCACCATATAATAAACCTAATTTAATTTTCGTCAATGAAATCACCCTAACCAATTGTTTTCATTTTTCTATTTTAGCACTTTTTATAAAAATAGGTAGTTCTATTTGAAATAAAATGAAACTTCCACAAACAACAGAAAAGCACCGTTTATTGGTTTCTCTATTGGAAGTATATAATTTTCTTGATGATCTAGAAAAACATCCTTTAAAGTAAGATTATGAAAGCATCTAGTTATGTACCTAAAATATGAAAAACTCATCCCTTTTGTGTATGTCACCTATTCATTATAAAGATTGCTTTACTACATTTTCCTTTTGCTTCTTTTCAACAAGATGATCTAATGATATGTATACAAGACCTGCTACTATACACCCTATCCCTAAAATTGTAAATAATAAGTGTCCTAATAAACGGTCAAGTAACACACCTCCTAAAAGAGGGCCAAACGCATTCCCTGTAATCCATTGTAAACTTGCCGCACCCATATATGTCCCGCGTAAATGTTCCGGTGCCAAATTAGCAACAAATGTCATTTGTACAGGGGACATAATCATCTCTCCTAATGTGTATATAGCATATATAATTAGCAATGTGATGAAGAGAACTGTGGCATTGGCTCCAAAGCTGCCAAACCACTTTGGTACCCATCCTATAAAAAACAAACCAAATCCAAATAACCACGCACCATATAACATCGTCTTCCCAACTGGCTTATCTGTTGCCCATTTAGAAATTTGAAATTGAAATAAAACAACTAACAGACCATTTAAAGCCATTAAATATGGATACGGATTATTTTTCCCAAATATATCTTTCATTTCATTATCAAAATGAAGCGGGAGCATTCCCTCCGTTTGAGAAAATCCCATTGAAATAATAATTCCTGCCAATAAATAAATCATTAAAACTCTATCTTTTAAAACAACTTTCCAAACAGAACCTCTTTGCTTGCTTTCACTCTTTGCCTGACCAACCTGAGCTTTCGGCATTGTTTCACGAATTAATATGAAGACAAGCAATGTATAAAACAACATAGTAGATGCTGCAATAATAAACACAAGGTCTTTTGATAGTACAACGACCAATGACCCTAGAATCGGTCCAATTGCTGCACCAATATTATGTCCCATCCGCAATAAACCATATGCTTCTGTTCTTTTTTCAGGTGCAGTAACATCGGCTACCATCGCAGATGCCGCTGGATGAAATAACGAGTTACTAAATCCTAAAAGAGTAGATAATATAGCGTAAGGAATAAATCCTTCTATAAATAAAAAGCCGAGCATCAAGAGCGCATTACTAGCCATCGAAAAAATCATAATAGGCTTTCTTCCATATATATCAGCAATTCTTCCCCCTATAAGAGAACCGACACTCGCTGCGACAGGAGAAAGCGCCATAATAATTCCTACCTGAAATAAGGAATCTACACGATCTTTTAAGTACAATGCAAAAAACGGCATCAACATCATCATCGCAATTCCATTTAACGTTTCTCCTATAAATCGAATCCATACATTACGATCCATCCCTCTCAACTCACGCCATGTTTCCTTCATATTTTTCCCCCTTCATTTAGCCATTTATTATGTTATACCAATTACAGAAAAATGTAAATTTTCAAAACAAAAATTCCGTTATTATGAAAAACACACGTCGCTCACCATTTCCTACATCGTATGTAGCGCATAAATATTACAACATTACATCTCAACTAATCAAAAGGAAACAAACATTATATCTCTATATCTTTTTTTGGTTATTTTTGCTATTCTATACATTGTCGATTCCAAAAAGAAAGAGCATGTTCATTTTTTGAACATGCTTTTTCTTCTATTTAACTGTATAAGAATTTTTTTCAATCCAACTATACATATACTTTTCATCTTCTATTTCATGCGCTTGTTTTACAATGCGCAATGGACGGAATGTATCAATCATAACCGCTAATTCAATTGTTTCCTTTTTCCCTAAACTCGCTTCTGTTTTTCCCGGATGCGGTCCATGAGGAATTCCACTTGGATGGAGTGTAATAGATCCCTCTTCTACACCCTTCCTACTCATAAAGTTTCCTTCTACATAATACAGAACCTCATCACTATTCACGTTACTATGATAATATGGTGCTGGAATAGCCTTAGGATGGTAATCATATAAACGAGGTACAAAAGAACAAATAACAAAGTTATGCCCTTCAAATGTTTGATGAACTGGTGGTGGTTGATGAATGCGGCCTGTAATAGGTTCAAAATCCTCAATATTAAAGACCCATGGATATAAATATCCGTCCCAACCAACGACATCTAACGGATGATGACCTAAAACATGCTTATGCATAGATCCACGTGATTTTGTCATAACGACAAATTCACCCTTTTCATCATATGTCTCCAGTTTCTCTGGACCGCGAATATCTCTCTCGCAGAAAGGACTATGTTCTAATAACTGACCATACTCATTCCGATAACGACGCGGTGTTGTAATTTGACTATTCGCCTCTACAACAAGAAACTTAGATTCACCTTCGTCTGGAATTATTCGATATATTGTACCGATTGGAATCGTTATATAATCTCCTTTTCGATAATGAATCGTTCCAAACATCGTTTCGATTTTTCCAGTTCCATGATGGATAAATAACATCTCATCTCCATCACCATTACGGTAAAAATAATCCATTTTTTCCGTCGGATGTACGACGCCAATTAACAAATCTTCATTTCCTAATATAAAGTTCCTCCCACTTATTGCATCGCCTTTCTTTTGATTCTCCTTCGTACGAAAATGACGATGCGAAAGCGCCCCCTCTTCTTCATACTGTAATTGACAAGAATACGCTAATGTAGCGTGCTCTACTTCCGTCGGCATATAGTGATGATATAAAATGGATTGTGTTCCCGAAAAACCTTTTGTTCCCATTACTTGTTCACGGTAAAGTGATCCATCTTTTTTACGAAATTGTACATGTCTTTTATGGGGAAGTTCTCCCATGTGACGATAATACATGGTCATCACCTGCTTTCGTTTCTTTTTTAACTATATTACGCAGTGTACCTAATCCTGTAATTTCAAGTTCTACCACATCGCCATCTTGTAGCCACTGCTCCGTCCCTAATTCTAAAATGCATCCAGTCCCTACTGTTCCAGAACCTATTACATCTCCAGGGTATAACGTAACGTTTTCAGAGGCACGTTCAATCATTTCTGCAAACGTATAATAAATATCTTGAAAATTCCCTTTGGATAAGAGATTTCCATTTACACGGGCGGTCATTTCCAAGTTATAACGATCCTGTAATCGATATGTGTCCAGCTCATCTTTTGTAACAAGATAAGCACCTAATGAAGTGGCAAAATCTTTTCCTTTTGCTGGTCCAAGCCCAACTTTCATCTCTTTTGCTTGTAAATCCCTTGCACTCCAATCATTCATAATACAATAACCAAAAATATACTCTTCCGCTTGTTCACGTGGAATATCTCTACCTTCTTTCCCTATAACACAAGCAATTTCTAATTCATAATCAAGCTTCTTCGTATTCTTCGGTCCAATAACAACATGTTCTGGACCAATTACAGCACGGTGATTCGTAAAATAAAAAACCGCAATATCATACCATTCAGGAACGACATCTAAACCGCGACGTCCACGAGCTGTTTTGACATGCTGTTCAAATGCATAGAAATCGCGTATACTGCTCGGATTCGGAAGTGCAGCACAAAGTTTTACATGTTCTAACGGGTATATACCACTTGTCGGCTTTTGAATACGACGTGCAATCTCTAAGTGCTCATCAGCTTTCTCTAAAAAAGCCAGCATTGTAGAAGGAAGTACGCCACCACTTGCTATATTCATATCAATCACTTGATCGCCTTCTAACCACCCTGCTCGCATCTCTTGTGAAGGAAGACGAAACGTAACAAATTTCATCAATACTCCTCCTTGCTTATCATCAAATAACGTATCCACCAGCAGTCCGATTTCTTACTGGTGGATACACATTTTATAGGTTTCCGCGACGTTCTTGCTCTCTTTCAATTGATTCAAATAACGCCTTAAAGTTCCCTTCTCCGAATCCACGAGAGCCTTTACGCTGGATAATTTCAATAAATAATGTTGGACGATCTACAATCGGTTTTGTAAAAATTTGTAGTAAGTATCCTTCATCATCACGGTCTACTAAAATCTTAAGCTCTTTTAATCTTTCAACTTCCTCATCGATTTCTCCAACACGTGCAGTTAATTCTTCATAATACGTATCTGGTGTGTCTAGAAATTCAACTCCATTGGCACGAAGCGCTTCAACTGTTTTGACAATATCATTTGTCAACAATGCAAGATGCTGTACACCCTCACCATTGTAAAACTCTAAGTATTCTTGTATTTGCGACTTTCGTTTTCCCTCTGCAGGTTCATTAATTGGGAATTTAATACGGCTTCCATTTGTCATAACTTTTGACATCAACGCAGAATATTCCGTACTAATATCTTCATCATCAAAATGAATCATTTGTTTAAAGCCCATAACATTTTCGTAATAGCTAACCCATTCTTCCATTTTCTCAACGTTACCGACAACATGATCAACAGCAATTAAACCTGATTCTTCTGACGGAACTTCGAACTCAGCTTTTTCATAGCCAGGCATAAATGTTCCTTTATAGTTTTTACGCTCTATAAGCGTATGAATTGTATCCCCATACGTACCAATTACTGCTTTTTTTAATGCTCCATGCTCATCTGTTAACTCTTCTGGAGGAGAAATTGCAACAGCACCTCGTTTCACAGCTTCTGAGTATGCTTTCTCGACATCGTCAACAAGTAACGCAACATCTTTTACCCCGTCTCCATGAAGTTTTACAAATTCCGCGATACGGTTATCACTATTTAACGCTCCAGACACAACAAAGCGCATATTTTTTTGTACAAGAACATAAGATACCTTTTCGCGGTTTCCTGTCTCTAATCCAGAATAAGCTACAATTTTGAAGCCAAATGCTCTCGCGAGATAATAACTTGCCTGCTTTGCATTTCCTACATAAAATTCTACATGGTCTACATCACGTACTGGGAAAAAATCCTCCATTTGTGTAGTCAAAGCATCCATAGATTTTTGTTTCATAACTTTCTCATCCCCCTGTAAATGAATTGAATATGACATACTTAAAACCATTCGAAAATTCTTCTAGGTACTAACAGCAAATTAGTTAGCAAGCTAACAAATTTCTGACTTTTTAAATTTTCTATTTTTTCTGTCAAATTCCTCTTTTTTTCTCCCATATAAAATTCGACTTTTTTCTATGTAAAAGTTAGCTTATTTCCAACAAAGAAACAAAACACCCAAAAATAAAAAAAGCTCTAACATATTAATTATTGATAATATGTTAGAGCTTTTATCTTGTTAGAATAATGGTTCGAATCAAATATGAAAAATTCTTTCTATTTCTATTCATCATACTAATACATTTGCAAGGAATACGATTAACATTGTTAACACGGCTGCTCCGCTTGCTGTTCCTAAAAGATCCATCTTTGTTACTTGTAATACTTGTTCCATATTCCTCATTCTCCCTTCCTTTTATTTATATATGAAGCATAAAACTTCTATTATACGAAAACACTTGAAAGAAATACGATTAGCGCTGTTAATACTGCTGCTCCACCTGCTGATCCTAAGAAATCCATCTTTGTTACTTGTAATGCTTCTTTGTTTTCCATATTGTTTATGCTCCCTTCATTTTGCATATGTATTTCAATTCTTACGCTAAAACGTTAGCTAAAAATATGATGAATGCTGTTAATGCTGCTGCCCCGCTTGCTGATCCTAAAAAATCCATTTTCGTTACTTGTAACACTTGCTCTTTGTTCATATTTTCCCTCTCCTTTTATATGTATCTCTATATCATTTTAAAGAAATGATTGATTCATAGTTTTCATCTTATCGTTACAATGATTTGTTTTATGTAACCTTTGTAACAATAATGTAACATAACTTCTCTTCATCCGCAATATCATTTGCAAAATTCATGACGTTTTTTTTACAAGATAATAAAAAATATATACTCATATCCTTTTATATAAGGATTTCTGTCGTTTTATCGTTTGTAACGCGAATGTAACATTTGTATTACATTCATAAAAATAAGCGTATGAAAGTGAACCTTTATCACCCCCCACCGATTATGAGCCTTCGCCAGTCAAGCTGTTACGGGATAAACAAATGATAACGATCCTTTCCTATCTCTCCTTAAAATAGATTACTTCCTGACTTCTACTTTTTATCTCAAAGTTGATATATTTCCTCAACATAACTATGTATAATAAAAGCAAAGAGGTGGTCATTTTGAAATTAATCGCATTAGATATGGATGGTACACTTTTATCATCTAATCTTGAAATCTCCAAAGAAAACTTACAAGCAATTCATGCTGCACAAGAAGCTGGACATATTATAATGATTTGTTCTGGCCGTGCAAAGGAAGATGCTTTAAAGGTATTGGAAGAATATAAGTTATCACTTCCAGTTGGAGCAAGCAATGGGGCAATTGTATATGTGGATGGAAACGTAATTAATTCTCGCTGTTTACAAAATGATAAAGTATACAAGCTTGCAAAATTACTAGAATCTGAAGGTTTTCCATATAAATTATATACAAATCAAGGAGTCTATGCTCCTTATAATTGGAATGAACAAGTCATGCGTACATTTGAGGAAAATAAGCATGAACTTGACGTTACAATAGAAGAATTAGAAAGAATTACAGAGAAACAAAAAAAATCGAACCTAATTACTGATTTTCAAAAAATCGAAGATGTTATAAGTAACGCAGACTTAGAAATATCTAAATTCTTTATTTTAACTTTCCATGCCGGACACCGCTCGGCACTACTACAAACTTTACAAAAAGATAAAGAGATTATGGTTACAGCGTCGGCACCAACAAACTTGGAAATTATGGATAAAGACGGACATAAAGGAAATGGACTACGAGAAATGGCGGCACATTTCAACATTCCGCTTAGAGATACCGTGGCAATCGGTGATAACTTTAACGATGTGCCAATGCTTGAACTAGCAGGTCTATCTGTCGCAATGGGAAATGCCGAAGAAGATGTAAAGAAACTATGTGATGTAGTGACATTAACAAATGATGAACATGGCGTTGCATACGCAATTAAACAATATGTATTAAAACAACCATCATCCAACAAGTGATAAAAAGGCTCTTTCACCATTTGAACTGTACCCCGAATCGTGGACACTTAAAAAAAGTCCATAATTCGGGGTTTTTGTGTATTTTTATAAGCAAACCTCGTTATAATGGATACAACGATATAAGTGAGGT
>NZ_JAKUEW010000025.1:0-19752 GCF_022663115.1 Bacillus cereus group sp. BfR-BA-01430
GGTGCGGATATGAAATCAGTTAAGGAAATTGCTGATGAATACAATATGAACCGTGAAGAAACAGAATGGTTTAATAGGTTCATCAATATGGCAATGTGTTATATAAAACACCGTAGATTACAACAAATAAATAAAAGAGCAGCTAGCGAAAGCTAACTGCTCGACTCTTGGGTAAGTTAGTAAAAGGGTATCAACAGTATAGACGGAATATTGAGTTTTATTCAGGGAGGAAGAAAAAATGAGAGAAATTAAGTTTCGTGGCAGAAAAATAAACGGCGCGGATTGGGTTTTTGGAGATCTCAGGAAAACACAAAACGGAAATGTTGGAATTTCAGTTAATGGAAGATTGTACATCGTCGATGCTGAAACGGTTGGTCAATATATAGGATTGAAAGGTAAAGAGAATAAGGAAATCTTTGAGGGCGACATTGTAAAAGCTTGGTCTACTGGTTCATGCGGTACATTTGAGGTTCGGTGGAGACAAGGAGGAGCGCCATGTTTCATGTTATATCCAGCTTTTAAAAATGGAGAAAGGTGGAGATTACACGGAACACAAGATAAGCATGGTAATTATTACGATGATGTAGAGGTTATCGGCAATATTCATGAAAATCCAGAACTACTAAAAAACTGAACAAAATAATCCTTTGGAGAAAAAATAAGATTTAGTAATTATTAAATAAAATCCTTTAAAAAGGTAAAAAAACGTAAGAAAATGATATAATAATAGCAATTAAACATTTTGTCCTACTGGAAGAACCAGCGGACACTGAACTATTAAGAGCATTTGCAATATTGCTCTGTAGTTTGGTGTTCGCTTTTTTATTTTGCTTAGAGGTGATGGGAATGAAAAAGATTCGCAATCAGCAGCAAAAGAAACAGAATAAGCAGCAGAAGGAAGAAAAATTAAGTATTCGAGATATAGAGGAATTAATGGGTGTTCGCAGACCAAGATATGAACGAGGTCATGGAGGAGCGCTTAGACAAAAATAAAAAAATTGGAGGAATTAATATGAAAAAACAATTATCATTCAAAATGCCAGTTGTAGATGGAAAGAAAACAAAACAAGCGGTTGAAGAAGTATTTGGAACATATCGTCAATACTTAGCGACAATGCCAAGCGATATCTTACCTAAAGTTACACCATCATATTCTATTGTTCCTCCATCGTGTACAAATGCATTTCATAGTTCAACAGAAGAGATTGCAATTGAAAGACTTGAGTATGAAAAAGAAAGAAACGATTTTATGGAATGGGTTCATGGTGCCGTTAATCGTTTGAAAGATGATGAGAGACAAATTATTGTAAAGAACTTTATGGAAGAAGTGCCAGGGTATGATCAGGATATTTGGTTAGATCTTGGAGTCGGAAAAACTAAGTATTACAAATTAAAAGGGCAAGCACTCCTACGTCTAGCTTTTAATTTGAAAATAGAAGTGTACAAGAAAAATTATAGACAAGCAGAGGTGAAGAGTGCATGAACCTTGTTCAACCAATCCGTGACAAAGAAGCAATTCAAGAAATAAAAGAATATTTGAAGGAACGGAATGAGCGTAATTACATTCTGTTCCTTTTAGGAATTAATACAGGATTACGCATTTCAGATATTTTACGTTTGAGAGTTCGAGATGTAGAGGGGTGGAATATCTATATTAGAGAAAAGAAAACAAAGAAGATTAAAGAAGTGAAGATGCCATCTGAATTAAAGAAAGCAATAAGAGATTATATAAAAGGAAAGCCTAAAAATGAATTTTTAATCAAGAGTCGTAATGGCAAGAATAAACCGATTACTCGATCTATGGCGTATATCATATTGAATCAAGCAGCAAAAGAGTTTGGGTTAGAAAGGATTGGTACTCATTCACTCAGGAAAACGTATGGATATCATCATTATAAGCAATTTAAAGACGTAGTTGTTTTACAGAGAATGTTGAATCATACAGATCAAAAAGAAACGTTACGTTATATCGGAATTGAACAAGACACATTAAATGACTATCAAAAGAAATTTAAAATTTGATGTCTTATTTTTTTAGGTATTTTTGAATTCACTACAAAAGAAAAGTTTCAAATTCATTTTGATGAGGCGCTGTGATTATTGATATTTCTAAGGCGAAACGATATAGGCAGATTCAACACAATATGGTTTGTAGTGAATTCAGTTTTATTAAAAATGAACTCTATTTAGTAAAAACAATCTAAAAAGTGATTGGAAAACAGTGGGGAAATAATTACTTAAAAACGATGAAAGTCATTTGACGTAATATAAAGTTATAAGGATAATTTAGTATGATGGAGCAAATTATGTGTCATAAATTCAATGGGAGGTTTATTTATGGATAAAATTTCATCTTTAGCACATAGAGTTTTAATAGGCATTTATAATGAACAAATAAAGGAAAAGGCAAACACTAATAAACTATCAGCAACCTACTTTGGAACGAATGCAGAAGGCTTGGTTAATGCGATTCTTGAGTTAGAAGAAAAGAATTACATAACAGGAGCTAAATTTGCAGAAGGTGGTAAAGGGAATAAGAAACTTGCTCCTTGGTTAGGAGAGGTAGAAATCACTCATTCAGGTGCTGAATATCTAGCTGAACATGTCATGTAAGAGGGAATAAAAGAAAAACGCGAACTTTTTGCGGAGGATTTGCGAACGATTTGCGGACACATTTTCGTTTTAGACGTGATATATTTGTATTGTGAGAAATGGCGGAAAACGTTTCTCATGATCCTCTATATTTGAAAATAGGTTGTCGTGTCAAATGGTGATGGTGAGGATTGAAAGAATGCCGATTCTTGTTTCCAAAATAGAAATTTGCATGACAAGGCTTTGAAAATGGAGAAGGGCTTTTGCTCTTCTTTCAATCGCTGACTATGAGACACATTAGTAACTACGGGAGAGTGACGTATTGTCGGCGATTGAAAGAGGTGTAGAACCTCTTAACCAAACTGAAGTAAATATGTAGTACACGCAATGTGATTCGTTTATTTAAAAAGTAAAACTTCATGTACCGCAATTAAAAGAGTATCCATTTGGGTGCTCTTTTAATTTTTAAGGAGAGTGATAGAAGTGAGACCACGAACAATTGTGACATGTGAGAAATGTTCAGGTACTTTTAGATTCAAACCTCTGAAAAGAAAACTACCTAATGGAATTGAAATGCATTACATCAAATGTAGACATTGTAGAAAAGAGTATGTTTCTTATTACACAGATGAAATCATTCGTCAGCAACTTCAAGATAATGAAGTGAAGCGTAAAGAATTAAGAGAACGAATGATGGCTTCAGAAGATGAGGAAGAAATCAAGAGATATGTAGAACAGATCAATCAACTTTCCCAAGATGTCGGGAAACAAATGGATCTGTTGAAGGAACGAATAGACGATGGCAAGTAGACCAAAGAAGTCTTGTGCGTATCCGATGTGTATTAACTTAACTACTGAAGGTTATTGTGATAAGCATAAACTAGAAGTTACGCAATCGTATGACAGGTATCAGCGAGATAATATAACTACAACGTTTTATAAAAGCGCGGCATGGAGGAAGACACGAGAGAAAGCTTTGTCTCGTGATAGCTATTTATGTCAACGATGTTTGAAACATAAGAAGTTAACACCAGCTGATATGGTACATCATATTGTCGAAGTGAAAGAAGATTGGTCAAAACGTTTAGACATTAGCAACCTTGAAAGCTTATGTAACAGTTGTCATAACAAAGTACATGGAAAGAGAGGATGAGATAAATGAAAGAGAATTATAAATCAGCAACTCATATTGGAGATGTTGTAGTTGGTATTCATTGTGATACAAAAGTATTTCAGAAACAATTGAAAGCGATCAGTAATCATGCACGTGAGCTAGCTGGAGAGTTGGAAGCGATTAGTAAGGAAGATGTGCATGATGTATTAGCTAACTATTCAACAGATGAATTGCTTGAAGAAGTTAAAAGACGTGCAATTAAGCTTTCGGGTTCAGTAACTGAAGACGTTTTGAAATTATCTAATGATTTAAAATTAACCATTACTCGTAGAATTCATTGAAAAAGATAATCCCCCCTCCTTTTGTTTTCTGAAGAGGTCTTTCTAGGGACCGGTGCCCCGCTTCGTGTTTTACGCGGAAGGTTTCTTAAAGGGGGGAACCCTCAAGAAACTGACCACTTATTTTTAAAGGTGGTTATTTTTTATCCATAAATTGTAAGTGAGGTGAGAACATGGATGAGGACTTTAAAATAAAGTACAAGCCACCGACTCATCTCAAGAAGATTGGAAAAGATACTTGGTTTCGCATTTGGAGGATTTTAGAGACGGAGGGTAAAGCTGATATTAATGATCCAATAGCAATTGAGATGATTGCTTATAGTTATCAAATGTATAAGGAAATGGCGGCACAGATTAAAAAAGATGGTCTAACGATGGACTATACAAATAAAGCTGGTGCTACCAATCGAACAAAGCATACTCTTATTCCAGAACTTCCAAAATATATGCAGCAAACACGACAGTATTTAGGTGAGCTTGGTTTAACTGGTGCAAGTCGTAAGAAGCTTCAAGAGGAATTAGTTAAAGAAGTAGATGATGGTTTCGATGACTATTAAACAAGTTGACACGCATGACTATGTAACTGAATATGCAAAAAAGGTTATTAGTAGGAAGATAGTTACTAGCAAAAAAGTACGTAAGGCTTGTCGAAGGCATATTCGAGATTTACAGCGCCGAGATGATGAAACATTTCCATATGAATATAGTGTAAAAGAGGCTAATAGAGCGATTATATTCATTGAACGTTTTTGTAAGCATAGTATTGGCAAGATGGCAGGTAAGCCACTTTTACTTGAATTATGGCAAAAATTCAATGTTGGTAGTCTATTTGGGTGGATAGAAAAAGAAACGGGTTATAGAAGATTCTTAGAAGCTCTCATTATGATTGCTCGTAAAAATGGTAAAAGTACTTTAGCATCAGCGATAGCTTTATACTTATTTATGAAAGATAACGAGTATGGGGCTCGTGTATATACATTGGCGAATAAGCGTGATCAAGCTAAATTGGTATTCGAAGAAGCAAAAAGAATGGTTAAACAGTCACCAGCATTGCGGCGAAGGGTAAGGATTATACGTGATAAATTGTATTATAATGCGATGAATTCAGAACTGGAGCCACTTGCTAGTGATTCGAAAAAGCAAGACGGTTTAAATACACATGGAGCAATCTTCGATGAAATTCATGAGTATAAAGATCGTAAGTTAATAAATGTTATTCAATCATCTTATGATGCCCGTACACAACCTCTTATTTTGCATATTACGACAGCTGGTTTTGTTCTTGATGGTCCTTTGATGAAATTTTACGAAGTTGCAGATAAAATGTTAAACGAAACGGTCGAACACGATCGTTTTTTTGCATTTATTGCAGAGATTGATCCAGAAGATGATTGGAAAGATGAAAAATGCTGGATCAAGGCAAATCCAAATTTGGGTGTCACAATCACTCTTGAAAAGTTAAGAGAAGCGTATAAAACGTATGTCTTAAACAATGAAATTAATGAGTTTAAGACAAAAAGACTTAATTTATTTGTAAACGCAGCAGAAAAATGGCTTGAATGGGATGTAATTAAGAAGAATTATGAAAAAGAATACAACATTGAAGATCTTGAAGGATGTATGTGTATTGGTGGAGCTGATTTATCTGAGACCACAGACTTAACAAGTGTCTTTTTAGAGTTTCCGCAAGAAAACGGTTCGATTAAGTGTATTCATCATAGTTTCATTCCAGAAGCTAAGCTCTTAAATAGTGAAGATAGAGCAAATTATGAGCTTTGGGTAGAAAAAGGGTATCTTACAGTTATACCAGGAGAAGTAATTGACTATGATTTTGTTACAAATTGGTTTGTAAGAATGTCTGAAAAATATCATATTCAAGAGGTTTGCTATGATCCGTTTAATGCCGCACAATGGTTTACTCAAATGCAAAATTTAGGTTTTGAGATGGTTAAGGTCCAGCAAGGATTTAAGTCAATGAATTTATCAATGAAGGATTTTGAACGTTTATTGTTGCAAGGAAAAGTCAACTTTAATCGCGATTTGATGTTTAGATGGTACATGAGTAACGTTAAAACACAAAAGGATAGTACAGGTAATATAAAACCCGTAAAAGCAAATAAATATTCAAGAATTGATGGTGTTGCAGCAGCGTTAACAGCTCATTTCCGTGCAATGGTTTATATGAATCAAACCGATCTGAATGATCAAATTTTGAATGGAGAATTCTCTCTATAGGTGGTTTTGAAATGAAAAAAGAGTATATTAAAGGGATTTTCAATTTAATAATGCTATTGCTGAATGATTTATTGTTTGCAATCGGAGCAATATTGATTTCGATTACAGCATATCGTATTCATCTAAACGCTGGACTATTTGTTACAGGCGTTTTTTTTATGTTTTATGCATTATTACTTAGTGAAAAGTCATCAAAAGGGAGGTGATTAAGTGTTTTTAGAAAGGTTATTTGCACAGCAAACACAACCTGAAACGACGTGGGATTTAAAAGACACACCTCAATGGGTTCTTGATATGTTTGGTGGAAGAGACACTTCAAGTGGTGAACGAGTAACTGAGGCGAATGCACTTATTCATCCTGATATTTTTTCTTGTGTGCAAGTGTTAGCTGATGATGTCGCTAAATTACCAGTACACACATTTTTAAAAAATGATAAAGGTATTCAAAGGGATACAAAACATTCAGTTGCTAGACTTTTATCACGAAAGCCTAATCCTTATATGACAGCTTTTATTTGGAAGAAGTTAATGATGACACATGTAAGTATTCGTGGGAATGCCTATTCTTTAATTGAATTTGATAAATATGGTGAAATTAAAGCGCTAGTACCGTTGAATCCAGAGCATACGCATCCATATATAGATCCAAAAAGCGGTATGCTTTGGTATCAAACTTCTCATAATGGAAAACCGCTTGAATTATACGATGAACAAGTACTTCATTTTAAAGGAATGTCGGAAGATGGCATTAATGGTAAGTCTCCCATTGCAGTTGTTAGAGAACATATAGGGGCGCAAGCGGCAGCGACAAAGTATAATGCTAAGCTATATAAAAATGACGCAACTCCTAGAGGGATTCTAAAAGTTCCAACTATGTTGAAATCACCAGCAAAAGATGAAGTTCGAAAAGAATGGAAACGAGTTAATGCTGGGGAAAGCATTGCAATCGTTGATAATGGGCTTGAATATCAATCTATTTCGGTTCCACTACAGGATGCGCAGTTTATTGAATCTATGAAATTCAATAAATCACAGATTGCAGCTATTTTTAAAGTTCCTTTACATAAAGTAAATGAGCTAGAAAGATCTACTTTTAATAACATAGAGCACCAGTCTATAGAATACGTAAAAAACACATTACAACCATGGTTAACAATGTTTGAACAAGAAATTAACACAAAATGTTTTACAGATAAAGAGTTAGACGATGGGTACTATGTGAGGTATAACGTAAATTCAGAGTTAAGGGGCGATTCTAAGACACGAGCTGAGTTTTATGAGATTATGCAACGTATTTCTGGTCTAAGTATTAATGAAATTAGAGAGTTAGAGGAACGAAATGGAATTGGTGAAATTGGTGATCGTCACCTTGTGACTCTTAACTATACATTCTTGGATCTATTAGAACAATATCAAATCGCTAAAGCTACGAAGGGAGGTGGGAAATAGTGGGTAAACCATTTTTTACATTTAATGCTCTTGGGAGTTCCGTTGGAGAAATTAATATATATGGAGAAATCGCTAGCAAAAATTATTGGTGGGATGAAGATGTAGTGACCGCTAAAGAGTTTAAAAAACAATTAGATTCTTTAGGTAATGTAGAAACCATCAATGTTTATATTAATAGTCCAGGTGGGGATGTATTTACTGGCCAAGCTATTCACTCTATGTTAAAACGTCATGATGCTCATGTGAATGTTTATGTAGATGGATTAGCAGCAAGTATTGCTTCTGTAATTGCTATGGCTGGAAATACTATTCATATGCCAAGAAATGCAATGCTGATGATTCATAATCCATGGACTTTTGCATTTGGAAATGCAAAAGATTTCAGAAAAACGGCAGATGATTTGGACAAAATTCGAGATAGCATCTTAGAAACATATTTATCACAATCTCCAGAGATGAATCGAGATGAATTAATTAATTTGTTAGACAATGAAACTTGGTTAACAGCACAAGAAGCACTCGATTTAGGATTAATTGATGAAATAACAGAAGAGAATGAAGTTGCAGCAAGTATTAGTGATAATTTGTTTAATCGTTATAAAAATGTACCCCAATGTTTTAAAACTGTTCAAAGAGAAGCATCTTCATTGCAACAACCAAATAACCAAGAGAGAGAAAAAATAAAATTGCAATTAGAACTACTCAATTTAGTGTAGTTCTTTTTTATGTTCAAAAATGGAAGGAGACAAAGAAGAATGAAAAAGGAACGAGAATTGCGCCAAGCATTGGCAAAAAAGAAAGAACAAATTCAAAATTTAATTGATGAAGGTAAAACGAAAGAAGCACAAAATCTACTAGAAGAAGCGAAAGATATCCAAAATCAAATTAATCTTTTAGTTGAAGCTCGTGAGTTAGAAGTTCCTGATCCAGTAGTACAAAATATCAATCCAGACATGCAGCATGAAGAAGGGGAAGAACAAGGGCAAAATGTTTCCGAAACGAAAGCATATCGTAATGCTTGGTTTAAAGCGATGACTGGCCGTGAACACGAGCTGTCTGCCGAAGAAAAAACAATGCTTAGAAATGAAATGCGCGAAAATGTTAGGGTAGCTAATTCTTTATCTAGTGGCAGTGATAAGGATGGCGGCTATACAGTACCAAAAGATATTTCAAAAGAAATTTTACAATCAATTAAAGAAATGGGTTCAGTTCGTAATTTAGTTCGTATTGTGCCAGTATCAGCGCCATCTGGTTCGCGTACCAGAAAAAAGGGAACAGCAGGCAAGCTTTACAACACAGCTGAGAAAGAGCAAATTAAAGAACTGAAAAATATGGAGTTTGATCAAGTTGAATATAAAGTGAAAAAGTTTGCAGGATTTATGCCAGCACCTAGTGAGTTACTAGCGGATTCTTTTGTGAATTTTGCACGTGAAATCGTGGACTGGTTATCTGAATCAGCGCTTGTTACTGAAAACGAAGAAGTTTTCTATGGAACAGGTGGTGAAAAAGGAATTGAGGGTATTTTTACAACAGATAAATTCAACAAAATTAAAGCGCCAAGCTCAATTGATATTAAGTTCTTACGTAAAGTAAAAAACTCAGTCAAAAAAGGGTATCGTAAGAATGCTAAATGGGTTATGAATACAGAAGCATTTGAATTAGTATCAAATATTGAAGATAAAAACGGCCGAGGTATTTTAGCTCCGGACCCAAGGGAAGAAGATTTATTCAATTTATTTGGACGACCTGTTGAAGTATATGACGAAATTCATACAGATGATAAAACCAATAAAACACATATCGCATTTGGAGACTTCCAGCGAGCTTATTCTATGTTTGATCGTCAAAAATTCGAAGTGAAATCAACAGATGAAGGTGGAGATGCTTTCTTAACAGATCAAACATATTTCCGTGGTATTGAGCGATTTGACGGTAAAGTTATGGATGAAGAGGCAGCTGTAATTGTGACTGATGTATTAGTTGGCGAATCTGCAACAATACCTGAGGGCACTAAATAAAAAGAAAGAGAGTATCTCCTCTCTCTTTCTGTAAAGGAGGAATGAGATGCTTGAGGAAGTGAAGCGGTACTTACGTGTTGATGGAGATGAAGAAGATAAAGATATTGAATCATTTATCAATGCGGCCAAAGAAGACTTGATTGATGCTGGCGTTAGTGAAGAGCAGCTGAATACCGATTCCGGAAAAACAGCAATCAAAATAATTGTTGGTTCTTTATATGATGGTGAGGAATCGAAATTAAGTAAAACATTGCTAAATATCGTAACGAAGTTGAAATATCGCGGTGATACATCATGACATCAAGAAAATATAACAGACGAATTATATTACAAAAGAAATCACTAGATTATGAAACGGACGAAGAAGGAAACCCACTTGGACCATGGCAAGATGTAGTAAAGGTTTGGGCAGCGGTCAATCCACTTAGAGGACGTGAATTTTGGCAAGCAGCATCAGTTAACGCTGAAAATACCATTAGAGTAGAAATTCGATATCGAAAAGGGATAACGAATGATATGCGTATTTTGTATGGCGAGCGTATCTTAGAAATTACTAATGTCATAGATGTTGAAGAGAAGCATAAAGAAATGCATCTCATGTGCAAAGAGGTGTTAGACAATGGCTAACATGGAATTACAAGGAATGGCGGAATTGATGTTAAGAGTGCAAGAAATGGGCCGAAAAGGAGCATTAGCACAAAGTAAAGCGGTAAAAGCGGGTGGTAAAGTTTTTCAAGAAGGCTTTTCACGAGAAGCGCCGCGGAGTAAGGTTCCACGTAAAGCAACTCCAAAGCAATCTTGGAGAACGGGGCAACATGGAGCTGATAACGCAAAAATTAGTGGTGTAAAAACAAAAAATGGCGTTAAATATGTAAACGTTGGCTGGTTGAAAAGTGATAATTCACCATTCTTCTATATGAAGTTTCAAAACTGGGGAACTAGTAAAATGCCAAACCCACCAAAAAAAGGTTTTGCTGAAAAGGTAGTTATGGCAGGAGAAAAAGAGTCTCTACGTGCTATGAAAAATGTACTAAGGCAGGAGTTAAGGCTATGAGAGATTTAAATAAAGAAATTAAGAAGGCCCTTGAAAATAATCAAGAGCTTGTTTCTTTATTAAGTGGTAAAAGGATTGGTCATTTAATTTTTAATGGTGATAAAAATAATCCTTATATCACTTTTTCAGAGGTAAATAACCAAGATGGTGATTTTGCTGATGATAGAGTTTATAACAGTGATTTATTATATCAAATTGATATTTGGTCAAAAAAACCGATTACAATTCAATATAAAAAAGAGGTCGATAGAGTAATGAAATCTATCGGCTTTTCTCGTTTTTCGACAGCTGATCTGTATGAGGACGATACGAAAATCTATCACTACGGTATGAGATACCGTACAAAAATTAGTTTAATTGAGGAGGAATAATATATGAATGGAATTCCAGTAGGATTTCGTGACTTGCATTGGGCTGAATTATTAAAAGATGATGAAACAGGTTTTGAATATGATAAACCGATTAAGATCGCTGGTGCGATTGAAGGGAAAACATCATCAAAATCAGAAACAGTTAAATTAGAAGCTGATGATGGAGTATTTGCATCTTCATCTACCTTTGGCGGGGCTGAGGTGGAATTAAATGTTGCGGATTTACCATTGTCAATTTATGCGAAATTACTAGGAAAGAAAGTAGTTAAAGGACAAGTTGTTGATAAAACAACTGATGTGGCTCCATATGGTGCATTAATGTATCGTATTTCAAAGGATAATGGAAAATCCAGATACGGTGTGTTATATAAAATGAAATTTGAACAACCAGATGAGGAAAATAAAACGAAAGGTGAAAAGGCAGAGTATCAAACAGCGAAAATTAAAGGAACAGCGATGGAGCGTAAATTTGATAACGCATGGCGCAATCGTCTTGACGAAGATGAACCAGACTTTGATGTAACGGCAGCTCAAAACTGGTTTAACGAGGTTCCAAAATTACCAACAGAAACATTACCGAAAACTATTACTAAGAACTGATGAATACCATCAGTTCTTTTTCTTTTAAAAATATAATGTGAAAGAAAGGTTGGAACAAATGAATCAATTAAAATTAAAATTGCGACAAAAAGACGGAAAATATCGTGTTTATTATTTAAATAATCATATTTCAGGATTGAAAGCACGTGAAGCAGCAGAATTAGCAGATTCATTAAAGGAAGATGATGTCCCTTTCGCTCTAGTTGAACAAGGAGCACAGTTTGTTTCGGAAGTTTTTCAAGAACAATTTACAGCAGATGAATTTTTAGACGGCACACATGCTCCTGATTTGGTCATTGTAATCTTTGCGGTTGTTCAAACTGTTTTAGGAAAAGTAGCTCAAGCAGCACAGATATTAGAAGTAGCTTATGCTCAGCATGATAAAAAAAAGAACCATTATCCCAAAAACAGACGGAAGAAAAGACAACATATTCAGAAGTAATAATGGATCTATATAACACTTTAGAAGAACAACATAATTTAACACAAAATAAAATTGATAGTATCGATATCATTTATTTTATGAAGCGTATGGCTCGTAAGAAAGAACAAGATAAGCCAAAGTTAGCTACAGCAGAGCAGGTACCTTGGTTGTAGGGAGGTGAAGGTTTGGCGCAAGATATGGAGTTAGGCGTACGAGTCTCGATGGACTTGCGTAATTTTGATTCCGGTGTAGCTGGAATGAATCGAAAACTTAAAATGGTAGATTCTGAGTTTAAAGCAGCAAGTCAAGAGGCAAAGCGTTATGGTGATTCAGTATCTCAATTAAGGACAAAGCTAGATTATTTAGGGCAAAAACTGGATATTCAAAAACAAAAAGTTGGTCGTTATAGACAGGAAATTGAGAAATTAAGAAATAAACAGCAACAATTACGTACTTCTAGTGAAAACTTAGCTGGAAAGATGCAACGTTTAGAACGAGAATATCAACAGAGTGCTCAAGCGACTGGTAGAAATTCAGAACAAACTAAACGTTTAAAGCAAGAATTAGAACAAGTTCGATCACAATATACGATGAGTCTTCAAAGTCTAAGTCGTGTAAATGCAGCTATTGATAAAAATACGACTTCTCTTAACAGAGCAAGAGAAGGCGAAGCACGGTTAAGGAATGAAATACGCCAAACGAATGAAACATTAGAGAGACAGACATCTCTCTTACATAGGACTACTGAAAGAATGCGCTCAGTCGGGACCAAAATGCAAGATGTTGGTGCCACGATGGGCGCTTCTTTTATGGCCGGGGCTACTACGATGGGATATGCCCTCGGGAAAACAATTACAACGGCAGCTGATTTTGAATCAGCTATGTCTCGTGTAGCGGCTTTATCTGGTGCATCGGATGCTGAATTACAAAAGTTAACAAAGACAGCAAGAGATTTAGGAGCGTCCACGTCATTTAGTGCCAGTCAAGCAGCAGAAGGAATGCAGTATTTAGCTATGGCAGGATTTAAAACAAATGATGTTATTGCGGCAATGCCAGGTTTACTAGATCTTGCAGCAAGTGGGCAAATGGATTTAGGAGCGGCAGCCGATATTACATCAAACATTATGTCTGGTTTTGGAATCGCAGCACAAGACGCTGGACGAGTTGCAGACGTTTTAGCAAAGGCAAGTACAAATGCAAATACAGATGTTGCTCAATTAGGGGAAGCGATGGTTTACCTTGCTCCGGTATCTAAATCATTGGGCTGGTCCCTTGAAGAAGCAACAGCAGCCGTTATGGCCATGTCTGACGCAGGTATTCAAGGCGCGCAAGCAGGCGCAGCGTTTTCTACTTCTATGGGACGTTTAGCTAAACCAACTGGTGAAATGGAAAAAACAATGAAGAAGCTGAAAATAGAAATATTTGATGCAAACGGAAAAATGAAGTCTATGCCAGGTGTTATTAAAGAGCTTGAAAAAGCTACTCGTGGTATGACAGATCAACAAAAATCGGCAACATTAACTACCATTTTTGGTGCTGAAGCATATAAACATTGGGCAGTATTAATTGATAAATCATCAGATGCTCTTGCTGACAATACAGAAATGTTAAAAAACAGTGCTGGCACAGCGAAAGAAATTGCAGCTAAGCAATTGGATAATTTAAAAGGGAAAATTGTAATTTTACAATCATCTATTGAAGGAGCGGCTATCACAATAGGTCACGCTTTAATACCGGCAATTGATGCGATTGCTTCTGGTGTACAAGGAGTTGTAGATTGGTTTAATAATTTAGATGAAGGAACACAACAAGTGATAGCAACAGGTGCAGCACTAACAGTTGGCTTAATGGGAGTCGTTGGTGTATTAGGGCTTATGACAGCCGCAGTTGGAACATTGTTGGCAAACCCTGTTGTTCTGGCAATTGCTGCGGCAACAGGTGCAGTTGCTGGTTTAGGTGTAGCTCTTGTTAAATTAAAGAATGACACAGAAAAAGCTAATGCCGATGCATTAAAATTTGGCGATGGAGTTAGCCAAGGTACTAAAAAAGCGGCAAAAGGATATGTAGATTTACGAGAGCAGGCTATGGTGAATCTAGCTAAGTTACGCGTTACATCTGGAGAAGAAGCTGAAAAAATAGTAAATGAAACAGTAGAAATATTCTCGAAAATGGGAAGCGAAATTAAAAATGCACTTGATAAAGATCGAGTTAACATTCAAAAGGCGACGGCTGATTTGTTAGGTCAAATACCTGAAGCGCTAAAACCAACTGTAGAACAAATTGGTAACGCAGCTGTTCAATCTATTGATTTGCAAATGAAAAAAATTCAAGAGAGTGAAGCAATTGTATTAGAAGGATTAAGAAAATTTGGCGGGAATATTTCCAATATGCCTAAAGAATTTGCTAATCAATATGTACAAGCTATGGGAGATATGGATGTATCTTCTAAAGTGTTTGTTCAAAAAATGTCTGATATGAAAAATTACATGCAGACAATGCAAGAACAAAGTGGAAAAATTAACGCAGATGGTGCGAAAAAGTGGTCTAAAGAAATTAATGATGCGTATAGTACAGCTGAAAAATCAGCTAAAAAGTGGATGAAAACAAAAGAAGAAGAATGGGAACATCAACGAGCTTCTGGTCATATTACAAAAGAACAGTATGATACATTAAATAAAATAACCAAACAAGCATACGATGAAAGAATTCAAATGGCTAAAACTCAAAAGAAAGATGCATTAAACGTATTATTGGATAGTCTTTCTGAGGAAGGACAAATGTATGATTTGCATGAGGGGAAATTGATCAATAAAAAACTACGTTTTTTAGAGAGTGAAGAGTCTATACGTAAAGAAAGTATGCAAAAGAACAGAGAATATGTAGAGGCTATAACAGCTGACGCGGAAAAAAGCGAAAAAGCAATGATGGAGAACCAGGAAAAATTAATCAAAACCTATGGTCAAACAGCCTCAAAATCAATTGAAGAATTCACAAATGTGATTAAAGAAGGTGGCGAAAAAGGAAGAATAGCCGCACAAACTTTAGGCATTGAGACTTCTGAAGGTTTTAAAATTGATGTTGGTGATAAAGGAGTGCGAACGGTAGAATCTTTTGTTAAAGGATTACAGAGTGGCGAATTAACTACTAGGGATGCTGCAGTTGCACATATGAATCAGTTAAGAACCATTTATGGGACTGGTAGTTTTAGTCCGGAAGGTTTAAAAGCAATTGAAAGTTTTGCTGAGGGATTAAAATCAGAAAAACCAGAACAAGTAGCTAAGCAACTTGGTTTAGATTTAAAATCTGATATGGAGATAGATCTTGGTCCTAATGGGAAAGTCACAGCTCAATCTTTCGCTGAGGGGCTTTCAAATGGAACATATACATTTGATTCTATTTATCAATATTTCAGACAAAATTTAAAAAATGGTATGAAGTTCGATTTGTCAGATGAAGGTAAAAAAAATATAGAAACTCTTCAAAATGGTATGAAAGCAAAAGCTATCGATGTTGAAGAAGCCGCTAAATTATTAGGATTGAATGTTGAAAGTGGCGTTCAAGTTGATCTCGGCAAGGCTGGGGAATATAATGTTCAATCATTATTAGCCGGTTTACAAACAGGTGATATAAAAATCCAAACATTTGTAGAAGGCGTGAAACACCTTCTTGAAAATGGAGCTAAAATAGACTTAACACAACAAGCTAACGAAACGACCAACTCATTTGCAAATGGCTTAAGCCAAAATCAACCGTCTGTTCAAAACGCAGCTCAAGGATTGGGCAATACAGCGACTGAGGGAATGAATACAGTAGACGGGAATACTCCAGGAGCGAAAGGCGGAGAAGAATTTTACTCATCTTTATTATCTAAATATGGTTTTGCGCAAGCGGCAGGAATCAGTCTTAGTAGCGGAGCAACTGAGGGAATGAATACAGTAGACGGTAGCACACCTGGAGCAAAAGGCGGAGATCAATTTTACACTTCATTAGCATCTAGATATGGATTCGCACAAGGAGCTGGTCAAAGTCTTGGCAGCGGAGCAACTCAAGGAATGAATACAGTAGATGGGAACAGCCCAGGAGCAAAAGGTGGAGATCAATTTTACACTTCATTAGGAGCAAGACGGGGGCAAGCACAAGGAGCTGGTCAAAGTCTTGGCGGTGGAGCAACTCAAGGAATGAATACAGTTAATGGTAATGCACCAGGGATAAAAGGCGGTACAGAGTTTGCTCACGGTATTATGAGTCAAAGTGGTAACTCTCAAAATTCTGGTAAGAAAGTTGCAAAAAGCGGTGAAGCAGGACTAAGCAGTGTAAAAACAACTTCTGTTGGTGCAAGCTTCGCATCTGGTTTTGCTAGTGGTATAAGAAATGGCGATGGCCCGGTAATGAGTGCAGCAAAAGGTTTAGCCAATATTGCATTAAGCGCCATGAAAGGCGAATTAAAAATAAATTCACCTTCTAAGCGAGTCAGAGATGAAGCTGGACATTCAGTAGGCGAAGGCTTTGAAGTTGGTATTGATGAAAAAATCGACACTGTACAGAGAGCAGCACAAAGGATGGCTAAAGCAGCCGTACCAAAAGTAAATCCAAGTGATCTTTCTCGTGCTACAAAGTATTTAAATATGTCTACCTATGGTTTTATGGGAACGTCAGGAAATTTCATTAATCCAAATCGTATAGAATATGAAAATGTAATAGGTAATCAAGGAAATATACAAATTGAGGTGCCTGTTGTACTAGAAGGAAGAGAGGTAGCTCGTGGTAGCTACCGATATATAACTCAATATCAAGAGAGAGAAAGAAAAAGAAACGCAGCATTCTAATAGGTTAGCGTTTCTTTTTCCTTTTTAAAGGAGGTAGGGAAATGGGTTCTTTTACATTTAATGGTCAAAGGAAAAAATACATTACAATCCTTCGTGAATGGAAACGACCTGTGTGGGCACCATTAAAACGTAATTTGCTTCGCGTTCCTAATTATCCAGGTGCTAGATTACTAAATACACAGACCGATATGCGTTTTTTTTCTATACCAGTCGGAATAGAAGGCGTGCATAGTGATGATCTACCAAGATTAAGGGAAGAATTGGCTGATTGGTTGATTACAGAAAATCCTAAAGAACTTATTTTTGATGAGGAAATAGATAGGAGCTATTTTGCGATTGTAGATGAAGGTTTTGAATTAGATAAGTTTGTAAATCTTGGGCAAGGCGTTATTACATTTGTTTGTCCAATGCCTTACAAACTCGGAAAGGTACAGACTCACGAGTTCGAACGAACTTGGACATCAGAAATAACATCGCGTTTCAAAAATGAAGGTAGCGTAGAAGCACCCGCATTAATTAAAGTTGATGTAGAAAATCCAAGCACTTTTTTAGACGTTTGGTTCGGAAAATATCCTAGCGAAAGAAATTATTTTCGAATTGGCTACCCCCTCACTGTAGAAGAAAAAACGGTACAAGAGCGTGAGAGGGTTATGTGGGATGAGATGTCTACTACAGTAGGATGGACTCCTGTTACAGGTCAATTTGACGATATGAAGGGTACGGGCTCTTTCAAAGTGAGAGATGGTTACGCGCTTTATTGTGAGGATTATGGGAAGGAAAAAGGATTTCATGGCGCAATCGCCAAGAAGAATATCCCGTCAGGACCGCTTCAAGACTTTGAGATGGAAGCGTGGGTGCGTCTGAAATCAGCGAATATCGGGCAAATGGGGCGTGTGGAAGTGCTTCTTTTAGATGAAGCAAGCAACATTGTTACACGTATCAATATGAACGACCTCTATTGGGATGCTGAACTGACAAAAGCGCACATGAAAATCGGAAATGCCGGAACACCAGGTAGTTTACGTAAGTTAGTCGATACAAACGGGTCACATCCTAATACGTTTAACCAATTCTACGGACGCTTGAGAGTAGCTAGACGAGGGAATCAATGGTCTGTATATGTAGCGCGTTTTAAAGATGGAACGGAGATTGACGATGCTTCATTAGTAGAACGCTGGATTGACGAAAGTGGAAATCCAATGACTAGCAGAAAAATAGCACAAGTTATGATTTCGATTATGGCGTGGGATGTCAATGATCCAGTTTCAGTGATGAGTATCGATGACTTAAAAATCTGGAAAGTGAATAAAGTACCCGAAAATACCAAGCCTTATATTTTCGATAAAGGCGATAAAGTCGTTATCGATGCCGAGAAAAGTTTGGTGACGATTAATGGTAAAGATGCGATAAATATCAAAGACATTTTCAGTGATTTTCCAGTTGTGATACGTGGTGATAACAGGGTTGATATTATGCCGGGCGATGTAGGCGCAGCAACGATTAGCTTTAGGGAGCGATACAGATAATGAAGATGAACGGAATTTTACATGTCGTAGACTTTAAAACCGAACAAATTGTAGCAGCTATTCAAGCGAAAGATTACTGGGATGATATGCGGCACTGGGAACTCAAAAATAATATCGATACGCTAGAATTCACTACATTCGACGGAACAGAACAAGCGGTAACTTTACAACAACAAAATCTAGTGTTGAAGCAAGTCCGAGACGGCCGTATTGTTCCATATGTTATTTCGAATGAAGTTGAAAAAGACTCGAAAGACAGGTCTGTTACTGTGCATGCAGCGGGCGCATGGGTCTTGTTGGCGAAGGCTGGAATTATTAGACCGCAACGAATCGAATCGAAAGCACTTAATGAATTTGTCGATATGGCACTAGCGGGAACGAAGTGGAAACGCGGTAAAACGGAATACGCGGGCTTCCATACGATGACCATTGACGAGTTTATCGACCCTCTTACATTTTTAAAGAAAATAGCTTCTTTATTTGAGGTAGAAATCCAGTATCGTGTGGAAGTAGTTGGCTCTCAAGTAGTCGGCTGGTATGTCGACATGGTCAAAAAACGTGGTCGCGAAACAGGTAAAGAAGTAACGCTCGGCAAAGACTTAGTTGGCGTGAGACGTATTGAGCATTCACGGGATATTTGTACAGCTTTAGTTGGTTTTGTACGCGGTGAAGGCGATGAACTTATAACGATTGAATCTATAAATAACGGGATTCCTTACATTACTGACTCTGACGCTTTTCAGCGTTGGAGCGAGAATGGACAACATAAATTCGGATTCTACACACCGGAAACAGAAGAACAAAATATGACCCCGCAACGTCTTTTAACTCTTATGAATACAGAGTTAAAAAAACGTGTAAATGCGTCTGTTTCATATGAAGTTGAAGCGGCGGATATTTCGAAAGTATTCGGGTTGTCGCATGAGGAAATCAATGAAGGCGATACAATTCGAATTAAGGACACGGGATTTACACCGAAACTTTATTTAGAAGCAAGAGCGATTGCTGCTGATGAATCATTCACAGACCCTACGAAAAACAAATACACGTTCGGTGACTACCGCGAGATTGTGGACCCGAACGAAGAGTTACGAAAAATGTACAATAGAATCCTTTCTACATTAGGAAGTAAAGCGAACAAAGAACTATTAGAACAGTTAGAAAAGCTCGTACAAGAAACCGATGAGAAAGTTGAAATTGTACAA
>NZ_JAKUEW010000026.1:0-15667 GCF_022663115.1 Bacillus cereus group sp. BfR-BA-01430
CCGCCAGCGTTCATCCTGAGCCAGGATCAAACTCTCCAATAAAGTTTGTCTAGCATCATAAATAAAAATTGACGTTTCACGTTGTTTGTTTCGTTCAGTTTTCAGAGAACTCGTTTGTCGCTTTATTTGCGACTTCCTTATGTTAACACTTTTATATTTCAATGTCAACTAAGTTTTTTCATCTCGTTTGTCGCGTTTTGCGTTATTTCTCTCAGCGACTCGTATAATACTACACTTCTTTATAGTAATCGTCAATATGTTTTTCTAAAAAAAATGAAGAAAAAGACTTACCCTCTATAAGTAAGCTTTTTTCTTCATAATAAAACAACTTCATTTACTCTTCTTCCATAATAGGTAATGAGACGATAAACTGAATTTCTCCCTCTTCATAATGAGCTCGAATTTGACCTCCCTGAAGTTCTACAATGCTTTTTGCAATTGCAAGACCAAGCCCAGACCCTTCTGTCACTCTACTTCGCGATTGATCCTTCTTATAAAAACGCTCGAATAAATTAGCCAATTCCTCTTTTGTAAACTCTTCACTATAATTTGCCACAATGATTTGGGTATCACGTCTTTGTCTTTGAAGTGATACTTTAATCTCTCCATTATCTTTGCTATACTTAATCGCATTCATTAATAAATTCTCAAACACACGGACCATCTTCTCCGAATCAATCGCAGCATACACACGCTCTTCAGGAAAATGCTTTATGAATGTCAGTCCCTCTTCTTCAGCCTGTGGTACTAATTCTTCTATTAATTGCTCTAGAAGTTCATTTATACATACTTCTTGCTTTTCTAATACAACCTTTTCATTCGTTAACTTCGTATACTCAAATAAATCTTCTATTAAATTTTTTAACTGCTCCGATTTTACAAAAGCAATCCTTGTATACTCATCATGTTGCTCCTTATTTTCATATTTAGAATCTCGAAGCAATCGTAAATATCCCATAATAGAAGTAAGCGGCGTTCGCAAATCATGAGATACATTCGTAATCAGCTCATTTTTTTGCTTTTCTAACTTACGTTCCTTTTCAATATTAATCATAAGCTCTTCTGCCATGTTATTAATATTCTCAGTCAAAGCAGCGATTTCATCTTCACCCTTTTTTTCGATACGATAAGCTAAATTTCCTTTTTCTATTTCTTTTACACCTTGTGCCATTGCTTCGATTTGTTTCATCTTTCGTTTTGTTATATAGAAGAAAGAGAAAATAAATACAAGCACACCCATTAAAAACGGAAATGGTCCATCTACTTTATAATACACTACCTCCCCTTGAGGAATTCCACTCACAAACATATATAAGTTCTTATCTTCAATCGTAATAGGTGAAAAAGTAATGAATTCCTTTCTCGATCTTTCAATATCATTATTATTTGAATAATTAATGACAAACGATGTCACATTACGAATTGTATTGTGCAAATTAATTTGTTCTTCTTGTGCCTGCTTCGTCTTATACAAAACCTTACCACTTTCATCTGTAATTAATATTTTAAAACTTTCATCTCCCCGTTCTAAACTTTGATTTTCTGCCTCAATCATATTTTGTAAAGCCTCTAACTTATTTTCCGCAACCAGCATTTCTGCTGTACTTTGAGCTTTATGATTAATTTGCTCCATACCTTTCCTATAATCAATTTGGCCATCTCGATTTACATCCTCAAAAACAGGCGCTACTATCTTCGACGACACAAAAAGTCCTAGTAATGCACATGCAACAAACGTAGTAATAAGCTGAATCCTTATACTCCGCCGAACACTCTTTACTACCCTTTTAATCAGTCTTCTAAGTTTCTTATATACATAGATAAGTGGATTAAATATCTTTTTCAATTTTATACCCCACTCCCCATACTGTTTTTATATATCTTGGCTTTCTTGGATTCTCTTCTGTCTTCTCACGTACTTTTCGAATATGCACCATTACGGTATTATCAGATTGAAAAGACCTTTCATTCCACACCTTTTCATAAATTTGCTCTGTACTGAATACCATTCCTGGATTACGCGCTAGTAACTCTAAGATTGAAAATTCCCTTGGTGTTAATTTCACCTCTCGATCCGCTACAACTACTTCATGTGTAGAAACATTTATTTTCATATCACCAATCTCTATTTCATTTTCGTTTTCAATCATAAATCCACTCATTTTCATATATCGACGAAGTTGCGATTTCACCCTTGCTACAAGCTCTAACGGATTAAATGGTTTTGTCACATAATCATCTGCACCTGTTGTTAATCCTAAAATTTTATCCATATCTTGCGTTTTAGCCGATAACATAATAATCGGCATTTCTTTTTGTTCTCTTACTTTCATGCACATATGAATCCCATCAATTTTCGGCATCATAATATCTAGTACAACTAAATGAACTTCATTGTTTTCTAACATCTCTAACCCTTCTGCTCCATCTCCTGCTTGCAGTATGTTATATCCTTCATTCTTTAAATAAATTGTAATTAAATCTCGAATTTCTTTTTCATCATCTACAACAAGTATTGTTTCTTGTCCCACAATATCTCCCCCACAATTCTTAAACTCCCTACTTTCTATTATAAAAAAACTTCTAAAGAAAAACGGTGCGAAATCCTTAAGATTTTCTGAAGACGTAAAAAAGGTCTAGACTCCTCTTAGTCTAGACCTTTAAAAACCCCTTTATTTCCTAACATAGATAAAATATAGTATGAATAAAACTCCCATTACATACATAATTGGATGAACTTCTTTACGGCGTCCACTTACAACCATTGTAATTGGATAGAAGATGAAACCAATTGCAATCCCCGTTGCGATACTATAGGTAAGTGGCATTGAAATAATTGTGAAAAATGTTGGTACTGCAATCTCGAACTTTTTCCATTCAATTTCCCCTAAAGATGAAACCATTAAAATTCCCACAATAATTAAAGCTGGTGCTGTTACAGCTGGCGTTATAACACTTAATAGCGGTGAAAAGACAAGTGCCAGTAAAAAGAACCCTGCTGTTACAACCGCTGTAAATCCAGAACGTCCCCCCGCTGCTACCCCTGCAGACGACTCAATATAGGAAGTTGTTGTGGAAGTACCTAGAATCGCGCCAATTACAGTCGCAATCGCATCTGCAAATAATGCTTTCCCTGCACGTGGTAATTTATTGTCCTTCATTAGCCCCGCTTGATTGACAACTGCTACAAGTGTACCTGCTGTATCAAAGAAATCGATAAAGAAGAATGTTATAATGACAATCCCCATTTGAACAGTAAAAATATCTCCAAAGTGCGTTAACGCCATACCGAACGTCGGTTCTAGACTTGGAATTGCTCCTACTACAGCTTTTGGCGTATCAATTAATCCTGTTGCCATTCCAAGAATAGCTGTAAGGATCATCCCATAGAACACTGCACCATTTATCTTTTTAATCATTAAAATAATCGTAACAACTACTCCGAAAATCGCTAACAATGTTGCGCCCTTTGTTAAGTCTCCTAATCCAACAAGAACCGCATCATTTTTCACGATAATTCCGGCATTTTGAAAACCCAGAAAGGCGATAAATAAACCAATACCTGCTGCTACCGCAAGTTTTAACTCTGCAGGAATTGCATTAATAATTTTTTCACGGATACCAAGAGCTGTAATAATAATGAAGATAATCCCTGATACGAGCGTTCCCGCAATTGCTGTCTGCCATGGAACTCCCATTGTTAATACCGCTGTGTAAGCAAAGAAAGAAGTAATTCCTACACCTGGTGCTAATGCTATTGGATATTTTGCAAAAATCCCCATAATTAAAGAACCGATTGCTGCCGCTAATGCAGTAGCAACGAATACTGCTCCCGGATCCATTCCGGTTCCTGCCGGTAGTCCTTTAATATTTCCAAGTGACAGTGTGGCAGGATTAACAAATAGTACGTAAGCCATAGATAAAAATGTTGTTAACCCTGCAATGAACTCAGTCTTATAATTTGTACCGAGCTCATCAAACTGAAAATAACGTTTCATCTTACGTTTCCTCCGTTATATAATGACTCGTCGCACTTCATCCTAGCCCTCTTTTATCCTAAAAAATAAAAAAGGCTTCCATTGCATATATACATGGAAGCGTTCTATAAATAAAGATAAGTTCCCCTTATCTTTATAAAAACGCCTCGTAGTCAAGCCATTTACGGTAGCTAGGTAGAAACTTTCGGGCCATATCCCCGAGATTATACGACGGCATAATATTCATTTTTTGTATCAAATATATAATCATATTAGCGTATAGAAAGATATATGTCAACTTAAAAACGAATGATTTTACAGATTATACTTTTTTTGTTCGTATAAAACAAAAAGATCCATCTGTATATAAGATGGATCTTCCTGCAAATAAATAGTTTTTATTCCCACTCGATTGTTGCTGGTGGCTTAGAAGTAATATCATACACAACGCGGTTCACGTGTTTTACTTCATTTACGATACGTACAGAGATTTTCTCTAATACGTCCCAAGGGATACGTGCCCAGTCAGCTGTCATACCGTCAATAGATGTTACAGCACGGATACCTACTGTATAATCGTAAGTACGCTCGTCACCCATAACACCTACGCTGCGCATACCAGGAAGCGCAGTGAAGTATTGCCAAATTTCACGGTCTAATCCTGCTTTTTGGATTTCCTCACGTAAAATCGCATCAGATTCACGAACAATTTCTAATTTTTCTTCTGTAATTTCACCTAATACACGAATACCAAGGCCAGGACCTGGGAATGGTTGACGCCATACAATTTCATCAGGAATTCCTAGTTCTGATCCTAATGCACGCACTTCATCTTTAAATAACGTATTTAAAGGCTCGATTAATTTGAACTGCATATCTTCTGGAAGTCCGCCTACGTTATGGTGAGATTTAATTGTTTGCGCAGTTGCTGTACCACTTTCAATAATATCTGTGTACAATGTACCTTGCGCTAAGAAGTCCATTCCTTCTAATTTAGAAGCTTCATCATCAAAAACATAAATGAATTCGTTACCAATGATTTTACGTTTTTGCTCTGGATCTTCTACACCTTTTAGTTTTTCCATGAAGCGTTCTCTAGCATCGATTTTAATAACATTCATATGGAAGCCTTCGCTAAATGTTTTCATAACGCCTTCTGCTTCACCTTTACGAAGTAAACCGTGATCAACGAAAATACATGTTAACTGATCACCGATTGCTTTATGAATTAATACAGCTACAACAGAAGAATCTACACCACCGCTAAGTGCACATAGTACTTTTTTGTCGCCAACTGTTTCACGAATTTTTTCTAATTCTACTTCAATAAAGTTCTCCATGTTCCAGCCTTCAGAGCAACCGCATACGCCGAATACGAAGTTTTTAATTAAATCATTACCGTGCTCAGAGTGACGTACTTCTGGATGGAATTGTACACCGTATAATTGCTTTTCTTCATTGCTCATACCAGCAATTGGGCAAGATTCGCTTGTTGCATCTACTACAAAGCCTTCTGGTAAACCTGTTACTAAGTCCCCATGGCTCATCCATACAACTTGTTCTTCTGGCAGGTTTGTATATAATTTTGATTCATTCTCTACTTTCAGAACTGCTTTTCCGTACTCACGATGGTTTGCTCGCTCTACTTTTCCACCAAAGTGTTTTGTCATCAGCTGCATGCCGTAGCAAATACCGAAAATAGGTAAGCCTAGTTCAAAAATTTTCTCATCACAGTGGAATGCATTTTCGCCGTATACACTGTTTGGTCCACCAGAGAAAATAATCCCTTTTGGATTCATTGCTTTAATTTCTTCCGCAGTAATTGTGTGTGGATGAAGCTCACTGTACACACCGAACTCACGAATGCGACGTGCAATTAACTGGTTGTACTGACTTCCAAAGTCTAAAACGATAATCGTATCGTGCTGTTTTTTCAAAATAATCACCCCAACGTTAGTTCTGTATATAAATATTTTCACCAAATTAGGCAAAAAGCATTACCAATATAATAAAAAAAGCCAGTCCTCCACCTCTAGTCTCATAATAAAGAAAAGGCAGGAGTCTAGCTTTATAAAGATAGTATGTTGCTCTTTATAAACATAAGACGCACTGCCTTCATAGTCAGGTTGTTTACGGTAACCCGGTAGAGACTCTCAAACCATATTATTGAGGATATATGAAGGATTGTTTTATATTATCTTTCTAGATTCTAACAATGAAGTATCAATACGGTCAAGAGAGAACACGACAAAATTCTACAGAAATTATATTCTGGTTACGATAAAACCTTTTTTACTATAATTTTGAGGAATTTGATAACAAAAAACACCCATCTCTAGAAAAGAGATGAGTGTTTTAGTGAATAATGAAATTACATCATTCCTGGCATGCCGCCCATTGCACCCATGTCTGGCATTGCCGGTTTATTTTCTTCTGGTTTGTCAGCCACTACTGCTTCTGTTGTTAAGAACATAGCTGCAACAGATGCTGCGTTTTGAAGTGCAGAACGAGTTACTTTTGCTGGGTCTACGATACCAGACTCAAGCATGTTTACCCATTCGCCTGTTGCTGCGTTGAAACCAATGCCTACTTTTTCGCCTTTTAGACGTTCTACCACTACAGATCCTTCTAGACCAGCGTTGATTGCAATTTGGCGAACTGGCTCTTCTAATGCACGAAGTACAATGTTGATACCTGTTGCTTCGTCGCCTTCAGCTGAAATAGAAGCTACTTTAGCGTATACGTTCATAAGTGAAGTACCGCCACCTGCAACAATACCTTCTTCTACTGCTGCACGAGTTGAGTTAAGTGCATCTTCAATGCGAAGTTTACGTTCTTTTAACTCAGTTTCAGTTGCTGCACCTACTTTGATTACTGCAACGCCACCTGCAAGTTTAGCAAGACGTTCTTGTAATTTTTCACGATCGAATTCAGAAGTTGTTTCTTCTAATTGCGCACGGATTTGACCGATGCGAGCTTCGATTTGTTCAGTGCTTCCTACACCTTCTACAATTGTTGTGTTTTCTTTCGTTACTACAACTTTACCAGCGCGTCCTAAAGACTCAATTGTAGCTGATTTTAAGTCACGTCCTAATTCTTCAGTGATTACTTCACCAGCTGTTAAGATTGCGATATCTTCTAGCATTGCTTTACGACGGTCACCAAATCCTGGAGCTTTAACAGCTACTACATTGAATGTACCGCGAAGTTTGTTTACTACTAATGTAGCTAACGCTTCACCTTCTACATCTTCAGCGATAATAAGAAGTGGTTTACCTTGTTGTACCACTTGTTCTAACACTGGTAAGATCTCTTGGATGTTAGAAATCTTTTTGTCAGTAATTAAGATATATGGGTTATCAAGAACTGCTTCCATTTTGTCAGAATCAGTAATCATGTAAGGAGATGCATATCCACGATCAAATTGCATACCTTCTACTACATCTAATTCTGTTGTGAATCCTTTAGATTCTTCTAATGTAATAACGCCATCGTTACCAACGCGTTCCATCGCTTCTGCAATTAATTGACCTACTTCTTCGTCAGCAGCAGAAATAGCAGCTACTTGTGCGATAGAAGATTTACCTTCGATTGGTTTAGAAATTGTTTTTAATTCTTCTACTGCTGTAACAACAGCTTTTTCAATACCTTTGCGGAGACCCATTGGGTTTGCACCAGCTGTTACGTTTTTCAAACCTTCACGAATCATAGCTTGTGCTAATACAGTTGCAGTTGTTGTTCCGTCACCAGCTACATCATTTGTTTTGCTAGCAACTTCTGCTACTAATTTTGCACCCATGTTTTCAAAAGCATCTTCTAATTCAATTTCTTTTGCGATTGTTACACCGTCATTTGTAATAAGTGGTGAACCAAATTTTTTCTCAAGTACAACGTTGCGACCTTTTGGTCCAAGTGTTACTTTTACTGCGTTTGCAAGAGTGTCGACACCGCGAAGCATCGAACGACGTGCTTCTTCACTAAATTTAATATCTTTTGCCATAATATTTGACCCCCTTGGATTTTTTAAATATATAATTAACCGATAACTGCTAAAATGTCACTTTCACGTAAAATCAAGTAGTCTGCACCTTCATATTTCACTTCAGTACCTGCATATTTTGAGAAGATGATACGATCGCCTGCTGCTACCTCTAAAGCAACACGCTCACCATTTTCAAGCACTCGCCCAGTACCTACTGCAATAACTTTACCCTCTTGTGGTTTTTCTTTTGCAGTGTCTGGTAATACAATACCACTTGCTGTTTTTTCTTCCGCTTGAACAAGTTCAATTACAACGCGATCACCTAATGGCTTTAGCATGAACAATAACCTCCTCATTTTTCTATGTAAATTCTTTATTAGCACTCGAGTCTTCCGAGTGCTAACACACTTATAATAATAAATAATCTCAATTTCTTTTGCAAGTAAAAAAATCATAATTTTTTCTCAAATCACGATATAAACTTTTCTACAAAGCATCATTTTTTATAGAACTCTATATATGAATCAACGTTTCCACCTATCGTATGTTACAATAGGAAAGATACCATAAGTTGTTTTCTCTATTCGAACACCTTTTTCCTGTCTCCTATTTTATTTTTAAACAAAAATTTTTCATAAAGGCAATACTTACATATATTCGGCTGGCTGATTACATGTAATCCGGCCTTATCTCATAAGATAAAATTAGAAAGGATGGTTATCCCATTTGAAAAAGCAATATTGGTGGATTGTCGTTACATACATTGTTATGCAGTTATCAGGAATCATTGGCTTGCCCCTTCTTGCAAAAACTGGGCTATATGATAATAGAGGATTTACCAGGGAAGAAAAACTTCAACTTCTAACCGGTCATTGGGCTATTATTAGCTTCTTTATCGCATTATGTATTATCTTGTTATTACTTAGAACAGACATTCGCGATAGACATTTGGATACAAAACGCACGAATATCCCTGCGACAATTGGTTGGATTTTTATTGGCTTCTTTATGGCATTTTTTGCTCAAGGAATTGCAGGTGTCATCGAAATGCGTGTACTAGGTATTAAGCCTGGCTCTGAAAATACCGCACATTTAATGGAAATTGCAAGAACGACTCCATGGTTCCTTATTGTTATCTCAATAATAGGACCTATTTTAGAAGAAATTGTATTTAGAAAGATTCTATTTGGTACATTATATAAAAAGTTCAACTTCTTTATCGCAGCAATTATTAGTTCGCTTGTGTTTGCTGCTATCCATTTTGATTTTACACACTTATTAATATACACTGCTATGGGCCTTGTGTTTGCCTTTTTATATGTGCAAACGCGTCGAATTATCGTTCCGATTATGGCTCATGTTGGAATGAATACGGCAGTCGCAGTAGTTCAAGTTTTCATAAGTAATAACGAACAAATACAAGAGCTAATGAAAGAAGCTGAAAAAATGCAAGGCTTTATCGGAGGATTTTTAACATGAGAAATTCACCTTTGTTCATGGCAGCACTATATTTCCTTCTTGGCTGCGTCTTTGTAGTCTTTGCTATTATGAAGGCAACAGATACTGTTTGGAACATTTGGACAATACTGTTCGCTGCTATGGCAACAATTGACTTTAATCTAGCGCTTCGACTGATTTTAGTTAAATTCATAAAGAAAAAACAGTAAAACGCAGAGGGAGTCCCTCTGCGTTTTACTGTGGATAGTTTTTCAGAAAATAAACAAGCGTTTGTAATTCTACCGCTAAATCAATATGATGAATCCTTATTTTTTCTGATACATTTAATCGTGCCGGTGTAAAATTCAAAATACCGTGTACACTTGTATAAGCCAATCGATCTGCTACAGCTTGTGCAACGTTAGCAGGTACTGTTAATATTGCCACTTGTATATCACTTGTTAGGCGCTCTTCCAATTCATCCAAATGATATACAGGAATTCCTCCGATTTCTTTTCCAACTTTCTCTTCATCGACATCAAATGCCATTTCAATTTTCGTATTATTATTTTTTGTGAAATTATAATGTAAGAAAGCGGTCCCTAAATTCCCTACTCCAATAAGTGCCACGCGTGTTATATCATCTTGATCAAGCGTTTCACGGAAAAATGATAATAAATAATTTACATTATATCCATACCCTTTTTTCCCTAACGCTCCAAAATATGAGAAATCTCTTCGAATTGTTGCGGAATCTACCTTCACCGCTTCACTCAATTCTGCTGATGAAACACGTTGCTTACCAGAAAGAGATAAGTTTTGGATAAATCGATAGTATAGAGGCAATCTTTTGGCTGTGGCCTGCGGAATCTTTTGCTGATCCATATAACCTCTCCTCTCTTCCTATCTTTGTTCGTATACTTGGAATAAATACAAAAGTTTAGCACTTATAACATTCCTTGTATAATAAAGAAAGAAAGAAAAACTCTCTTTATTTTAAACTATACACTATTTTTAGTATGATTGAGAAATATAAACATGGCAAAGTTAAGAATTTATTTGAGGTGAAAACATTGATTTTATTACAAGTGAATGGGCTTTCAAAATTATACGGTGCTGAAACAATTCTAACTCATATTAAATTGGAAGTTCAAACAAAAGACCGTATTGCACTAGTCGGCCGAAACGGCGCTGGAAAATCTACATTATTAAAAATAATCGCCGGAGAATTGTCTCATGATAGCGGTGAAATAATAAAGCCAAAAGATGTTTCAATTGGCTACCTAGCTCAAAATACTGGATTAGAAACTTCTTTAACAATTTGGGATGAGATGCTAACTGTCTTCACACATTTACAGGAGATGGAGAAAAGACTGCGAAGGTTAGAGCATGAGATGGGATTAGAAGAAAACTTCTCAAATGCTGTCGTCTACGAAAAATTACTTCGTGAGTATGATCAACTACAGTTAGATTATAAAAATCAAGGTGGTTATCAATATGAAGCTGATATTCGCTCGATTTTAAGCGGTCTCGGCTTCCCATCTGAAACACACCAAACAACTATTTCTACATTAAGCGGTGGGCAAAAAACAAGATTAGCTCTTGGAAAATTATTATTAACGCGCCCTGATTTACTCATATTAGATGAACCGACCAACCATTTAGATATTGATACATTAACGTGGTTGGAACAATACTTACAAGGATATCCTGGTGCGATCTTAATCGTTTCTCATGACCGTTACTTTTTAGATAAACTTGTTACTCAAGTATATGAAATTTCTAATAAAGAAAGTAGACGATATGTTGGCAACTATAGTAAATATTTAGAGTTAAAAGCTGCACAATATGAGCAAGAAATGAAGCGCTATGAGAAACAACAAGAAGAAATCGCAAAACTTGAAGATTTTGTTCAAAAGAACATTGCACGTGCCTCTACAACGAAGCGAGCACAAAGTCGACGCAAACAATTGGAGCGAATGGAATTACTTACTAGACCCGTCGGAGATTCCAAATCCGCATCGTTCCATTTCGATATTGAAAAACAAAGCGGGAATGATGTCCTCCAATTAAAAGATGTTTCAATTGGCTATGATGAAAATCCTATTATCGAACATGTAAATATGCGTTTAACTCGGGGGGATAGCGTTGCACTAGTTGGGCCGAATGGAATTGGAAAATCTACATTATTAAAATCTATTGTGAACAAGTTACAGACATTACATGGCGAGATTTCTTTCGGTTCAAACGTATCTGTTGGATATTATGATCAAGAACAAGCAAACTTAACATCATCTAAACGTGTGTTAGATGAGCTATGGGATGATTACCCACTAGCACCAGAAAAAGAAATTCGCACACTACTTGGTAATTTTTTATTTACAGGTGATGATGTATTAAAGCCAGTCTCTTCTCTTAGCGGTGGGCAAAAAGCCCGATTAGCGCTAGCAAAATTAATGATGCAAAAGGCAAACCTATTAATTCTCGATGAACCAACTAACCATCTTGATTTAAATAGTAAAGAAATTCTAGAGAATGCCTTAATTGATTATCCAGGAACTCTTTTATTCGTATCTCATGATCGCTATTTTATTAACCGTGTCACAACTACAGTCGTTGAGTTATCAACAGACGGTGCGAAAGAATATTTAGGCGACTATGATTACTATATTGAAAAGAAAAATGAAATGATTGAGCGTGCAGAATTTGCACAAAAAGAAGTAGAAATTTCTGTCCCCAAAAACTTTGCACAAGAAAAGTTAAGTTATACGGAAGAAAAAGAACGTAAAAAGTTAGAACGACAACGGATGCGAAAAATTGAGGAACTGGAGCAAAACATTTCTAAAATCGAAGAAGAAATCGAAGAATTAGAAACTCAGCTCTGTCTGCCTGAAGTATATACAGACTATGAACGTGCAAGTGAAATTACAGCAGCGAAACAAAATCTTCAAGAACAATTAGAAAAAAATATGGGAGAATGGGAAGAACTACATATGTAACCTCTCCATTTATCTCACTATTTATAAACAATAAGATACAGAAAGAAACAAGGCAGATAGATGAAAATACAGCTGTCCGTAACAGTCTAATTGTTGAGGACCTTTCATTAAGGTAGCTACATATTCTTGAGCTACCTTATTTTTTTTACCCACTTGAAGCAACTTTGTGTCATCAGATATCTGACCTATTCTTTTCTATCCACAACATTATACACATATCCACCTTTATAAAACAAAAGTTAAAGTAACTTTTCCACATTATCCACAAACACCCGAAAAGTTATTCACATTTTATATTCACAATAAAACCCACATTATCAACAGATAATGTGGGTTTTATCCACAACTTGTGGTTAATTTTGTGTATAACTAATCTTCTATATTTAAACCCGGGTTTGCATTTAATGCAAATGTAGCACGCTTCCCTTGCTTATACGCAATGGTACCTGCCGCTGCAATCATTGCTGCATTATCAGTACATAACGATAATGGAGGAATAATAAGCTCTATATTTTCTTTTTGTGCAAATTCTTCCTCTAATCGTGTACGAAGCCCTTTATTTGCTGCTACACCACCTGCTAAAAGCACTTGCTTTACATGATATGCTTCAGCTGCACGCACAGCTTTCGTTACCAATACATCTATTACACTTGCTTGGAAACTTGCCGCTAAATCCTCTGGAGCAATTTCTTCTCCGCGTTGTTTTGCGTTATGCACAGTGTTAATAACTGCTGATTTTAATCCACTAAAGCTAAAATCATATGAATCTGGCTCTAACCACGCACGTGGTAAGTCGATCGTTGGTTGTCCTTCATGAGCAAGGCGATCAATATGAGGACCACCTGGATATGGCATAGATAATGTACGTGCAACCTTGTCATAAGCTTCCCCAGCTGCATCATCTCTTGTTTCACCAATGACTTCAAAGGAACCATGCTCTTTCATATAAACAAGCTCCGTATGTCCTCCTGAAACGACAAGTGATAACAATGGAAATTCTAACTCTTTCACTAAGCGATTTGCATAAATATGGCCGGCAATATGATGGACACCAACCAAAGGAATATTATGAGCAAAAGCGATAGCTTTAGCTGCATTTACACCTATTAATAGAGCCCCTACTAATCCCGGTCCTTCTGTCACTGCAATTGCATTAATATCTTCAAAAGAGAGATTTGCCTCTTTTAATGCCTCTTCTAATACAACTGTAATTTGTTCAACGTGATGGCGAGACGCAATTTCAGGTACAACGCCGCCAAAGCGCTTATGACTTTCTATTTGCGAAGCAACAACATTCGCTACTATTTCTGTTCCATTTTTCACAACTGCTACAGCTGTTTCATCACAGCTTGTCTCAATACCAAGTATAATCGTATTTTTTTCCATTATATATTCACCCACATTACAAGACCATCTTCATAATTGTCTGTATAGTATCGTTTTCGAATTCCACCATTTTGGAATCCGTATTTCCGGTATAACTGTTTTGCTACTTCATTTGACACACGAACTTCGAGCGTCATTGTTTTCGCTCCCATTTCCTTTGCTTGTTTCATTACCTCCTGAAGCAATGCATCCCCAAGTTTTTGACCACGATATTCTGGTAAAATTGCTATATTGGTTATATGTGATTCATCAATAATAATCCACAATCCACAGTATCCAACTACTAAGCCATCTTTTTCAACTACAATATAATATGAATATTCATTCATTGTTACTTCACGGTGAAATGCATCAGCAGTCCAAGGAGTTGGGAAAGACGCTTCTTCAATCGCTACCACTTGAGCAATATCATCAGTTGTCATCTTTCTAAATGTAACATCCATTTTAATATCTCCTATTTCTTTTGGCTTTCTAACCATTTTGTCTCCGCTTCAGCTAAACGCAAATAGCTCGGTACAAATGTATGTACATTTTGCTCTTCCTTTTGTAAACCTAAAAATGCAAGTTCGCTCGGTCTTGGATTACTCTTTGTAAAAGGAGCAAATATCGCTTGATCACCTAGATGCTCTACAATCGTTTTCTGATGCATTTTCACATCGTTACCAATAAATAGTACAGGCTGCTTTTTCTCTTTCAATATTTGTAACCAATCTACAATTAGAACAATACGATCATCTTCTATAGCAGTTAGCTGTTCTTTCTCGTATGTATACAATCCTGTATAAATTTGTCCGCGTCGGCCATCAAATAAAGGACAAATAAGCCCTTGGAAATTCGCTCCATTCGCAGCTACCACTTCTAAACTAGATACACCAACGATTGGTATTTGTAATGACCATGCTAATGTTTTGGCAACTGTTACACCTATACGCACACCTGTATACGATCCTGGACCAGCTGCTACGACAATTTTATTTAGTTCTTTCGGTTTGACATTACATTCCTTTAAAAGTTGATCTACAGCTGGCATAAGGCGTATAGAATGATTCTTTGTTAAATTTGTAATGATTTCCCCGATAACAGTATCTCCCTCAATAAGAGAAACACCCATTACGTAATTTGAAGTATCAATTGCTAGTACTTTCATTTTGTAATAGCTCCTCACATAATCTAATATAGCGGTCTCCTTCTGGTTCTAATACAATCTTTCTTGTATCATTTCCAGCATGAAATAAGCTAATCTTTAATTTTTCATTTGGTAAATATGGCTCTATTAAGTGAGCCCACTCTACAACTGTTACCCCTTCACCAAAAAAGTACTCATCAAACCCTAAATCTTCTTCGCTTTCCGCTAAACGGTATACATCCATATGATATAGTGGCAATCTGCCTTTATACTCTTTAATAATGTTGAAAGTTGGGCTATTTACCACTCGCTTCACACCAAGACCTTTGGCAAGTCCCTTTGTAAATGTAGTTTTACCCGCTCCAAGATCGCCTTCTAAAATGAATACATCTTGCGCTGTAACAAGCTTTCCAAGCTTTTCTGATAATTGCTGTGTTTCTTCAGACGAAGTTGTTGTAACTTCATATTTATTCAAAGGTTTCACCTACTTTACTCACAATATTCTCTGCTCTCTATTATACAGGTATTTTGAACATATAAAAAAGACCTTAGGAGTATTCCTAAGGATTAGTTTGACTGTCTTTATAAGTTTTCTTAAAAATAAATAAAAAAATACGAAACAAGCTGTTTCGTTCTTTTCTTTATATAAAATGGCGGTCCCGACCGGGGTCGAACCGGCGATCTCCTGCGTGACAGGCAGGCATGTTAACCACTACACCACGGGACCATTTGGTTGCGGGGACAGGATTTGAACCTGCGA
>NZ_JAKUEW010000027.1:0-15489 GCF_022663115.1 Bacillus cereus group sp. BfR-BA-01430
ATATAAGCTAGAATGCCTTTTGCCTTCCAAGACAACTGTTCATCTTTTAAACCTGTATTATTAATAGTGGTATAATTTCTATCTTTAACAACCCTGTATATACCCATTCATTTCACCTTCTTCATAACCACTTCATAATAAAAACCACGGTCACGATCTAAGACGAAACATCCTTTGAATAAGTGTGGATTTTCGTCCTTTTCATGTCTCACTGTTTCCAGTACCTTTCGAATAGGAAAGAGGTAATCAAAACCCTCTTTCTCTAAACGACGGCAACGCTTGATCAATTCTGATAACCTTCTATCACGTAAATACCGAGTGCGTGAACTTTTGTTTAGTGCTAATGGTATAGAGCCATCACGAATTATGGTTTTCATTTTAAACACCTGCCTATTGTGCTTGTTGCTGTTTCGTCTTAGCATCATTTAGCCATGATACAATTGTTCTTTGAATTTCCGAAGCTTGTTGTACAGTAATTCCTTTGAAAGTTTGAATACCTAACGATTGCTTGACAGTAGCTTTCGTTTCTTCGAATTCCATGTTATATACTTCTGACAATTCTCTAATTTGGGCGTGAATTGCTTTTATTCGTTGTTCGTTTGCTAGTTCTGCCCGTCTCTTTTGTTCTTCCGACGGAATGTTATTTGCTCGATTCCTTGGCGTTTTAGGATCATCATCTTGCGGAATATCCTCTCCAGAATAGATATATAATCCTAAACCATGTAGTGCGATTGCCTTCGCTAAACACCTTTGAATAGATGTATTAATTTGAAATGAAGTAGGCTTTGTAATTGGTTTATTGTAGTTATCTAATACTGGGTGAATTTGCGAACGCGTAATGTTATTTACTGTCACTTCTACCTCCACAAAATAGCCGACTTCTGTTTTCATATATGGCAATCCATCAAACCTAACAACCCGCCATGTTGCGTCCGGATGTTTCTTCAAGAGTTGGTCGACTGCCCATGACCAACTCAAATAGCTAAAACTCCCTTTTTTCTCAACATGTTTACTAACATCGATAGAAGCTAACTCTGTAAAATAATTTTTTGATTCACTCATCGAATCCTCACACTCTCACCTTGTTTTAATGTAATTCCATCCCACCGCAATCCATTTTTCACTGCTACAAGCAACGCCTTCTTGTCCACTTTCGGTTCTTGCGGAACCATAAACTCTGGTGGGATAACAGCATCATTCGCGATATCTAAGCTTGCTGGATTCTTTTGAATACCCACTGTTATAAGGGCTCCTTTAATACGTTTCTTTCCTACCGCTGACATTTGTTGATGTAGATACTCCTTAATGTTCTTTACGCTGTTCTCGAAGGATTTACGACGATCCGCTAAACGTTTTTCTTCAGCTTTAATTACTTCCGCTTGTGCTTCGAGGTTGAGAATTAATAATGCTGCGCCCTGCACTTTTTCATCGAATGCTTCTTCAATTGCTTGTAATGTATCTTGTACTGCTTCTGGATCAGCGCCGTCCTCAATCATTTGTTGTAATTCACAGAAATTTTTACTTAACTCGTATAATTTCATTTTGATTCCACCTTTCCAACCTTAGATAGTGCTCGCTCTATTGACCAACCTCTACACAACCTTCTAAAATGGCATGCTGCCATATGGTTTATTTGTTAGTATGGTAATGACATAATCTATATCTAGCTTTTTACACTTGTCCGTTTCTTGTTCAGACATTTGTTTCAGAAACGTTACTGCTGCATTCAATTTACTATTTAGCACTTGCACTTCATACGAATCTTTCATATAATCACCTCATGTGATATACTGATTTCAGTTATTTTGTTTGTATTTGACTCCTGCTGCAACAGGGGTCTTTTCTTTTTCATTAAGATAATTATTTAAATCTTCCGTTAATTCTTTCTCTAATTCGAGTACCTCTAGCTTCTTACTTAGACATAAATGCTCTTTCGCAAAATATTTGAAACCCTGTCGATCGTTGTTTAACATCGCTTTCCACTGATTGTTTACAGCTTGATTCATTTTCTCAACGAGCAACATTTCTTCTGTTTTAGCCAATCTTCTCACCCTTTTTGATTAACTTATCTAAGATATACATTCTTACCTTAATGCGGCATTTATCCTTATCATTCGCAAAATGGTACATACGAAGTAGTCTAGAATAATCAGCGAATGTCGCATTCTGATAGTTGATATTTAAGTACATCACTTTTCCTCAGCCTCCTTTCTTTTCCGTATCTCCTCACATTTTTTAGCGAAGAATTCTGGACAGTTTCTTTGAAACCAAAGCGACATTTCACGCTTCGTTCTTTCTGGAATTTGCGGTGGTTTGACTACGATTTCCTTCATAATTCTTCCTCCTTCAAATCGTTTGCTGCTTATACTTAAAATTCCACATCCACCTTGACTGTAATATCAACTGGTATTTCTTGCGCGACGCGAATGGCCGCTGGGTGTGCCCCTTTTTCGATTAATTGAGATACGATTTCTTTCACTTCTTCTTGTGTTTCACATTCGTAAACAGACGTTGCGAATGTAGTTTTATTGATTACTAGATAATTTTGCATTTTGTTTCCTCCTACTTAAATTTCTGTGACAGCTTCACTTTTTGCCTACCATTTTTTCTTCTGCCCATTCTAATAAGAACTTTTGAGTTTGTTTTGCTGGAAAATACCATTTTTGACCTACTTTAAATTTTGGAAAACGAGGGTCGAAAAAGAATTGATCTTGAATCGTATTCCACGACATGCAAACACGTTTTTTTAATTCCTTCGTATCCCAAAATGCAAGCTCGGCATCGTATTCTTTCATTTTTTTTCGGATTTCTTCAACACATAATTCCTTTACAACAGTTTCATCAATTTGAATATTGAGCATCTATAACTCTCCTTTCATCACCAGCGTTACAGTTCTGCTGTGAGTTGGTTGTTAACTTGAGCAATCTCTTCACTCAATACAATAGGTAATTCATATTCGACAATCTTCTTTTTCGCCGCTTCTAAATAACGACGCTTGATTGCTTTATAGCTCTTCACATCGAAATGACGACGTAGTTCTCTGTAAATATCCTTATACACTTTGCCTCGAGTGCTTTTATTTTGATATGCATTTGACTGCTTACCACCTAATAACCGAACCGCCGTTTTATTTACTGTCTTTACAATTTCATCGCATTCAGTGGCGTACAATGGCGTATTCTCTTTTAGGTCTTTCACCTCCGCTTTAACAGAGTTCATATCCTCTTTCATAGTCGAAACTTCTTCGTTTAGTAGGATTGTCGCTTGCATATTGGCTAGAAGACTTTCTTTCTCGTTCAATACTCTTGGTTGTTGTTCTCTCATATTGAAATATCCGTCTACAAATTGATCGTATAACTCCCACGCTGTATCATCTTCTAGGATTTTTAATAGTTTTGCGTATCCCCGTTCTGATAAGATGTAGATTCCTGCTGTTTCCCCTTTTGCTTTCTTACCTCTATAGGAATTAATAGCTTGTTGTGAGAATCCGTAATTTTTAATTTCGGTATCGACCAAACCGATACCTAATAAATCGATAATATCAACACCGTCTTTAAAACGATTACGATTCTTATTAATGGCTTCATTGATATGCCATACTTGTTTACCATGAATTACTGCAATCTCTTTAACCAACATCGCTTTCTTTCCTTTACCAAAACCACCCTCGATTCCAGTGAATTCATATCCCGCGATATGTTGTTTGCCTAAAATATGTAGTTCGTTTGCTACTGTTAATTGGTCTGTCATTGTGCAATTTCCTCACTTTCTAAAATTCGATTAATTTTTTCTTTCACTTTCTTGCCGTCTCGCTTACCTAACAGAATATCTGATAGATACGGACTTGAGATGTTTAGCATTTTGGCTAATTCTGCTTGTTTCATGCCATTTACAAATAGCCACATTTTCACTTTTTTACCGAATGTTTTATCCATGTTGATAACTCCTTTTTATTTTTTTAGCTAATTTTTTAGCTTTTTATTGACTTACTTTATCCAATTAGATAAAATGAAGGTATAGCTAAATAAACCTACATTAATAGCCTTTTTACGTTGGGGAACGTGGCATATTGGCCTTGTTTTGTAGTGTTTCGAAAGCTAAATAACTAGCTTATGAACATAGTTTAATATCCAATTAGATAAAAGTCAACACTTTTGATTATCTTTTTGGATAAAATGTTTGTAAGTTTATTAAGGGTGGTTAAAATGTCAACGTTTAACAGAATTAAAGAACTTGCAGATAAGAAAGGGATATCATTATCCGAATTAGCTATACAATTGAATATGGGAGAGAATTCTTTATATAAATGGAAAACCCAGAAACCTACTGTAGATAAACTTCAAAAAGTAGCTGACTACTTCGATGTTTCAACCGACTACTTATTAGGAAGGACTCAAAATAAATACTGGGAACTTACTGAAAAAGATGAAAAGGACATTCAAAAGAAATTAGAGGAATTAATAGAAGATATGGGAAATGCCGATGCTCTTGCATTCTCTAAAGGATCCGAGCCGATGTCAGAGGAAACGAAACAGTTATTGATTATCTCATTAGAAAACGCTCTAAGATTAGGAAAACAAATGGCTAAAAAGAAATTTACACCTAAAAAATATAGAGATGAAGAGTGATTGGAGAGGATCTTATGGTTTCAAAACAGCAAATTAACTTAAAAATAGACGAACTACTTAGACGATATAATACCAGAGATCCATTTCTTATCGCTGAAAAAAAGGGGATTGTTGTCATTTCCGAAAATTTAGGGGATATTTTTGGATACTATCATAAAGTATCTCGTATCCCTTTCATACATATTAACGAACGACTTTCCTATCAAAACCAGGTTTTTACTTGTTTCCATGAATTAGGTCACGCTATCTTTCATCCAGACGAGAATACACCCAAGCTGTCTTTGGTATCTCTTTGCTCTGAAATTCGTATAGAGGCGGAAGCGAATTATTTTGCAACAAGATTTCTTATTGATGGAAGTCATCATGATTACTACATTCAAACAAAACAACAATTATTACAGTATTATGGAATCCCTAAGGAAATGGAGCGTTTTATATAATAGATTTTCGTTTACATTATAAGGAGGGTTTATAATATGGCTAGTTTTCATAAGTATAAAAAGAAAGGATCTAATAAAGATTTTTGGGAATATCGAATAAGATATAAAGATTCCATCACTCAAAAATATAAAGAAAAATGCAAGAAGGGATTCACTAGCAAAGCAGAAGCAAAGATTGCAGCTGAAGAAGTAGAAAAACAGTTGCGTGAAGGTTTCGAACAAACAGACGAATCTTTAAAATCGTATCTCGAAACATGGTTGTATGAATATAAAAAGGGGACTGTCGCAAAGAATACTTTGTCTTTGCATCAAAATAGTATTAAAAACCATATCGTCCCTTATTTCAAAAACATTCTTTTAAAAGACATTAAACCTATTTTATATCAAAAATTCATTAATCATTTAACTGAAAAAGGCTACAGTAGAAGAACAATTGAAATTGTGCATGGAACTATGCATAATGCAATGGAAAAAGCAATCATTTTAGAAAAAATAGCAAAGAATCCTTGTACCGGAGCAGAAATAAAACTAAAGAAAAAAGAGTCTAAAATACAGTTTATAGAATCTGAACACATATCAGATTTTTTAAGAGAAGCCTATAGATACGACTATATTTACTGGATATTTTTTAAAGCGTTAATTGAAACTGGTATGCGGAAAGGTGAAGCGGCCGCCCTTCAGTGGACAGATATTGATTTGAAAGAGAGAACTATCAATATAAATAAATCGCTTGACTTTCAAGTAGCAGCTAGAAACCCAGATATGATGTTTGGAGATACGAAAAACTATAATTCGAAAAGAATTATCACTATCAGTCAAGGACTCGCTAACGATCTTCTTTTTCATAAGAAATATCAAAATCAAAATAAGGTCGCTTTAAATGATAGTTATCATTTCGATTTGAATTTAGTATTTTGTAGGAATGACGGAAATTATATGCCAAAGTCGAGTCTTTTTAATTCATTTTCTAGAATTTTAAAGAAGGCAAATCTACCTTCTTTACCAATACATTCATTGAGACATACACATGCAGTATTACAACTTGAAGCTGGTGTGAGCATGAAGTATTTACAAGAACGACTTGGACATGGCAGTGTACAGATAACATCTGATGTTTATTCGCACATCAGTAAAAAAATAGACAGAGATGCAATGAATAAATTCGAGGAACATATGCAAAACATCCTTGAATAATTTTTTTGATTTTTTTGTGGGCATTTTGTGGGCAACATCAAAAAAATCAATGCAATCAAAACAGACTGCCCACAATAAAAAAGCCTCAATACCATTAGTATCAAGGCTTCTCTCTCTTAATAAAGAGACATATACTGATCGCGTTCCCATTGATGGACTTGCGTGCGGAACATATCCCATTCAATCTCTTTCGCTTCGATGAAGTGTTCGAGTAAGTGTTCACCTAATGCTTTACATACCACTTCGTCAGATTGTAGTGTAAGTAATGCTTGCGCTAATGTTGCTGGTAAGTCAACGATTCCTGCTTCTTCACGCTCTTCTTTTGTCATGACATAGATGTTGCGGTCTACTGCAGCTGGCGGAGTTAATTTGTTTTTAATCCCGTCAAGACCTGCTGCTAATAATGTTGCCATTACTAGATATGGGTTTGCAGCTGGATCAACACTACGCACTTCGACACGTGTACTTACACCGCGAGATGCTGGAATACGTACTAATGGGCTACGGTTTTGTGCAGACCATGCTACGTAACAAGGTGCTTCATATCCAGGCACTAAACGTTTGTAAGAGTTTACCGTTGGATTTGCCACCGCTGTAAATGCTGGCGCATGTTTTAAAATACCCGCAATAAAGTGACGTGCATCATCACTTAATTGTAAGTCGCCGTTTTGGTCGTAAAATACGTTTTCTCCATTTTTAAATAATGATAAGTTGCAGTGCATACCAGAACCATTTACTCCAAATAGTGGTTTTGGCATAAATGTCGCGTGTAAACCGTGTTTACGAGCAATTGTTTTTACAACAAGCTTAAATGTTTGAATGTCATCACATGAACGGATTGCACTCGCATATTTAAAATCAATTTCGTGTTGTCCTGGTGCAACTTCATGGTGAGACGCTTCAATTTCAAAGCCCATTTCTTCAAGTTCAAGAACGATATCACGACGACAGTTTTCCCCTAAATCCATCGGTGCAAGGTCGAAGTATCCACCGTTATCATTTAGTTCTAATGTTGGATTTCCTTTTTCATCAACTTTAAATAGGAAGAATTCTGGCTCTGGTCCAAGGTTGAAGTCTGTAAAACCTAACGCTTCCATCTCTTTTAGGACACGTTTTAAGTTATTACGTGGGTCCCCTTCAAACGGAGTTCCATCAGCATTATAAATATCACAAATTAAACGAGCTACTTTCCCTTTTTCAGCAGTCCAAGGGAAGATTACCCAAGTATCTAAATCTGGATATAAGTACATATCGGACTCTTCAATACGTACGAATCCTTCGATTGAAGATCCATCAAACATCATTTTGTTATCTAATGCTTTTGTTAATTGGCTTACTGGAATTTCTACGTTTTTAATTGTTCCTAAAAGATCCGTAAACTGCAAGCGGATGTATTTTACATTCTCTTCTTTCGCTAAACGAAAAATATCTTCCTTCGTATACTTTGCCATTATAAATTCCTCCTTAGTCCCTCTAATCACCTTCAGAATCAGTAATCCTTAGTGAAAAAACCTCGAAATGTCACCTTGTCGTAATGAAGTTCGATTGAATCGACCAGTATGTTGCAATTCATCTCGAAGAATTCTACGAAGTTCAGCTTTTGAAATTTCTTTCGTTTCTTCTTTTGCTTTCACTGCTTCTGTTTGATTTTCTTTCATTTGTAATACTTGTTTAATACCAGCCATGTTTAGCCCTTGATCTAACAAGTCTTTAATTTCCAACAACTTATCTACATCGTTAAATGAAAACAATCTACGATTTCCCTTTGTACGGGTTGGAGAAATCAAATTGTGCTCTTCATAGTAGCGAATTTGACGAGCAGATAGCTGTGTTAAATCCATTACAATTCCAATAGGAAACAGCGGGGCAGAACGTCTATCTTCTTTCATTGTTTCAGTTCCTCCTTCGCCTTAACTGTTTCTCATTTTATATCATGTTATGTTTAATGTCAATACATGTTAGCTTTTCTTACACGATTTTTTTATAAATTTTTTTACTCTTTTTTTAAATCGAAAAATAAATGAAAAAAGCTGCCGAAAAAATCGACAGCTTTCCCTCAAGAAATCGTTAATAAGTTTTTTTCAATTAGTGCATCAATTGCAGAACAAATTGCAATCTTAACATGAGAATACGTTAAACCACCTTGCACATAAGCAACATATGGCGGACGAATTGGACCATCTGCCGATAACTCAATACTTGCACCTTGAATAAACGTACCTGCAGCCATAATCACATCATCTTCATAACCAGGCATATAATTCGGATACGGTGTAAAGTGCGAATTGATAGGAGATGCATATTGAATCGCTTGACAAAATGCGATCATACGCTCTTTATCATCAAATTGAACAGATTGAATTAAATCTGTTCTCGGAGCATTCCAAGTTGGCGATGTATTCATTCCTAACTTTTGTAAAAAGGCCGCGGTAAAAATCGCTCCTTTTAGCGCTTGACCAGCAACATGCGGCGCTAAGAAGAAACCTTGGTACATCTCCTGTAAACTGTATAAAGACGCACCTGCTTCCGCTCCAATACCTGGAGATGTTAGTCGATATGCGCAAGCTTCTACATACTCTTCTTTTCCGACAATATAGCCACCTGTTTTTACAATACCGCCACCTGGGTTTTTAATAAGAGAACCAGCCATTAAGTCCGCTCCCACATGACATGGCTCTTGCTCTTCAATAAATTCACCGTAACAGTTGTCTACAAATACAACAACATCTGGTTTGATTTCCTTTACAAATGAAATCATTTCTTTTATTTCTGCGACTGTAAATGATGGACGAGTTGCATATCCTTTCGAACGCTGAATCCCAATCATTTTTGTTTTTTCATGAATCGCAGCTTCCACTGCTTTAAAATCAACGCGTCCTTCACTTGTTAACGGAACTGCATGATATCCAATGTTATATTCTTTAAAAGAACCAACACCTTTACCGCGTACCCCAACAATCTCTTCTAACGTATCATATGGCTTTCCTGTAATATATAATAACTCATCATCTGGGCGTAATATACCAAATAACGCTGTCGAAATTGCATGCGTACCTGAAATAATTTGCGGACGAACAAGTCCAGCTTCCGCTCCAAATACATCTGCATACACTTTTTCTAACGTATCTCGCCCAATATCATCATAACCATACCCTGTTGTCGGGATAAAGTGTGAATCACTAATTTTATATTTACGAAAACTTTCTAATACACGAAATTGATTACTTTCAATCACTTCATCCACACGTTTATGTATGTCTTGAATTTGGCTTTCTACTTCTTTTACAATTCGAGCTAGTTTTTCTCCATTTTTCAAACGATCAAACATGATGTTTCTATTCTCCTTTTCCCACTAAAAATCTTTGCAATGATTCGTTGAGTGCCGAATGAGTAAATATATACCCTGTACACTCATATAACAATTCAGTTTCTTTAAATGCCATACTCGTTAATACCGTATCTGTTTTTAAAAGTGTCAACAATCTCCCCTCACTTGGAGGAATCTTAACTTTATACGGTTCCATCTCTTCAATCATTTTCTTTTCCACTGCCTGTTTTAAATTGAATAAGTCATTTTCTTCAAAAGCACTTGTCATAAGAAAATCGCTTTTCGGAAATGGAATAAAATTTTGATGTAATTTGTCTTTCTTGTTATACACTGTAATAACTGGAATATGATCAATCCCGAGTTCCGTTAATAATTGTTTTACCGTTTGTTCATGTCCTGCATAATTCGGATCTGCAGCATCAACAACATGTAAAATTACATCAGCTTCGCCGGCCTCTTCCAAAGTCGAACGAAATGCAGCAACTAATGAAGTCGGTAAATCTTGAATAAATCCAACTGTATCAGTAAGCAATACTGTATACCCACAAGGCAATTGCATTTTTCTTGTCGTTGGATCTAGCGTTGCAAACAGTAAATTTTCTTCGAATGTATCTGCTTCCGTTAATCTGTTAAATAACGTAGACTTCCCGGCATTCGTATAACCAATTAACGCTATTTGAAATGTTTGATTATTTTTTCGCCGTTCACGATATCTTTTCCGATGTTCTACAACGACCGCTAACTGCTTCTTAATTTCATCAATACGAGACCGAATATGTCTTCGATCTGTTTCCAGTTTCGTTTCCCCTGGGCCTCGCGTACCAATTCCACCTCCGAGCCGTGATAACGCTAATCCTTGTCCCATAAGACGCGGCATCATATATTGCAATTGAGCAAGCTCAACTTGTAACTTCCCTTCTCTTGATTTTGCACGCTGAGCAAAAATATCTAATATGAGTTGCGTTCGATCAATGACTCTCGCATCTAAAACAGAAGATATATTACGAATTTGACTAGGCGTTAATTCATTGTTAAATATAATAACATCCGGTTCTAATTCCTCTGAAAGCGTAACAAGTTCCTCTAATTTTCCTTTTCCAATATAAGTGGCTGGATGAAATTTTAGGCGTTTTTGTGTTGTAGAAAGAAGAACTTCTGCACGCGCCGTCTTTGCAAGTGAAGCGAGCTCTGTCATGGAATACATAAACCGTTCATCATCATCTTGTGGTAATTGACAACCAACTAATATGACTTTTTCTTTTTCTTCCATCAAATATATTCACTCATCCTTTTCGAATTTTAAGCCTTCTAATATAATAGCAGAGGAAGCACATTTCATCTAGTTAGCGGGGGAGAAAATTCATGGCATGGGAGATTTTTAGTATCATTGGTACAATCGCTTTTGCGCTCAGCGGAGCAATTGTGGCAATGGAAGAAGATTATGATATTTTTGGGGTATATATTTTAGGAATGGCAACTGCATTTGGGGGAGGTGCCCTCCGCAATTTACTCATCGGCTATCCAATCGTCGCGTTTTGGCAACAAGATATGCTTTTTCAAATCGCACTATTGTCAATGACAATTATTTTTTTATTTCCTAATAAATTAATTAAACATTGGAAAAGATGGGAAAACATCACAGATGCTATCGGTTTATCTGCATTTGCGGTACAAGGTGCACTTTATGCACAAAAGCTTCATTTACCTATTAGCGCTACAATTGTTGCAGCTGTTTTAACAGGAATTGGCGGTGGTATCATTCGAGATTTACTAGCACGCCGTAAACCTCTCGTCCTTCGTGCAGAGGTCTATGCTTTTTGGACGATTTTAGCAGGTTTTTTAATCGGTGCCAAAATAATCGTAAGTGACTGGGCTCTATATACATTGTTTATTTTCATTGTTTGCTTCCGGATGATTTCCATTCATTATAAATGGCACTTACCACATAGACGCTTGGAAAATAAAGAGCGTTCCCTTCATAAATAGCAAGCCTACCTCTTTACTACATAACGTAAAGAGGTTTTTTCTTTTCCATTGTTTTTTTCTCTTGAGAGTGCTCATACTAAATTTTAAAGAGAGGTGAATCTAAATGACCAATCATGTAAACAAAGGAGCTCAAAAAAGCTCTGTTAATCAAATTGAACACGATCCTAATTCTGCGCATGAAAAAAGTTTGAAGATGGAGCGCTATCATAATGCCTATCAACGAAAAGCAAAAGAAAAATAGGAGGTTTTTAAATGGCTAAGGGAAATAATAAACGAAATCGCGGGCAAAGTAGTAGTGTTAATCCTCAAGGACTTGCATCAGATGTAGCAGATCAGAGTCCGAAAAGCAAATTAGAACACCGCGCAAAAACAAAAAATACGAAATAAAAAAATAGACGCACAGTTTAAAAACTGTGCGTTTCCTCTTCAAGTGTTAAATCACTACTCGTTATCCCAATCAAATCACGTTTATCATACGCATCCTCTTGCAATAAACGCATCGCTTGTGTCCGAATGGATTTCTCCACAATATTCCGAACGTAACGCCCATTACTAAAAGATGTAATTTGGGATGAATATTTTACAGCATGTAGATGATCGCGGAACTTCCACTCCGCCTCTTTCGACAACTGATACTCTCGCTCATCATACATTCTTTTCCCAATTTCCAACAATTGATTTACTGTATAATCAGCAAACTCAATAATAAAAGGGAAACGCGATTGTAGACCTGGATTTAAAGAAAGAAAATGATTCATTTCCCTTGAATATCCAGCTAAAATTAACACAAAACCATGTTGCTTATCTTCCATGTGCTTTACAAGTGTATCAATTGCTTCTTTTCCAAAATCTTTTTCCCCACCACGCGCTAATGAATACGCCTCATCAATAAACAAAATGCCACCCATTGCTTTTTTTATTAAATCTCTTGTTTTTTGTGCGGTATGTCCGATATATTCACCAACAAGATCAGCGCGTTCTGCCTCAACTAGGTGACCCTTCGATAAAACATTCATCTCAAATAGCAATTTTCCAATCAATCTTGCAACGGTTGTTTTTCCTGTGCCAGGATTCCCTTTAAATAACATGTGCAGTACTTGTTTCTCCGATTTCAGTCCTGCTTCTTGCCTTTTTTTATTCACATAAATCCAAGCATAGATTTCTTTTATGATTTTTTTAATTTCTTCCATTCCAACAAGTTTTCCCATCTCTTCTTCAATCTTCTGCAGCATCTCATGTTTTGTAGCTGTTTCATTAGAAAGAAGCGCCTTATTTTCCGAAGCAGGTACTGAAAATTTTTTTCGGTGATTTAACACAATATTAATTTGATTATTATTTTTCTTTCGCATTGATTGTTCCATGCGCTCACCTCTTTTTATCTACTCATCCAATAATACTATTCATATATTCACCTTATAAACGGCTATTTTCAGAAAAGTTTGCTATAATATAAGAAATAACTAGGGTGGTGGAACTATGGAAACAACAGAGCTCCATGATACAGTGCAAGCCTTTTCTACTTTTTTATTAAGTAAAGGTAGAAAGCCTTCAACCATTAAAAGGTACGTTTATGATATTGAAGATTTCGGACATTGGCTGAAAAAAAACAAAAGGCTTCCCTCTAGTAATATATGGTCAACACTTTGTACAAAAGACTATGAAGATTATTTTTATGATTTAAAAATGAAGCGGCACTACTCCGAAAAAACGATGCACCGTGTATTTATCGTGTTAAACAGATTGTATCAATTTTTAAACCTACCGAATCCATTAAAAAATATGGAAATCGTCATTCAACCGAATCGAGCGTTACGAGATGAAGATTTTATTTCATCAGAAGAGGAACAACGTTTAAAGCGCATCGTTACTTCACTAGAGGGATTATCAGAAAAACAGCGGTCTGTCCGTCCATTACTAATAGATCGTAATATTTCCATTTTAATTTTACTCATTGATTATGGTTTATCTTTACAAGAACTTGTATCACTAAATATGCATCATATTCATTTTGAAACAAACTCGATTTCTGTCCCTGCAGTTTCCGGGATAGAAAGAACTGTAATCTTAACGATCGACGATAAGAAACAGCTATACACTTATTATAAAAATATCCCTGAGCCAGTTCGACCTAACTACCATAGCGATGATCCCTTTTTCATTGCGTTTGATTTTAACCGCGGTACATATCGTTGGGTATACGAAAATGATGCACCGAAGGCACTGACTGAAATTGCAATTCAAAAAATGATTCGCCTTGAAGTAAAACGAGCTAACTTACGTAAAGGCATTTCCAGCCAGCATTTTCGAAATACGTTTATTTTACGATTAATCAAACAACAAATACCTGAACAAGAAATTATAAAATTAGTCGGCTTTAAATCGAAAATTTCCTTAAAAAGATATTATCACTATGCAACCCAAACAGAAAATGCCTAAAAATAGGCATTTTCTTTATTTTTTTGGAAACAAGCCACTTTCACTAGTCACGATTGTTTCATGTTTGCATTTACTATTATGAATTCGTTCGTATCCCAAAAGAAAGGAGAAAAAAGAATGTCTTATTTTGATAGCCATAATAAACTACCTAAGCCATGTTTTCCAAACAATTCTGGACGCATCCCAATCTTAAGCTCCATTCCGATTTCTAAATCCCAACTTCGAACATTCCGAGCGATTATCTCCCATTTAACAAAAACCATCCCTGACTTATTCCTTAATCCCTCTCCATCGACCATTGAAGATTTTATAGATACATTATGCTTATTAAAAAAGTTTATTAAATGTTTAGAGACTTCTTCTTCTCAAAAAGCAATCGGACTTGCGATTATAAAAAATTTAATAACCATATTAGAAAATCCCACATTTGTTCCAGGTGCTGTATTTATTGAACTTCAAAACTTGGTCAACTATTTACTATACATCACTAAATTATTTCGATTAGATGATGGTATACTTCAATGCATCATTGATCAAATTGAAGAACTACAACTTATACTCATTGAATTTGCACCATTTGGAACAATTGGTCCTACTGGTGCGACTGGGCCTACTGGGCCTACTGGGCCTACTGGGCCTACGGGTCCTCAAGGCACAGGTGCGACTGGTGCTACCGGACCTCAAGGGCCTCAAGGTATTCAAGGGCCTACTGGCGTGACTGGACCTCAAGGACCTCAGGGCGTTCAAGGGCCTACCGGTGCTACCGGACCTCAAGGGCCTCAAGGTATTCAAGGGCCTACTGGCGTGACTGGACCTACTGGCGCGACTGGGCCTCAAGGACCTCAGGGTATTCAAGGGCCTACTGGCGCTACCGGACCTCAAGGACCTACTGGCGCAACAGGAGCTAGCTTTCCAGTCGCAACAGCTGTTCTACAAAATGCTGATTCTCAAACTGTAGGTTTATCAGAAAGTTTCGTCTTTAGCACAAGTTCTAACCTTAGAAATATTAATTTCAACGGGACTGACACACTTACTATTCTTGAAGATGGCGTTTATGTTATCAGTTTTTCAATTTCTATCACTGCACCTGGTTGCGCACCACTCGGAGTAGGTATTTCGCAAAACGGAGCAGTACCAAGTGATAATTTCTCTTGTAATGTAATTGGTTCTTCTCTTTCTTTCACAACAATTGAAACATTAACAGCTGGTACAAATATTACTGTTCAATCCACTCTAGGTGAGATCACGATTCCTGCTACAGGTGACACTAACATCCGACTTACTATATTTAGAATCGCTTAACCTAGATCATGTTTCTTGTTATGTCCACGAAAGTGCAAGATAAATAAAAAAAGAGCGGGACTCTGAACTGCACCCCAATTGTTAGACACAGTCTAACAATTGGAGGTGCAGTTTTTCTATGGCTAAATTTACAGCTGATGAAAAAATACAAATCGTTCTACGTTATTTGAACGG
>NZ_JAKUEW010000028.1:0-14943 GCF_022663115.1 Bacillus cereus group sp. BfR-BA-01430
GCTCGACTTGCATGTATTAGGCACGCCGCCAGCGTTCATCCTGAGCCAGGATCAAACTCTCCAATAAAGTTTGTCTAGCATCATAAATAAAAATTGACGTTTCACGTTGTTCGTTTCGTTTAGTTTTCAAAGTTCAACATCGCATTTCAGCGACTTTTATAATATAACATCTTTTATTCAGCTCGTCAACTTCTTTTTTTATTTTGTCGTTGACGACGCTTATTAATTTACCATATTAATAACCATTAGGTCAATACTTTTTTTACTTTATTACATGCCAAAATAAATTATCCTGGCATGATATACAATTTAATAATAACTAAAGCAAAGATACCCGGTATTCCTAACAAGCTAGAAACAGAAGCTGTACCAACATTAATTGGGAGATGAAAATCGAAATACGTCCCGATTACATTCACAATAAATAACAAAGCAACCCCTATGATTACTCTCGCAACTACTTTTCCAATAAAACGTATCGGTTTCAATGAAGCACCAAAAATCAACAAAATAAAGACTAAAGTAAGAATACTTACAATAACGAGTGTAGAATTCATTTTCTCCCTCCTCAAATACAATCCATACACTTTATTAGTATGGGACAAGGGATAAAAAAAGAACTTTCAATTTTGGGCAACACCCTACCAAAGAAAACACCTCCGTTACGGAAGTATGATCAATAGCTAGAAACAAAAAAAGAAGATAACCATATAGTAAACGGCTATCTTCTTTTATTTTTTCAAGAACTTTTCTACTGTTCTCATTATATTCTACAAGTCTTTTACCATTGTTCCATTTTTACAGGACGACGTTTCGCCTCTTTTAATAAGAAAAAATATTTTGCCTCTGCTATTTTTAAAGAACAAATTACATCTTGGGATGGCTCGACACTTTGTTCTACCATCCGTTTTTGACGTAACCATTCATTCTTCACTTTTTCTAACAGTACAATTAATTTATCATCATATTCTTTGCGCAACTTTCCCTTTTTTTGAAAAAACATTTCTGGTTCTCCTTTTATACTTCTCTACGACCTTCAAGAGCCTTAGATAAAGTCACTTCATCTGCATACTCTAAATCTCCACCTACCGGGAGACCATGGGCAATACGTGTTACTTTTATACCAGTTGGTTTTAAAAGACGAGAAATGTACATGGCTGTAGCTTCTCCTTCAATATTTGGGTTTGTCGCTAAAATAACTTCTTGTACTGTTTCATCCTGTAATCTCTTTAAAAGTTGCGGAATATTAATGTCCTCAGGTCCAATTCCTTCCATTGGAGAAATCGCACCACGTAACACGTGATACACTCCTTGATATTCTTTCATTTTTTCCATTGCAATGACATCCTTTGGTTCCTGTACAACACAAACAACCGATTGATCACGATGAGAGTCATCACAAATATAACAAGGGTCACGGTCCGTAATGTGACCACAAACAGAACAATATGTTAAATTTCTCTTTGCATTCACAAGTGATTTCGCAAAATCTAATACATCATCTTCCTTCATGTCTAGCACGAAGAATGCCAAACGAACGGCTGTCTTTGGTCCGATCCCCGGCAGTTTCATAAAGCTATCAATAAGCTTTGATATGGGTTCTGGATAATGCATATGTCAATATCCTCCTACTAGAACATTCCGCCTGGTAAGTTTAATCCTTTTGTAAATTGACCCATTGTAGCATTAGAAAGTTCTTCTGCTTTTTTTAGTGCATCATTTGTTGCAGCTAATACAAGGTCTTGTAACATTTCAATATCTTCTGGATCTACAACTTCTTCTTTTATTTTTACATCAAGGATTTGTTTATGTCCATTTGCAATAACTGTCACCATACCGCCGCCAGCTGTACCTTCAACTTGTTTTTCACCAAGTTCCTCTTGTGCTTTCGCCATTTGTTTTTGCATTTTTTGCATTTGTTTCATCATATTATTCATATTTCCCATTCCGCCACGCATCATAATAAATTCCTCCTAAATATTCTTATTCTTTTATTTCAATCAGTTGTTGCCCTACTAATTTTACAGCCTCTTCTATGAGAGGATCCACTCTTTGTTCCTTCGATTCGTCTGAGTTTCCGCCTTCACGTTGTAAAAATTCTTCACGGATTTTCCCCCAATGATCTTTCGGAATTGCAATCATATTTAATCGTTTACCGACCAACTCAAACAGAATCTGTTCTACGGTATCCATCGCTTCACGGTTCTCACTCGCCATTTTACAATGAATCTCATACTGGAAGGCTAAGACATATGAATCATCAGAAGCTGCAACTGGTTCACTATTTTCTAATAACACAGCAAATGCTACTTTGTTGTAAGATTTCAGTCTCCCTAGTAACTCGCCCCATATAGACTTTAGTTGCTCTAAATCTTGACGTTTCGCTTGCTTTAATACTTCATGTACACGGCCAACAGGAATTTTCATACTTCCTGTTCGCACTGGTTTTGGTGCTGCACGAGTTTCTCTTACCTCCTGCTGGACACCAGCAGGAACACCATTCTTTTTCACATCTTCTAGCTCTTTTTCTAGCTGTTGCATTCTGTTTATAATTGCTTGCATGCGGTCAGTTCCATTTGCTTGCACCATAAATTGCTGACAAAGTTGAACCATAACCACCTCTAGGAAAATACGTGGATGATTTGTCCATTTCATTTCCTGTTGCCCCTTGCTAAGCGTATGAATGATTTCATAAATCACTTCAGGCCGCATAGCCTCACTTAACATACGAAACTGATCGTCTACAATGACCCGCTCTAGCATATGTTCTAATTTTGGTGAAGTTTGATATAAGAGCATATCACGGTAATAATAAATAAAGTCTTCCATAAAACGAACAGGATCTTTCCCTTTACTCATCATATCATCAATAATGCGTAACGCTCTCGATACATCATTATCACGTATACACTCTACAAGATTACCTAAATATTGTTGGGAAACAGAACCCGTTACGGCTAAAACATCCTCAGTCGTAACTATTTCATCACTATAAGAAATAGCTTGGTCAATTAAACTAAGCGCGTCACGCATTCCACCTTCAGCAGCACGCGCGACAATTTGCAATGCTTCATTTTCTACCTTTGTACCTTCATTTGTTACAACAGTTTCTAATCTCTCTACGATATCATGAACTGATATTTTTCGAAATTCGAAGCGTTGACACCTTGAAATAATTGTCGGTGGAATTTTATGAGGTTCTGTTGTCGCTAAAATAAAGATAACATGTTGTGGAGGTTCTTCTAATGTTTTCAAAAGTGCATTAAAAGCTCCCATAGAAAGCATGTGAACTTCATCAATAATGTATACTTTATATTTCACTGCACTTGGGGCATATTTTACCTTATCTCTAATATCTCGAATTTCATCTACACCGTTATTTGAAGCCGCATCAATTTCTAATACATCCGAAATAGATCCTTGTGTAATGCCTAAGCATGCAGGACATTCATTACAAGGTTCAGCTACTGGGGCATGCTCACAGTTAATCGCCTTAGCAAATACTTTTGCAATTGTTGTTTTACCTGTTCCCCTAGGACCAGAAAACAAATAAGCATGCGAAGCTTTTTCTTGAAGAAGGGCATTTTGCAACGTTTTTGTTACGTGCTTTTGACCGACTACATCTGCAAACTTTTGCGGTCTCCATGTTCGGTATAACGCTTGGTATGACACGAAAATACGGCCTCCCTCAAAGGTTATTATCTTGTATATTATAACCCATTCTGTTTATAGATTCCAAAAGTTATTTTTTATACAAAAAACCCACCTTTTATAAAAAAGATGGGTTCCATATACATATGTAACTGCCGCGCACCTTCTGTCGATTACGTACCATAAGCGTTACTCAAGCAGTTAGCTCGGTTCAGGCACTCCTACGGCACACGAGAGAACCCGCTTATTGCTGCTTCCTTCCGGACCTGACAAGGTTCACGGGGTCCCGTTGCGCAGGACCCAAACGTCAACACCACTTACTTAAGGCAGGCCTTACAGTAACATAACCTCGAGAAGGGATTCGGCCTCGCTAGAGCGGATTGCGAGTACAGGGCACCGCTACCTCCCCGCTTAGCACGGCAAAGTTAAAACCAATATTCGGTTGCCTTAAATAAGGCACTATCAGTATAACTTGTTTTTTTATAAAATGCAAATGTGTTAAAAACTCATTTTGTTATCGGTTTTTTTCTGTTCTTTTCTTTTTCTACGAAGTTCTCTAAAGAAGCTGGTTAATAGCGCTCCGCACTCTTCCTCCATTACACCTGAGACAACTTCACATTGATGATTAAAACGTTCATCTGTTAAAAGATTCATTAAAGTACCAGCACATCCACCTTTTGGATCACTTGCACCATATACTACACGCTTCACACGCGATAAAACAATTCCACCTGCGCACATTGGACATGGCTCCAATGTTACATATAGTGTTGCATGTTCTAAACGCCATGTTCCCAAAGCTTTACAAGCCTTATCTATAGCCAACAACTCCGCATGAGCAATCGACCTTTGTTCTGTCTCCCTTAAGTTATGAGCGCTGCTAATTACTTCGCCATCTAATACAAGTACAGCTCCAATTGGAACTTCCTCCATCTTCTCCGCTTTCTTCGCTTCTTCTATTGCCAGCTTCATAAAATACATATCTTGTTCCATAACACAATCCTCTCTAATCACTATTACAATATAGTCTAATCCAATTCCCATATACATACTGGATAACTTTTAAACATTCAATCCATTCTAAAGGAAAAAAGAAGGATGATTACAAATGAAAAATACGGCTCTACTCATTATTGATATGATTAACGATTTCAATTTCTCGGGCGGTCCTATTTTAGCTAAAAAGTGCGAGATGCTAGCAACATCTATCTTACATTTAAAACAGAGCATGAAAACATTAGGTTACCCGATTATTTATATAAACGATCATTATCAATTGTGGAGATCAGATATTAACCAACTCATTTCTCATTGCACAAATTCATACAGCAAGAACATTATACAAATGATTTCTCCTGAGCCAGATGATTATGTTTTTATTAAACCACATTACTCCGCATTTTATGAAACACCATTAAACTCTTTGTTAGGTTACTTAAAAATTGAAAACCTCATTATCACAGGGGTAGCTGGAAATATATGCATTCTTTTCACGGCTAATGATGCTCATATGAGAAATTACAACCTCTACATACCAGAAGACTGCATCGCTTCTAATTCTGATCAAGATAACATACATGCCTTAAAAATCATGCAAACAATATTAAAGGCAAATATTATGCCTTCGTCTCAATTCAAATTAACGAAACCTCCATTGACTTTCTAACTTTTTATAACAAATTAGTCCTTTCGCTTCCCTCTTATGCTACAATAATCCTGTTTTGTGTTTTTATATAGCAGGAAATTATAGACTGAAAGGAGGAAACAGCGTGACCGAAGTACCATTTATTACGGTTGAAGGGCCAATTGGTGTTGGAAAAACTTCACTAGCGAAGGAAATTTCAACTCACATGCAACTCCACTTACTCAAAGAAATTGTTGATGAAAACCCCTTCTTAGGAAAATTTTATGAGGATATTGAAGAATGGAGTTTTCAAACAGAAATGTTCTTCCTATGTAACAGATATAAACAATTGGAAGACATTAACAAGAAATACTTAAATCAATATAAGCCAGTAGTAGCAGATTATCATATATTTAAAAATTTAATCTTTGCATCTCGTACATTAAAGGATGTTCAATATGAAAAGTACATGCAAATTTATCGTATTCTTACACAGGATATGCCCGTGCCAAATGTCATTGTATACTTAACCGCAAGTCTTGAAACACTGCAAAAAAGAATTGCAATGCGCGGAAGAGAATTTGAAAAAAATATAGATCCAAATTATTTATTACAACTTACTCAAGATTACGAAATAGCAATGGAAGCTTTTCAAAAGGATCATCCAGATATTCCTGTATTGAAATTTAATGGAGATAACATGGATTTCATAAAAAACAATGATGACTTACATATAATTTTATCCACTCTCCAAAATACACTCTCAAAGGGGACGAAATAGCAATGAATTTCAGGCAAAAATACGATATACCCAATGATGCAGTAATTACTATCGCTGGAACTGTCGGTGTAGGAAAATCAACAATGACCACAGCACTTGCTAATGCTTTAAGCTATCGAACATCATTTGAAAAGGTAGATTCAAATCCTTACTTGGACAAATTTTATGATGACTTTACACGTTGGAGTTTTCATTTACAAGTTTATTTCTTAGCAGAGCGATTTAAAGAACAAAAGAAAATTTTTGAATATGGCGGAGGCTTTATCCAAGATCGTTCTATTTATGAAGACACTGGCATTTTCGCGAAGATGCACTATGAAAAAGGGACGATGACAGAAACAGATTATGAAACATACAAAAACCTGTTTGATGCAATGGTAATGACACCTTATTTTCCACATCCAGACCTATTAATTTATTTAGAAGGTTCTTTTGATGACATTGTTGATCGTATTCAAAAAAGAGGACGCCCAATGGAACAACAAACGCCAATTGAATATTGGAAGGAAATGCATGAACGTTACGAAAACTGGATTAATAACTTTAACTCCTGCCCTGTCCTACGTTTAAATATTAATGAATACGATATTCTACAAGATGAAAATTCTATTGAACCAATTATTAAGAAAATCGGACATTTCTTAAACCACACGCGTAAACTTGTAAAATAAAAAACCCGTGCATTTGCACGGGTTTTCCTATTAACTTACTTTTTCCTTTTTGTCGGAGCAATAATTTCACTCTCTGTCTTCCCAGCATTAATACGCTGACGAACCGTACTTGTACTAATATCGTATGCTTCTGCAATCTCTTTAACAGTCATTTCTTTCCCATTAATCATTGCTGTTAATACTTTACCAGTACGCTTTGGAGTTGCTACTTTTTTTGTCGCTTTCTTTGGTGCTTCTTTTTTCACATTACAAGTACAACCACAAAGCTTACGGAATGTTTCATCACTTATAATGCAAGATACATTCGCACCACTATTTAAAATTCTATTGTTCTTACAAACTGGACATTGTACATAGTATAAAGTTTTTCCATCTAAAGGAAATGTTTGTATAATAAGATCCATGTTGACTCCTTTCATATCTATGAAGATAATCATCGGAATATGAGTGTTTCATAAGGCAATATTAACCTTATATCATACTTTATGATTGGTTTTAAAATAAAAACTCGTTACGTGTTGGTAACGAGTTCTCCAATCTCCACTTATATGCGCTGTTGTCAATTATATCTGGAGGAGGTAGAGGGATTCGAACCCCCGCGCGACTCTCGCCGCCTGTCGGTTTTCAAGACCGATCCCTTCAGCCAGACTTGGGTATACCTCCATATTGACATCAAATATAATAACAAAAGAAAAACAGTTAGTCAACCCTACTATTATAAATTATGAGGAAAGGAAAATATCACCTTTCCTTTCCTATTATCACTGACAACAACTGGAATTACCAATCACTCATACCGATGAAAGTATTCATTTATTTAATAACTGTTTTTCCTCCCATATAAGGACGAAGAACTTCTGGAATTATAATTGTACCATCTTCTTGCTGATAATTTTCTAAAATCGCTGCAACTGTACGGCCAATCGCAAGACCTGAGCCATTTAATGTATGAACTGGTTCTGGTTTCGCATTAGGTTCACGACGGAAACGAATATTTGCACGTCTTGCCTGGAATGCTTCGAAATTACTGCAAGAAGAAATTTCACGGTACGTATCATAGCTAGGAAGCCATACTTCGATATCATATTTCTTTGCTGCTGTAAATCCTAAATCTCCCGTACACATACTCATAACACGATATGGCAACTCTAATAATTGTAACACGCGTTCCGCATCATTTGTTAATTTTTCTAATTCTTCATAAGAATCTTCTGGTTTAACAAACTTCACAAGCTCTACTTTATTAAATTGATGTTGACGAATTAAACCGCGTGTATCACGTCCAGCTGAACCTGCCTCAGAACGGAAACAAGAGCTAAATGCAGCATAACGAATCGGCAATTGCTCTGCACTTAAGATTTCATCACGGTGCATATTTGTTACTGGAACTTCAGCTGTAGGGATTAAGAAGTAATCCTCACTTTCGATAAGGAATGCATCTTCTTCAAACTTCGGAAGTTGACCTGTTCCTGTCATACTTGCGCGGTTTACCATGTATGGAGGTAAAACCTCTTCATAACCATGTTCTTCTGTGTGAAGATCAAGCATGAAGCTAATTAAAGCACGTTCTAATCTAGCTCCTGCACCCTTATAAAACACGAAACGACTTCCTGTTACTTTACCTGCGCGTTCAAAATCTACAATACCTAAATCAGTTGCAAGATCCCAATGTGGTTTTGGCTCAAAGTTAAATTCTTTTACTTCTCCCCAAGTACGCGCTACCACGTTATCATCTTCTGTTTCACCAACAGGTGTAGATTCATGTGGGATATTTGGAATAGAAAGCATTAATCCTTCTAAATCCCCTTCTACTTCACGAAGCTCATTATCAAGACCTTTGATTTTTTCTCCTACTTCACGCATCTCTAAAATTAATGCTTCTGCATCTTTCTTTTCGCGCTTTAGCATAGAAATTTGTTGAGACACTTCATTACGTTTACTTTTTAGTTCCTCTGTTTGAACAAGCAACTCTCTTCTTTTTGTATCTAATTCTTCAAAACGCTCAAAATCAGCTAAGTCTTCGCCTCTATGCTGTAATTTTTCTTTTACTTCTTTAAAATTGGCACGTAAAAATTTAATATCAAGCACCTGTAAATTCCTCCTTTTATTTTATAAAATACAAAAACTCCCGTCCCTATAAAAGGGACGGGAGTTAACCCGCGTTGCCACCCTAGTTGAAAACAAATCTGTTTTCCTCTCAAGTAGAAATAACGGCTCTTCACCGGAAATGCTTACTAATCATAAAGATATTCCACATTTCACTCCAGGATGGATTCACAAACCGTTTCTATCGGTTTCCACCAACCACCGACTCTCTGTAAAGAAACACTATTTGTTACTATTTCCTATCAACACGCTAATTTTATAAAATTGTTATCATCAATTTACTATAATCTTACACAAGTTGCAAGTTACTTATACAACTTTCTTTATTTTCGCTTCTTCTACCATATGTACAAAATACGCTGTAACACGATGATCATCTGTTAACTCTGGATGGAAAGAAGCGGCTAAGAATGGCCCTTGTCTCACTGCAACCATTCGACCATTGTGCATAGAAAGAACTTCTACATCATCAGCTATATCAACGACATACGGCGCTCGAATAAATACACCTGTAAAATCTTCTCCTACACCTTTAATCGAAAGTGTAGCTTCGAAGCTATCCTTTTGACGACCAAATGCATTACGTTCTACTGTAATATTCATTGCACCAATATGCGCTTCTTCATAACCAATAAGCTTATTTGCAAGTAAAATCATACCTGCACATGTACCAAACATCGGTTTTCTAGAACTCGCAAATTTACGAAGTGGTTCCATAAAATGATACTTATCAATGAGACGACGCATTGTTGTACTTTCACCACCTGGTAAAATAAGCCCATCAATTTCTTGAAGTTGTTCTATTTGTTTTACAACTACAGCTTCTGCACCGCTTGCTTCGACTGCTTTTACATGCTCTCGAACTGCTCCTTGAAGACCTAACACACCGATTTTCACCATTTTTAAATCCCCTTTAATTACCAACCGCGTTCTTGCATACGTTGTTCTGGTAATAGTGTTGAAATTTCAACGCCCTTCATTGCAGTGCCTAATCCTTTAGAAAGACTTGCAATTAACTCATAATCTTCATAATGTGTTGTCGCTTCAACAATAGCACGTGCAAACTTTTCAGGGTTTTCTGATTTAAAAATACCAGAACCTACGAACACACCATCTGCACCAAGCTGCATCATTAATGCAGCATCTGCTGGCGTTGCTACACCACCTGCTGCAAAGTTTACAACTGGCAGACGACCAAGACGTTTAATTTCAAGTAATACCTCATAAGGAGCACCAGTATTTTTAGCATATGTCATAAGTTCGTCTTCACGAAGATTCGCAACTTGACGGATTTCTGCATTGACTTGACGCATATGACGAACTGCTTCTACGATATTTCCCGTTCCAGGTTCACCTTTTGTACGAAGCATAGACGCACCCTCTGCAATACGCCGCGCAGCTTCTCCAATATCACGACATCCACATACAAATGGAACAGTGTAATCACGTTTATTTAAATGGTATACTTCATCAGCCGGAGTTAACACTTCACTCTCATCAATGTAGTCCACCCCTAATGATTCTAATACACGAGCCTCCACCAGATGACCAATACGGCATTTTGCCATAACTGGAATTGATACAGCCCCCATAACTTCTTCTACAATTGTTGGATCTGCCATACGTGCAACGCCACCTGCTGCACGAATATCTGCAGGAACACGCTCTAACGCCATAACGGCAACTGCACCTGCTTCTTCTGCAATCTTTGCTTGTTCAGCGTTCACTACATCCATAATAACGCCGCCTTTTTGCATTTCTGCCATTCCACGTTTGACACGTTCTGTTCCTGTTACATTTGTCATGTACAAAAACCTCCCTAGATGAATTGCTTCCCCCATTAAAGGCGAAAATTTAGAATACTCTTACATTCTACCACTAACTATTAGAGGCTTGTCCACTACTTTTTCATTAAATCTGTATGAAAAATCAGAAATAAAAAAGCTCCTACTATGAGGAGCTTTTAAAACCAACCTTTTACTGTATCAACAGCACTATTCCATATATCACTAAAGAAGGATCCTATACCACGCATAGAGCGTACAAACCAGTTAGCTTGTTCTACTTCTGATTTTGTTACTAAATTAACATGCAACGATTTTCCAGATAAGAATCCAGGATCACTCGCATCCTTAGGTGATACAACCATTTGTCCTAATGTTGTTCCTTTTTTAATTGGTGCTTCTTTTTCTTTCTCTATATCTTTAAACTCTGTTTTGTAAACATCTTTACTTCCTTTTGGTATTGGAAGTGTAATCGCTTGTTTTGTCTCAACTGCAACATCTTTATCTTTTGCATTTTCGACTCGTACTGTTTCATGTCCTTTTACTGATGATCCTTTTGGATATACTTTTTTCACATCAAAATTGGTAAATCCGTAATCAAAAAGTTTCTTTGTTTCATCAAAGCGTGCTGTATGAGAATTTGTTTTAATAACAACAGAAATTAAACGCATGCCGTTTCTTTCAGCAGTACCTGTAAAACAATCACCAGCTTCTGGAGTAGAACCTGTTTTCAAACCATCTACACCTTCATATTGCTTAACTAAGCCTTTTAACATCCAGTTCCAGTTATCCATCTTAACAGGATATTTTCCACCTTCTTGGAATACCTTCTTCGGAATTTTTGCCGTATCTAACACCTTTGGAAAATCTTGAATTAAATGCTGTGCTAAAATGGCAACCTCTCGCGCCGACATTTTATTTTCCTCATCTGGCGTTGTTCCTTCAGGATGTTGTCCTTTTAGATCTTTGTTTGTTAAACCTGTAGAGTTTACAAATTTATAATTTTTCAATCCAAACTCTTTCGCTTGATCATTCATCATTTTTACGAAGTCTACTTCTTTACCTGCAACCGCCTCAGCTAAAGCAATTGTTGCACCGTTTGCAGAGTAAATTGCCATTGCTTCATACAATTCTTTTACTGTGTAAGAACCACCATTTTCTAATGGAACATTCGATAATGAGCGGTCTTGTGAAATTTTATGTGCATATTCAGAAACTTTTATTTTTTGGTCCCATTTCAGTTTCCCCGTATCCACTGCTTTATGAACTAAATATTCACTCATCATTTTCGTCATACTTGCAATTGCTAACAATTCATCTGCATTTTTTTGATACAAAATTTTCCCAGAATCTGCTTCTACTAAAATTGCTGCGCCTGCTTCAATATTTAAAGCAGAACCTGTTTCCGCTGATGCACTGCTATATGTAACAAACGCGCTAAAGAATAATGTCAGCACTGTTACCATTGCAATGAATCTTTTGCAAAACATACCTGTCACTTCAGTTACCCCCAATATCTCATTGTACTCACATAACCGTTATTCTAACATAATCAAAAAAAAATAGACAGAGATATCAAACCTCTGTCTATTTATATATAAGACATTATAGAGAGTAATTTGGAGCTTCTTTTGTAATTTGTACATGGTGTGGATGACTTTCGCGTAGTCCAGCACCTGACATACGAATAAATTGTGCATTTTCACGTAAGAACTCTAAATCATGTGCTCCGCAATATCCCATTCCTGCACGTAATCCACCAACTAATTGATGAACTGTATCAGCTAAAGGTCCTTTATATGGTACACGGCCTTCAATACCCTCTGGAACAAGTTTTTTATTTCCTTCTTGGAAGTAACGATCTTTACTTCCTTTTTCCATTGCTCCAACAGAACCCATACCACGGTACACTTTAAATTGACGACCTTGATAAATTTCAGTTTCCCCTGGGCTTTCAGCTACACCAGCGAACATGCTACCAAGCATCACAACGTGAGCACCTGCTGCTAAAGCTTTTACCATATCACCAGAATATTTAATACCGCCATCAGCAATAACTGGGATACCATGTTTACGCGCTTCAGTCGCACAATCATATACTGCTGTTAATTGTGGAACACCTACGCCAGCTACAACGCGTGTTGTACAAATTGAACCTGGTCCAATACCAACTTTGATAATATTTGCACCAGCTTCAATCAATGCTCGCGTTGCTTCAGCTGTGGCAACGTTCCCTGCAATAATATTTAATTCTGGGTATTTTGTACGAACCTCTTTTACTTTTTCAAGAACACCTTGTGAATGTCCATGAGCTGTATCAATTACAATTACGTCTACGTTTGCTTTTACTAATGCGTCAATACGAAGCATTGCATCTGCAGTTACACCAACTGCTGCCCCAACTAATAAACGACCTTGTTTATCCTTTGCTGAGTTTGGAAACTCAATTACTTTTTCAATATCTTTAATTGTAATAAGGCCTTTTAACACACCGTTTTGATCAACAAGAGGGAGCTTTTCAATTTTATATTTCTGTAGGATCTTTTCAGCCTCTTCTAGCGTAGTACCGACCGGAGCTGTAATAAGTTGTTCTTTTGTCATCACGTCGGAAATTTTGATAGAGTAATCTTGAATAAAACGCATATCACGGTTTGTAATAATACCAACTAGTTTTTGTTCATCTAAATTATTTACAATTGGTACACCTGAGATGCGATATTTCCCCATTAGATGTTCTGCATCATACACTTGATGCTCTGGAGTTAAAAAGAAAGGATCTGAAATAACGCCGCTTTCAGAACGTTTTACCTTATCAACTTGCTCAGCTTGTTGCTCAATTGACATATTCTTATGGATAATTCCTAATCCACCTTGACGTGCCATTGCAATAGCCATATCAGCTTCTGTTACTGTATCCATCCCTGCGCTAATTAAAGGAATATTTAACTGCAAGCTTTCAGATAGAACCGTTTTAACACTTACTTCTCTTGGTAATACATCTGACTTCGCTGGTACAAGTAATACATCATCAAATGTCAAACCTTCTTTAACAAATTTAGATTCCCACATAATTGTTCCCCCTATGATACCAGAAATTATTATTAGTAGCTTAACAATTGGTTAAAATACTGTCAAGAAAGTGAGTATATGTTAGAATTTTTAGATAATAAAAGGAGCGTAACATATGAATTGTACATCTCAAAATTGGCACCAATTTAGTTTCTTTTTTTCTGCTCAAAATGTACAACGTTATCTTACCCGTTGTTATAAAAAATTACCTATCGAAAATGCTGAAAAGAGGAGCTTTGAAAATTGTTATCCCTTTATTTATTATTTAGAGCATGGGAAAAATTATTATGACCTTTCTCAAACAGCTCCTTGTTCTATTCAGCCGATTTTGTTGTTTTACGGAATGAGTCAGCTCTTTAAAGCGTGCCTATTAACTATCGATCCAAACTATCCTGAATCTACAACTGTCTTAGCTCATGGAGTAACGACAAGAAAGCGAAAGAAACAAAGTTATCAATTTTTAGAAGATGAAGTAAAAATACAAAAAACCGGGCTATTTCCACACCTTGCACAGCAGCTGTTTCACATGGAACAACTGGAAGGAGAAAAATTTAATATGTTCGAATTACTTGTAAAAATCCCTGAATTACAATCTTTATTTCAATTTAGTCAAAAGGGGAAAACATTGTATAAATTGGATACACACAAGAAAGAATATATTACCTTTCCCCCTGCAGTGCTCGATCATTTACATATGACTAAGGAAAGATTTGCTCGTTATATTGAAACGGTTTGTAAACACCTTTCTATGCGCCATGTAAATAGTAAAGAGGATGAAACAAAATTAATATTTTCTGCTCCTATTAAAACATGGAATCCGATACATGTTGCTCCGTTATCTTATAGCCACCATACAGATACTTATTATTGGCCAATCATAAGTGATTTAAGAAGTCCAAAACCATGTTTACCTGAATTGCTTATCCATTATTTACTTCTCTATAATTTAAGTATGATTTCCCGCTATGAGACGGAATGGTGGTATGAGCTTTTAGGAAGCTATGCTTCGGATGATTATCCTTTTATTTATCAATTTTTAAATATATCTACTGAAAAAATCCCTTACTATGTTTCGTTATTTTTATTCAATCAATGTTCATCTATTTCTTAGGAAATAAAAAAAACACGAGTGAATTCACTCGTGTTTTTTTGCTTGGCGACGTCCTACTCTCACAGGGGCAAGGCCCCAACTACCATCGGCGCTAGAGAGCTTAACTTCCGTGTTCGGTATGGGAACGGGTGTGACCTCTCTGCCAT
>NZ_JAKUEW010000029.1:0-8572 GCF_022663115.1 Bacillus cereus group sp. BfR-BA-01430
GATAAAGACATTCAAGAATTTGACTATGATAAATGGAATGCTTTGCATTTAGCGCAGAATTTAGAAAACAAAGGTTTTACTTGTGTAGAAATACCACAGCGGATTGCTAATCTATCCATTCCAACAAAGACATTTCGTGAAAAAGTGTATGAAAAGAAAGTGAAACATACTGGTGATCCCGTGCTTTTTTGGGCTCTTAATAACGCTGTTATTAAAATGGATGACCAAGAAAATATTATGATCTCGAAAAAGATAAGTAAAAATCGTATTGATCCAGCGGCAGCGGTATTAAATGCATTTGCAAGGGCAATGTATGGGGCGAGTGTAAAAGTTGATGTGTCCGAATTCGCAAATAAAGACTTTCTTAATAAATTATGGAACTAGGGAGGGGGTGAGTGTGTGAAACTATTGGATTCAGTTCGAAAATTCTTCAGCTTTGAGAAAAGGCGAGTAGTTGAGTTAAATAAGGATGATGAAAAATTATTAGAGTGGTTAGGAATTTCACCGAGTGATGTAAATGTAAAAGGGAAAAACGCTCTCAAAGTTGCTACAGTCTTTGCTTGTATCAAAATACTATCTGAATCTGTCTCTAAGCTTCCTCTTAAAATCTATCAAGAGGATGAAAGTGGGATTCAGAAGGCGGCAAGACATTATCTTTACAACTTGCTCAAGTTGCGGCCGAATCCATATATGAGTTCAATGAATCTTTTCGGTGCACTGGAAACTCAAAAGAATTTATACGGAAACAGCTACGCTAACATTGAATTTGATCGAAAAGGCAGAGTAAAAGCTTTATGGCCAATCGATTCCTCAAAGGTGACTGTCTATATCGATGATGTTGGATTACTTAATTCGAAATCAAAAATGTGGTATGTCGTCAATGTGAATGGCAAACAGATTAAGTTAATGCCAGATGAGATGTTGCATTTTAAAAACGGTCTTACTCTTGATGGGCTTGTTGGCGTACCAACTATGGATTATTTAAAATCGACGGTTGAAAATTCAGCTTCAGCACAGAAATTTATAAACAATTTCTACAAACAAGGATTACAGGTAAAAGGGTTAGTTCAATATGTTGGAGATTTAAATGAAGATGCAAAAAGAGTTTTTCGTGAAAATTTCGAGTCCATGTCTAGCGGATTGGAAAATAGCCATCGAATTGCGCTAATGCCAGTGGGATATCAGTTTCAACCCATATCATTAAGCATGTCAGATGCGCAGTTTCTTGAAAATACAGAGCTTACCATTAGGCAAATAGCCACTGCTTTTGGTATCAAAATGCATCAACTTAATGATTTAAGTAAAGCTACTCTTAATAACATTGAACAGCAGCAACGACAATTCTATACAGATACATTGCAAGCTACTTTAACGATGTATGAGCAAGAGATGACTTATAAGCTATTTTTAGACAGTGAGTTGGATAAAGGCTTTTATTCGAAATTCAATGTAGATGCTATTCTACGGGCGGATATTAAAACGAGATACGAAGCTTATAGGACAGGTATTCAAGGTGGTTTCCTCAAACCTAACGAGGCCAGAAGTAAAGAAGATTTACCACCAGAAGCTGGTGGAGATCAATTACTCGTTAATGGGAATATGATGCCGATTGAAATGGCTGGACAGGCTTATTTGAAAGGGGGTGGTAATAGTGGCGAAAATGGAAAAGAAGGAAACGAAGGAGATTCGAGCGTTACCGATGACGATTGAAATTCGTGAGGCGAATGAAGAGGAAGGTAAGCGTACAATTTCCGGGGCCATTAAATACAATACCGAAAGTGCTGAAATGCGCGATTGGTGGGGAGATACCTTTGTGGAAGAGATTGCGGAAGGAGCTTTTGACGAAAGTTTAAAAGTTCGTGATGTTGTGGGTTTATGGTCGCACGACACATCTCAAGTATTAGGAAATACTAAAAGCAACACATTGCGCATCGAAGACGATAAGAAAGAATTACGTTTTGAATTAGATATTCCAAATACCACTGTAGGTAATGACGCTTGGGAGCTTATTAAACGCGGTGATGTGGATGGTGTCTCATTCGGAATGAAAGTAATAAAAGATAAGTGGTCATCTGAGGAACGAGAAAATGGCAAGCTTTATAAGCGATCTATTCTAAATGCTGAACTTTATGAAATATCACCAGTTGCATTTCCTGCTTATCCAGCTAATGAAGTCAATGTTCGCTCATTAGATGATTTTAAAGCGAATGAAAAACGAGCTGCAAATGAATACCGTAAAAGAAAATTAGCGTTGGAATTAGAGCTTCTGTAGAAAGCTCATTTTTTATGCCAAAATTCAAAGGAGTGTTTAATTTGTCAAAAGAATTACGTGAATTATTAGCGCAATTAGAAGAGAAAAAGTCAGAAGTACGTTCTCTTATGAGTGAGGACAAAGTAGAAGAAGCTGAAGCAATGATGAACGAGGTACGTTCTTTACAAAAGAAAATTGAGTTACAGCGTTCACTTGATGATTCTGAGACAGAACAACGTCAAGTTGGAAACGAATTAGAAACACGCTTTGGCGAAGAAGATATTGAGTACCGCGATGTATTTATGAAAGCATTACGAAACAAACCACTAAATGCAGAAGAACGAGAATTCCTTGAAAACGAATTAGAACAACGTGCGATGTCTGGACTAACAGGGGAAGACGGCGGTCTTGTTATCCCGCAGGATATTCAAACAAAAATTAATGAATTATCCCGTTCATTTGATGCTCTTGAACAATATGTAACTGTTGAGCCAGTTCAAACACGTTCGGGATCACGAGTATTAGAAAAAAATGCGGAAATGGTTCCTTTTGCAGAAATTACGGAAATGGGAGAAATTCCAGAAACGGACAATCCTAAGTTCTTTAATATGGAATATGCAATAAAGGACAGAGCAGGGATTTTACCGTTATCCCGTTCTTTATTGAAAGATAGCGATCAAAACATCCTGAATTATGTGATTAAATGGTTAGGGAAAAAATCAAAAGTTACACGCAATGTGCTTATTTTGAATGTTATTGATAAATTGACAAAACAAGCGATTAAGTCTCTTGATGACATTAAAGATGTACTAAATGTTAAATTAGATCCAGCAATTTCTCCAAATGCAATTTTACTTACAAATCAAGATGGATTTAACTATTTGGATAAATTAAAAGACAAGGACGGAAAATACATTTTACAGCCAGATCCAACAAAGCCGAACCGAAAATTATTTGATGGGAAACCAGTTGTCGTAATTTCTAATCGTTTCTTAAAAACGAAAGGAACGACCGCTAAAAAAGCACCTCTTATTATTGGGGATTTAAAAGAAGCCATTGTGTTGTTTAAACGAGAAGATATGGAGCTAGCTTCTACAGATGTAGGTGGTAAAGCATTCACACGTAACACATTGGATTTACGTGCTATTCAACGCGATGATGTAAAACTTTGGGATAGCGAAGCAGCGGTATACGGGGAATTGGATTTGAGTGCACCTGTTGAACAACCTCAATAATAGTTTGAGGAGGCTTTTACATGTTAGTTACTGTAGAAGAAGCTAAAGAATGGATTCGGGTGGATGAAGATGATACCCGTACAATTACTATGTTAATCAAAGCAGCTGAAAAATATATTTTCAAAGCAACTGGTAGAACATTCGATGAAAAGAATGAAGATGCCAAGTTGCTTTGTTTATTTTTGGTTTCCGATTGGTATGAAAACCGACTACTTGTAGGAGAAAAAGCCAGTGAAAAAATCAGAACCATTGTTCAGAGCATGATATTACAGCTCCAGTACGCTCCAGAGCCTCAGGAGGAAAGAAAATGAATCCTGCAAAATTAGATAAACGGCTTACATTTCAAGTAAAAGATGAAAATGCAAAAGGGCCAGATGGTGAACCGATTGACAAATATAAAGATGTATTCACTGTATGGGGCTCTTTTATCTTTTTAAAAGGAAGAGAATATTTTCAAGCAGCAGCAGCGAATAGCGAGGTTCAAGGGAAAACAGAAATTCGTTATCGTAGCGACGTTACCGCTGATATGAAAATTAAGTACAAAGATGCCATATATGACATTATTTCAGTCCTTCCAACTGAAAATCATACGTTATTAATCATGTGGAAGCGTGGTGGTATGAATGGCTGATGGTGTAGATTTTATTGGGTTTGACCGTCTTATCACTGGATTGGAAGCGATGGGAGCACGTGGTAAGGAAATAGAAGATAAGGCCCTTGCAGCAGGTGGAGAACCTATTCGAAAAGCAATTGCAGAACGAGCGCCTAGAAGTACAACGCCTAAACCACCATCAAAAAGTGAACCGTGGCGTACTGGAAAACATGCCGCTGATCAGATTAAAGTTACAAAGGCTAGGTTAGAAGGTGGCGTTAAAACGGTGAAAATTGGTCTTGATAAGGCTGATCGATCTCCGTGGTTTTATTTAAAATTCCATGAATGGGGAACGTCGAAAATGCCAGCGCATCCATTCGTGGAACCAGGCTTTAATGCTTCTAAAGCAGGGGCTGTACGTGCTATGACAGATATTTTAAAAAATGAAATGAGGCTGAATTTGTGATAAATTTACGCCCTGTTATTTTACAAGCTCTTGAGGCAAATCAAGAGCTTGTTTCATTGTTAGGTGGAAAACGCATTTATTATAGAAAAGCAAAAAACGCAACAGAATTTCCTAGAATCACATTTTTTGAGTTAGATAACAGACCTGATGGGTTTGCGGATAATAAGGAAAGCGAAAGTGAAATTCTGTTTCAAATTGATATCTGGTCAAAGAATAGCACGACAGCAATTCATCAAAAAGTGAATGAAGTCATGAAAAGTATTGGTTTTTCACGTTATGCAGTTGCTGATTTATATGAAGAAGATACACAAATTTTTCATTATGCGATGCGATTCGCGAAAGGAGTGGAATTATAGATGGCTGGAGAGGTTATAAAAATTAGCTCGACTGTCGGTGTAGATAGTCTTGTTTATGCAAAAGTGTTACAAGATGATGCGATGGGTGTTGACTATTCAACAGTAAAGAAAATGGAAGGTGCCGTAAAGGTTAAATTAACTAAGAAGGTATCTTCAGAAGTCATGTGGAGTGATAACAGGAAATCAGAAATTGCGGAATCTGATGGTGAAACTGAAGTGGAAATTGAAGTTCGAGGATTGTCACTTTCTACAAAGGCTGACATTGAAGGGTTCCCTGAAGTGCAAGATGGGGTTTTGGATGAGAAGCGTGAAGGAGAGAAACCGTATTTAGCAATTGGGTTTCGTTTCTTAAAAGCGAACGATAAATATCGATACGTTTGGTTATTAAAAGGAAAACTTTCACAAGAAGAAGAAGAGGCTGAAACTAAGAAAGATAAACCAAACTTCCAAACAACGAAACTTAAAGGTTCCTTCATTGAACGTGATTTTGATGATAGAACGAAGTTTACAGCTGATGAAGATGAACCAACATTTACAAAAGCTGTTGGAGATAATTGGTTTAAAAAGGTATATGAAAAGCCTGTGGCACAGCCGCCAGCAGAGCAGAAGTAAGAGGGAGTATAAACTCTCTCTTTTTTATTAAATAAGGAGGAATAGATCATGAAATTAACTTTATTGATTAATGGAGAAAAGGAAATTTTTCAGTTACCAGATTTTATTCCAGCGCGTTTAATTCGCAAGTCAACAGAGCTTGCGGAAATTCCAAGCAATCCAGATAAAGCAGATTTAGACAAAATGGTTAAGTATGTGACGGAGGTTTATGGAAATCAGTTCACAGTAGACCAGTATTGGGATGGTGTGGACGCTCGTAAATTTTTATCGACAACAACAGAGGTCATTAATTCTCTTATAAATGAAACAGTAGAAGCAGCAGGTGGTACAACTGGGGGGACAAGTGAAGACCCAAACCAATAGAGGGAGGAGGGCTAACGTTCAAGGAATTTATGGACGAGCTCTACCTCTCTTTATTGCGTCAAGGATATAAACATCATCAAATCGATAATGAGATGGATATTTGGCATTACCTAAGACTAAATCAAAAAAATAGCCAGCAAGGAAATGTAGAAAAGGAAAATTCTAACGAAATCTACGTTCCTGCGGAAAACATTATCTAGGGAGGGAGGCGGAAAAATGACAAATGAAATCAATAACTTAGTTGTCCGACTGTCTCTGGATAATATTAATTTCCGACAAGGTATCGCAAATTCTGGTCGTGCAGTACGTACATTGCAGAATGAACTAAGGTCTATCAGTACAGGTATGGGCGGATTTGCAAGCGCAAGTCAACAAACACGTGCAAAAATCGATGTTTTAAACCGTATTATTGAAGCACAAAAAGAAAAAGTTAGAGCCTTAAGACAAGCATATGATCAAAATAAGGCGAAACTCGGTGAAAATAATGCGGCTACTCAGCGATATGCTGCACAAGTAAATAGAGCTGTAGCAGATTTAAATCGTTTCGAAAATGAACTTAAACAATTAAACCGACAAGCAGAGCAAAAAGGAATTGAGAAGCTCAATAATTCGTTAAAAGCATTGCAAGCTGAATTTCGATCCATCACCACCGGGATGGGGGGATTTGCAAACGCCGCGGACCAAACGCGAGCTAAAATCGATGTTTTAACACGAATGGTTGATAAGCAAAAAGAAAAAGTTAGAGAATTACAATCTGTTTATAATCGTGTAAAAGCAGAAGAAGGCGAAGCGAGTCAATCGGCACAACGTTATGCGGAGCAAATTCATAGGGCTACTGCTGAATTAAATCGATTTGAAACAGAATTACAGCGTTCCAATCGTGAGTTAGAGCAACAAGGCAATCGCTTATTAAACTTTGGTAATCGTATGGAGACGTTGGGGAATCATCTACAAAATGCTGGTGCTCAAATTGGTATTGTTTTTGGTGGGATGACCTATGCCATAGGACGTGGATTGAAGTCAGCGGTAACCGAGTCTATGAATTTTGAACAGCAAATGGCAAACGTCAAGGCTGTTAGTGGTGCTACTGGTAACGAAATGAAAAAACTCAGTGATTTATCAGTTGAAATGGGAGAGAAAACAAAATTCTCGTCTGTGGAAGCAGGTAAAGGTGTAGAAGAGTTAATAAAAGCAGGTGTCGGTTTAACGGACATTATTAACGGTGGTTTAGAAGGCGCTCTTAACTTAGCAACAGCTGGAGAATTAGAACTAGGTGAAGCGGCTGAGATTGCATCTACAGCACTAAATTCATTTAAGGCAGATAACCTCTCTGTAGCAGAGGCAGCTAATATTTTATCTGGCGCAGCTAATGCTTCTGCTACAGATGTACGCGAATTAAAATATGGATTATCCATGGCATCGGCAGTCGCGGCTGGTACAGGTTTAACATTTAAGGATACCAGTACGGCTTTAGCGGTTTTTGCACAAAATGGATTAAAAGGTTCTGATGCAGGTACATCTTTGAAAACGATGCTTCTTAATCTAGTACCTTCTACAAAAGAAGCGACACGTACTATGTTTGATCTAGGTCTTGGTGCAATGGATACAAACAAAGCTATGCAATTTCTTGAAGAAAGAGGTATAAAACCGCAAGGAAGTTCATGGGAAGAGTTAGCTCAACAAATTCATAAATACCTTGAAGAACAAGAAGGGTTAGGACGTTATACAAAAGAACATGCGAAAGCATGGGAAAAATTATTAGAAGAGCAAAATATGTATTCCAGTGCTTTTTATGATGCCCATGGAAAAATTAAATCTTTAGCAGATATATCTCAATTACTTAAAGAAAAACTTGCTCATTTGACCGATGCGCAAAGGCAACAAGCTCTTCAAACGATGTTTGGTACTGATGCTATCCGTGCAGCGAACATTCTATATAAAGAAGGTGCTGACGGTGTAAAAAACATGTATACAGAAATGTCTAAAGTAACCGCGGCGGATGTTGCAGCTACAAAGATTAATACTTTATCAGGTCGTATTGAATTATTGAAAAGTGCATTTTCAACTATGAAAAAGACAATTGGTGATGCACTTGCCCCTGTTATTAGCGTGTTTGTTGCTGGGTTACAAAAACTTGTGGATGGGTTTAATGCATTACCTGGTCCTGTACAAAAAGCAGTAGCGATTACAGGCAGTGTTGTTCTTGCGATAACCGCTATTGTAACTGCTATAGGAGCATTTCTTGGAGTAGTTGGAATGGTTGTTTCAGGCATTGGTGCTTTATCTTTAGCATTAGCACCAATTGGTGGAATTGCTGGACTCGCCGCAGGAGCAGTTGGTTTATTGGGAAGTGCGCTCGCTGTTTTAACGGGGCCAGTCGGATTGGTAGCAGCTGCACTCATCGGAACAGGTGTAGTTGCTTATAAAGCGTATCAAAAAGCAACTGAAGATAGTATCGACAGTGTAAATCGTTTTGCTGAAAATGCGGAAGGTAAAGTAAGTTCGTCTACAAAGAAAGTTCTTGGTGAATATTTCAAGTTATCTGACGGTATTAGACAAAAATTAACTGAAATTAGATTGAATCACGAAGTAATAACAGAAGAACAGTCGCAGAAGTTAATTGGTCAATATGATAAATTAGCTAACACAATTATTGAAAAAACCAACGCAAGGCAGCAAAAAGAAATTGAAGGACTT
>NZ_JAKUEW010000030.1:0-8420 GCF_022663115.1 Bacillus cereus group sp. BfR-BA-01430
AAGTCCTTCAATTTCTTTTTGCTGCCTTGCGTTGGTTTTTTCAATAATTGTGTTAGCTAATTTATCATATTGACCAATTAACTTCTGCGACTGTTCTTCTGTTATTACTTCATGATTCAATCTAATTTCGGTTAATTTTTGTCTAATACCATCAGATAACTTGAAATATTTACCAAGAACTTTCTTTGTGGAAGAACTTACTTTACCTTCCACATTTTCAGCAAAACGATTTACACTGTCGATACTATCTTCAGTTGCTTTTTGGTACGCTTTATAAGCAACTACACCTGTTCCGATGAGTGCAGCTGCTACCAATCCAACCGGACCTGTTAAAACAGCGAGCGCGCTTCCTAATAAACCAACTGCAGCACTAGCAAGACCTGCCGCACCACCTACAATTCCTAATGCGGTCGCTAATGCTCCAATTCCCGATACTATCGCTCCAGCTGCCGCTAGGACTACACCAATAGCTGTAGCAACTGCAGTTAAAGCAAGTACAATACCACCTGTAATCGCTATCGCTTTTTGTATAGGACCAGGCAATGCATTAAACCCATCCACAAGTTTTTGTAATCCAGCAACAAACACGCTAACAACAGGAGCAAGTGCATCTCCTATGGTTTTTTTCATAGTCGAAAAAGCAGAATCTAATAAAGTTAGACGACCTTTTAATGTATCAATTTTTGTTTTTGCAACATCTGCCGCAGTAACATTTGACATAGCACGCCACATTTCGTTAATACCCTGAGCGCCCTCTTTATATAAAATATTTGCCGCACGTATAGCATCTGTGCCAAACATTGTTTGTAAAGCTGCCTGACGCTGTGCATCTGTTAGATGACTCAGCTTCGTTTTTAATAAATCTGCTATTTCAGACATTGGACGAATCTTACCTTGCGCATCGTAAAATGCACTTCCTGTTTCCTCACTATATAAACCTAAATCGCGCATTTGATTTGTTGCTTCTTTTGTACTTGGTTGTAGATTTAGTAACATTGTTTTCAAAGATGTACCTGCGTCACTACCACGTAATCCATTCTGCGCAAAAGCGGCCAATGCTGTAGAAGTGTCTTTAAATGATAAACCTACACCAGATGCCACAGCTGAAACCATGCTTAAACCATACTGCATTTCACGTACATTCGTCGCTGAAGCATTCGCTGATCCTGCTAAAATATTTGCTGCTTCAGAAACAGATAGATTATCAGATCTAAATGCATTCAATGCCGTTGAGGCAATTTGAGCTGCTTCACCTAATTCAAGTTCACCAGCAGTTGCTAGGTTAAGTGCGCCTTCTAGTCCACCTTCTATAATATCTTGCAGGTTAACACCCGCTTTGATTAATTCCTCAATTCCTTGTCCTGCTTGAACTGATGAGTATTTCGTTGTCTCTCCCATCTTAACAGCGAGTTTACTCATCTTATTCATTTCTTCACCAGTTGCACCAGATACAGCTTTAACATCCGCCATTTTCTGTTCAAAATTCATAGATTCGGTTACCGCTGACTTCAATCCACGTCCTATGGCATAGGTCATTCCACCAAAAACTATACCAATTTGAGCACCAGCATTTTGTAGGTGATTACCCAACGTCTCCATACGATTACCAAAGTTTAATAAGCGATTGCCTTGTTGCTCTAACTCACGATTGGAACGCTGTAATTCTGTTTCGAATCGATTTAATTCAGCAGTAGCCCTATGAATTTGCTCCGCATAACGTTGTGCCGATTGACTCGCTTCGCCTTCTTCTGCTTTTACACGATTATAAACAGATTGTAATTCTCGAATCTTTTCTTTTTGCTTATCAACCATTCGTGTTAAAACATCGATTTTGGCTCGTGTTTGGTCCGCAGCGCTTGCAAATCCGCCCATACCAGTGGTAATGGATCGGAATTCGGCTTGTAATGCTTTTAACGAATTATTGAGCTTCTCAATTCCTTTTTGCTCTGCTTGTCGGTTTAATTGTTTAAGTTCATTTTCAAAACGATTTAAATCTGCTACAGCTTTATTTACTTGTGCAGCATATCGCTGAGTAGCCGCATTATTTTCACCAAGTCTCGCCTTATTTTGATCATATGCTTGACGTAATGCCTTAACTTTTTCTTTTTGCGCTTCGATAATACGGTTTAAAACATCCATTTTTGCACGTGTTTGTTGACTTGCGCTTGCAAATCCGCCCATACCTGTACTGATAGACCTTAACTCATTCTGTAATGTACGTACTGCACGACCCGAATTCGCGATACCTTGGCGAAAGTTTACGTTATCAAGGGAAAGTCTAACGACTAGATTATTTATTTCGTTCGCCATAGTCTCACCTCCCTCGTTAAATAATGTTTTCCGCTGGCACTTCTATTTCATTTGAATTGGAGCCTTCGTTATTTGTATCTTCGTTTTCACGCATTTTTCGATTAAGCCTTAAATAATGCCAAATATCCATCTCATTATCGATGTGATGATGTTTATATCCTTGACGCAATAAAGAGAGGTAGAGTTCATCCATAAACTCACTGAACGTCAACCCTCCTCCCTCTATACGTTTGGGTTTTCTGCTCCATCAGTTACAGAATTAGCGCCTGCTGCCTCTACTGTTTCATTCACTAGAGCGTTAATTACATTCGATGTTGTTGATAGGAATTTCCGAGCGTCTATACCGTCCCAATATTGATCCACTGTAAATTGTTCACCGTAAACTTGTACTACATATTTAACCATTTTATCTAAATCTGCTGCTTCAGGATTATTTGGAATATCCGCAAGTTCAGGAGCTTGGCGAATTAAACGAGCTGGAATGAATGCTGGTAAATTAAAAGTTTTTTCTTCGTTATTAATTCGTAAAGTTAATTTCATAATCTATTCCTCCTTATTTAATAAAAAAAGAGAGAGTTTATACCCCCTCTTACTTCTGCTCTGCCGGCGGCTGCGCCACAGGTTTTTCATATACCTTTTTAAACCAATTATCTCCAACAGCTTTTGTAAACGTTGGTTCATCTTCATCAGCTGTAAATTTCGTTCTGTCATCAAAATCACGTTCAATAAATGATCCTTTCAATTTTGTTGTTTGGAAGTTCGGTTTATCTTTTTTTGTTTCAGCCTCTTCTTCCTCTTGTGAAAGTTTCCCTTTTAATAGCCAAACATATCGATACTTATCATTAGCTTTTAAAAATCGAAAACCAATGGCTAAATATGGCTTCTCACCTTCACGTTTTTCATCCAGAACCCCATCTTGCACTTCTGGAAAACCTTCAATGTCAGCCTTTGTAGAAAGTGATAGACCTCGAACTTCAATTTCCACTTCAGTCTCGCCATCGGATTCCGCGATTTCTGATTTTCTGTTATCACTCCACATAACCTCAGAAGCTACTTTTTTAGTTAATTTAACCTTCACAGCACCTTCCATTTTCTTTACATCTGCATACTGAATACCTATTGAATCATCTTTTAAAACCTTTGCATACACAAGGTTGTCTACACCAACTGTTGAACTAATTTTCACAACTTCTCCAGCCATCTATAATTCCACTCCTTTCGCGAATCTCATCGCATAATGATAAATCTGTGTATCTTCTTCGTATAAATCAGCAACTGCATAACGTGAAAAACCAATACTTTTCATGACTTCATTCACTTTTTGATGAATTGCTGTCGTGCTATTCTTTGACCAGATATCAATTTGAAACAGAATTTCACTTTCGCTTTCCTCATTATCCGCAAACCCATCAGGTCTGTTATCTAACTCAAAAAGTGTGATTCTAGGAAATTCCGTTGCGTTTTTTGCTTTTCTATAATAAATTCTTTTACCACCTAGCAAAGAAACAAGCTCTTGATTTGCTTCAAGAGCTTGTACAATAACAGGGCGTAAATTTATCACAAATCCAGCCTCATTTCATTTTTCAAAATATCCGTCATAGCACGTACAGCCTCTGCTTTAGAAGCATTAAATCCTGGTTCCACGAATGGATGCGCTGGCATTTTTGACGTTCCCCATTCATGGAATTTTAAATAAAACCACGGAGATCGATCGGCCTTATCAAGCCCAATTTTCACCGTTTTAACTCCACCTTCTAATCTAGCCTTTGTAACTTTAATCTGATCCGCGGCATGTTTTCCAGTACGCCACGGTTCACTTTTTGATGGTGGTTTAGGCGTTGCACTTCTAGGTGCTCGTTCTGCAATTGCTTTTCGAATAGGTTCTCCACCTGCTGCAAGGGCCTTATCTTCTATTTCCTCACCACGTGCTCCCATTGCTTCCAATCCAGTGATAAGACGGTCAAACCCCATAAAATCTACACCATTAGCCATTCATACCACCACGTTTCCACATGATTAATAACGTATGATTTTCAGTTGGAAGGGCTGAAATAATGTCATATATGGCATCTTTGTACTTAATTTTCATATCAGCGGTAACATCGCTACGATAGCGAATTTCTGTTTTCCCTTGAACCTCGCTATTCGCTGCTGCTGCTTGAAAATATTCTCTTCCTTTTAAAAAGATAAAAGAGCCCCATACAGTAAACACATCGTTATATTCGTCAATCGGTTCACCATCTGGACTCTTTGCGTTTTCATCTTTAATTTGGAAGGTAAGTCGTTTATTTAATTTTGCAGGATTCATAAGCCTTCCTCCCGAGGTTCTGGAGCACATTGAAGTTGCAATATCATGCTCTGAACAATTGTTCTTATTTTTTCACTGGCTCTATCCCCTACAAGCAGCCTATTTTCATACCAATCAGCTACTAAAAACAAACAAAGCAACTTGGCATCTTCATTCTTTTCATCGAATGTTCTACCAGTTGCTTTGAAAATGTATTTTTCAGCTGCTTTGATCAACATAGTAATTGTACGGGTATCATCTTCATCCACCCTAATCCATTCTTTAGCTTCTTCTAAGGTAACTAACATGTAAAAGCCTCCTCAAACTATTCTTGAGGTTGTTCAACAGGCGTACTTAAATCCAATTCCCCGTATACAGCTGCTTCGCTATCCCAAAGTTTCACATCATCACGTTGAATAGCACGTAAATCTAACGTGTTGCGAGTAAATGCTTTACCACCTACATCTGTAGAAGCTAACTCCATATCTTCTCGTTTAAACAATACAATAGCTTCTTTTAAATCCCCAATAATAAGTGGTGCTTTTTTAGCAGTCGTTCCTTTCGTTTTCAAGAAACGATTAGAAATTACGACAACTGGTTTTCCATCAAATAATTTTCGGTTCGGCTGCGTTGGATCTGGCTGTAAAATGTATTTTCCGTCTTTATCTTTTAATTTATCTAAGTAGTTAAATCCATCTTGATTTGTAAGTAAAATTGCATTTGGGGAGATTGCTGGATCTAATTTAACATTTAGTACATCTTTAATGTCATCAAGAGACTTAATCGCTTGTTTTGTCAATTTATCAATAATATTCAAAATAAGCACATTGCGTGTAACTTTTGATTTTTTTCCTAACCACTTAATTACATAATTCAAGATGTTTTGATCACTGTCTTTTAATAAAGAACGGGATAGTGGTAAAATACCTGCTCTATCTTTTACTGCATATTCCACATTAGAGAACTTAGGATTGTCTGTTTCTGGAATTTCTCCCATTTCCGTAATTTCTGCAAAAGGAACCATTTCAGCATTTTTTTCTAATACTCGTGACCCTGAACGTGTCTGAACTGGCTCAACAGTTACATATTGTTCAAGTGCATCAAATGAACGGGATAATTCATTAATTTTTGTTTGAATATCTTGAGGAATGACAAGACCACCGTCTTCCCCTGTTAGTCCAGACATTGCACGTTGTTCTAATTCATTTTCAAGAAATTCTCGCTCTTCTACATTTAGCGGCTTGTTTCGTAATGCTTTCATAAATACATCGCGGTACTCAATATCTTCTCCACCAAAGCGTGTTTCTAATTCGTTTCCAACTTGACGTTGTTCTGTCTCAGAGTCATCAAGTGAACGTTGCAGCTCAATTTTCTTTTGTAAAGAACGTACCTCGTTCATCATTGCTTCAGCTTCTTCCACTTTGTCCTCACTCATAAGAGAACGTACTTCTGACTTTTTCTCTTCTAATTGTGCTAATAATTCACGTAATTCTTTTGACAAATTAAACACTCCTTTGAATTTTGGCATAAAAAATGAGCTTTCTACAGAAGCTCTAATTCCAACGCTAATTTTCTTTTACGATATTCATTTGCAGCTCGTTTTTCATTTGCTTTAAAATCATCTAATGAGCGCACATTGACTTCATTGGCTGGATAAGCAGGAAATGCAACTGGTGATATTTCATAAAGTTCGGCATTTAGAATAGATCGCTTATAAAGCTTGCCATTTTCTCGTTCCTCAGATGACCACTTATCTTTTATTACTTTCATTCCGAATGAGACGCCATCCACGTCACCGCGTTGAATAAGCTCCCAAGCGTCATTACCTACAGTAGTATTGGGAATATCTAATTCAAAACGTAATTCTTTCTTATCGTTTTCGATGCGCAATGTGTTGCTTTTAGTATTTCCTAATACTTGAGATGTGTCATGCGACCATAAACCCACAACGTCACGAACTTTTAAACTTTCGTCAAAAGCTCCTTCAGCAATCTCTTCCACAAAGGTATCTCCCCACCAATCGCGCATTTCAGCACTTTCGGTATTGTATTTAATGGCTCCAGAAATTGTACGCTTACCTTCCTCTTCATTCGCCTCACGAATTTCAATCATCATCGGTAACGCTCGAATCTCCTTCGTTTCCTTCTTTGCTGTTTTCGCCACTATTACCACCCCCTTTCAAATAAGCCTGTCCAGCCATTTCAATCGGCAGCATATTTCCATTAACAAGTAAACGATCCCCACCAACTTCTGGTGGTAAATCTTCTTTACTTCTAGCTTCGTTAGGTTTAAGGAAACCGCCTTGAATACCTGTTCTGTAAGCTTCATATCTCGTTTTGATATCCGCTCTTAAAATAGCGTCTACATTGAATTTCGAATAAAACCCTTTATCCAACTCACTGTCTAAAAATAGCTTATACGTCATTTCTTGCTCATACATCGTTAAAGTAGCTTGCAATGTATCGGTATAAAATTGTTGTTGTTGCTGCTCAATATTATTTAAAGTCGCTTTACTCAAATCATTTAATTGATGCATTTTAATGCCGAATGCAGTGGCGATTTGCCTAATAGTAAGCTCGGTATTTTCAAGAAATTGAGCATCTGACATATTTAATGAAATTGGCTGAAATTGATATCCTACGGGCATTAATGCAATACGATGGCTATTTTGAAGACCACTAGACATTGACTCGAAATTTTCTCGAAAAACCTTTTTCGAATCTTCATTTAAATCACCGACATATTGAACTAATCCCTTTACCTGTAATCCTTGTTTGTAAAAGTTATTTATGAATTTATCAGCTGAAGCTGAATTTTCTAATGTAGACTTTAAATATTCCATTGTAGGAACACCGACAAGGCCATCAAGAGTTATTCCGTTTTTAAAGTGCAATATCTCTTCGGGCTTTAACACTCTTTGTTGTCCATCCGTATTTACCACATACCACATTTTAGTTTTGGAATTCAACAAACCAACGTCATCAATGTACACTGTCACTTTAGATGCATCTATTGGCCATAACGCTTGAACTTTCCCTTTTCTATCAAATTCTATGTTAGCGTAGCTATTACCATATAAATTTTTTTGAGCTTCTAATGCTCCGAAAAAGTTCATGCTAGACATATACGGGTTAGGCCTTAGTCTCAGTAAATTGTTGAGATAATGCTTTGTACCGCGTTGAATTCCATATTCATCTTCCTGATAAATTTTCAACGGTAACTTTGATACGGATTCAGATAGTATTTTGATACAAGCAAAGACTGTAGCAACTTTTAAAGCATTTTTCCCCTTAACACTAATATCACTTGGAGAAATTCCTAGCCATTCTAATAATTTTTCATCGTCTTTATTTAACTCAACTACCTGCGATGTTTGACGTTTTTCAAAATTAAAGAACTTTTTAACTGAATCCACTATTTTCACATGTTCACCCCCTCCCTAGTTCCATAGCTTGCCTAGAAATTCTTTATTTGCAAATTCAGATACATCAAACCTGACACTTGCTCCATACATAGCCCTAGCAAATGCATTTAATACCGCTGCTGCTGGATCAATACGATTTTTACTTATTTTTTTCGAAATCATAATGTTTTCCTGATCATCCATTTTAACAACAGCATTATTAAGCGCCCAAAAAAGGACTGGATCTCCATTATGTTTAACCTTCTTTTCGTATACTTTTTCTCGAAAAGTTTTAGTTGGAATGGATAAATTAGCAATCCGCTGTGGTATTTCTACACAAGTAAAACCTTTGTTTTCTAAATTCTGCGCTAAATGCAAAGCATTCCATTTATCATAGTCAAATTCTTGAATGTCTTTATC
>NZ_JAKUEW010000031.1:0-7664 GCF_022663115.1 Bacillus cereus group sp. BfR-BA-01430
GTCGATGGTCATCGTGTGGAAGCCTGCGTATTCCGTTTTGCCGCGTTTCCACTTTGTTCCTGCTAATGCCATATCGACAAATTCATTAAGTGTTTTCGATTCAATTCGTTGTGGTCTAATAATTCCAGCCTTCGCTAACAAGACCCATGCGCCGGCTGCATGCACAGTAACAGACCTGTCTTTCGAGTCCTTTTCCACTTCATTCGAAATCACGTATGGAACAATGCGACCGTCTCGAACTTGCTTCAATATTAAATTTTGTTGTTGGAAAGTTACCGCTTGATCTGTTCCATCAAATGTAGTGAATTGTAACGTATCTATATTATTTTTGAGTTCCCAGTGCCGCATATCGTCCCAATAATCTTTTGGTTGAATAGCTGCAACAATTTGTTCTGTTTTAAAGTCTACGACATGTAAAATTCCGTTCATTTTCATTATCTATATCGCTCCCTAAAGCTGATAGTGGCTTTTCCAACATCGCCTGGCATGATGTCGATTCGGTTATCACCACGTACTACGACTGGAAAATCACTGAAAATGTCTTTGATACCCACTGCGTCCTCACCGTTTATCGTCACCAAACTGTTTTCAGTATCGATAACCACTTTATCTCCTTTATCGAAAATGTACGGCTTTGTGTTTTCTGGTACTTTATTCACTTTCCAAATCTTTAAGTCGTCAATAGACATCACTGAAACTGGATCATTTATATCCCATGCCATGATCGCGATCATGACTTGAGCTACTTTACGATTTGTCATTGGATTTCCACTCTCATCAATCCAGCGTTCCACTAATGAAGCATCGTCGATTTCTGTTCCGTCTCGGAATCTAGCAACATATACAGACCACTGATTCCCTCGTCTAGCGACTCTCAAACGCCCATAAAATTGATTAAAAGTGTTCGGGTGAGCGCCACTTGTATCGACTAATTTTCGAACACTATTAGGCGTTCCAGCATTTCCGATTCGCATATATGCTTTTGTCATTTCAGCATCCCAGTACAGATCATTCATATTGATGCGTGCAACAATATTACTCGCTTCATCCAAAAGAAGCACTTCCACACGCCCCATTTGTCCGATATTCGTTGATTTCAAGCGTACCCATGCTTCCATTTCAAAGTCTTGCAACGGTCCAACAGGAATATTCTTCTTGGCGATGGCACCGTGGAATCCTCGTTCTTGTCCGTAATCTTCACAATAAAGCGCGTAACCATCCCGTACTTTGAAAGAGCCTGTCCCCTTCATATCATCAAACTGGCTTACAGGAGTCCAGCCTACTGTAGTAGACAATTCATCCCACATAACGCGTTCGCGTTCTTGTACTGTTTTTTCTTCTACAGTGAGGGGATAACCAATTCGAAAATAATTACGATCATTGGGATACGAACCATACCAAACGTCTAAAAAAGTGCTTGGATTTTCTATATCAACTTTAATTAATGCCGGCGCTTCTACGCTACCTTTGTTCTTGAAGCGTGACGTTATTTCTGTTGTCCAGGTTCGTTCGAACTCGTGAGTCTGTGCCCTCCCCAATTTGTAGGGCATTGAACAGACAAAAGTGAGGGTTCCTTCGCCGAGGTTCATTAGTTGGTCGAGGTCAAACGATTCATCAATGACCGCGAGGTAAGTGCGGTCTTTTTCATCGTCGAAGATTAGTTCTTGGGGTTGGTCGGTAATGAGCCAATCAGCTATTTCTTCCTTTAACTTCTCAGCTTCTTCTAAAGAATCATAGAGTAGGTCGACGGGTACTAGCACCTTTCGCATTTTGGTCTGAGTTCGTATTAAACGACCTCCGGGATAATGAGGGACTTCGAGGAATGTTCGCTCCAAAGGAGCCCATGCAGGGCGCTTAACTCCCTGCAATGGAATTACTTTATCATGTCTTTTTCCATTAAAACTAAAGAAACTTAAATCACATGTCATTCTATCACCTGCCTAAAACGCATTACGTATATCTTCTTGTTGTTGACTAAATTTTTGTACATCGGTATAGATTTCTCTAGCAATTTCTCGCTTGTCAAGATTAACAACCAGTTCGATTGGTCTATCATAAGATTGTTTATAAGTCGTTTGTGGCATCGTTTGAGCAATTTCTTGTCCAATACGTCCAAGTGTACTATCTCTCAAAGGTAGAACTGCCTCGTCGTATCCTTTCGCGTCGCCGACACCGATTACGGTTGGCATACCAGGTTTAACAAGCGCGCCTTGCGCTGCCCATTTAATACTGAACGACGGTAACCCTTCACTAACCCAGTTCATCGGATTTAACGACCCATTAACACTTACTTTAGGAACAGGAATGTGAATACCCTTGAACATATTCACAACACCATCTTTGATTGTTTTTAACCAACCTTTGATGCCATCCCATGCATTTTTAATTGGGTCAACTAATTTTTTTGTTATTTTTAATGCAGCTGATCCGATATCAGTAGCCATACGTACTACTAAAGAAACGGGATGCTCAATAAATTCTTTGAAGTAATTAACAACTGTTGTCCACATACCTCTTATCGCACTACCGAACGAAACTGCTAAACTCTTAGCTGCACCAAGGATTTTGGTCACAAATGATAGATTGATCAGCCCCCAGATAAACTGGATCGCTCCGCTAAAGATTTGTTTAGCTGCATCCCACATTCCGCGAAAATCACCTGTCAGTAATGAGGCAAAAAATTTGATAATCCCCATAATGATATTGACGCCGCCTTGGATAATATCCTTAATGGCATCCCAAGCGGATTTTACAATCGCGGTTATCACTGGCATTACAACAGAAATAATAGATTGGATAATAGAAAATGCGTTTTGAACAGCTTGTACAATCTGTTCTCCATTTTCTTTCCAAAATGAAGCTATCTGTTCTATGATTCCATTCACAAAATTGAGGACATCAGTTAGAAGAGGCATTAAATAAGGGGCTATCGTCTCAAAAATCCCTTTTATAAAGTCCCATGTGGCACCAATAATACCCATAATCACAGGTGATGCTGCTGAGATTAATGATTGTACATTTGTTATGAAGTTACTTATTTCAGCGTGAACATCTTGGGCAAAAGATATAATTTCCGTTTTCTTCTCTGGAGACATCCCTAATTTATCCATAATATTAGTCGCTGCTCCCCAGTCTCCAGATACTAAAGATTGTATGAGAGCAATTCCGTTTTGAACTTCCGCTACCGTTTCGCGTACCCATATAACAGCTTCTGGTGAAAACCCTAATTTAGTAAGAAGGTTTGAGCCTTCTACATTTGCTGTTTGATCTCCTTGCGCCGCTTGCCACATTAAGCCAATTGCCTCTGTAACTTCAGAAATCCATTGAACACCTTCCCGTAAGGGCGCTAATGCTGCGTTAAATGCTTCTTGACGACTTTTTGTTTGTTCAATGCCATTAGCAAGTTTTTGATATTCAACTTCTGATTGTTCAAGAATTTTATTAGCTTGTTCTTGGCTTATCTTACCTTCTTCAACTTTTGATTTAAGCTCCTCTTTCTTTTGAGCCATCATACCTTCTACAGTAAGATTCTTTTGCATTTGCTCTTGTGCTTTAGCATACTCGGCGTTCATTTCTTCTTGACTCATTTTCCCTTGAGCAACTTTATTTTGTAAAATAGCTTTTGTTTGAGCCAACTTCTGTTCCTCTGATTGCATTAATTTAGCAGCTTCAACCGCTCTACCAGAAGGATCAAGAAAATCTGTAAATGACTTAATCAAACTATTTGTACCATTTGTAGCACCAACCAACGCAGGTTCTAAATGTGAAAAAATAACTAAGCCAAGGTTTTCCGCTCGTGATTTTACTCCATCTACTGCACCAGATAAGTTGTTCGCCATAACATCAGCCATAACAGACGCTGCACCTTCTGATGTATATAACTTTTCAGTGAAGTCGTCGAATTGATCGACCCCACCTTTTAATACTTGTACCCATCCGGCATAAGCTTCTTCACCAAAAATAGCCTTTGCTGCTGCGATTTGTTGTGCGTTCGCCATATTATTGAATTTAGGCGCCATATCAGCGATGATATCTCTCATCGGACGTAGTGTTCCATCTGCGTTTTTAACAGATACACCCATTTCGTCTAACGCCTTTGCCGCTGCCTTTGGTGGTGCGGCTAGACGCGAAAGACCTGCTCGTAATGCCGTACCTGCCATACTAGCTTTTATACCAGAGTTAGCGAAAATCATTGCAATTGCTGAAGTTTGCTCTAAATCCATACCAAATGTTGCAGCTTGAGGCGCCGCATATTTCATTGTTTCTCCTAATTGCTCAACATTAAGGTTGGCGCTTGACTGTGCCACAGCGAATACATCGGCCGCACGTCCAGCTTCTTCAGCAGCCATACCGAAAGGTGTCATTGTATCAGTAACAATGTCAGATGCTTTCGCTAAATCTAAAGCTCCCGCTGTTGCAAGGTCCAACAACGGTTTACTTGCTGCAATCATTTGGTTAGAATCCCAACCAGCCAACGCCATATATTCATATGCTTCGGCAACATTCGTTGCTGACCATCTCGTTTCAGCTCCCAGTTTCCGAGCATTAGCGCCGAGTTCTGCCATTTGTAAACCTGTAGACCCCGAAAGTGCTTCTACTTTAGACATTTGCTTAGTGTAGTCCATTCCAACGCTAACTGCACCCGCAATCGCCGCTCCAACACCTACTACCGCACCAGTCATAGCTACCATAGATGCAACAGTACCACTGATGGAGACACCTAACTTGCCGAACACACCACCTAAACTGCCGAACTTGTCTCCCATGCCTTTTGAGGTCTTAGCTGCATGAGAATCTAAATCTTTTAAACCTTTCCGCGCTTTCTCATCTCGAAGAAAGACTGAGCCAAACATTTTAAATACTTCCATATGCGTTAATCACCACGCATTTCTTTAAATCTATTTGATATATCCGCCGCACGCTTGAGGATTCTATCCTTGTCTTCTTCTGTCATACGACGTTGTTGTTTTTGAGAGCTTATGGAGAAAGCTTCTTCATATGGAATCATCTTTCCATTGAGAGCCATAATAGGAATGTGGTGTAACCAAGTTTGAAAACGTCTTTCTTCCATTTGTTTTTCCTTGGCCTTGTAATAAAGAGAGAAAACCTCGTGGATTGATAAAGATGAGATATAGGACATATCGTTATACCTTGAGGCTAAAGTGTCGATGAAGTCTATCTCATTAATTTCATCACAGCTTTGAGCCCATTCAAAAAACCCGGTAACCCTTCGTTTTCTTTAATATCTTCAATAACATTCTGTAAATCCGCATATTGTTTTACTTCACCTGGATTTACTCCGTATAAATCGCCTAACCACTTGTAAAACTCTGTTTCAGCTTCACCTAAATTCACTAGAACTGTATAGAAAAATTCAGTACCGAGACTAATTTGCTCTGTTACGACTTCTTTTTCTTGATCTTCCGGAATATTATCCGCGCCATGTTTGTCGATTAATGCTTGTGCTTTTTGTGATACTTCCATTCCTTTACGGAAAAATGAAGTGACTTCATCTTTAATTTCCATCTTCTTAAGAATACGAGAAAAAGCAAATGTATCTGAAAAGCCTAATTTACGCATAGTTCTAATTTCTGTATCTACTTGAATAGCCATGTTATCTGTCTCCTTTTGTAAGAAAATAGAAAGGGAAACCCCTATCTATTTCTTTTCTAATGCGTTAACTTTCGCTGCCGCTTCCGGTGGTAAATCACAAACGAACTCTTTTCCGCCGCCTTCAATCCAAATTTCGAACGGCGCTTTATCCAAATCACAAGGATCACGATGGCCAGTAAATGTTGCTTCTGGCGCCATTTCCTCTCCACCTTCAAACGCCGCTTCGATTGAACTGTCATTTAAAGCGTTAAGGACAATGATGATTACATCTCGCCCATCTGCTGTTTCACCAACAAAGGCGATGTTTTCTAAATAAGAATCCATTGTTACTTTTTCGCGTGAAGTAATAACTGAGTATGTTTTTTCTTTACCATCCACAGTCTTTTTCACTTCTGATACTTCTGCACCAGGAAAGAAATTAACCACTTTTTTTGGATCAAAAAATTCAAGTAATCCACCTGTTTTCATCTGTGTCTTAGATGAAATAATACGTTTAAAGCCTTTTGTGTCACCTTTTGAACCGTTATACTCTACAGCTTTAAACTCTGGTTCATAAGTGAATGAACCGCCGCCTTTTAACGCTCCTAATGGTACTTCTTTCCCTTTAATACCGAAGTTCATAATAATTGCTCCCTCACCCAATACAAGGGCATAAGGATTTGGTCTTGGTGCTGCCATATGCAACTCCACCTTTCTTACATGTCATAATATCTAACTCTAAAACGAACCTCTTTCACTCGAATCTGCTGATCTTCCACTGGAACATCAGAACGTCCTATGAAATCTACCGCAATTGTCATCGGTGCGCATTGGGTTTTCAAGGTTCCGTCTTTGATATAATCTTTTATCTTCTGAGATGCTTCATCTTGAATGAGAATATCTGCTTCATGTCCCCAAATATGAACAGTAAATACAAAATCTTCTCTTACTCTTGATATAGCATCGGATTGACTATCGTAAACAACATAAGGTAGTTTTATAACTTCCTTGTCAGCTTCTTGATAATAGACATCAGCTTCGTAAGGTTCAAAAATATCCTTAAGGAACTTGTCCACATATTCAATTAAATCTGTCATTTCATCCCGCCTTTCATAGCGGATATCATAATGCGCGCTGTTTCGGACTTATGATTCTCGCCAGCGTTACGAAATGCTTTCGTGCCCTTTTTCCCTCGAGTTCGATAAAACTTTCCTGTACGCTTATCCTTGTAAACCCAAGGCGTTTTTCTGCCGCCTTTTTCAGCATAAATACCTGTACCAAATTCTTCGTAAATTGCATTATCCTTGTTGTTATAGATAACACCTTTAGGAATGTTCCCTTCCATAGCGACTTTGGTTTCAAATCCCCTAGCTGTATCCCCACTTCGTTTTCTTGAATAAGTAACGGCATTCCCTTTGACATACTCGGAACCACGTTTAACGGCTATTCTTTCAGCCGCCTGCATCTTTTTGATAGCCTGTTCGATTTTAGATTCATACCGCCAACTCATCAGGTTTAATCTCCGTTTCTTCCAGTGCTACCTCAAGATGATCATCGGCACTCATCGGATTAGCTGCCTTTTTAACGTTGTAATACTTATTTTTCGCTACAATCACGTCGCCTTTACGAATATCAGTAGGAAAGCAATACAAGACAGCGTTAATGTCATCAGTAACTTTTTGGTAAGACATACCGACATCTCCGCCTTGCAAAGTCTCATCAACAATACCTTTGAGTGAAGATTCTTTTTTATACTTACCACGGTTATATGGTCCAGAACTTTTTTCTTTTCGATAAACTGTGACATCAATACCGAATTTTTTAATGAGTCTTGTTATTCCTCTGGATCGCATAGTGTTCTCAGTCGCTTTCTAAGCCCTTTTAACAAGTGCTTTGGATATTGTTCTTCATCTGTGGCATATGTCACGTTATGTGAACCTAATCGCTCACTTTTTACGCCGTCTTGCTTATCCTCGTCAGTAGAGAATAAGTGGTATCCTACCAGTCTAATAGCGATAATTTCGTAATCTGCTGGATAACCATTTTCAAAGTCATTCCCTGTATATCTGCGA
>NZ_JAKUEW010000032.1:0-7475 GCF_022663115.1 Bacillus cereus group sp. BfR-BA-01430
TCTTGCTTATCCTCGTCAGTAGAGAATAAGTGGTATCCTACCAGTCTAATAGCGATAATTTCGTAATCTGCTGGATAACCATTTTCAAAGTCATTCCCTGTATATCTGCGAATAAAGGAGTCTACCATGGGGATAAACAATTCAATTAGATCGTCTTGCTCATCGTTTTTGATACGAAGGATTTTCTTTACGTTTTCTTTTGTAGTAATCATGTGTTACCTCCTATAGAGGAAGAGGGACAAGCCCTCTTATGATGCTTTAGAAGCTGATTTTGTTTCTGTTACAGCTTTCTTTTTATGGACATAGATAGCATTTTTCTTGTTGTTAAGAACGAATGCATCGAAATAGAAACGACCTTCTGCAAGGGAACCAGAAATACCAGGAGGGTCTAAGTGAATGCGGTATTCTGCGAGTTTAATAGGGGCAACTGTCGCGGATTTATGACAAACGATGAAGTTTGCGCCTAAGCGTTTGGAAGGAACTTTCACAACAGGCATACCATCTAATTCAGCAACCTGTCCTTTAAATACAATTTTGGATTGCGCTAGTTCTGAAGCCTTTACATATCCTTCAGACTCTTTTAAGTGTTTGATAACCGCTGGTGTAGCGAAAATTACGCGATTTTCTGGAACTTCTGCTTCATCTAATGTCTCTGTTGCTGTAATAACAGCGTTGTAAACTGTTTTAGCATCTAAGTTACCTTCAACAATTGCGCCAGCTAATTCAGCCATTTTTGCGAAACGATAAGTGTCAATGTGAGGGATAACAACTTCGCGTAATTGACGCGCTAACGCTTCGCCCGCTTTCATTTTCGTTTCTTCTTCATTCATTTTGTCGATAGTGAAGGTGAACGCCTTGTCTTGCGTTAACGTCATTTCTTGTAATTCGTTCTCTAACTCTTTTGCTTCGCCAAAACGACTTGCGCCATCACGTTTGTAATCAGTAAGCGGAACTGTATTTACACTCGTGATTTTAATTGTTTTCGCTCCAACCCACTCATAATCGTTGTTTACACCTGGTGTCGCTAGGGCACCTGTACTAAATCGTTCGTCAATCTTGTCAGCGAATTTCTCTGTTAAATAAATTGGCATATAACATCATCTCCTAATCATTCCAACCCTTATCGAATGATGCTTCGATCGGGTCGACTTGTGTTTTTTCTTCTACTTTTGGAGTTTTCGGTGTTTGTCCAGCTAACTTTCCTTTTACAGCTGTTGACAACTCACTGTTCCAAACCTCAATAAATTCTTTTGCCGCTTGCGCTGTAGCTTCCTCATCTTCACCAATTAAACGACTAGCAAAGCGGGTAGGAACACCAGCCTCACGCAAAATGTCTGTTGCATGGTCTTTTAATTCAGCACGACGTGCTTTCGCTTTGTATGATTCGTTTTCTCTTTTGAGTTCTTCATACTCTTGTTGACGTCGTTCTTCTTCGCTCATATTCTTACGCTGAAACTCTTTTTCAGCTTCTTCACGTGCTTTTCTAGCTGCCTGTTTTGCTCTTTTAGCAACAATTGCATCGACATCGGCTTGCGTAAATGTTTTTTCTTCTTGTTGTGTCTCTTCTGTTTCTTGCGTCTGATCATTTTGTTCTTGCTCTTGCCCTTGTTCCTCTGTTGTATCAGCTCCGTCTTCGCTAGCAAAAAACTGTAAGTCTAATCGTAGAGGAAACTTAGTTTGTTTTAGTTCTTTCATCTGTACCTCCATTTATAGCCTGTCGGCTTTCGATTCCATGTGTTTAACGTCCACAAGTACGACGAGTATCTATTTCAAGAATTGTTTCTTATACTCGTTATAAGTCATTTCTGGTTCGTTCACTTTTACACTCTTACCAGCGTTATCTCTCACCCAACGATATTTCGGGCCACTTACACCTTCAAAATACGGTATAGGCAATGTACGGCATCGTGGATGTAACGGCGGATAGTTGTACCCCACACTTGCATCAGCACGGTTATAAACCTTACTTGTGTCTAATGAACGACACTTAGGCGACGTACGATGGTCAAATGTTACATGTAGCTTGTACTGTTCGATTTCAGCCTCACCAAAACTATCTAATGTAGCTCGGTTATAGAAGTAAGACGACTCTGTATGCACAAGCGTAATAGCATGACTCATTTCCACATTCATCTTTTTGGCTAATCGCTCGGATACTTCATCAGCATGAAGCCCTTGGATAACATCTTGCGTCAATTCTTCTCGTAGCACCTGTAACAGCTTCTTCTTGTTGTTCCAGATACGATTAGAGAAGTTCTCTCCGCTCCACGGATAAGAGAGAATCTCTTTGATCATTTTTTCATTCAATACATAAACAGGCGTTTCAATACCTAGCTTTAGAAACTCGTATTTGCTCTGTAACAGCGTTTCATTATAAACAGTAGTCATTTGCTTACGAATAGCTTTTTCATCCTTTATCGCTTGGTCTGATAGTTTCATAAGCATTTCTGACGATATGGCATCTAAACGAGTTACTTTTACTAGGTCGATATGTTGCTTAATTTCTTGTTCGATAGAATCTTTTATAGCTGAATCTACCTCTTTTAGATAATCAAGATAGTCAGTCAATCCCTTTTTGCGCATTTCACGTTCAGCTTTATTCAGAACCTCGCTTAATTTGTTGTAATCAAAGCCCTTTTTAGTGAGATAAAGCCGTGTCTCTTTGTTCACTTCGCGGTAAGCACGCAAATATGATGCCTTCAACCGCTTTTCTAATTTCTTAGCCTCTTTGTTCCAATTGGATTCGAGTTGTTCGGCTCTTTTTATCCAATACTGCTCAATTGTCGGCATTTGTATCAGCTACTTCGTTTGTTTGTTGGTCCTCTTGATCTGTTTGTCCGAAACCATACGTTTCAAACTTCTCTTCATCCTCTTTCTTCTTCATTTCCTTAACTTGCTTCACGTCTTGGATGAACGATAGAAGTGATAAAAGCACCTCTTCTGGCAAGATTCCCTGTAATTTTTGTACCAGGTCAGCTTCTTCCAGTAAGTTTGGAGGTAAATTCGGAGCAAATTGAATCTTCACATCTCGATGATCGAAGAAATCACTATTCGTCATTCCTACATATCTATTGATGAAGTCTAAGCGGTCTGTGAGCGCCTTTCGAAACATACGAGCCTTTTGCCCACGCACTTGCTCTAAAGCTAACAGCTTGTACTTAATCGCTACTCCGGATAGATTACTACCGAACGACTCGTCCGACATGTCTGGTACGAATGAGAACTTGTGAATATCATCTCTCAAGCCTTTCTTGATGTTTTGAGCGAACGTGTCATTTACATTCTTGATAAGCCAGTCAGCGTCTCCATCTTCATCAAGAAGAAACACTTTGTCATCTTTTGCTCGTTGAATATCATCACGTTGCGTATCAACCATATTGCGAAGTTTCAAGAACGCGTCTGTGAAGTCTGCTAAATCCTCCACATTACCAGATACAGCATGGTTATATGCATCCATCAACGCGACACAGTCTTCCCAATCTCCTAACTCGAATTTATTGTTTCGGTACTTAATGATCGGCACTTTGTCAAAACCATGTGGAACTCGCTCTACTAACTCGTAAGGAATGTCGACGTCAGTCTTTTCCGCTACTTTGTGAATAAACTCATATGTAGCGCGTTCCTTATCGTCGTAGATATCCATACGCACCTTGTATTCATTCTCTTTTAGAAGCGTTTCAGAAAATACAATTGCATCGGTAATGGTAGGTTTTACCCTTCCATCGTCAATTGTGATCACATTTCGAGGGTCTAGATCGACGAAGTTGTATTCTCCTTTTTCATCGAAATATTGGAGTTCATATGCAACGCCGTAAATACTACAATTGACAGCATTGTCGTAATTCACTGTTTCTTCGTCATTGTCTTCGAGGATATTTAACGCCTTTTCGAATTGGGGTTTGGAATAGACGTACGATACAGGGGAACCGAGGAAGTAACCTGTGGAAATAGTAGTGATGTATTTAGCGAAGTTATGCACAATACGATATGTTTTATTGCTTTTGCGCTCTGCTTTCTTCATGATTTCATGTTCACCGACGTAATAGTCATAAAGTTTTTGCAACCTTTTAAATGCTTTTTCTTCTGTTTTGAAACGAGTGTATAGCAATCTCGCTTGTTCGAATGTCAGCAATGTTTCACCCCCTACAATCCAAGTGATGACTTGTTGATTGACTTCAATTTGCCACCTTTTTTCATGAACCTTTCCATTGAGTAACGCCATGCGTCCATTAGGTGGTTAAAATCATCAATTGGCGTATTAAGCCTTTTTCCTGTTTTCTTATCCGTTGCGTATATATAGTTATTAATCTCTTTAATAAACTCTACACAAGACGGATGGATTACGATTTTGAACCCTTGAATGAATTGAATACCATTGTTGATAGAGTCTTTTCCTTTGCGTGCTCCTTCAATTCTTCTAATACCGAGAGATTTAATCTCATCAATACTTTTTGGTTCAGCCGAATCAGCTGTAATCTTCTCTTTTGAGTAACCTTTTTCTTCAATCATTTTTGCGATTCTCTTATTACTCATACCCTTTTCATAATACTCATCGAATACGTAAATAGTTTCATTTCGTAAATCTACTAATGAGCAACATAAGGCGGTTGGGTCGTTCGTATAACCAAAATCGAGACCGAAAGCGCTTTGTACATCTTTCCTTTGACGTATCTCATCGATATCAAAGTCACGCACTTGGAAGTTTTCATACACAAGACCATCAGCCACGCCCCACTCACCATCACACACAATGCGAGCGCGTCTTGGATTCTTCTCATATAAACTCTCATATCGTGCCCTATCCTGTTTATCTAACCACTCATTACACTTATAAGTAGTAGTAATTGCGAATGTATCATAGGCTTGTGTTTCTTCATCGAAGAAGTAAGACTTTAGCCAATGATTCTCACTCCATGGGTTAAATGTCACAGTAATCTGTTTAAAGAAGTCTGGCGAATCCCACGAACCGCGAATAGACTCAACAACAGTTTCAAATTTGTGTTGGTCCTCAATCTCATACGCTTCCTCAAACCATGCCCAACATAATATACCTACATCAACTGTAATAGATGTAATTTTCAACGGATCGTCGAGACCACGAAATAAAATTTTTTGCCCAGTCGGTATATACGTTATCTCTGGCATAGATTCATTGAGCTTAAACAGATGTTTTACTTTAAGGCGATTAATCGCCCATTTAAAATCGGTATAACAGGATTGTTTGAGAGTGTTCGAGAATCGACGAACAACGAGGATATTAGCCCAAGGATATTGCATGAGCCTTTTTGTGAGGTTTATTACGGTGGTTTTCGATTTCTTGGAGCCACGAGAGCCTTTACAGACTCGATAGAAGTTTTTGCAGTGCCAGAAGCGGTTATAGCCCTTTCCAATGACTTCTCTAAAATTAATTTTTGGCTGTACGTTTAATGGAGCCTTATTCATCGTCATCTAGCGGCACATCATCAACGAATGTCGGCACTGTAACCTCAACTTCTTTCTTTTCAGTCCACATCATATGACGTTTTCCAAGAAGCTCCGCCGCCTTTACACGGTCTTTCACATAAGTGTCCTTGTCTTGTAATTCAAAGTATCCTTCACCTTGCCCGACAGGGACTTGCTCTGTCATCTCCCCGCGCATGACCTTTGTCAAAAACTCAAGGATTTCGTCTTGCGAGGCTACCCGTTCCTCATCCTTTTCAGCCATTCGTTCTTCTATGTACTGCTGAATGACTAGTTTTGACAAGTTTTCACTTGCGATGCGATTTAAGTTCCCGCCTTTGTATCCAGCCTTTCTAGCCGCTTCAGTAGCGTTCCCTGTTTCGATATAGTAATCACAAAACGCTTGTTGTTTAGGAGTTAGTTTCATTACATATCACCGCCCCCTTTTCTTATTAACCATATTTAATTGGAATAAAAAAGAGCAACACGTATATTGTATCGCTCTTTTCCCGTTCTCAAGGAGGTTCCCGCAGTCCTTGAAGTGCTTTCACACTTCTTAAACCCTACAAATTTTATAGAGTTTAAGAAACGGAAAAACCGCTTCTTGTAGACACGAACAAGATGTAACTCATATTTCGGATATTAGGTTGGTTTGAGGCTGCCCATACCTCTTCGAACCGAGAAATGTTTTTTGGAGTAAACGCATGCGTGTGGTTGTTTCGGCGGGATTTCTCGGCTCAAAGAGATAGGGGAACTGCTTGTATTCCCCGACCTCCGCATATACATTGGCTGAGTACATATGCTCCATCAAGGTGAAAAGAATGGCATTTCGCGAAAATACTTTACCTACTCACTCACAAGTAGCTCTCGTATTATTTGATGTTATTCACATCTTTAAACTCCTTATATTCTTATAATAGGCTTATACTCCTAAAGCACTTAGGCGATATAAGAAGCTTAAAGAGAGGAATAACCCTCTCCCTCGTTGATTGGACCCTAACTTACGTTTATTCGTGAGTAAACTATAATTAATCGCCCAATTCAAAGCATTTAAAGGACATCTCAAATCGTCAGCGTCGCTGTTTCCGCAGCGGTACTTATTACACTTACATCATACAAGTACGCTTGCAATATTTTTTATCAACTTTTTATCTGTTTTTTATCAAAAAGAAAGCCACCTAAAAGGTAGCTCATTCATCATACGGTCGATATTTAGCCCTCAAAACTTCTAGCTCTTTTTTCTTCTCTGCGATGTCCTTTCTCAAAAACAAACTAACATTTCCAAGTTTCTTAATAGGGACTAGTTTACCCGCTTTAATCATTGCGCTCATACGTACTCTAGATATCTCTAATATCTCCATAGCCTCTGGAGTGGTAAGAACTTCATTTCGAATGAAGTTCTCTACTTCTTCCCTTGAATTTAAATGATACTTCACCACTTACCACCTCTTATATCTTTAACGACAAAAACAATTGTTACAACTAACACGATTACCGCCAAAATATCAGTAAATACATTCTGCCACATTTGACGAATTGTAATAACTGCAAAGCATGCTAATATTAACGAAAAGATAAACGTTTTAGTATTCTTTTTCATTTTATTAACTAGACGTGTTATAATTTTATTGAGAAGCGAGCGGGTAACTCGCTTCCCTTGTGAGGTTCTTCAGTTATCTTTCTTTTCGTCTTTATCTTTATCTTTATCATGAGATTGAGCCACAATCCAAGCGATAGAGACTACGAAGTAGATAATCTGAAGAACTTTTATCATATCTATTAACATTTGTAAATAGATATTAGAAAGTTTTTTTGTTAAAAATGCAAAAACCGCCATTTCTAGCGGTTTTCCTCAACTTCAATCCCTAGCTTATAAGCCAACTCATATAAAGCTTTATTTCTTTTTCTATAGTAATCTGGTTGAGACATATTTAAAACTCTACACATCTTCACCCAACTATGTTTCTCTCTCCCTAAATAAGCCAATTCAATCAATTGCTTATCGTAAAGATTAAGCTTGCTCACTCCTTTCCTTA
>NZ_JAKUEW010000033.1:0-6935 GCF_022663115.1 Bacillus cereus group sp. BfR-BA-01430
ATGGAATCCTCGTTCTTGTCCGTAATCGTCGCAATAAAGCGCGTAACCCTCTCGCACTTTAAAAGAGCCCGTCCCCTTCATATCGTCAAATTGACCTGTAACAGGAGTCCAACCTACCGTTGTAGACATTTCATCCCACATGACGCGTTCGCGTTCTTGTACCGTTTTTTCTTCTATTGTCATAGGATAACCAATACGAAAATAATTTCTTTCGCTAGGATATTTACCAAACCAAACGTCTAAAAAGGTGCTCGGATTTTCTATATCAACCTCAATTAAAGCGGGCGCTTCTACGCTGCCCTTATTTTTAAAATATGATGTGATTTCTGTGGTCCAACTTCGTTCAAATTTATGAGTTTGTACCGCTCCTAGCTTGTACGGCATAGGACAAATAAATGTTAATGTTCCTGTCCCGACATCCACTAACTCATCTAAATCTAACTCTTCATCAATTACAGCTAGATACAGGCGGTCTTTTGCATCGTCGAAGATTAGTTCTTGAGGTTGATCGGTAATAAGCCAATCGGCAATCTCTTCTTTTAGTTGTTCCGCTTCTTCGGGAGAAGAATATAAGATGGAGATAGGGACTAATATTTTACGCATCTTTGTTTGAGTGCGTATTAAACGCCCGCCTGAATAATGAGGAACTTCGAGGAATGTTCGCTCCAAAGGAGCCCATACAGGACGTTTTATGCCCTGTAAGGATAATATTTTATTATTTCGTTTACCATTGAAAGTGAAAAAACTTAAATCACATGTCATCATATCACCTGCCTAAAATGCCTTGCGTATATCTTCTTCTCGCTGACTGAATTTTTGAACGTCTGTGTATATTTCTCTAGCAATCTCTCTTTTGTCGAGGTTAACAACCAGTTCGATCGGTCTGTTTGCTTGTTGTTGTGAGGTTCGGGGCATTGTCTGCGCAATCTCTTTACCAATTCGTCCAAGGGTGCTGTCGCGGAGTGGAAGGACTGCTTCATCGTACCCTTTAGCATCACCAACACCGATTAAAGTTGGTGACCCAGGTTTAACAAGAGCTCCTTTAGCTGCCCATTTTACACTAACAGATGGTAATGATCCGCTAGAAATCCAGTCCATAGGATTTAGGGATCCGCTTACAGAAAATTTAGGTGTGGGTATACGGATGCTTTTGAATAATTTAGTGAAAGCTCTCCCTAAAGCTCCGCCCATACTAACAATTCCATCTATAATCCACTTGATTAAATCTTTACCTAAGCCCATCCAATCTATGCTTTTAATAGAGTCTATACCTGTTTTCCCAACTTCCTTAAACTTTTGTACCACCCAACCTATCGCTGCATCGACACCTTTAAGGATGAGTTTAATTAGCTCTTTACCTGCCGAAAATAAACCAACAGCAATCGCTAATAGAGTTAATCCAATAACTTTTAAGATAAGCTTACCTAACTTCTCGGTAAAATCTCCTTCTTTAGAGTTCGCGCCTTCCGCCATTTTATCGATCATGTTCTTACCGGCATTTTTAATTTCTGGCTTGTTAGGAACTTGATTAAACCAGTTCTTTATGGTTTGCCACCAACCTTCTAACTTGTTTTGAATATTAGTTTTCGTCTCATCCCACCACTTAGACATTGACGACCACCAATTACCTAAACTATTTTTAATCTCACCAGGTCTGGTATTAAACCAATTAGAAATAGATTCGCCCCATTGATTTAACTTATTTTCTATATTTGTTTTAGTGGTGTTGTACCAATTCTCGATGGATGTCCACCAATTGATGAACCAATTAGAAATTTTTTCAGGTAATGAGTTCCACCAATCGCTAATGCTAGTCCCCCACTCATCGAGCTTCGTTTTCCATCTCTCTTTTGTAGAATTGAACCACTCTTCAATAGCTAGCCACCAGCCATTGAAGTCTTCTTTTATTTTCTCAATTTGTTCATTATTCCATTGCTCTAACTTCTGACTAACAGACAACAGCCAGTTATAGATGTTTTCTGGAAGTTTTTCAAACCATTCCCCAATAGCAACATTCCATCCATCTAACTTTGTTTTCCAACTTTCTTTTGTAGATTCAAACCAATTGCCGATAGAAGTCCACCATTCAGAGAGCTTTTGACTAATCACTTCTGGCAAACTAGAAAACCATTCCTTTATAACGGCCCCCCACTCATCGAGCTTCGTTTTCCATTCCGCTTTTTTTTCGCTATACCACGAACCAATTACACTTCCCCAATAAGAAAGCCATTGAGAGGTGTTTTCTGGAAGATTCATAAACCAATCTTTTATAGCGACTCCCCATTCCAGCAAAGCGTTACCTATCTGGATTGCGCCCTTCTTAATCGCTTGTACTAATTTTTGAAGAACAGAACCATCCCATAAAATTTGAATGATATCGCCTAGTCCTTTTATTAAATCTGAAGTTAGAGTTTTAAGACTTTCCCAAGCACCTTTCCAATCCCCTGATATTAACGACATAAAAAGGTTTACTGTCTCGCGGAAAACAGAAAGGAAAGTGTTTATAATTGAACCGATTAATTTTAGAGCTTTAACGACAGGAGGCCCTATTTCTCCCCAAAGGGTATTCCAAATTTTCAACAGAGTTCCTTTGTGCTTCTGAAACATTTCCATCATTCCAGAAAAATGATTAGTCATTACATTTTTTAAATTCGCGGCTGCATTTCCAATACCAGCAAAAGCTTTAGAGAATCCTTTAGTAAAGTCATTAGAACCGCTAATCATTTTAGTAAAACTGCTGACAACATCAGAACCAAAATTCACAATTGATTGTAATGCCGGCGACAGCTTTTCGAATATTGTAATAGATAAGGTTTCTAATTTACTTTGAAATCCTTTCCAAGCCCCAGCTAAATTTTGATTCATTGTATTAGCCATTTTCTTAGCTGCGCCATCTGCATTTTTTAGCATTTCGGTATTCTCACCTAAAGCTTGTCCGCCTTTTTCTATCAATACCGACCAATGCTTGTACGCTTCTGCACCAAATAATGTAGAAAGAGCGGCCGCTTGTTGTTCTTTTGTCAAATGTTTCGTTTTATCTTTTATTTCACTTACCAATTGAGGAAGAGGCTTCATAACACCGTTATGGTCGAAGAAAGATAAGTTTAACTTTTCCATAACCTTTCGCATCTTTTTTGTCGGATCAGCTAAACGAGTAAGTGATGACCCGAATGCTTGTCCTGCCATGCTTCCTTGAATACCAGCGTCCGACAACGCCATAACAGCGGCGGTGGATTCTTCCATACTCCATCCAACACTTTTAGCTGTAGGAGCTAAGTATTTCATCGCTTCTCCTAATTGCGAAACATCTGTGTTAGCGCTAGCGGCTGCTTTTGCAAGAACGTCAGAAACATGCCCTGCCTTGCCAGCCTCGATACCAAAACCACTCATAATGTTTGATGATATATCTGCCGCTCTTCCTAAATCTAAAGCTCCTGCGGCTGCTAAATCTAGCATCCCTGGCATTGCTTTCATTATGTCGCCAGTCTTAAAGCCAGCACGTGCTAAAAACTCCATTCCTTCAGCTGCTTCTGTTGCGCTATATTTCGTATCAGAACCCAACTGTTTAGCTTGAGCCTTTAGCATTTCAAACTCTTTGCCGCTCGCTCCTGAAATCGCCTTGACTTTACTCATTTGTTCTTCATAGCTAGCGCCTGCCGAAACGACATTTGTAATAGCTGATGCTACTCCAAAAGCAATTCCTGTAACGCCAGCAACAGCTGCCCCCATGCCTAATGCCGCTCCGCCAACACCTTTAAATATTGAACCTGTATTCTTGAATCCGTTATTAATCGATCGTGAAGTGCGTTGTCCTTGTTGTTCAGCGCGACTTAATCCTGTTCGATACTCGTTATCTCTTAAACCAAGAGTTCCAAATATCTTAAATACTTCCACCTAATCACCCTTTCTTTTAGGTGGCGGCATAAGCTTTTTAGCTCTCTCCACCATTTCTTTTACATCCAATTTAGGTCGTTCTGCCTCTTGTTTATTATTCTGTACCTTGTTATAACCAGTAGCATTTAAATACTCAGAGAACGACATTTCCATAAATGGGTTGTTAATAAACACTTCCCAACGCCTTTCGAGCTCTATAGCCTTTCTGGTCGCTTTTGAATATAAATTAATCAATATCTCCCAAGGCATCGTCATAATGTATTCTAAAGAGCCGTATCGAGCTGCCATTTCGTCGATGATTTCGTAAATTATTTCATCAGACTCTCCACGGCTTTCGTAAAAGCTTCAAACCCGCCTACTTTTTTGAATGCGTCAAAAAGAGAATCAAACTCTTCTGCATCCATGTTTTTGATCTGTTCAGTTGTTAGACCTGTCATATTTGACCAGATACTAAAGAATGTGTCTCGTTCCGCATCGACGAGCGATAACATCTTGTTCGTCACTGATGTTGAAATTTTCACTGCCTGCTCTTTTTCCTTAGGCGTCCATTTTTCAGGGTCTTTTTGCGATAACTTATCTTTCATTGAAATAAGTTCTGGATCCAGACAACCTACAAAGTTTTGTCTACCAGCAATACCGCCAATCATAATTCTATCGGACGCGCTGATACCTTTCATTTCGTGTTCTTTTCCTTTGTAAGTGAAAAATGCTTCAAACTTTTTCGTCATAGTTAATCCCTCTCTCTAAGTATTAGAGGGGACAGAGCCCCTCTTTATTTTTTAGCCTGCACAATCGTTGTTACAGCTTCTGATTGATTCTCTTCGTCAAATTCGTTTTCTCGTTGTCTAACAGAAATTTCTTCACCAGCAATTAAACTCATGCCGTTCTCTGTTCTCCATTTTCCAAATTCATCAACTCTCGTTAGTTCAAATCCCGATTCCGAAGCTGTTACGCCTACAAAATATCCAGCGACACCAGTTCCTGTTATGAAAACATCGTCACCTTCAATGACAGGCTCATCTATTGTAGGCTTCGGAATCGTTATTTCTTTCCCACATCTGGATTAACTGGACACACTTGCGCTGGTTCGAAAATTTCAATTTCAAACGGTGGAGTCATTTGGTCTTCTGGATTGTTATATCCTTCAAACTCCACTTCCGGAGCCACTTCCGCATCGCCGAATACCGCTTCTAATCCCGAAATAGGGAGTGCATTAAATACAGTGATTCGATAGATATCACCGTTATTTTTCGTACCGATCACCGTCACGTCATCCAAATATGGTGATGAACCACAATAATCCAACAAAGACTCGTTTGCTCGAATGATTACACTTTTTCCTTTCGGTTCCCCATTTTTTCCGTCTTTTGTATACTCTTGAACTTTTGCGTTCAACAACAATTTTTGTAAAATTTCTTTGTTCAAAAATTCGAGATACGACGCCTTAATTTTTGTTTCCGAACCAGGAACATACGTCAATCCTTTGACTTTGTTACGTTTACCTCGAATCTTGATATTTTCAAATTCTGGTGCATAGGTGAAGGTTAAATCCCCTTGCGTCGCGCCAACATCAATCATATTTTTTTCACCTTTTGTCCAATTGATAAAGATAGCTGCACCCGGCCCTAATACGATGTTTTCTGGATTTGGTTTATTTGCTAATACTTTCAAACAATGTCACCCCTTTTTATGAATAATAGAGAACTTTGAATCGAACTTCTTTGCATCTCAGTCTTTGATCTTCGACAGGAACATCTAATCTCGACATAAAAGACGTACGAATCACAAGAGGTTTACAATAGTCAATCAATAGTTTGTTATTCATGCACTCTTTAATCTTTTGTGACGCTTCGTCTAACGCGTCATACGATTCATCCGTGCCCCAAATTTCACAAGTAAATATGAATTGCTCGCAAAACTCGGAAATCATGTCAGATTGAGAATTGTACACCAAATAAGGAAGTTCGATTGTTTCCTCATCAGCTTCTTTATAAAAAATATCTATATTTAACGGTGTCCCGACGCACTCAATAAGCATTTCTTGGACGCTACCTATTAGCTTTTTCATCCGCCGAGACCCCCTTTCATGGATTGTTTAATAATTCTTTGTATATCGGCTATATGCATTTCGCCAGCGTTACGCAAAGCGCGTGTGCCTTTCTTACCTTTTGTTCGATAGAACTTTCCTGTTCGCTTGTCCTTGTATACCCACGGACTCTTTCTACCGCCTTTTTCAGCGTGAATACCAGTACCAAACTCTTCATATATTGCGTTGTCTTGATTACTTCCAACAAGACCTACAATGCCGTCTGTCGTTTCGCGCGTTTCAGCTGTAATGCTTCTCGCGGTATCTCCCGAACGTTTGCGTGAATACGTTTGAGCCATTCCTTTAACATAATTCGCGGCTGCTAGCATTGCGATTCGTTCTAATTGCTTTGTGCGTTGTTCTGCCTCTCGTCGTCTTGATACGAACCCTTCTGTCATCCCCAATGCTCCAATATGCATTCGATATGGTCATCAGTATTGTAAGGGTTAGCGACCTTCTTCACTCGATACTCCTTCTCTCTTTGGACTACCTTGTCTCCTGCTCGAATATCGAGGGTCTCGCAATACAACACAGCGTCTGCCATGTCTGGAATGCGCCCTTGCTCAAATCTACCTTCTGCACCTGTTATCACTTCATCAACAATCGCTTGAACATTATGTTGCAACTCGAATCCTCCGCGTTTGTACGGGTCTTTCTTGTCGTTTCCTAATTTGCGATAGATTGTTGTTTCTTTCCCGAATCTCTTAATAAGTCTACTTATTCTTTTGGATCGCATAGTGTTCTCAGTCGCTTTCTAAGTCCTTTTAACAAGTGCTTTGGATATTGTTCCTCATCTGTCGCGTACGTAGCGTTATACGAGCCCATTCTTTCGCTTTTTACGCCATCTTGCTTATCCTCGTCAGTAGAGAATAAGTGGTATCCTACCAGTCTAATAGCGATAATTTCGTAATCTGCTGGATAACCATTTTCAAAGTCATTCCCTGTATATCTGCGA
>NZ_JAKUEW010000034.1:0-6249 GCF_022663115.1 Bacillus cereus group sp. BfR-BA-01430
TATTATTTCGTTTTCAGTTTTTTGTTTTGGCATATTATCACCTTTCTCCTATATTTTTGTATTTCCATTTTATCATAATTAGACCAAAAGGTCAAAAAAAATTAGACCAAAAGGTATAAAAAATTAGACCAAAGAAAATGCCCTTCAATAGCTATATATCAGCTTAAAATCTACTTTTTACCCCCTGCTTACTCTTTTCTATATATTTAAGGCGATAAATATCGCCTTAAATATATTCTTTTTTCATTTTTTTTAGAGGGCTTTCCACAATGCAATAGTCGAGTAGTATTTTTTGAGAAAACCACTCAAAAAATCTCCACTCTTTTGCTATTGCATAGTGAAATTCGGCAGGTGTGAGCATGTCGCCAAGCCGAACATACCAAAAACGAGGATTTAAGTTGCACGACTTGGACTAGCAATTGTACCTGCCGAACCGCCTTGATCTATCGTTCAAGAATTTCACTAATGCCATATAAAATTACGTTAAGTTCCTGGGGGCTAGCCCCCAAACCCCCAGCCAGCACTCACACCCAAAAACAAGGGGGATACCAATAAAAAAGTCAAAATCCACTATATAGGATTTTGACTTTTTTATTGGTATTGAACTACAAGGGTCCCTACAGGCTGTTTTTGAACACCCGTAGTTCTTTTTAAAAGGGATTAATTTATCAGATTTATTAAATGAATAATTCATAAAATCCCCTTTCAATCACTCTGTTGTATGGCAATTTATCAAGTAGGCAGTTGTACATAAGTAGTGTATGCAGGGGACAAAAATGTGTATATAACTGGATAAGCCTTTTTTATTTTTGGCTTGGTATGAAAAAAGAACCCTAATGTTGGATAGGGTTCTTTTTAGGGGTAACAGTTGAAGGTTGAAGGTATATTTCATATTTATTATGTACTTTACTCTTATATTCATTCGAATAGGAAACACATATGTTTGGAGTAATTTGCAAAGCGATTGTTGGAAAAGGAAAAATTAGCGGTAAGTGTCAATGGTAAGCGGACTGGAAGGGGTCAGCGGTTTGTGCTGATCCATGAAAGGAGCATTAAGGAATTGACACGTGCAATTGATTCTTCACCCTCTTGGCCTGTCAAAACGTCAAACGTTTTGGCCTGCCAACCGGCGAGGGAGTCCCTCAAGGATTGAGGGGTTGGGGAGTTCGATTGATGGGGTCAAGGGGAAGAGTTCCCCTTGTAGGTTCGGACAAAGTCCGAGGTTTTTTTGCCATGCAAGGCATGGTTTGGCGAAGCCAACGAGCCTCGCAGAGCACGTCCAAATGAAATTTGGTATAACGTGCTAGACCAAATTATTGGATTCTCTCAATCTTCGTGCTATGCTGATTACCAAAAGGGGGGCTTACTTGTGGCTCATGTAGAAAAATATACAAAAGGCAGCGTACAAGGATTATCGATTCATTGGGACAGAAAAACAGAAAATCATTCGAATCAAGAGATTGATAATGAGCGGTCAAATTTAAATTATGATTTATGCGAAAAAGAAGGAGATACACTTTCCCGCATGAATGATCGATTACGTGAAGTACATTGTTTGAATCGGAAAGATGTAAAAGTTTGTAGTGATTGGGTTGTTACGTTACCAGAAAACTTGAAGGGGACTTCAGAAAAAGAACAACGTGAATTTTTTGAAAAAACCTATGAGTTTTTAGCGAATCGTTATGGCGGTGAAAAAAATGTATTGTCCGCTAACGTACATAAGGACGAAACAACACCTCATATGCATTTTGCTTTTATGCCTGTTGTTTGGGACGAGAAAAAACAACGGGAAAAAGTTTCAGCCAAAGAGGTTTTAACAAGAAAAGATTTAAAGACATTCCACCAAGATTTAGATACATTTTTGAAAAAGGAAATACCACACATCTACAAAGATGGAATTTTAAATGATAAAACGATTGGTGTTGATACCGTTAAGGATTTAAAAAAGCATTCTCTAGAAATAGAGAAACAAAAAAAGGCGATGGATGCGGAAGTAAAGATAAAAGAAAAAGACTTGGAGAGAAAAATCCAATCTTTAGATAAAGAATTTGAAAGTAAAAAGAAAAAGCTTTTAGATCTCAGTGAACAATTACCACAAGAAATCAAAATCAATGCAAAAGGGAAAGAGAAAAAAACAGAGGTTGTGAAAAAAGGATTATTTAAAACAGAAACGATAACCAAAAACACTGGGAATTGGATTATTGGAACGAACGAATTGAAAAGAGTACAAAAAATGGTGAACGCTGCCTATATGGTCAAAAGGGATTATGAACGTTTGCAAAGTACAGATTTGGTGGAAGAAAATAAAAAATTACACCTGCAAGTAGAGGGCTTGTCTAACAATTTAAAAGCATCTCATCAGATTAATGCGGAGTTGAGAGAGAGAAATAAAGAATTACATACAAAAATAGGCTCGTTACAAGCTCATATAAACGATTTGAAGATAAACGTAAAGGTTTTATATCAACAAACGAAAAAAGTCTTTAAAGAGCAATTTAAAACGTTTAGAGGGCTTGTTAAGAATGAACTAGTTGGAAGGGAAGTAGAGGATTACTTTGAGCGTGAACATAAAAACGAAATGACTAAACAACGAGGATATGATATGGAAAGGTAAAACCGCCTTAGAATCAATTCTTGGGCGGTTTATTCAACTGCATTAATTGGAGCCTTATTATTATTAAAATCTTCGAATCTAGCAAGTAAGTATTTCTCTTTTGTATCTTTACCACGATGAACAAGGCTTGGATGTATCATTATTGCTCCAGTTCTTCTAGTAATTATTTGGGCTTGCTCCAGTGTTTTTAATGTGTCTATTACAGTTTGTCTAGATACCTTGCTTTTTTCGGTCAATTCTCTTGTAGTTATAATTAACGTATTTGTTGATTTGTCCATGTTTTCTAATATGTATTTTACAACTTGCATTTTTTTATTACCTAAACTATCTATTAATTGAACGATTGCAGTTAAATATGTGATCATAAAACCATTTCTAGGAGTTTTCTTTATGACTTCATCAGTTTCTATTATTTCACCTGTATCTAGGTTTCTCCATCGACTTTTACCGTTATATATTATTTCGTTTTCAGTTTTTTGTTTTGGCATATTATCACCTTTCTCCTATATTTTTGTATTTCCATTTTATCATAATTAGACCAAAAGGTCAAAAAAAATTAGACCAAAGAAAATGCCCTTCAATAGCTATATATCAGCTTAAAATCTACTTTTTACCCCCTGCTTACTCTTTTCTATATATTTAAGGCGATAAATATCGCCTTAAATATATTCTTTTTTCATTTTTTTTAGAGGGCTTTCCACAATGCAATAGTCGAGTAGTATTTTTTGAGAAAACCACTCAAAAAATCTCCACTCTTTTGCTATTGCATAGTGAAATTCGGCAGGTGTGAGCATGTCGCCAAGCCGAACATACCAAAAACGAGGATTTAAGTTGCACGACTTGGACTAGCAATTGTACCTGCCGAACCGCCTTGATCTATCGTTCAAGAATTTCACTAATGCCATATAAAATTACGTTAAGTTCCTGGGGGCTAGCCCCCAAACCCCCAGCCAGCACTCACACCCAAAAACAAGGGGGATACCAATAAAAAAGTCAAAATCCACTATATAGGATTTTGACTTTTTTATTGGTATTGAACTACAAGGGTCCCTACAGGCTGTTTTTGAACACCCGTAGTTCTTTTTAAAAGGGATTAATTTATCAGATTTATTAAATGAATAATTCATAAAATCCCCTTTCAATCACTCTGTTGTATGGCAATTTATCAAGTAGGCAGTTGTACATAAGTAGTGTATGCAGGGGACAAAAATGTGTATATAACTGGATAAGCCTTTTTTATTTTTGGCTTGGTATGAAAAAAGAACCCTAATGTTGGATAGGGTTCTTTTTAGGGGTAACAGTTGAAGGTTGAAGGTATATTTCATATTTATTATGTACTTTACTCTTATATTCATTCGAATAGGAAACACATATGTTTGGAGTAATTTGCAAAGCGATTGTTGGAAAAGGAAAAATTAGCGGTAAGTGTCAATGGTAAGCGGACTGGAAGGGGTCAGCGGTTTGTGCTGATCCATGAAAGGAGCATTAAGGAATTGACACGTGCAATTGATTCTTCACCCTCTTGGCCTGTCAAAACGTCAAACGTTTTGGCCTGCCAACCGGCGAGGGAGTCCCTCAAGGATTGAGGGGTTGGGGAGTTCGATTGATGGGGTCAAGGGGAAGAGTTCCCCTTGTAGGTTCGGACAAAGTCCGAGGTTTTTTTGCCATGCAAGGCATGGTTTGGCGAAGCCAACGAGCCTCGCAGAGCACGTCCAAATGAAATTTGGTATAACGTGCTAGACCAAATTATTGGATTCTCTCAATCTTCGTGCTATGCTGATTACCAAAAGGGGGGCTTACTTGTGGCTCATGTAGAAAAATATACAAAAGGCAGCGTACAAGGATTATCGATTCATTGGGACAGAAAAACAGAAAATCATTCGAATCAAGAGATTGATAATGAGCGGTCAAATTTAAATTATGATTTATGCGAAAAAGAAGGAGATACACTTTCCCGCATGAATGATCGATTACGTGAAGTACATTGTTTGAATCGGAAAGATGTAAAAGTTTGTAGTGATTGGGTTGTTACGTTACCAGAAAACTTGAAGGGGACTTCAGAAAAAGAACAACGTGAATTTTTTGAAAAAACCTATGAGTTTTTAGCGAATCGTTATGGCGGTGAAAAAAATGTATTGTCCGCTAACGTACATAAGGACGAAACAACACCTCATATGCATTTTGCTTTTATGCCTGTTGTTTGGGACGAGAAAAAACAACGGGAAAAAGTTTCAGCCAAAGAGGTTTTAACAAGAAAAGATTTAAAGACATTCCACCAAGATTTAGATACATTTTTGAAAAAGGAAATACCACACATCTACAAAGATGGAATTTTAAATGATAAAACGATTGGTGTTGATACCGTTAAGGATTTAAAAAAGCATTCTCTAGAAATAGAGAAACAAAAAAAGGCGATGGATGCGGAAGTAAAGATAAAAGAAAAAGACTTGGAGAGAAAAATCCAATCTTTAGATAAAGAATTTGAAAGTAAAAAGAAAAAGCTTTTAGATCTCAGTGAACAATTACCACAAGAAATCAAAATCAATGCAAAAGGGAAAGAGAAAAAAACAGAGGTTGTGAAAAAAGGATTATTTAAAACAGAAACGATAACCAAAAACACTGGGAATTGGATTATTGGAACGAACGAATTGAAAAGAGTACAAAAAATGGTGAACGCTGCCTATATGGTCAAAAGGGATTATGAACGTTTGCAAAGTACAGATTTGGTGGAAGAAAATAAAAAATTACACCTGCAAGTAGAGGGCTTGTCTAACAATTTAAAAGCATCTCATCAGATTAATGCGGAGTTGAGAGAGAGAAATAAAGAATTACATACAAAAATAGGCTCGTTACAAGCTCATATAAACGATTTGAAGATAAACGTAAAGGTTTTATATCAACAAACGAAAAAAGTCTTTAAAGAGCAATTTAAAACGTTTAGAGGGCTTGTTAAGAATGAACTAGTTGGAAGGGAAGTAGAGGATTACTTTGAGCGTGAACATAAAAACGAAATGACTAAACAACGAGGATATGATATGGAAAGGTAAAACCGCCTTAGAATCAATTCTTGGGCGGTTTATTCAACTGCATTAATTGGAGCCTTATTATTATTAAAATCTTCGAATCTAGCAAGTAAGTATTTCTCTTTTGTATCTTTACCACGATGAACAAGGCTTGGATGTATCATTATTGCTCCAGTTCTTCTAGTAATTATTTGGGCTTGCTCCAGTGTTTTTAATGTGTCTATTACAGTTTGTCTAGATACCTTGCTTTTTTCGGTCAATTCTCTTGTAGTTATAATTAACGTATTTGTTGATTTGTCCATGTTTTCTAATATGTATTTTACAACTTGCATTTTTTTATTACCTAAACTATCTATTAATTGAACGATTGCAGTTAAATATGTGATCATAAAACCATTTCTAGGAGTTTTCTTTATGACTTCATCAGTTTCTATTATTTCACCTGTATCTAGGTTTCTCCATCGACTTTTACCGTTATATATTATTTCGTTTTCAGTTTTTTGTTTTGGCATATTATCACCTTTCTCCTATATTTTTGTATTTCCATTTTATCATAATTAGACCAAAAGGTCAAAAAAAATTAGACCAAAAGGTATAAAAAATTAGACCAAA
>NZ_JAKUEW010000035.1:0-5731 GCF_022663115.1 Bacillus cereus group sp. BfR-BA-01430
CGAACACGGAAGTTAAGCTCTCTAGCGCCGATGGTAGTTGGGGCCTTGCCCCTGTGAGAGTAGGACGTCGCCAAGCAAAAACCTAAGTCAAATTGACTTAGGTTTTTTTGTATTTATGGGTTAAATTTTTATTTTTTTACATCGATAAGCTCAAAGCATTCACAAACGAGCAATATGTCTTCGGAAAATTTGCGACCAATCTTCATCAACTCATTTGTAAAGAATTCTATATGGGTGTTTTTCCAATACTCATATGTGCGGTCACCTTCACCTTCTGCAATCGCGAATTCTTCACTCACTTCATTCATTGGTGTTAAAGTAACTTCTATTGTTTTAATAATAGCTACAGGTTCGTCTTTGCTGTTCAATATGATGCTATAATCATTTACTGCTGGAAGTGCTTCACTTTCTAATTCATAAAATATATGAGCGGAGCACGTTGCGGTTTTTACACCATTTATTACTAACTGAGCAAGATCATCGGGAGAGGCTCCGAATTGCCAAGCACTGACAGATTGTGGTTTTTCGCTTTCCTTCCAATATGCATTCCAATATTGTTGTGCTAATTGATTCATTTGTATCATCCACTCATTTCTCTATGGTTTATTTAAATACTGAATTACTATAAGGTTCTATTTGTTAATGATAGTTGGATTGTTTTAAATTTTTTCGTTTTTGGGGATTAGGAAATAGAATTTGCTAAATAAATATAGCTTATATATTCGTACTGTTCATTTATAGCTATTCTTTTTAAAAGCCCCTATATTTATGTTAAAGAATATTATGAATTATGGAGTCAAGCTCCTTTAAATAACTATCTAAGTTTTCAAGATTACATTTAGAATAATAAAACTAACGCTTTTTATAGAGAGTTTATATAGCTTATCTTTTTATTAAAATAGAGAAGGTGTCTCTAGTAGGCAGCTATAATTAAACCCAACCGATACTCCTATGTAAGTATCGGTTGGGTCGTTTTTTATAGGTGATCGGTCCAATGGTTAAAGCAGTACGAACATAGTGAATACAAGAGCTAATACAATGCGATAATAGGCAAATGGTTTTAGACCTATTTGTGCGAGTAGTTTTAGAAAAGTTACTACTGCTAGCATTGCTACTACAAAAGAAGTAATAAAGCCTACTGCAAACATTGGGATATCTTCCATGCTTAAATATTTCCAACTCTTTAATAAATCTAATCCTGTTGCACCGACCATTACAGGGAGTGCAATAAGAAAAGAGAACTCAGATGCAGCTTTATAATTCGCCTTTGCTAATAGTCCGCCAGAAATGGTGGATCCAGCTCTTGAGAAACCAGGATATACAGCTAAACATTGAAATAGTCCTATCGTTAATGCTTGACGATATGTTAAATCGTCTAATGAGTAAGCGATGGTCTCAGTTTTTTTAACCTCTGCAAAGATCATAAGAAGTGCTCCCGCTACAAGTCCAATAACAACAGTATATGGTTGAAATAAGTATGTTTTGATCACATCGTGTAATAGTAAGCCAGCAACTACAGCTGGAAATACACCTAGGAAAACATGTAGTGCATTAAATTTTTTCTCTTTCTGCAGAAGGGGCTTAATGTTACATAAAGAGACAAGTCGTTTATGATATAAAACAGCAATAGCTAAAATGGCTCCTAATTGTATAACGATTTCAAATGTTTTTGCTCTTTCCCCTTCAAAGCCTAATAAATGTCCGACTAATATAAGATGCCCAGTAGAAGAGATAGGCAGGAATTCAGCTAGTCCTTCTACAATACCGAGTATGAAGGCAATAATTGTATCACTCATAATTTCACTCCTAGTATTTAAATGAAAGTGCTATAGGTAGCATTTTATTATCTTTATAAATCAATGAATATCAACCTTTTTAAAATAGAATATTGTTGTGAGAAAGCCGATAATTGATGTAGCAGTAACAATAACATAAGAATATTCTGGTGGATATGTTAGTTGTAACTCATTATTTACTATGTCTAATATAGCTGTCCAAGGAAACAAATCTTTATGTTCCGAATTTGCAATCATAACATTTATCATTGTTATAACAATTGTTAATATAATAGGCGGTACATAAGTCTTCATTACAAGAGTTAGTAGCACCATAGGAGTAGATAACAGAAAAAGAAGTCCACCAGCCATTAAAAATTTCATAAAAGATTGTAGGAGTAAGAAGCTACTTAATCCCGGTAAACTTAACAATACTCCAAATAATAAAGCCAATCCCCAAGCAACTATGGTCAATATCATAATCCAAATGAATAGAAGAAGAAATTTGCTTAAAATCAAGTGAAATCGTGATACAGGAATAGTTAATAGATTTTTTAATGTGTTCTCTGTGTATTCACGGTTAAAGAGATATGCGGTAACAACCCCATATAAAGGAACTCCTATAACTAGAACGGTATACAAATTAACGTTAATAAAAAATGTATAGAAGTCCATAGTCTCTGGAGCGGATGGTTTGGTTTGTATGTGCATATATGTGGCAATAGCCATCATAAGAGGAGATACCGTCGCTCCAATCATACTAATTAAGAACATGTTAGAACGTTTCAATTTTAATAACTCTGTATATAGGAGATTAACCAATTGTTCCACCTCCGACTAATTTGGTGAAATAATCTTCTAATCGGTCTTCGCTCATCATAATTTTTAATACTTCAATGTCATTTTGAACAAACATTTTATTGATTTGACCTTGTTGTCCAAAATGAGAATAAACGCGAATATTTCCTTCATCATGTACTTCATAATCAAAAATATGAAATTGTTTTTCTAAAAGCATCGATGCTTTATTATCATCATCTACTTGGAATTCTAAGTATTTGCGATTCAGTTTTCGTAATGAATCTAAAGATGTCTCTTCTAATAATTTCCCTTTGTGGATAATCCCCATATGGTCAACTAACTGTTCGACTTCAGATAAAATATGGCTAGAAATGAATATCGTTATATTTCTTTCTTGTGCTAATGATTTAATGAGCTTCCGCATTTCTTTAATTCCAATTGGATCTAAACCGTTTGTAGGTTCATCTAGTATTAAAAGTTCTGGATAATGGAGAAGTGCTCTTGCAATTCCTAAGCGTTGTTTCATTCCTAACGAGTATTTTCCAACCAGTTTTTTCGTTTCATACTGCAGACCGACAATTTCTAATGCCTCTTCAATCGCATTTTTTTTATGAACTCCGATAATCTTTGCATTAATTAATAAATTTTCTCTTGCAGTTAAGTTTTCGTAGAAACCTGGAACTTCAACAATTGAACCAATTCGTCTTAAAATATCTTTTTGGTTTTTGGTGAAATCCTCTCCGAATATTTCGATTTTTCCGCTTGTAGGTTTTATAAGGCCTAGTAGCATTCGAATCGTCGTTGTTTTACCTGCGCCATTTCGGCCGATAAATCCGTAAATCTCTCCTTTATTTACATTTATATTGAGATGATCTACAGATCTCTGTTTTCCATAAACTTTTGTTAAGTTTGTTGTTTTAATAATTGTCTGTATGGTGAACACCCACTTTCTATAATCTTTTACATACATAATAAAAAGAAGGGTTTAACTGCTACTTAATCATTTCTTAACTATTTCTTAAAAGAATTCTGCTTTGGAATGGAAAAGCCAAAAGTGGTTCTTTCCCATGGAATACTCTCTACCCATATGCGACCTCCGTGCTTTTCAACGAGTGCTTTTGCGATAGCAAGTCCTAAGCCGCTACTACGAGACGAAAGGTTCCGAGATTGATCAATTCGGTACATTCTCTCAAAGACATGTTCCAAATCTTGATGAGGAATACCGGGTCCTTTATCCCAAACGAGGAGATGGTATTCATTGTGATGTTCTAATAGTTTGACTCCTAATGTTGCTCCTTGTTTTCCGTAATGTATAGCATTTTTTATAAGATTGTTCATTACGCGTATGATGTGAAAAGAATCCCCTGTAATCAAACAAGGCTTTTCTGGAATATCCACTTTTAACTCAATATGATATTTGGATAGCTCGGGCAAAAATTCAATGAGTGTTTCTCGTGTAATCTCTGAAAAATCTAGCTGTTCTTCTTTAAAAGGAAGTTCATCTGCATCAATTTTTGCTATATGAAATATTTCATCAACCAATTGTTTTAAACTATTTGATTTGTTTGAGAGTATTTCAAGGTATGCTAATTCTTCTTCTTTAGAAGTGGCTATACCATCTTTTAAGGCATCAATATATCCGATAATAGAAGTAAGAGGTGTCCGTATATCGTGTGAAATACTCGATAGAAGTTGTTTTCTAACTTTTTGAGATTTTTTTGCCTCAATTTGTACTTTTTCTAATTCGGCTATTAATTCATTAATATGGAAGATTACATCATCTAACGAACGATCATTATTCGTATATAGCCTTGTTTGGAAATTACCGAGAATCACACGTTCTAGTTTTGTGACGATGGACTTTCTAGTTTCTATAAAGTAAAGTCTTGTGAAAAAAAGCCGGATTGTGATAAGGATAAGAAGTATAAAAAAAATGAATTGTAATGTATGAGTCATATTGATAAATTGTATACCAGTAATGATAGTGAACTGAAATAGAATCAGGTAGAGAATCTTATCGTTTTTCACACTTTTCACCTACAAACTTATAGCCAATGCCCCATACTGTTTGGATGAATTTAGGATTTGAAGGATCAGCTTCTATTTTCTTTCTAAGCTTCCGAATATGTACCATAACCGTGTTATCATCTTCTATATAATTGCTATCCCAAACATTGCGGAAGAGCTGTGTTTTTGTGAACACTTGTTCAGGATTTGATGCGAAAAACTTTAGAAGTTCTAGTTCTTTTCCTGTTAAAGAGATTTCTTTGTCATCTACGGTAACGATGTACTTGTTACTATCAATTGTTAGCCCTTTGAAGGTTAGGATTGTTTTTTCTTGTGTATTAGCGTTACTTCCTAATACTAAAAAACGTCTCATAAGCGCTTTAATTCTGGCGATTACTTCATTAACGCTAAAAGGTTTTGTAATGTAATCGTCAGCACCTATACTTAACCCTACAATTTTATCTACCTCTTGATCTTTCGCTGTCAGCATTAATATAGGAATGTTGGTATTATTTCTAAGTCTTCTACATACTTCGATGCCATCAATTTTAGGCATCATTAAATCTAGTATGACAAGGTTATAGGTATTATGAGTAAATAACTTGAGAGCTTCTTCGCCATCTATAGCGGTATCTACTGTATATAATTCTCGTTCTAAATATTTCTTTAATAAATCACGTATTTCTTTTTCATCATCTGCTATAAGTACACGAACTTCTTCCATATTTTCACCTGCTTTTCATGTCATTTTGTTAGTAGTTTCATTTGTGTATGTATGATAACTTTGGTAATAAAAAATATAATCGCTATCTCATTATATACTATAAATTGTAAAAATAAGGTTGTTGTTGCGGTATTGAATAGGAAATGTAATGGATGAGCAATCTATCGACAAGTTATAGAGAGGGAAAAGAGGAATATTTATAATTCGGTAGAAAGAATAAATATCTTTAAAAAAACTATTGACTATTAGTAAATAGAGGTGTAATATTATACGAGTCGCTGAGAGAAATAACGCAAAACGCGACAAACGAAATAAAAAACTTAGTTGACATTGAAATATAAAAGTGTTAACATAAGGAAGTCGCAAATAAAGCGACAAACGAGTTCTCTGAAAACTGAACGAAACAAACAACGTGAAACGTCAA
>NZ_JAKUEW010000036.1:0-5280 GCF_022663115.1 Bacillus cereus group sp. BfR-BA-01430
ACAGCTAGACAAGCAGCGGAAGTTGTTCAAAATAGCGCTAAAGCACGCGATAAAGTCATTGAAGATGCGAAAAAGACGCGTAACGACAAAATAGAAGAAGCTATTCGTCAGCGTGATGAAAATAAAACCATTACAGCTGATGAAGCTAATGCAATTATTGCGGAAGCAAAGCGCCAGTACAAAAGTACAGTTTCAACAGCGCAAGATAAACATAAGGAAATTGTAAACGAAGCGAAAGCACAAGCTGGTGAACACGCAAATCAAGTAGATTGGGAAACAGGTCAAATTAAATCGAAATATCAAGTCATGAAAGATGATGTAGTTCAAAAAATGCGGGATTTATGGTCAGATGTCAAAAATAAATGGGAAGATCTAAAAAAATCTACAAGCCAAAAAGTAGAAGAAATAAAAAATACAGCTTCTCAAAAATGGGAGGATATGAAAAAAGCTGTACGAGATAAAATGCAAGAAGTAAAAAGTAGTGTGCAAGATAAATGGCAAGAGGTAGAAAAATTCTTTAGTTCTATCGATTTATTTTCTATTGGTAAAAGTATCTTAGAGGGACTTGGAAGAGGAATAGATGCAGCTTCTGGGGGTTTATTTAGTAAAGCTGCAGGGATTGCTAAAGAAATTAAAGATACTATTTCAGGTGCACTTGAAATAAATAGCCCAAGTAAGGTTATGATCCCTTTGGGTAGTGCTGTTCCAGAAGGTCTTGGAGTGGGTATAGATAAAGGACAAGTATTTGTTGTAAGCGCCGCGAAAAGGGTAGTAGGTGCTTTAAACTCTCAAATGAAAAATATTGGACCAGTATTTTCTAGTATAGCATCAGATGGTTTACGTAAGATTTCAGAACAAGATTTGTTCCAATTAAACGGCAACGACCCGCTTACTGAATATTTCAATGCAATATTTGTAGATGGAGATTGGCAAAACGATTGGATTACACATTTACCTGCTAATATGCGCGATATTGTTAAGAATATAGGGAAACAATTCGAACGTTTCGCAGGACTAACAAAAGTCGAAGTAAATAGATTTCCAAAATGGCAAGAGGTTTTATCTGATAATCCAGAGGAGATATGGTACAGACCTTTAGAACCACTGACTCAACAAAGTTACATGACGTCGTTAAATAAAGAAATCAATCTTACTGTCAATATGACAAACTCACTAGATGGAAAAGAACTATCAAAAGGAACGTATCGTTATACAACAGAGTTTCAAGATCGTGAAATGGAAAGAAGAAAGCAATTTGAGGGGTGATGATATGTATGGGGAAATTAGGATTTTCATTTAACAATATTCGAAAAGATTATATTCTCATGTTAGTTGGTAGGAAGCGCCCAACGTGGGCTCCAATCAGAAGGAGATTAGTAAGAGTCCCTCATCGTGCAGGGGCTTATTTAATGAATACCGAAACAGAGGAACGTCGTATAGACGTTCCTATTTTTATTAAGGCCAATAAAGATATAGCTGATTTACAAAAAATAAAAGAGGATTTGGCAGATTGGTTATTTACTCAAGAACCAGCTGAATTAATTTTTGATGATGAGCCAGACCGAGCATACCTTGCTGTTGTTGATGGTGAGCTAGATCTTGAGGAGCTAGTTAATAAAGGGAAAGGTGTTATTACATTTGTTTGTCCAATGCCTTACAAACTCGGAAAGGTACAGACTCATGCGTTCGAACGAACTTGGACATCGGAAATAACATCATATTTCACGAACAAAGGTAGTGTAGAAGCACCCGCACTAATTGAGGTTGATGTGGAACAACCCTCGACATTTTTAGATGTTTGGTTCGGAAAATATCCTAGCGAAAGAAATTATTTCCGCATTGGTTATCCCCTCACTGTGGAAGAGAAAACGGTACAGGAGCGCGAACGTGTTATGTGGGATGAAATGTCTACCACAGTAGGTTGGACTCCTGTGAGCCAATTTGACGATATGAAGGGTACGGGCTCTTTTAAAGTGAGAGATGGTTACGCGCTTTATTGTGAGGATTATGGGAAGGAAAAAGGATTTCATGGCGCAATCGCTAAGAAAAACATTCCTGGTGGACCGTTGCAAGATTTCGAAATGGAAGCATGGGTACGTTTGAAATCGAAAAGCATTGTCGAAATGGGGCGTGTCGAGGTATTACTTTTGGATGAAGCGAGTAATATTGTCGCGCGAATCAATATGAACGACCTTTACTGGGATGCCGAACTTACAAAAGCGCACATGAAAGTCGGAAACGCAGGAACACCAGGTAGTTTGCGTAAATTAGTAGATACGAGTGGTGCATACCCCAACAGCCTCAATCAATTTTATGGTCGTTTCCGAATCGCTAGACGGGGAAATCAATGGTCTGTGTATGTCGCTAGATTTCGAGATGGAACGGAGATTGACGACGCATCTTTTGTTGAACGCTGGATTGACGAAAGTGGAAATCCGATGACAAATCGTAAAGTAGCTCAAGTGATGATTGCAATCATGGCATGGGATGTCAATGATCCAGTTTCAGTGATGAGTATCGATGACTTAAAAATCTGGAAAGTGAATAAAGTACCCGAAAATACCAAGCCTTATATTTTCGATAAAGGCGATAAAGTCGTTATCGATACTGAGCGTTCTTTGGTCACTATCAATGGTAAAAACGCTATTAATATAAAAGATATTTTTAGTGAATTTCCAAAAATTATTCGTGGTGACAACCGAATCGACATCATGCCAGGAGATATAGGCGTAGCAACGATTAGCTTTAGGGAGCGATATAGATGAGAACACCGAGCGGAGACCTACATGTTGTTGATTTTAAAACAGAACAAATTGTTTCAGATATACAACCAAAAGATTATTGGGACGATAAACGTCACTGGGAACTCAAGAATAATGTAGATACACTTGATTTTACAGTGTTGGATAATACAAAACATGCAGCAACTCTTATGCAGCAAAATTTAGTATTAAAAGAAGTTCGTGATGGTCGTATTGTTCCTTATGTAATTACTGAAGTGGAAAAGAACTCCACCGATAGATCTGTAACTGTCTATGCATCAGGAGAATGGATTCTATTAGCTAAAGCAGGATATATCATGCCGCAACGAATTGAAAGTAAGACAGTAAATGAGTTTATCGATATGGCTCTATTAGGAACAAAGTGGAAACGAGGGAATACGGAATACTCAGGCTTCCACACGATGACTATTGACGAACCTATCAGCCCACTTAAATTTCTAAAAGACATAGCCTCTTTATTTGATTTAGAAATCGTTTATAGATGTGAAGTAGTTGGCTCTCAAATTGTTGGCAGATACGTCGATATGGTAAAAAGACGTGGGAGAGTTACGGGTAAAGAAGTTACTTTGGGTAAGGACTTAAAAGGTATTGTACGCAGAGAAAACTCTCAGAACATTTGTACAGCACTTTTCGGTTTTGTTAGAGGTGAAAATGAAAAGATAATCACCGTCGAAAATATTAATAATAGTCTCCCTTACATTGTGGACAACGATGCATTTCAAAGGTGGAGTGAGAACGGTCAACACAAGTTTGGATTTTATACACCAGAAACCGAAGATTTAAACATGACAGATAAACGTCTTATGACATTAATGGAAATCGAGTTAAAAAAACGTATTAATAGTTCTGTCAGCTATGAGGTTGATGCACAAGATATTAGTCGTGTGCTCGGCTTAGCGCATGAGGAAATCAATGAAGGTGATACATTAAGAATTAAAGATGAAGGCTTTGTGCCGATGTTAGTGCTTGAAGCAAGGGCAATAGCTGGTGATGAATCCTTTACAGATTCAGAGAAAAACAAATACGTCTTTGGAGACTATCGAGAGATTACTGATCCAAATGAAGAAGCAAGAAAGCTATACAATAGAGTTCTTGCCATTTTAGGTAATAAGGCGAATAAAGAGTTATTAGAGCAATTGGAAAAGTTAGCAGAACAAGCAAAAGGTGAAGCAGAACAAGCCATTAGAGAATCACAAACAGCAAAAGATCTATCTGAGAAGTTGAAAGAGAATATAGAACAAAATATGGTTGAAATCATTGAAGCAACTAATCCACCGACTACGAACCTTAAGCCTAACAAGACCCTTTGGCGTGATATTAGCAATGGGCGGCCGGGGATTTTGAAGATATGGACAGGTGCTGTTTGGGAAACTGTTGCTCCAGACATTGAACCTTTAAAACAGGAAATCGAGTCTACGAAAACAGAGTTAAATAAAAAAGTAGAAGTTGTTCAAAATGAACAAGGTGAAGTGAATCAAAAAATTGTGGAAATGGAAAAAACGAATGTAGGATTTAAAACTTCCATAGAAGAATTAACCAAACAAGGTAATGAAATTGGCGATAAGGTTAATACCATCGAACACACTGTGGAAGGTACACAACAAACAATCACTGATATCCAGTCCACAACAGATACGCTTACAAAAACGACAAACGAAATGAAGCAAACGGTAGATACTAATAGTTCAACAATTCAAAAAGTACAGCAGGATCAATCGATTATTAGCAAAGATGTGACTCAAGTTAAACAGGCAGTAGGTAGCTTAGAAACAACTGTTAAAAATGTTACTGAAGCTCAGACAGAACAAGGACAGGTCATTTCACAACAATCATCTCAAATTAAACAACTGAGTAATGAAGTGAGTTCTAAGGTTACAGCGAAGCAAGTTGAAGAATACATCGGTGGTATTGGGTCGCAGAACAAGTTGATTAACGCTATTTTCACAGAAAAGAAAATAGATGATCGAGGGAATGAACTTTCTAAAACGCCTTCTTATAAAGGTTGGAAAGTTTATAGTGGGGCTGGTGGAATTGTTCAACCAGACTCTTCATTAACAAAAGATAATGACTATACAATAAAGGTCCAAGTTTCTGATCAGCCAGATAATAAATATTATGGCATAAGCCAAACAATTCCTTGTCAACCTGGAGAACAGCTAGTTGCATCTGTATACATTTATACAAAAGATAAGTCAGTCATAGATCAGAGTGGTGCTTTGGAATTAAAGTTTAATAATGGCAGCACTCATATTAAACAATTCTCAAAAGAATTTGAATTTGTTAATCATAACTGGGTTCGTATCGTTTTACCTGTGACAGCACCAAATGAACCTATAACTCAAGTTGAATTTCGTTTACAGCTTAGGAGAAACGGAGAAATTTGGTTTGCTCATCCAATGTTGCAAAATGGGACAAAGCCTTCTAGTTTCTTTCCGAACCCTAAAGACTTAACAAACTATCAAGAAACGCTTGATAAACTTGCGGATAAGGTAGCGAC
>NZ_JAKUEW010000037.1:0-4883 GCF_022663115.1 Bacillus cereus group sp. BfR-BA-01430
AGGAAATTGTAAACGAAGCGAAAGCACAAGCTGGTGAACACGCAAATCAAGTAGATTGGGAAACAGGTCAAATTAAATCGAAATATCAAGTCATGAAAGATGATGTAGTTCGAAAAATGCGGGAGTTATGGTCAGATGTTAAAAATAAATGGGGAGATCTAAAAAATTCTACCAGTCAAAAAGTAGAAGACATAAAAAACACAGTTTCTCGAAAATGGGAAGATATGAAAAAGGCTGTACGAGATAAAATGCAAGAAGTAAAAAGTAGTGTGCAAGATAAATGGCGTGAGGTAGAAAAATTCTTTAGTTCTATCGATTTATTTTCTATTGGTAAAAGTATCTTAGAGGGGCTTGGAAGAGGAATAGATGCGGCTTCTGGAGGTTTATTTAGTAAAGCTGCAGGGATTGCTAAAGAAATTAAAGATACTATTTCAGGTGCACTTGAAATCAATAGTCCTTCGAAAGTCATGATTCCTGTTGGTAGTGCAGTACCTGAAGGTGTTGGGGTTGGTATGGATCGTGGAAAACGGTTTATTGTTGATGCAGCAAGAAATGTTGTTGGTACTGTTAAGAATCAAATGAGCAGCATGCCATCCGTTTTCGATTTTACGCCAAACTTCTCACTACCTAAGAATAATAAATTCAATGGGTTTGTGAATCGTATACAACCAAACTTCTCACAACAGCATGTTCCTTCAGTTACTCAAAGAATTTTTCCAAATGACCTATCAACAGAAAGAGAGTTGAGTCTAACTGTGAATATGACAAATGTATTAGACGGAAAAGAACTGACAAAAGGAACATATCGTTATACAACAGAGTTTCAAGAGCGTGAAAAGGAAAGAAGAAAGCAATTTGAGGGGCGATGATTAATATGGGGAAATTAGGATTTTCATTTAACAATATTCGAAAAGATTATATTCTCATGTTAGCTGGCAGGAAGCGCCCAACGTGGGCTCCAATCAGAAGGAGATTAGTCAGAGTCCCTCATCGTGCAGGGGCTTATTTAATGAATACCGAAACAGAGGAACGTCGTATAGACGTTCCTATTTTTATTAAGGCCAATAAAGATATAGCTGATTTACAAAAAATAAAAGAGGATTTGGCAGATTGGTTATTTACTCAAGAACCAGTTGAATTAATTTTTGATGATGAGCCAGACCGAACATACCTTGCTGTTGTCGATGGTGAGCTAGATCTTGAGGAGCTAGTTAATAAAGGAAAAGGTGTTATTACTTTTGTTTGCCCGATGCCTTACAAACTCGGAAAAGTACAAACTTATAAATTCGAAAGAAGCTGGACCACAGAAATAACTTCTCGATTTACGAACAAAGGTAGCGTAGAAGCACCCGCACTAATTGAGGTTGATGTGGAACAACCCTCGACATTTCTAGATGTTTGGTTTGGCGAATACCCACATGGTCGCAATTATTTCCGGATAGGTTATCCTTTGACAGTCGAAGAAAAAACGGTACAAGAACGCGAACGCGTTATGTGGGATGAGATGTCTACTACAGTAGGATGGACTCCTGTTACAGGTCAATTTGACGATATGAAGGGGACGGGCTCTTTTAAAGTGCGAGAGGGTTACGCGCTTTATTGCGACGATTACGGACAAGAACGAGGATTCCATGGGGCGATTGCAAAGAAAAACATTCCAGGCGGACCGTTGCAAGATTTCGAGATGGAAGCATGGGTGCGTCTGAAATCGACGAATATTGGACAAATGGGGCGTGTGGAAGTGCTTCTTTTAGATGAAGCAAGCAACATTGTTACACGGATTAACATGAACGACCTTTATTGGGATGCTGAATTTACAAAAGCGCACATGAAAATTGGAAACGCGGGAACACCGGGTAGTTTACGTAAGTTAGTCGATACAAGCGGCGCTCACCCGAACACATTTAACCAATTTTATGGTCGTCTCAGAATAGCTAGACGAGGAAACGAATGGTCTGTATATGTTGCTAGATTCCGAGATGGAACGGAGATTGATGACGCATCATTAGTAGAACGCTGGATTGATGAGCACGGAACTCCAATGACTAATAGGAAGGTTGCACAAATCATGATTTCTATAGCGGCATGGGATGTCAACGAACCTGTTTCAGTGATGTCCATTGACGACTTGAAAATCTGGAAAGTGAATAAAGTACCCGAAAATACCAAGCCTTATATTTTCGATAAAGGCGATAAAGTCGTTATCGATACTGAGAAAAGTTTGGTGACGATTAATGGTAAAGATGCGATAAATATCAAAGACATTTTCAGTGATTTTCCAAAAATTATTCGTGGTGACAACCGAATCGACATCATGCCAGGAGATATAGGCGTAGCAACGATCAGCTTTAGGGAGCGATACAGATAATGAAGATGAACGGAATTTTACATGTCGTAGACTTTAAAACAGAACAAATTGTATCAGCTATCCAGCCGGACGATTATTGGGACGATAAACGTCACTGGGAACTCAAGAATAATGTAGATACACTTGATTTTACAGTGTTTGATAATACAAAACATGCAGCAACTCTTATGCAGCAGAACTTAGTATTAAAAGAAGTTAGGGACGGCCATATTGTTCCTTATGTAATTACTGAAATTGAAAAGAATTCTAATAATAGGTCAGTAACTGTCTATGCATCGGGTGAGTGGATTCTGCTAGATAAAGCAGGATATATCATGCCGCAAAAAATCGAAGGTAAGACAGTAAATGAGTTTATCGACATGGCTCTATTAGGAACAAAGTGGAAACGAGGGAATACGGAATACTCAGGCTTCCACACGATGACTATTGATGAGCCCGTCAGCCCACTTAAACTTCTAAAAGATACCGCTTCTTTATTTGAATTAGAAATTGTTTATAGATGTGAAGTAGTTGGCTCACAGGTGGTGGGCAGATACGTCGATATGGTCAAGAGACGCGGGAGAGTTACGGGTAAAGAAGTTACTTTGGGTAAGGACTTAAAAGGTATTGTACGCAGAGAAAACTCTCAGAACATTTGTACAGCACTTTTTGGTTTTGTTAGAGGTGAAAATGAAAAGATAATCACCGTCGAAAACATTAATAATGGTCTCCCTTACATTGTGGACAACGATGCATTTCAAAGGTGGAGTGAGAACGGTCAGCACAAGTTCGGATTTTATACACCAGAAACCGAAGATTTAAATATGACAGATAAGCGTCTTATGACATTAATGGAAATCGAGTTAAAAAAACGTATTAATAGTTCTGTCAATTATGAGGTTGATGCACAAGATATTAGTCGTGCGTTTGGCTTAGCGCATGAGGAAATCAATGAAGGTGATACATTAAGAATTAAAGATGAAGGCTTTGTGCCGATGTTAGTGCTTGAAGCAAGGGCAATAGCTGGTGATGAATCCTTTACAGATTCAGAGAAAACTAAATATGTCTTTGGAGATTATCGAGAGATTACTGATCCAGATGAAGAAGCAAGAAAGCTATACAATAGAGTTCTTGCCATTTTAGGTAACAAGGCGAACAAAGAGTTATTAGAGCAATTGGAAAGGTTAGCAGAACAAGCAAAAGGTGAAGCAGAACAAGCCATTAGAGAATCGCAAGCAGCAAAAGATTTATCTGAGAAGCTGAAAGAGAATATAGAACAAAATATGGTTGAAATCATTGAATCAGCTAATCCACCGACTACGAACCTTAAGCCTAACAAGACCCTTTGGCGTGATATTAGCAATGGGCGGCCAGGAATTTTAAAGATATGGACAGGAGCTGTTTGGGAAACTGTTGTTCCAGATGTTGAACCTTTAAAACAGGAAATTGAGTCTACGAAAACAGAGTTAAATAAAAAGGTAGAAGCTGTTCAAAATGAACAAGGTGAAGTGAATCAAAAAATTGTGGAAATGGAAAAAACGAATGTAGGATTCAAAACTTCCATAGAAGAATTAACCAAAAAAGATGGGGAAATCACTGATAAAATGAATACCATCGAAAACACTGTGGAAGGCACGAAGCAAACTATTTCTGATATCCAATCCACAACAGATACGCTTACAAAAACGACAAACGAAATGAAGCAAACGGTAGATACTAATAGTTCAACAATTCAAAAAGTACAGCAGGATCAATCGATTATTAGCAAAGATGTGACTCAAGTTAAACAGTCAGTAGGTAGCTTAGAAACGACTGTAAAGAACGTTACTGAAGCTCAGACAGAACAAGGACAGGTCATTTCACAACAATCATCTCAAATTAAACAACTGAGTAATGAAGTGAGTTCTAAGGTTACAGCGAAGCAAGTTGAAGAGTATGTTGGTGGTATTGGATCGCAGAATAAGTTGATTAACGCTATTTTCACAGAAAAGAAAATAGATGATAAAGGGAATGAACTTTCTAAAACGCCTTCTTATAAAGGTTGGAAAGTTTATAATGGGGCTGGTGGAATTGTTCAACCAGACTCTTCGTTAACAAAAGATAATGACTTTACAATAGGGATCCAAGTTTCTGGTCAGACAGCTAATAGATATTATGGCATAAGCCAAACAATCCCTTGTCAGCCTGGAGAACAGTTAGTTGCATCTGTATACGTTTATACAAAAGAGAAGTCTACCATAGATCAGAGTGGTGCTTTGGAATTAAAATTCTATAATGGAAACACTCATGTTAAACAATTTTCAAAGGAATTGGAATTTGTTAATCATAACTGGGTTCGTATCGTTTTACCTGTGACAGCACCAAATGAACCTATAACTCAAGTTGAATTTAGATTACAGCTTAGGAGAAACGGAGAAATTTGGTGTGCTCATCCAATGTTGCAAAATGGGACAAAGCCTTCTAGTTTCTTTCCGAACCCTAAAGACTTAACAAACTATCAAGAAACGCTTGATAAACTTGCGGATAAGGTAGCGAC
>NZ_JAKUEW010000038.1:0-4208 GCF_022663115.1 Bacillus cereus group sp. BfR-BA-01430
ACCAGCGACATTTTCTACATATATTTCAATCGCTTTATCCACATCGCCATTTACCGCAATTAACGCATAATATTCATGCTTATTAAACTCAAAGTATTTCATATCCATTCCCCTTTTCTCCAAAATGAAATTTTTATTAATCATCTATTAGGACCATTCGAAGTCGTTTCGTGCTATTTCCACAGCGTTTTTCATATATAGGGAAAGTCATATACCTCAAAAAATCTATTGACTTATTAGTTTCCGCATGAATTTCTGCTATTGTCCCTTCTGTAATGAAACGCTCGCCTTTATACAATGCGTAAATTCGTCTATACCACGGTTTCCCCATATTCATTCTCCTTTTCTATAAAAATGAAGTTTTATTGTAATCTCCCTCTATATATTTTCTTGATCTGTGCCTCACTGAATCCCTCATACACCGTAAATATCTCAGGAAACTCACTTAAACACATATCAATAATCGTGTCGTCTGTTGTTCTAATGTAAAAATACTTAACCTCGCCCGCGTAATCATTGTGTAGATAATAACTCCTAATCTCGCAATGATAGCCATTCGCTTCTAAGACTTCATACAGCTTGTTTTTTGTTTCATCGATATCGAAAATAGACAGTTGTCCTTCAATATCCACTTCCATTGCTTATCCCACCTTTTGGTTAAAATTTATTAATATACCTCCACGTTTCATCAATCTTTTGATTCTGTATATCCATTATTTGCTTATAATTATCTAAACGCTTTTCTAAGTGTTTTAAATCAAGCTTTATACAAACAATGTGACCAAGTAAAATGAAGATAATTATCCATAAAAACAATTCCAATCCCTTCACCTCACCTTCTCCAAAATAACTATTTTGTTTGGTTTTTCATTTCCATTGCTTCAACCATTTCTTCTATGCAACCCATACACAATTTACTGTCCGTTCTTGTTTCTCCGTAATATAAAACCTCAACTTTTTTATTTGTTCCGCAAGTTTTACATCGTTCTCCTTTATTGGCTTTTTCCCAATGAAATTTATTCACAAGTACTCCTCCTTTTCTATTCAAATAACGCTTTAGTTATAAATTTTATTAAACCTGTTCCATGCCTCTTAAAACTCTGTAAGCCTCGTATGCTTTATTATCTGAAAGTAATTCAATCGCTCGATTATGTCGTTTGAGTATTAACTCATGTTTTTTAACTAGACGGATTAACTCTTCCATGCTTGTTATTTCAACTTCATTTTTTTCATTATTCATCTTCCGCTCCCTCATTTCTTAATAAAATTCAAATTGTAATACAATAACGCTTTTGTTATAAAAATGTCCATAACCAAGCCACAAACATCCCTAATACAAAAGATTGATAATTGGTCATATGCTCACCCTCTTTATTCAAATAAAGATTTTGTTTAGTTTTCTTTCAACTTCTCATAAATAGAATCAATTATTTTTATCTCTTTTCTAATTAATGTGATTCCGTAACTCGAACCTCTTTTCGTATAATCTTTTTCTAATCTTTCTAAATGTATTCTTTTAGTTTGCAACCAATCTAATTGTTCTTGTTTTTCAATCATTCTTATCCCTCATTTCATATAAAATTCAAATTTGGTCTTAATACCCGTTATCTTGTCTCTCAAAATTCTCCGCATTCTTTTCTTTATACGAATGCACAATGTCCTCATAAGTAAATCCATACAAGTAGCAAATACGAAAGAAAATACCGAATGCCCTTCTTAAATGCCCCATCGTTGTTGTTAAATCGCTGTACTGACACCATGCTCTTTTTGCTGTCAAAATGTCTTGCATATACCATTCAAACAACATATTTACATTCTTTGTATTCTTCTTCATGATAGATTGGATGCAAAACGAGTGAATCAATTCATGACGCCATGTACACTTATCTAACTCAATCACAATATTCATTAGAAAATGGAGTCCATCGATTAACTCTTCTAAGAGTCCACTTTTCGGAACCCCAAACCCCGTACTCCACATCTTAAATGCCCGCGTTTCATTCCACGCTTCTCCGATCTCAACTAATAGCGCTCGAAATAACATATCTGCCTTATCGTTACCATTATATCCAATGCGCTTGTCTAGTTCCTTCTGCATTTCGAATAGTTCCGTAATATCGAAAGTTTGTTTCTTCTCTACTTCCGTAATTTCGTGTAATTTAATCATCATAGATCCACTCCTAATACGAATTTCAAAAGATACATAGCGAGCGTGATGAAAAACCACGCTATCGCTACGACTATAAAATCCTCTTTCCTCATTCAAACCAACACATTGCAATAGTAATTATCCAAACTAGCACAATCCACTTCGTATCGCTCATCCTACTGCGTCCTCCATACAGAAGCGTAATTCTACATCATTAGTTGGAAAATACTTGACTGGAGCGTCATCATCATTAATTTCCACACAACCAATAACGCGTTCGAACTTATTATCTTCTGTTTGATTAACCACTATATATAAAGCGTCCTCACGTTCAACAATGTCTCCTAATTTGAACTCGTCCATTTTTCGACCTTTCTTGTGAAATACCATGAATCTTTCAAACTCTTCTAATTCTTCATCTGTCGGTTTGCGGAATGTACAATCATCTCCTTTCCAAAGGAAACCACCCTCATATACTCTCATTGTGTTAACAGGGTAAGAGATTTTTACATTGTATTTGTAATCATCTTCACTCCCAAAAACCGCATACCACTTAGCGTTTTCCGTCTCCATTACAAACATTTCGCCCTCTTCGAACTTCAGTGGTTCCACATAGTCAATAAACTCATTTCTGAAAAAGAAATTAATTAACTCAGTAGCTGTCCATTCGGTGTCATCGAATCTCTTCCAAATCTCATCCTCTTTAATTTTCCAAGCACAACCTTTTTCTTGAGTTGTAATCCAATGTGTTTTCATCCGTTCAATAGCTTCAAAACCTGTGTATGTTTTCATAGTTTCCTCCTCTAGTAAACGCAAATCTCCAATCGGTGCAAAAGTTAACACATCGTTCCCGTCAAATAAGCACCAACCTTTCCAATCATCTTGATGGTCGAACGTACCAACTCTTTTCTCTCCATAACTCATAAAATAAACTCTGTCGCCTTTTTTAAATTTACTCATTTTCTTCACCCTCCAAAATTTGTTCTAATTTCTTTTGCATGCGTTCACAAACAACGCGTTGCCCGTTGTAATAGCCGTACTTCTCTAAATCACCATCATCTAATAGATTCAACGACCTACTACCAAGAAGTGATTGACTTAACTTCAATTCCTCAATGAGCTTTTCTAACTGATCTCGCATTGCAAATACACTTCCTTTTGTTTATCTATATCGATAATTTGTTTTTCATGTTTCTTTAACTGTTCCTCAATCCACTTACCTGTCGTTTCGACGTATTCTTCGCGTGTATGAGCGTTTTTAGAAGGTGGCAAGGTAAATACCATCCCCCAACTACTTACGCTCGTTATATGGACATCTGGACGCATTACAGTGATAGACATTTTATTCACCTCATGTCGTTCTATAACTTGCACCTTTCACTTGATACAAATAATCCTTACTCATTCCAAACAACCGATCAGCGGCCGCGAATCCGATTTTGTCCTCCAGCGTATCCAAATCCTCATTGCTGGTGTACCAGATTGGTAGATTGTGCAAATATCGTTCATTAATAATCTTGTAGTACATATCTTCCTTAAATTCACTGTACTTCGATTTCGCAATATCATCCCAAATTAGAATGTCGCATGTGCATAAATCATGAAACAATTCATTCAAACGCTTTTTATTGTCATTTAAAAACGCCGCGCTTTGAATCTCAGCCATGATATTTACATCTTGGACACATAATACTCGGACTCCACGAAGACGCCCTGTATGCTTGTCTGTGACTTTAAAATGGTTCAATGCGTATTTCGCTGCCGCTACCTGTAAATGAGTTTTACCTAAACCGTATGAGTTATTAGCTTGTCTCATTTGGTTGCGCTCACCTGGAGGTAAAGCTTTTAATTTCGTTTCACCTACCTCAGCGATAAAACCGATACTATTTATCTTTGAATCCCGTATCTCATTAAAGATTTTTAAATATTCAACCATCGCATTGTACAGGGTTTGCTGAACTGCTGTTTCCCTTACATAATTATCAAACCGTGCATTTTCGAACTCAGACGGAATCATAGCGTTTTTAAATCTAGCTATAAGGCTCTTTCGTTCTAAGCA
>NZ_JAKUEW010000039.1:0-2933 GCF_022663115.1 Bacillus cereus group sp. BfR-BA-01430
GGTCACACCCGTTCCCATACCGAACACGGAAGTTAAGCTCTCTAGCGCCGATGGTAGTTGGGGCCTTGCCCCTGTGAGAGTAGGACGTCGCCAAGCAAAAACCTAAGTCAAGCTGACTTAGGTTTTTTTGTATAACAATGCTTCTGTATTTAAATCATTTATTGCTAATTTTAAAAGTAGGTACAAATAATTGGCGGGCAGTAAAAAATATGTAGATCAAGACACTTTTTTATTTATAACCTTCTTTATCCTCAATCTTTTAGTAATACATAATTAATAAGCGTTGGAGATATTCACTGCTGTTCATATGTATCTCTTTTTCCATTCAACTGCATTGTTAAGAAGCGCTTATTTTGTTAAGTCCATCCTGCAGTCATATATATTATGTAATCTTTTTCCATTGTTTATCTATATTGGTATGTTAGAATAATAATGTTGTGTAAGATATTTTTATAAAAGGAGATAGTATGAAAAAAATAAGTGTAATATTAATAGGAATTTTACTACTTCTAACCGTTGTATACATGTTAGTTGGAAATTATTTCTTCAATTATGCATTAAATGCGAAACAAGAAAAAGAATTCTTACAAGGGAATCCTCATTTAGAAAAAACAGTGAATGTATCAGGGAATGTATTAGCTACGAATGAGCAAAAAAATGCCGAGTTTATTTCAAAATATAAACCAAATACAATCGTGATGCGTTCTTTTGATGAGTTAAAACTAACAGGATATGAATATGTAAATGAACAATCTAGCCATAGATGGGCAATTGTCGTACATGGATATAGTAGTAAAGCATCAGAAATGACGAAATATATTCGTCACTTCTATGAAAAAGGTTACAGCGTATTAGCACCTGATCTTCGCGGTCATGGAAATAGCGAAGGAGATTATATCGGTATGGGGTGGTATGATCGTAAAGATGTACAGCGCTGGATTCAGCAAATTTTAAAGAAAGATCCTCAGGCGGAGATAGCTCTATTCGGTGTTTCTATGGGAGGAGCAACAGTGATGATGACTTCTGGAGAAGATTTACCTCCTAATGTGAAAGTCATTGTTGAAGATTGTGGTTACTCATCTGTTATGGATGAATTCACATACCAATTAAAAGATTTATTCCATTTGCCTAAATTCCCTGTCATGAATGCAGCAAATACAGTTACTAAACTAAAAGCGGGTTATGATTTAGAAGAAGCATCGGCTGTAAAGCAAGTTGCAAAAAGCAAAACACCAATCTTATTTATTCATGGAGATGCGGATACATTCGTTCCTTATGAAATGTTAGATGAAGTATACAATGCTGCAAAAGTAGAAAAAGAAAAGTTAATTGTGCCAGGTGCGGGGCATGGAGAAGCCGAACAAGCAAATCCAGATAAATATTGGAATACTCTATGGAATTTTGTGGAGAAGTATATTTCAGCATAATTCATGAAAGAGAGAATGTTGATATTATAAAAGATAGACTTACTAATAATTAAAAAGAGTTCTATAAACGATGATGAGAAGTAAATGGTTTTATCTTTCTCATTATCGTTTTTTTTAGTTCATTTGTTTCAAGAATAGAATTAAGTTGATCCTGCTATTTATGGAGAGTAGAACCTTTCATTCAAAATGCAGCGAGAGCCAGGATGCTAGGTGAGAACGCATAAAGAGCTCTTTATCGACTAAATTTTTAAATAGAAGCATAAATTTTTTGATTACGAATTGCCTATGCTACAATAGTTTAAACTTAAATTGAAAGAGGTGTTCGTATGAAAATTGAAGTTTGGTCTGATTTTGTATGTCCGTTTTGTTATATTGGGAAGCGTCGTTTAGAAATGGCCTTAGACCAATTTCCGTATAAAAATGATGTTGAAGTTGAATTTAAGAGTTTTGAGTTAGACCCAAATGCTCCGGTATATTCTGGAATTGGTATTGATGAAATGCTTGCATCGAAATACGGGATTAGTATTGAAGAAGCTAAGCGAAATAATGTTCAAATCGGTCGGAATGCCGCTAACATAGGTTTAACCTTTCATTTTGAAGAGATGAAACCGACGAATACTTTTGATGCTCACCGTTTAGCTAAGTTTGCAAAAGAACATGGAAAAGAAAAGGAAATAGTAGAAAATCTTCTTTTCGCTCATTTTACTGAATCTAAAAATTTAAGTGACGTGGAAACGCTCGCTAATATTGCTGAAGCTTCGGGATTAGATAGAAAAGAAGCCTTAAATGTTATACAGAATAAAAATGCTTATGCAAATGATGTCCGAATTGATGAGGCAATTGCTCGACAATATCAGATTACGGGAGTACCATATTTCATTGTAAATCAAAAGTATGCAATTTCGGGAGCACAACCACTTGAAACGTTTTTGAATGCACTTCAAAAGGTGTGGGAAGAAGAAAATCCTAAGCCTAAATTACAAGAACTTTCATCAAATGATGTGAACGATGCTCTTTGCACAGATGGTAGCTGCTTAGCGCCTTCAAAAGAGCAATAGTTTTTTGCTTTAAGTATGGCTATTTATTAAATTTAAAACCCTACAGAAATTCCATGAATTTCTGTAGGGTTTCTTCATGCAGAAAGTAACGCGGATTCTAATTCGTTTCTGCTAGTAGTTCATCTACTTTCATATGATTGAAGGGAACGGCTAGAGTCCAATGAATTGAAGGAGGAAATAGCCAGGAATAACATACAGCATAGCATTATAAAAAAACTTTCACAAAAACTGTTGACTATTAGTAAATAGAGGTGTAATATTATACGAGTCGCTGAGAGAAATAACGCAAAACGCGACAAACGAAATAAAAAACTTAGTTGACATTGAAATATAAAAATGTTAACATAAGGAAGTCGCAAATAAAGCGACAAACGAGTTCTCTGAAAACTGAACGAAACAAACAACGTGAAACGTCAATTTTTATTTATGATGCTAGACAAACTTTATT
>NZ_JAKUEW010000040.1:0-2576 GCF_022663115.1 Bacillus cereus group sp. BfR-BA-01430
GCTGATAAATTAAGCGGAACAATGGCTCTTACTCAAATAGTCCCTAAAATTAATGGACAATACGATTATTCGCGGGCTGTAGGTCAATTAGAAATGATTACTTATTATAATGCAAATGAGAATGCGTTTAGTTCCGATAATTATATACGATTTTGGAGACAAAATAGTGGCATGACTATTTTTGCAGCAGGTCAACTCCTGCTTGAATCTAATAACTTGATTGACATATCAACTAATTGGACTCATAGTGAAGGGAAAAATATTCAGTTAAAAGCAACGAGAAATTTTTATGCGGAAGCTCACAATGTAGTGGATTTAAGGGCGAATAATGGATTTTTCTTTCCGGATTCGAAAGGTCAGTGGATTTTTCCAAAAAAAGACCTAAATCCAGGTAAAAATTCGATTGCATTCTTTGATAATGGTAGTGATGCAGATTTAAGGCTTGCGTATATAAGGATAAGGAGTTCTCATATACATGAGTATTCGAATAAAGTTCAGTTCATAAGATCGGGTGACAGCTCAACGAAATATGCGCCTATAGAAATCGGCGCTCTACGTATTTACAAACAAGATAATATCGCTACTGGTAACATTTGGGCTGAAGGGAAGATATATTCAGAAGGTAGCCCAGTTACTAGTTCGAAAAAATTAAAAACAAATATAAGGGACGTTGACTTTAGTCCGCTTGAAAAAGTAATGTCTCTTGAATTGAAGCAATATAACCGCAAGCACGAAATTCCCACTCTTTATAAAATGCGAGAAAATAAACCATCGGATAAAACAGAGCCGTATACAATTAATGATATTCGAACTGAATATGGATTTATAGCTGATTATACTGATGAGGTGTTTAAGGATGATGAGGTTGAAGCAATCGAACTTTATGCTCTTTCTTCAATTTCAGCAGGAGCCATAAAAGAATTGAACATCAAATTAGAACAAGAAAAAAAGGAATTACAGAATCGTATTACCGCGTTAGAAGATTTGGTTCAAAAACTGATAAACGAAAAAACAGAGCAGCAATAGCTGGTCTGTTTTATTTTGTTTTAAAAAGGGGGGTGGATAAAGTGGAGGGGTTACAAGAGGTAAGAAACGACATGCAAGAAATGAAGCAAGAAATCAAAGAAATAAGGTTTGACATTAAAAGCTTGGAAATGCGTACAACAGGCAACGAAAAAGATATTGATAATATCAACAAACAGTTAGATAAAATCAGTGCTAACACGACTTGGATTTTACGCCTCATTGTTGGTGGAATCGTGGGAGCTATTCTTACTTTCTTATTGAAAGGGGGTGGTATGTAATGATTGAAATGAGCGTAATGATTGGCATTGTCGTTGGCCTTTCACAGATTGTAAAGACAATTGGATTACAAACAAAATATGTTCCGTTATTAAATGTAACGCTTGGCATTGTGCTAAGCGTTTTATTTTTGGATGGAGATATCAAAACGGGTGTATTTAAAGGAATCATCATTGGACTGTCAGCAAGTGGATTGTTTGACCACACAAAAATTTTGAAAAAGGATGCTGATATGAAATGAAAAGGGGAATGAAGTGGAGTTTTTCAATTGCAGTAACATTTATTTTAGTGCTATCTATTGCTACAAGTACATTCGCTGACAGAGTTTTGATTATTCCAGATTTACCTAAGATTCCATATAGAAATGGTGTAGGGGCTTATGAAGGTGTTGTGGCGCATAGTACAGCAACTCCAGAAGCGCCAGCAATTAATATTCAAAAATACGAGTCTCGTACATGGCGTAATGCATTTGTTCATTATGCGGTCGATTGGAATGAAACAATTCAGATTGCATCCGCAAATTATATTGCATATGGTGCAGGGCCATACGCAAATAAACGATTTGTGCATGTAGAGCTATGCGAAACAGCTGATTATACAAAATTCAAACGTTCATATGAAAAATACGTAAAGTTATTAGCAAAAATCTTGCGTAATCGTGGTTTATCTGTAGAAAAGGGATTGTGGACACACAGCGATGTAACGCACTATTTAGGTGGTACAGATCATGAAGATCCACTATCTTATTTACGCAAGCATGGTGTATCAGAAGCACAATTTCGTGCTGATGTAAAACGTGCATATCATAATTCAAATGTAGAAGTGTCTGTTCCTGAAAAACCTTCTAAACCAGAAGAAGTTCCAACGGCTGTTACAGACGGTATTGCTTATATCGAAGGATACAACGTTAACTTACGTAAAGGGCCAGGGACAAGTTATTCTAAAATTCGTCAGTTAAATAAGCCAGAAGCATATATTGTATGGGCCGAAAAAGATGGATGGTTAAATCTTGGAGCGAATCAATGGATTTACTACAATCCTTCTTATGTACGATTTAATAAAAAAAGCACAGTCGATTCCTCGATTGTCGGGAAACGTGTTGTTTCTAAGGTTAATAACTTACGTTTCTACAATTCTCCGTCTTGGCAAGATAAAGATGTAGCTGGTACAGTTGATGCAGGATTAGGATTTACGATTGATGCAAAAGTAACTGTTAACGGTTCCCCACAATACAAAGTGCACAATAGTAAAGGAAAAACATACTATATCACAGC
>NZ_JAKUEW010000041.1:0-2082 GCF_022663115.1 Bacillus cereus group sp. BfR-BA-01430
GATTGCTTCTTGTTTAGAATCAGTAGTTTTATGAATATCAGCAAACCCACCACAAGGATAATATTGGTCAATTCCAAAACACCAATATCTATGATTTAAATTGATTTCGTCTATCATTCATTACACCACCTATGTAATTTTCACATAATAAAAAGCCACAACTCATATATGAGTGTGACTTTTAAGATTCAAGTATTCGGATAAAGCTCGCTAGCTTTTTTATCGAGAAATTCTTTAATGGTTTCTGAAAGATCTAGATTTTCATCAGGTAATTCCATTGGTCCATACGTTTTTCCTGTTCTTAAATTCGTAAATATAATATAAGTTAGATGATCCGTATCTTTATGAAAAACTTTATAATCATATAATGCACTGTTAGCATCGCTAACATATAAACCTTGATCATAAGGCTTATTTAATCCTTGTTCTAATGCCATAATTAACACCCCCCCATTCTATTATTAATTATATCAAAAAAATACCCCTTTTACCTACACCCATCATTCATCATTTATCGATAAAAAGAGCAACCGTGCACCAGTTGCCCTTTCGTTAAATTTCTATGCTATTACTATAAATCATTTTTTCAATAGTTTCGATTCACTTTAGGAGTGAACCTAAATGATACTTTTTTTCTCAATAAATTGAATTAACCTTACTAATTCTGCATGTTTCTTTTTAATATGGCTAACACTGTAATTCATATGTTCTGCAACTTCTTCCAGTGTCATCCCATCAATGTATTTCAACTTAAGTATTTGATTTTCTAGCCCTTTAAAATCATTTACTAAATCGAGAAGCTTATTCATTTGTTCCTTTTTAAAAAACAGTTCTTTCTTAATTTGTTCGAGCATTTCTTCTACCCTCGCACCTTTAGAACCCTCTGTTAGACGAACTTCTCGTAAATCACCATTTACCCAACGATCAAGCTCTAATTCTGTTTTTTCTAGATTGTACTCCAAGTATGCTATTTCCTCTTTTAACTTTTGATAATCCTTCAACCAGTCAAACAAATGATGATTCACCTACTTTCACAGTACACTACTGGTCAATAATTCCTCGCAGAACCTATCAATGTAATACCTTATTGTATACAGACATTGATTTGATAATTTTATCAGCTATTTATTGATTCGCTTCACTTATTCCACGATAATATCCAGATAAACTTATATCGCCTTTTTTATATGCTATATCAGCTTGTTTTTTATTTTCACTTGCAGCAGCAAGTAAATCGTTTACTAACTCTTCAATAACTGAACTCATTTTAGGATCCCCGCCTGTACAAAAATATTTCTCCATGCAACTTGAGTTCTATGCTTCTCTATTTCTTTCGCACGACGAGAAATAGCCTTTTTTAACTTTTTCTTCTTTAAATTGCTCATAATCTCCATCCTTTCTGTTTTAAAAAACGCTTTTCAACCCTAAAAACCATATAAGCCTCTTAACACCTCATAAAATGCGTTTTAATCAATTCTAGTCCTATTGCATTATGATTTAAAAACAAATGGGTTATAACGCAATCTCGAAAGCTGTTTTATCCGAACTTTTGTTCTTTTTTGATTCCCACTTCTTTTACATTGTTAATCACTATATCCGTTTTTACCAAGTCGTCCTCCGACAGTTGAAAATCGCAAACGTTTTGAAGTATTTCTTCCATTGTTTCCGCTTCAACAACTGATTCATACACTTTCATTTTGGTAAAAGTAACATTATATACTCCCACTTTCCCTCTCCCCCTACATATCGATTTTTATATCTTTTGTTCTTTCTATTAATTCTTTTATTTCAAATAAAGCAGCACATATTTGACCTTCTTCATATGGGTCCGTACTTTCAATACATTTAATAATATCTTTGATTAATTTTTCATTTTCCATCCCTCTACCTCACCTGAATAAAACTCAAAATTCCGTCAATACTGTTGATAACCTTTTACTAACTTACCCAAGAGTCGAGCAGTTAGCTTTCGCTAGCTGCTCTTTTATTTATTTGTTGTAATCTACAGTGTTTTATATAACACATTGCCATATTGATGAACCTATTAAACCATTCTGTTTCTTCACGGTTCATATTGTATTC
>NZ_JAKUEW010000042.1:0-2003 GCF_022663115.1 Bacillus cereus group sp. BfR-BA-01430
CGAGCGTGATAAGAAACCACGCTATCGCTACGACCGCGAAATCTTCTTTCTTCATTCGAACCACCATGCCGCAATAGTAATCACCCAAACTAGCACAATCCACTTCGTATCGCTCATCCTGCTGCATCCTCCACACAGAAGCGTAACTCTACATCGCTAGCTGGAAAATACTTGACTGGGGCGTCATCATCATTGATTTCCACACAACCGATAACGTGTTCGAACTTATTATCTTCTGTTTGAACAACCACTATATATAAAGCGTCCTCACGTTCAACAATGTCTCCTAACTCGAACTCGTCCATTTCACGACCTTTCTTGTGAAATACCATGAAGCGTTCAAACTCTTCTAATTCTTCATCTGTTGGCTTGCGGAATGTACCATCATGCTTAGTAAAATATCCGTCTCCATCGAACACGAAATTTTTCGCTACTATAACAGCCAAGCTCGGCCAATATTGATTGCCATCTACTTCTTTATGCACTGCATACCATTTCTCATTATCACGCGATTCAAATACGTACATTTCACCCTCTTCCAACTTCAAAGGTTCCGCATAGTCAATAAACTCATTTTTGAAAAAGAAATTAATCGACTCATTAACTACCCCTTCGTTATCGCCTGCTCTCATCCAAATCTCATTCTCTTTAATTTTCCAAGCACAACCCTTTTCTTGAGTTGTAATCCAATGTGTTTTCATCCGTTCAATAGCTTCAAAACCTGTGTATGTTTTCATAGTTTCCTCCTCTAGTAAACGCAAATCTCCAATCGGTGCAAAAGTTAACACATCGTTCCCGTCAAATAAGCACCAACCTTTCCAATCATCTTGATGGTCGAATGTACCAACTCTTTTCTTGCCGTAACTCATAAAATAAACTCTGTCGCCTTTTTGAAATTTACTCATTTTATTCACCCTCCAAAATTTGTTCTATTTTATCCGCGATACCGTCCATAACCTGTTGCTCTACATCTAAGCGTTCGTATTCACACTCATCGCCTTGATCTAATAGCTTTATGGCTGTACCACGTTTCAACATCGCTTCTGTTCGTAGATTACTAACTAATGCTTGTAATTGTTTTTTCATCATGAAGCACTTCCTTTTGTTTATCTATATCGATAATTTGTTGTTCATGTTTCTTTAACTGTTCCTCGATCCATTCCCCTGTCGTTTTAGCGTATTCCTCTCGTGTATGAGCGTTTTGAGAAGGAGACGATACAAATACCATTCCCCAACTACTTACGCTCGTTATATGGACGCCTGGACGCATTACAGTGATAGACATTTTATTCACCTCATGTCGTTCTATAACTTGCACCTTTCACTTGATACAAATAATCCTTACTCATTCCAAACAACCGATCAGCGGCCGCGAATCCGATTTTGTCCTCCAGCGTATCCAAATCCTCATTGCTGGTGTACCAGATTGGTAGATTGTGCAAATATCGTTCATTAATAATCTTGTAGTACATATCTTCTTTAAATTCGCTGTACTTTGATTTCGCAATGTCATCCCAAATGAGAATGTCACATGTGCATAAATCATGAAGTATTTCATTCAAACGCTTTTTATTGTCGTTTAAAAACGCCGCACTTTGGATTTCAGCCATGATATTTACATCTTGGACACATAACACTCGGACTCCACGAGGACGCCCTGTATGCTTGTCTGTGACTTTAAAATGATTCAATGCGTATTTCGCTGCCGCTACCTGTAAATGAGTTTTACCTAAACCGTATGAGTTATTGGCTTGTCTCATTTTGTTACGCTCACCTGGAGGCAAAGCTTTTAATTTCGTTTCACCTACCTCGGCGACAAAGCCAATACTATTTATCTTCGAGTCACGTATCTCATTAAAGATTTTTAAATATTCAATCATCGCATTGTACAAGGTTTGCTGAACTGCTGTTTCCCTTACATAATTATCAAACCGTGCATTTTCGAACTCAGACGGAATCATAGCGTTTTTAAATCTAGCTATAAGGCTCTTTCGTTCTAAGCA
>NZ_JAKUEW010000043.1:0-1873 GCF_022663115.1 Bacillus cereus group sp. BfR-BA-01430
CAGGGCATTGGAGCTCCTGACGAAGAGGCGCCCTATGCCTCGCAGGAGGGAGTGAAATGGCCAGAGATTCTAGCTGCTGAAGCTAGATTAAATAAAAAAGCGTAAGCAGCTCGTTTATAATGGAAGAAGTAACTCAATATTCTTCGGAAATGAGTTAAATAGAGGAATTGGAAGTTACATTTCACAAGCGGAGACAAAATTTTTTGTCTTCGCTTGTTGTATTTGTGTGACAACGTATTGATTAAAACTAGGCAAAAGGGTTACAATAGTGAATATTATCTTACTTGAACTTATTTGCCTTTCATTTTTATGTATTTGCCTTCCGTATTTTCCCTTTACCCATATAAAAAGAGAATAATATTAAAGTGTGGTGTCTGAATGAATTTGTCAATTGCGGCATTAGAAAACATGAAATTAAAAGAATTATACGAGCATGCGAAAGAATATAAAATTTCGTATTACAGTAAATTAACAAAAAAAGAGTTAATTTTTGCTATATTAAAAGCTCGTGCAGAAAAAGAAGGCTTCTTTTTCATGGAAGGTGTACTAGAGATTATTCAATCCGAGGGATTTGGATTCTTACGCCCGATCAACTACTCTCCAAGCTCAGAAGATATTTATATTTCGGCTTCGCAAATTCGCCGTTTTGATTTGCGCAACGGGGATAAAGTTTCTGGTAAAGTACGACCACCAAAAGAAAATGAACGCTACTTTGGATTACTACAGGTTGAAGCAGTAAACGGTGATGATCCAGAATCTGCAAAAGAACGTGTACATTTCCCTGCATTAACACCGTTATATCCAAATCGTCAAATGAAATTGGAGACGGAACCAAAGAAATTATCTACGCGCATCATGGATTTAATTGCACCAGTTGGGTTTGGACAACGTGGTTTAATTGTTGCGCCTCCAAAAGCTGGTAAAACAATCTTGTTAAAGGAAATTGCTCACAGTATCACAACGAATCATCCAGATGCAGAATTAATTGTGCTTTTAATTGATGAGCGTCCGGAGGAAGTGACGGATATTGAACGATCTGTTAAAGGTGATGTTGTAAGTTCTACATTCGATGAGGTACCTGAGAATCATATTAAAGTTGCCGAACTTGTATTAGAACGTGCAATGCGTCTTGTAGAGCATAAAAAAGACGTTGTTATTTTAATGGATAGTATTACCCGTTTAGCGCGTGCTTACAATCTTGTTATTCCGCCAAGTGGACGTACATTATCAGGTGGTATTGATCCAGCTGCATTCCATAGACCGAAACGATTTTTCGGGGCTGCCCGTAATATCGAAGAGGGCGGTAGTTTAACGATTTTAGCAACAGCGCTTGTAGATACAGGTTCTCGTATGGATGATGTGATTTATGAGGAGTTTAAAGGAACAGGAAATATGGAACTTCATTTAGATCGTTCGTTAGCTGAGCGTCGTATTTTCCCAGCGATTGATATTCGCCGCTCTGGTACACGTAAAGAAGATTTATTAATTCCAAAAGAACATTTAGACAAGCTATGGGGTATTCGCAAAACAATGCGTGATACACCAGACTTCGTTGAAAGTTTCTTACGTAAACTTCGTCAAACGAAAACAAATGAGGAATTTTTACAAAATATTGTTGCAGACTCCAAAAGATATGTAACAACGAAGTAAAGGGATAAAAGGTTGGGACTCGCTTATATTATAGTAAGCGAGTTTTTTATGTGTTTTGAATAGGTAACAGCTTTTCGGTCGAGAGCTCCAAGTGCCCTTCCATTCTGAGCGAGCCTCCTGCGCTTTTAGGTGGTATCTAGCTCCGGCGGCAAGAATGGACGGTGGCTTCGCTTCTTCCGGCGAGGCAAAAAACGCCTCTATGTCAGAAGCTCCATCCCCCTTC
>NZ_JAKUEW010000044.1:0-1460 GCF_022663115.1 Bacillus cereus group sp. BfR-BA-01430
ACATATTTAAAACTCTACACATCTTCACCCAACTATGTTTCTCTCTCCCTAAATAAGCCAATTCAATCAATTGCTTATCGTAAAGATTAAGCTTGCTCACTCCTTTCCTTACATCCAGTATAAATTCAGCACGCTTAACATTTTTCTCGCTTATACCATCTGTTTCGCCGATCTTCACACGTTCGATTATTTCCTCTGTTATGCTTGATAGAAACAAACGGTATTTCTTCAAGGCTTTTAGTACATTCTTTTTCGTTTCCTCTTTATTAATCTCTGGCAACTCAATATCAAGCATATTATCACTCCTTCACCATTTTCAAAAATGTATCCAATGGTAATACGACCAACCAAGGTTTTCTATCCGCTTTAATTGCTAAAGCGTCGGGCTGTTCTCGCTCATCCTCCAACCAGTTGTATAATGTCTTGAATCCATTTTTCCTAGCCTTTACTTCCCATTCAAGCCCTAATCCTTTCACATCATTAGCATAACCTTGCATAGCCCCAGAGAGCGGCACACGCTCTCCCCCTATCAAGCTAGCAAACTCTCTTTCACGTCTTGCACCTTTATCTCGTTGACTTTTCCCCATTTATCTTGCTCCGTTTCTCTAAAAGGATTATTTTGTTTGGTTTTATTCTTTGTACTCTGTTTCAACAGCCTCAGCGACTTCAATTTCTTTTTTTACTAAATCCTCTAAAAAATAAAACGCTGCTGCTTCGCCTTCTTCTGTTCTTACATCCTCAAATTGTTCTCTTTGCTTACCCTCTAACTCATATTCAAATGTTACTTTCACTTTCATTTCCCTCTACCCCCTACATTTTTTCAACTTCTTTATTTGTTTCTTCAATTGATTCTATCCATTGATTAACAACTTCTTCTTCCGTTGCTCCTGATTTGTTAATAACTAAATTTATATGTTCATCCAGCTTTCTATATAAATCATACTTATCCATTTTCCCTCTGCCTCCTTATTGATATCGAAAAGAAATATAACTCGGATTTACCACACTAGTTACAAATGACTCGCTATAAAAATACTTTGGTTTAACATGAAACCTTCTGCATAGTACTTGTATTTGATTAAATGTCGGAATGATTCTTGATCGCTCTATCTCAATCAATTTATTAATATCAACCTCCAATAATTCAGCAGCTTGTCCTTGAGTCAATCCGAATAAATGCCGAAGTTCCGTTAACTTCTCTCCATTAAAATTACTCACAACATTTCGTCCCTTCTGAATAAAACTCAATATTCCGTCAATACTGTAGACAACCCATTTCGAACCATATTCCATTACCCGAGCAGTTAGCTTTTGCTAGCTGCTCTTTTATTTATTTGTTGTAATCTACAGTGTTTTATATAACACATTGCCATATTGATGAACCTATTAAACCATTCTGTTTCTTCACGGTTCATATTGTATTCATCAGCAATTTCCTTAACTGATTTCATATCCGCACC
>NZ_JAKUEW010000045.1:0-1450 GCF_022663115.1 Bacillus cereus group sp. BfR-BA-01430
CGCAACGTCGCTTTGGTGATCGTATATGAATTGGATAATAGAACGGGTTTTTGCCTACTGTGATGCAATTGTAAGTGGAAAAATAAAAAATTGTAAAAAACATAAATGGGCCGTTAAGCGTTTTTTAAAAGACTATGAGGATTGTCAAAAAGATGACAGTCTTTTTTATTTTGACGAAGAAATAGTAGAAGATTTTTACTGGTTCGCAAGAGAGTTTAAGCATGTTGAAGGGATTTTAGCTGGCGAACCAGTAGAATTGACGGATTTTCAATTATTTTTATCGGCAAATATCTTTGGTTTTAAAAAGAAATCTAATGGAGCAAGACGCTTCAGAAAAGTTTTTATCCAATTAGCACGTAAAAATGCTAAATCACAATTTCTTGCTATTGTAGCAGCGTTTGTCACGTTTCTTGGTGATGAAAAACAACGTGCTTACATTGCTGGATGGACCAGAGATCAATCTTCTGAAGTTTACGAGGCTATAAAAACAGGAATCAGTTCAAGTGAACTGTTAGAAGGTAAGTGGAAAGAAGCATATAGCACGATTGAAATATTTAAAAACGGCTCGGTGATTGTTCCTCTTTCAAAAGAGGCAAGAAAAACAGGTGACGGAAAAAACCCATCTGTTGGGATTGTCGATGAGTATCATGCGCATGAGACTGACGAAATTTACGATGTTCTATCTTCAGGGATGGTAGCAAGGAAAGAACCTTTGATGTTTATTATAACGACAGCTGGCTTTGATTTATCTAGACCTTGTTATAGAGAGTATGAATATGTCAGTGATATTCTAGATCCATCGAAAGATGTTGAAAACGATGATTATTTTGTTATGATTTGCGAACTGGAAAAAGATGATGACATAAAAGATGAGTCTAATTGGATAAAAGCAAACCCAATTGTCGCTACTTATGAAGAAGGTATAGCAGCAATACGTTCGGATTTAAAAGTTGCTCTTGATAGACCTGAAAAAATGAGAGCATTTTTAACCAAAAATATGAACATTTGGGTTGATAAAAAAGACAATGGATATATGGACATGTCAAAATGGCGCCAGTGCGAAGTAGATAATATCGACTTTGTGGGAGCGACTCTCTGGATTGGCGGCGACCTATCTATGACTACTGACTTAACAAGTGTTGGTTGGGTAGGGATGGACGAAGAGGGAGATTTTATTGTTGGACAACATTCTTTTATGCCAGAAGCCCGTTTAAAGGAGAAAATGGCTACAGATAAGGTTCGTTATGATTTGTGGGCTGAACAAGGATATTTAACTTTAACACCTGGGGAAATGGTCGATTATACAATTGTTGAATCTTGGATAGAAAACTTTGCTAAAGATAAAGACATTCAAGAATTTGACTATGATAAATGGAATGCTTTGCATTTAGCGCAGAATTTAGAAAACAAAGGTTTTACTTGTGTAGAAATACCACAGCGGATTGCTAAT
>NZ_JAKUEW010000046.1:0-1441 GCF_022663115.1 Bacillus cereus group sp. BfR-BA-01430
CTTTTCTGTTGACCTGTTGATATGTTGCATTGCATAAGAATTTTGCTCAGCCCAAAGGTTTGTGTTAGCACGAATCCCTCCATGTGCGGTTACTTCAGAAACCTCAATACCGCGAAAATCATTTCCGTATTGATTCTTGATTTGCAATAACTTATCATAGCCGCTCACTTTAGATGAACGAATTATATGATTTCCTAATATAATGTCGCAATCGTTGCCATAAGTTGGCGTTTTGAATTCAGCAATCTTGTAATCGTGATGATTTATAGAAACGCCATCACCATTAAGATTTAGTAACCCGGCTGATTTGAGCCACATACTTGATTGCGCGGTCATCCCTAAATCGCCACGTTCGGTCATACGGAGGTTACTTTCTGCGCCGTTACTGTCTATAAATCTATAATAAACACCTTTTGCGTCTTTATAGATAAATCCTAAATTCCGTCCGGTACCATCACCTTCCCCTATCACGATGTACGGATTGTTCGTCTTGCTCTGACGCTCGTTTTCAAAACCAATTACAATTTTCGCTCGTCCTTGATTCACGAACTGTAATACTTGGTTTTTCATATGAATATGCTCATTGGTATTACTTGTTTTGACCGTCGTACCTTGCAACAACCCGGCTGTAATCCACTCTGCTTTTACTTTACCTACCAGATCAATTAGATCAACTTTAATTTTGAGCTTCTCTGCTGACAGATTGATAGCTGCGATAATATTACCTTTTTTCACTTGAGCTAGAATGCCCTCGTCTAATACTTGTAACTTAGACCCCACTTCTTTGACATAAGCGTCGAAAGTATCATTCAAAAAGGTTTCGTGTTTTTCAGATATAATTTCAACGCCTTTTTCATTCGCTGAAATCTTTCTTTCTAATTCTGTTACTTTTTTGTTATATTGTTCAGTTGCTACCTTGTCCGCTAAGTCATCCATGATTTTATCTTTGTCTACAAAGTCGTTTGGATTTTCTAGAAAGCTGGAAGGTATTGTTCCGACTTGTAGCATTGGTTGAGCCATCCACAATGTACCGTTTCGTCTTATCTGATAACGAAATATTACTTTTACTGTACCAGAAGGGGCAGTTGCACTTTTATAAACTCTCAGCCATTGATCTTTTGTTAATTTTAATTCTTCGGAAACTTGTTTAATTACACCGCCACTACTGTTCAAGAACTTAATTTCTAACGCGCCACCTTGATCTAGTCCAGCTGGGTTGTCAGTTCTAAAGTAAGCAGAAGCGACAATGGTTTCACCTTCTCTCAGTTCTACTGTTTGTTCAGCACCATAATAGTGATTAGAAGTATTGCCTGTAGAAACCGTTTTGAAAGAGTTTATACCATCTTTAACAACAGTTGTATCAATATGTGTCCTTGTAGCGTCATGTAATTTCCAATACTTAACACCATTAGTTAATTTGGCATTTCTAATCAAGTTAATG
>NZ_JAKUEW010000047.1:0-1378 GCF_022663115.1 Bacillus cereus group sp. BfR-BA-01430
AAATCCGCTTACCGCGAAGGCTGAGCTGTGATGGGGAAGCTCCTTATGGAGCGAAGTCTTTGATTCCCCGCTGCCAAGAAAAGCTTCTAGCGAGATAAAAGGTGCCTGTACCGCAAACCGACACAGGTAGGCGAGGAGAGAATCCTAAGGTGAGCGAGAGAACTCTGGTTAAGGAACTCGGCAAAATGACCCCGTAACTTCGGGAGAAGGGGTGCTTTCTTAACGGAAAGCCGCAGTGAATAGGCCCAAGCGACTGTTTAGCAAAAACACAGGTCTCTGCGAAGCCGTAAGGCGAAGTATAGGGGCTGACACCTGCCCGGTGCTGGAAGGTTAAGGAGAGGGGTTAGCGTAAGCGAAGCTCTGAACTGAAGCCCCAGTAAACGGCGGCCGTAACTATAACGGTCCTAAGGTAGCGAAATTCCTTGTCGGGTAAGTTCCGACCCGCACGAAAGGTGTAACGATTTGGGCACTGTCTCAACCAGAGACTCGGTGAAATTATAGTACCTGTGAAGATGCAGGTTACCCGCGACAGGACGGAAAGACCCCGTGGAGCTTTACTGTAGCCTGATATTGAATTTTGGTACAGCTTGTACAGGATAGGCGGGAGCCTTTGAAGCCGGAGCGCTAGCTTCGGTGGAGGCGCTGGTGGGATACCGCCCTGGCTGTATTGAAATTCTAACCTACGGGTCTTATCGACCCGGGAGACAGTGTCAGGTGGGCAGTTTGACTGGGGCGGTCGCCTCCTAAAGTGTAACGGAGGCGCCCAAAGGTTCCCTCAGAATGGTTGGAAATCATTCGTAGAGTGCAAAGGCATAAGGGAGCTTGACTGCGAGACCTACAAGTCGAGCAGGGACGAAAGTCGGGCTTAGTGATCCGGTGGTTCCGCATGGAAGGGCCATCGCTCAACGGATAAAAGCTACCCCGGGGATAACAGGCTTATCTCCCCCAAGAGTCCACATCGACGGGGAGGTTTGGCACCTCGATGTCGGCTCATCGCATCCTGGGGCTGTAGTCGGTCCCAAGGGTTGGGCTGTTCGCCCATTAAAGCGGTACGCGAGCTGGGTTCAGAACGTCGTGAGACAGTTCGGTCCCTATCCGTCGTGGGCGTAGGAAATTTGAGAGGAGCTGTCCTTAGTACGAGAGGACCGGGATGGACGCACCGCTGGTGTACCAGTTGTTCTGCCAAGGGCATCGCTGGGTAGCTATGTGCGGAAGGGATAAGTGCTGAAAGCATCTAAGCATGAAGCCCCCCTCAAGATGAGATTTCCCATAGCGTAAGCTAGTAAGATCCCTGAAAGATGATCAGGTTGATAGGTTCGAGGTGGAAGCGTGGTGACACGTGGAGCTGACGAATACTAATAGATCGAGGACTTAACCA
>NZ_JAKUEW010000049.1:0-1339 GCF_022663115.1 Bacillus cereus group sp. BfR-BA-01430
AAATAAGAATTTTGTTTAGTTTTCTTTTAATTCTCTGCCACACATAGGACAGAAATTTATTCTTTCCCCGAATAAAGAGAATTTTTCATTTCGGTCTCCGACTTCACTATCTTCTAAATAATTACAACTGTTTATAGTGACATAATAATCGCCTTTACCATTTTGCATTAGCGGCTTTCGTTTATATGAATTTCCAATACAATACTCACATTTCACCATCTCATTCACCTGCCAAAATAACTATTTTGTACTAATTGACTCCCAATCAAATGTTTCTAATATATTCAACAATCGTTCCACTTTCGGTGCTCGCCATGCCGTCATAGCGTATGTGTGGACCTTACTTGTGTAATGGTGTTTGTTCAGTTCGATATGTTTCTTAGCCTCTGCTTTAGTTAAGAACATCGTATTTTCAACAATGAATGCTTCTTCCTTTTCATATACTAAATGGCAATCTTCATCGATATTTTCTTTAATCCACTCAACTAGATCGTATTCAGAAGCGTATTCTTGCAATTCTTTTAAGTCTTCAATCTGTTCTTTAGTAAGCTCATGTTCAACTTCATCGTTAATAATTTCTTTTACGTATTCATCGACAATTACAGCTTCACAATCGTTAACAAAGTATAATGATGTTCTTTCGTGGTACCCTTCTGCAGTTACAACCCATTTGTAATCCATTAAAGTCCAAAATCGTGGTGATGCTTGGCAATCGATTTCCTGTGTTTTTAATTCCTGCTGCAAATCCTTTAAAAACTGAATATCCTTGTTCATTTCTCATTCCCCTTTTCGATTAAAATAACGCTTTGGTTAAAATTAACTAAGTCTTGTAACTTTAATTTCTTTCCCATCTGCGTCATCCACTGTTAACGATTCTCCTTTTCGCAATAGCGTCATAGAAATACTAATCGCTGTTTCATGTGCGTTTTGCGCAAGAATGCAACCTAAATCACACAAGCATTCCATACTTTTCTGTAGTGAACCTGTAACGTTGCCTTTTTTACTTACAACTTCAAATGTCATTAACATCACCTCGTAGATTCCTAACGTTTTGTTGAAATTCCGGATTTCTTATTCCTATTAACTTTTTAATATGAAGTATCAATTCGCATATGGGACACCACTGTTTATAGCTACAACTTTTTTGTTGTATACATCAAATGCATCACTTACATCCATTTCATATTTAGTCCCTTTTGCAATTTCTAGCAACATTTCATTCATCCAATGCTGGCATTCACTTAACGATTTAGCTACTTGAGCATTTGCGGATAACTTTGTAATTCTGTCTCTTTTATTCACCCTATCCACCTCGTTTTATACAAAATTCAAATTGTAT
>NZ_JAKUEW010000050.1:0-1230 GCF_022663115.1 Bacillus cereus group sp. BfR-BA-01430
TACGGAGTTACAAAGGAACGAGGTAGACGAAGCAGTCTGGAAAGGCTCGTCATAGAAGGTAACAACCCTGTAGTTGAAACTTCGTTCCCTCTTGAATGTATCCTGAGTACGGCGGAACACGTGAAATTCCGTCGGAATCTGGGAGGACCATCTCCCAAGGCTAAATACTCCCTAGTGATCGATAGTGAACCAGTACCGTGAGGGAAAGGTGAAAAGCACCCCGGAAGGGGAGTGAAAGAGATCCTGAAACCGTGTGCCTACAAATAGTCAGAGCCCGTTAACGGGTGATGGCGTGCCTTTTGTAGAATGAACCGGCGAGTTACGATCCCGTGCGAGGTTAAGCTGAAGAGGCGGAGCCGTAGCGAAAGCGAGTCTGAATAGGGCGTTTAGTACGTGGTCGTAGACCCGAAACCAGGTGATCTACCCATGTCCAGGGTGAAGTTCAGGTAACACTGAATGGAGGCCCGAACCCACGCACGTTGAAAAGTGCGGGGATGAGGTGTGGGTAGCGGAGAAATTCCAATCGAACCTGGAGATAGCTGGTTCTCCCCGAAATAGCTTTAGGGCTAGCCTCAAGTGTAAGAGTCTTGGAGGTAGAGCACTGATTGAACTAGGGGTCCTCATCGGATTACCGAATTCAGTCAAACTCCGAATGCCAATGACTTATCCTTGGGAGTCAGACTGCGAGTGATAAGATCCGTAGTCAAAAGGGAAACAGCCCAGACCGCCAGCTAAGGTCCCAAAGTGTGTATTAAGTGGAAAAGGATGTGGAGTTGCTTAGACAACTAGGATGTTGGCTTAGAAGCAGCCACCATTTAAAGAGTGCGTAATAGCTCACTAGTCGAGTGACTCTGCGCCGAAAATGTACCGGGGCTAAATACACCACCGAAGCTGCGGATTGATACCTTTGGTATCAGTGGTAGGGGAGCGTTCTAAGGACAGTGAAGTCAGACCGGAAGGACTGGTGGAGTGCTTAGAAGTGAGAATGCCGGTATGAGTAGCGAAAGACGGGTGAGAATCCCGTCCACCGAATGCCTAAGGTTTCCTGAGGAAGGCTCGTCCGCTCAGGGTTAGTCAGGACCTAAGCCGAGGCCGACAGGCGTAGGCGATGGACAACAGGTTGATATTCCTGTACCACCTCTTTATCGTTTGAGCAATGGAGGGACGCAGAAGGATAGAAGAAGCGTGCGATTGGTTGTGCACGTCCAAGCAGTTAGGCTGGTAAGTAGG
>NZ_JAKUEW010000051.1:0-1198 GCF_022663115.1 Bacillus cereus group sp. BfR-BA-01430
CATCAATATGGCAATGTGTTATATAAAACACTGTAGATTACAACAAATAAATAAAAGAGCAGCTAGCAAAAGCTAACTGCTCGGGTAATGGAATATGGTTCGAAATGGGTTATCAACAGTATTGACGGAATTTTGAGTTTTATACAGGGAGGTAGAGGGAAATGGAAGAATTACCAGATAAAATAATTGGTCTTGATCAAATTCGTATCAATCGTGGAATCGGAAAGATATGCAAGTGTGAAAATAGGAAGTTCGTACTTGATACGACGAATAAACGGGTAACTTGCCATAGTTGCGGTTCTGTCGTTGATCCGTATGACGCAATTGTAGATTTAGCGAATCAAAGGGAAGAATTTAATAGACAAGCAGAGCTACTTTTAGAACAGAAAAAGCAACTTGCAGCATATAAACCACATTTGAGAATTATTAAAAGTCTAGAGAAGAGCTATAGAGGACGTAAGATGTTGCCGTATTGTCCACGATGTAGCGAACCGTTTTATTTAGAAGAATTAACTCATTGGATGGGTATAAGTTATGCAAAAAGACGTATAGAAAAGTGGAAAGAGCAAAATCCAACAAAATAATCATTTTAAAGAAACGGAGAAAGCTAAATGGGGAAAAGTCAACGAGATAAAGGTGCAAGACGTGAAAGAGAGTTTGCTAGCTTGATAGGAGGGGAGCGTGTGCCGCTCTCTGGGGCTATGCAAGGTTATGCTAATGATGTGAAAGGGTTGGGTCTTGAATGGGAAGTAAAGGCTAGGAAAGACGGATTCAAGACGTTATACAATTGGCTAGAGGATGAACGAGAACAGCCCGACGCTTTAGCAATTAAGGCGGATAGAAAACCTTGGTTAGTAGTTATGCCGTTGGATACATTTTTGAAAATGGTGAGGGAGTGATAATATGCTTGATATTGAGTTACCAGAACTTAATAAAGAAGAAACGAAAAAGAATGTATTAAAGGCTTTGAAGAAATACCGTTTGTTTTTATCAAGCATAACGGAAGAAATAATTGAACGTGTGAAGAACGACGAAACAGAAGGAATAAGCGAAAAAAATATTAAGCGTGCTGAATTTATATTGGATATAAGGAAAGGAGTGAGCAAGCTTAATCTTTACGATAAGCAATTGATTGAATTGGCTTATTTAGGGAGAGAGAAACATAGTTGGGTGAAGATGTGTAGAGTTTTAAATATGT
>NZ_JAKUEW010000052.1:0-1038 GCF_022663115.1 Bacillus cereus group sp. BfR-BA-01430
AAAATGTACAATAGAATCCTTTCTACATTAGGAAGTAAAGCGAACAAAGAACTATTAGAACAGTTAGAAAAGCTCGTACAAGAAACCGATGAGAAAGTTGAAATTGTACAAAAAGAATCCGAGGCGGCGAAACAGTTAGCGGAGAAGGTGCAAGAGAATCTAAAAAACTATCAAACAACGATTATTGAAAGTGTAAATCCGCCGACAACAGGGTTAGAAGATGGCAAAACGTTATGGTTAGACATATCAAACGGTAAGCCCGGTATTCTCAAACTGTGGAAGAATGGTGACTGGGAACCGGTTGTTCCGGACGTCGAATCAGTGAAGCAAGAAACGCTTGAGCAAGTTAATAAAGATATTGAGTCCGCTAAAACGGAGTTAAATCAAAAGGTTCAAGAAGCACAAGAGCAAGCGACAGGGCAATTTAATGAAGTGCAAGAGAGTTTGCAGGGTGTTAGTCGCACAATTTCTGACGTACAAAATGAACAAGGTAACATTAATAAGAAAGTAACTCAAATTGAGCAAACAAGTGAAGGTTTTAAAACTTCTATTGAAGAGTTAACCAAACAAGGTAATGAAATTGGCGATAAGGTTAATACCATCGAACACACTGTGGAAGGTACACAACAAACAATCGCTGATATCAAGTCAACAACAGACGGACTTACAAAGACGACAACTGAGATTAAAGAGCAAGCTGGTAAGATTACTGAAAAAATGTCGAGTTTAGAAAAAAGAGAAGTGAATGTTCGTAACTATGTAATTAACTCTGATTTTTCGAATAGCAATAACAATTGGGTCGGAATCACAAACCCAGTTACAACGAAAATTATCGATGTTAATATCCCTGAAGTTCCAACTATTAAAAAAGGTTTACAAGTAACAAGCAATAAAGCATTTATTCATCAAAATTTACGCGCGGACCTGTTCAAAAAGAAAAGGGGAGTAGTTTCTTGCTATGTTGATGTAAAAACAGTGACGTCTACTAATGAATTTCCACGTTTATATATGAGATTCACATATGACCAAAACGGAACC
>NZ_JAKUEW010000053.1:0-998 GCF_022663115.1 Bacillus cereus group sp. BfR-BA-01430
GGTTTGCTGAACTGCTGTTTCCCTTACATAATTATCAAACCGTGCATTTTCGAACTCAGACGGAATCATAGCGTTTTTAAATCTAGCTATAAGGCTCTTTCGTTCTAAGCATTCACATTCAATCGCAACATCCACATATTTTCCATTCAAAAACTCAGACGGTTGCTTTTCGAATATGTAGCCCCTATCACCGCACTTCTTACACTCAACCGATTGTTTTTGCGAATCCTCGGTTATCGGCTGGTTTGATTCCTCTTCCAACTTCTTCTGGTACATGATCTGCGCTCTTTCCATAAGACCCGACATTATATCCCCGAGTTTTTCCATTCTTCCACAACTCCCATTGCTGTAAATAACTTTCAAATTTAGTCCCAAACAACGTTTCTGGTCTCAAATATTTAGCTTGTGGTGTTCCAGTCCATTCAGCATGTTTTACATCGATAACTTTTTTAAAATCATCTACAGTAAACTTTTCACTCAATCTAGCTTTAATAAGAGACTGCGTCTTTTTAGTAGTTGAACGATAAGAAGAAGAGCAAACATCGTTGAGATAGGTTACTATCTCGACTATATATTTATTAACATCAGTATTTAGTTCTTTAGTATTTGGTTCTTTAGTATTTAGTAGCTTGGGATTTTCCACCGGTGGGTTTTCCACTGGTGGCTTTTCCACCAATGGCTTTTCCACCACTGGCTCTTTTTGTGGTATCTCATATATAACAGTTTCCCATTTGATTATTTTGTTTTTATCGTCTCTAACAGGGAACCTATGAAGATATCCATGCTCTTTCAACTCATTCATCCCAGCTCTCAAACTATCTAAACCATCTTTCGCATGTGTAGCTAACTCTTCTCTATAAAACACCCAATCATCAGGAAGAGAGAGGATATAAGCTAGAATGCCTTTTGCCTTCCAAGACAACTGTTCATCTTTTAAACCTGTATTATTAATAGTGGTATAATTTCTATCTTTAACAACCCTGTATATACCCATTCAT
>NZ_JAKUEW010000054.1:0-992 GCF_022663115.1 Bacillus cereus group sp. BfR-BA-01430
AAAGATAAACGCAAACGTGTTGCGTTTAGGGATAAGGGGTGAGGTGAGGAGAGTTGAGGAAACCACTTCGACCATGCTGTGAATTTCACTGCCAGAACCTCACGCGTGAAAGATATTGTGAGGAACATAGATACAAAGAAAAGAAAACACAGCAAGAAAAGAATCGATACTATGATCGATACAAACGTGACAAAGAGAGTACAGCTTTCTATAAATCAAAGGCATGGGAACGGTTAAGAGAGCAGGCACTAATGAGAGACAAAGGGTTGTGTCAGCATTGCAAAAAGAATAAAAAGATTAAAGTGGCAGATATGGTTGACCACATCATACCTATTAAAGTTGATCCAAGTTTGAAACTTGTTCTTGATAATTTACAATCACTTTGTAATCCATGTCACAACAGAAAAACAGCAAAAGACAAAAAGAAGTACGGGTAGGGGCGGGTCAAAAAACTTTCAGGGCAGCCTGCCCGTACCGCCGCCCCCTCAACTTCGCAGAAAAATCCGTTTTTGAATATTTTTTAAGGAGGTGTAATCATGGCTGGAAGAAATAAACAACCACTCTCTGTCATACAGGGAAAAGGTAGATCAAATCACATTACAAAAAGCGAGAAAAATAGACGGGAAAAACAAGAAGAAGCATTGCGGGGACATACTGATAAAATTGAAGCTCCTTCTTATTTGACCGCAGCACAAAAAAGAGAATTCGATGCATTAGCCACTGAATTAATTAGATTGAAAATTTTTAGCAACTTAGATGTAGATAGTTTAGCGAGGTATGTTGATTCTAAAGACCAGTATATAAAAATAGTTCGCCTACTAAGAAAAACAAAGCCTTCAGATGATTTTAAATTGTATTCTCAAATGCAAAGAAGTAAGAATCTTTTATTTAATGAATGCCGTTCATCAGCTAGCGACTTAGGATTAACGATTACATCTCGCTTAAAATTAGTTATTCCAGAATCGGATACATCACAGCAACAGCAAAGTGAA
>NZ_JAKUEW010000055.1:0-808 GCF_022663115.1 Bacillus cereus group sp. BfR-BA-01430
TCTGAAAAGAATGTGTATAATAATAAAAGTCTGGTAATGATGGCAGAGAGGTCACACCCGTTCCCATACCGAACACGGAAGTTAAGCTCTCTAGCGCCGATGGTAGTTGGGGCCTTGCCCCTGTGAGAGTAGGACGTTGCCAGGCAAATGGAGGATTAGCTCAGCTGGGAGAGCACCTGCCTTACAAGCAGGGGGTCGGCGGTTCGATCCCGTCATCCTCCACCATATACGCCGGCTTAGCTCAATTGGTAGAGCAACTGACTTGTAATCAGTAGGTTGGGGGTTCAAGTCCTCTAGCCGGCACCAGTTTTTATTGTACGAGCCATTAGCTCAGTTGGTAGAGCATCTGACTTTTAATCAGAGGGTCGAAGGTTCGAGTCCTTCATGGCTCACCATTTCTTAAAATAATATGCGGGTGTGGCGGAATTGGCAGACGCACCAGACTTAGGATCTGGCGCCTTTGGCGTGGGGGTTCGACTCCCTTCACCCGCACTTTTAATAAAATACTTATAACATGTCTTGCGGAAGTAGTTCAGTGGTAGAATACAACCTTGCCAAGGTTGGGGTCGCGGGTTCGAATCCCGTCTTCCGCTCCAAATATGACATGCCGGGGTGGCGGAACAGGCAGACGCACAGGACTTAAAATCCTGCGGTGGGTGACCACCGTGCGGGTTCGACTCCCGCCCTCGGCACCATATGCGCCCGTAGCTCAATTGGATAGAGCGTTTGACTACGGATCAAGAGGTTAGGGGTTCGACTCCTCTCGGGCGCGTTTTCTTTCGGGAAGTGGCTCAGCTTGGTAGAGCAC
>NZ_JAKUEW010000056.1:0-793 GCF_022663115.1 Bacillus cereus group sp. BfR-BA-01430
GAAAAAGATTACGAACTGATTCAAGAGATTTTTTACCGAAAAGAGAAAAAACGTGGAGCTCGTTTTATCAAAATGGAGTTAGAAAATACAAAGGGGATTTGTATGAATCTCAAGCGTATTTACCGTATTATGCACAAGTATCATCTCGTAACGAAGATTCGTCGGGCGAATCCTTATAAACAGATCGCAAAAGCGACACAAGAACATAAGACCTGTCCCAACCTTTTGAACCGCCAATTTCATCAGGGAGAACCGGAACAAAAGATGGTAACCGATATTACATATTTATTTTATGGGAAAGGGAAAAAAGCATATTTATCGTGTGTAAAAGATTGTAAGACACGAGAGATTTTAGCCTATCACATCTCTCCCTCTTTACAAATAGAGATCGTCTATCAAACACTCGAAAAATTGAAAGTGAGATTAGGAGGCACTATTCATCCAGAAGCTCTTCTTCATTCCGATCAAGGTGTTCATTACACGCATCCGGAGTACCAAAAGCGAGTAAGAGAAATGGGGCTCAGACAATCTATGTCACGTAGAGGAAACTGCTTAGATAACGCTCCAATGGAATCCTTTTTCGGTCATATGAAGGATGAATTAAATTATAAGTGTTGTCAAACATTCCAATCCCTTCAACAAGTGATAGACGAGTACATGCAAGATTATAATTATGATCGTTATCAATGGACACTCAAAAAAATGGCTCCGGTACAATACCGGAACCATCTTTTAAGTGCTTGATTTTTAAAGGTCTTTTTATTAAACTGTCCATTTTATAGGGTACAGTTCA
>NZ_JAKUEW010000057.1:0-766 GCF_022663115.1 Bacillus cereus group sp. BfR-BA-01430
CTTTTGGAGCCAGCCGCCTAAGGTGGGACAGATGATTGGGGTGAAGTCGTAACAAGGTAGCCGTATCGGAAGGTGCGGCTGGATCACCTCCTTTCTATGGAGAATTGATGAGCGCTGCTTATCAATATAAGTTTCCGTGTTTCGTTTTGTTCAGTTTTGAGAGAACTATCTCTCAAGTTTATACAGCGTAAGCAGGTTGTTTTTTTCTTGCGGTTGCGTCTGAAAGTGAATTCCACGATGATGGATTCCTCACCGCATGCCAGCAGAGAAGCAAATGCAGCGCAGTAGGCATGTTCTTTGAAAACTAGATAACAGTGTAGCTCATATTTTTAAATTTTAGTTTGGTTAAGTTAGAAAGGGCGCACGGTGGATGCCTTGACACTAGGAGTCGATGAAGGACGGGACTAACACCGATATGCTTCGGGGAGCTGTAAGTAAGCTTTGATCCGGAGATTTCCGAATGGGGAAACCCACCATACGTAATGGTATGGTATCCTTATCTGAATACATAGGGTAAGGAAGACAGACCCAGGGAACTGAAACATCTAAGTACCTGGAGGAAGAGAAAGCAAATGCGATTTCCTGAGTAGCGGCGAGCGAAACGGAACATAGCCCAAACCAAGAGGCTTGCCTCTTGGGGTTGTAGGACATTCTATACGGAGTTACAAAGGAACGAGGTAGACGAAGCAGTCTGGAAAGGCTCGTCATAGAAGGTAACAACCCTGTAGTTGAAACTTCGTTCCCTCTTGAATGTATCCTGAGTACG
>NZ_JAKUEW010000058.1:0-758 GCF_022663115.1 Bacillus cereus group sp. BfR-BA-01430
TCACGAATGCGACGGTAGCCATAACGACCTTCATTTTCCTCATAAATCGCTTTAATTTCAGCTTTCAAATCGGCATCTTGATCCGGACGATTCATTTTCTTTACTAAATCATAATACGTACTCCGTGGAATACCAGCTAGCTCCACGAGTGCCTTCACCGAATATTTATGCCTTAATTCATAGACTACTTGTGCCTTGTCTTGTTTCGTGATTTTTCCTTGTTTTGAACTAAGGCATTCAACTTTTTTAAGTACTCATTTTCCATTTCAAGCTGTTGAATACGTGCTTCAAGTGCTTCGACTGACCCTTCAGCTAAAGCTTGTTTTACTTGTTTATTTGAATCTTTTTTCATGGATGGACGCCCCTTTTTCTTAGATTGAAGGGCATCAATTCCTTGTGTTTCGAGCTGTTTTTTCCAAACAGAAATCGTTGAAGGGGCAGGAATGTTAAAGATAGCTGCCGTCTCAAATAAGGACATACCGTTTTCAATCATAAAGTTTAGTACGTCTAGTTTAAATTGTTGTGTGTAATTTGTACATCGTTTTAGAAAAGCTTCCATACCATTCTGTTTATATTGGTTTACCCAATTCAAAATAATTGTGTCACTTATACCAATCGATTTACCCATTTCTCGATAACTTTCATTTCCGTTCAAATAACGTAGAACGATTTGTATTTTTTCATCAGCTGTAAATTTAGCCATAGAAAAACTGCACCTCCAATTGTTAGACTGTGTCTAACAATTGGGGTGCAGTTCA
>NZ_JAKUEW010000059.1:0-720 GCF_022663115.1 Bacillus cereus group sp. BfR-BA-01430
TTTCACGCGTGAGGTTCTGGCAGTGAAATTCACAGCATGGTCGAAGTGGTTTCCTCAACTCTCCTCACCTCACCCCTTATCCCTAAACGCAACACGTTTGCGTTTATCTTTCCTTAACAACAATTAACTCCAAAATCTTTCTGCTGCTTTCTTTCCTAAATAAGCGAATAATCCTTTTATAATAACAGCCAGTAACCATACAATTGAACTGACCGTAAATACCGTCATATAACTAACATCTAGTTTGAAAATGAAACTAACAATCCAAGCTAACCCTAACCAAGTACCTGACCACATTCCAAATGAAATAATTAGTAACCCTATTACAGCAATAGTGACTCCCGCACCTATGCCTTTCATCATTTCCTCATCTCCTTCTTAACAACAAACAAGACGCCACCCAGATCACGGCAGCGCCTACGATAATTGCTATTGGTTTAATCATTTTTAAATTTGTGTTCCTTTACATAACGCTATTTCCCTTGGGTTAGCAGTAATCTTAGTAACTGGATTAAAATGTAACGTCTGCACTGGTTTATTTTCGAATCGACTCATAACCTTCTCTAACTTCTCGAATGCTTCTACACATTCATTAGCTGCAGCAGTTAATTCCTTAATTCCCTCTAATGCTTTTGTTGTATCTACACTAACTTGTATTGTTAGTTCACTATTCTTATTTTGATTTACTTGCTTTTCTACTGGGCTATATGGTTTCTCTAT
>NZ_JAKUEW010000060.1:0-705 GCF_022663115.1 Bacillus cereus group sp. BfR-BA-01430
TCATTCTGTTCTCTCTCCATATGCTGATCTGTTTGACGAAGCCAAGCGTAATACCCACTACGACTCACGCCCGCAAGTTCGCAAAAATAACGCACCATACGAGGGAATCGGTAGCGACGAATTGTTTGTTCAATGAGTGTATATGCTTCACCAGTTGTTAAAATCGTTTCTTCTGTAACGCCTGCCTTTCGAGTTCGTCTAACTTTTTTAAGAATTCTAGTTCTGCCTCCAGAAACGCAATACGCGCTTCCGCTTTCTTTAACTTGTCGTCAGAAGAGAGTTGTTTGGAAGAGGGGCGACCCGTGCTTCCTTTACCGCGACGCTCTATATAAAATCCTTCCTCACCAAATTGTTCATATGTTTTTCTCCAACGCTTTAAACATTGATTTGGTTTCTTTTCACCGATCAACTCTAAATCGAACCCATTTTCTAAGAAAATTTGATTGGGCCCTTTTCCTTGTTGATTTTCTTTCACAGCCCTTACTTTAAAATCTGGGCAATAGCGAATCGAACGTTCTGATACTTTTACCACATTTTCATTCTTTTCTAGTTGTTTCATTTGTAGTTCATTAAAAATAATTTTACTCATGTTCCGTACCTCACTTATATCGTTGTATCCATTATAACGAGGTTTGCTTATAAAAATACACAAAAACCCCGAATTATGGACTTTTTTTAAGTGTCCACGATTCGGGGTACAGTTCA
>NZ_JAKUEW010000061.1:0-612 GCF_022663115.1 Bacillus cereus group sp. BfR-BA-01430
CTTTTCTGTTGACCTGTTGATATGTTGCATTGCATAAGAATTTTGCTCAGCCCAAAGGTTTGTGTTAGCACGAATCCCTCCATGTGCGGTTACTTCAGAAACCTCAATACCCCGAAAATCATTTCCGTATTGATTCTTGATTTGCAACAATTTATCATATCCGCTCACTTTTGACGAGCGGATTGTGTGATTTCCTAACACCATATCGCAATCATTGCCATATGTCGGCGTTCTAAATTCAGCAATTTCGTAATCATTGTGATGAATTGTAACGTGATCACCGTCAAGATTCAGCACCCCGGCTGATTTGAGCCACATGCTCGATTGCGCGGTCAGCCCTAAATCGCCACGCTCGGTCATACGCATGTTACTTTCTGCACCATTTTTATCGATAAAACGATAGTAAACACCTTTTGCATCTTTGTAGATACTTCCTAAATTTCTTCCTGTACCATCACCTTCACCAATCACGATATACGGATTGGACGTCTTACTCTGTTTCTCGTTTTCAAAACCAATTACAATTTTCGCTCGTCCTTGATTCACGAACTGTAATACTTGGTTTTTCATATGAATATGCTCATTGGTATTACTTGTTTTGACCGTCGTACC
>NZ_JAKUEW010000062.1:0-576 GCF_022663115.1 Bacillus cereus group sp. BfR-BA-01430
ATAGAGAAACCATATAGCCCAGTAGAAAAGCAAGTAAATCAAAATAAGAATAGTGAACTAACAATACAAGTTAGTGTAGATACAACAAAAGCATTAGAGGGAATTAAGGAAGTAACTGAAGCAGCTAATGAATGTGCAGATGCATTAGAGAAGCTGGAAAAGGTGATGCATAAATTTAAAGGTCAATCTGAAACGTCTGAAGTATCTTTCGATATAAAATCAATTGCTCAATCTACAATTGAACAGACAGCAGACAACTCCATTAAATTACAAGTAAGTAAACTAGACATAAAACGTTCAGATCAATTTTAAGTATTGTAGACGCTACTCTAAACTATGTAGCGTCTTGTTTGTTGTTAAGGAAAGATAAGGAGGAGAAGAAATGAGTCTTACACTTCATAACGGAGATTTGAACAAGTTAGCAAGAGATAGACGGTTTAAGAGAGTTCTTGAAGTTGTCTAGGTAAAGATAAACGCAAACGTGTTGCGTTTAGGGATAAGGGGTGAGGTGAGGAGAGTTGAGGAAACCACTTCGACCATGCTGTGAATTTCACTGCCAGAACCTCACGCGTGAAA
>NZ_JAKUEW010000063.1:0-576 GCF_022663115.1 Bacillus cereus group sp. BfR-BA-01430
TTATTTCACAAAAAGAAATAACGAATGGATGGGAACGTATTTCAGTTCCTTTCGATACAACAAAATATGCAGGTACTTTAAAAGAAGTACGTGTAAATTTAGCGACCGCTAATACAACTACTGTCGATGCAACTTTTACAGGTATATTAGTTACATTTGGAGACTATCTCGAAAACTGGAATCATGCACCAGAGGATTTAATTTCACAAGGGACATTCACAGAAAAAACAACTGAGATTGAAAAAAGTGTAGACGGCATTAAAGAAAATATAACAAAAGTAGAAAACACGCAAACTTCGTTTGATAAACGTGTAACAAATGTTGAAAAGACCTCGGATGTTATCAATCAAAGTGTATCTAAACTTCAAGAAACGCAAACACAGCAAGGAAAAGCGATATCCGAAGCACAGGCGACAATCAAACAACATTCTGATGAACTTGCGTTGTCGGTAAAAATGAAAGATGTTGAGGATTATGTGGGTGGCATTGGTAGCATTAACTTGATTAGAAATGCCAAATTAACTAATGGTGTTAAGTATTGGAAATTACATGACGCTACAAGGACACATATTGATA
>NZ_JAKUEW010000064.1:0-569 GCF_022663115.1 Bacillus cereus group sp. BfR-BA-01430
GCCATGAACATGTGGCGGCATATGTGAATGATAAGATTCGTAAGTATCAAGATGATATAGCAAAGTATCAAGAACGGATTAGTAAAAAGAATCTTGCTATTGAAGATGAAATGAAACGATTAAGGAAGAGGTTTGAAAGGAGGAAGTGAGTGGGTTTGAGCCACTGAGTTTGAAAATGCCATTAACAAAGCATTGGTGTTTAGATAGAAATTGCGGATTTGAAGAAACTTCTTATAAGATACGTGATGGTTGGAAATGTCCTGATTGTAATGGGCCAATAATGTCTCAACAGGTGAATAAGAAAAGAGAAAGTGCCAAGTGATGGTGCTTTTTATTTTGGAGGAGGATGAAGAATGAAGTATAAAATGCAATTGGAATGTAGAGATAAAGAATGTCGTACAGTAATGTTTGGTCATTTTTTGGAAGGAATGAACTGCGTTAAGTGTGGTGGCCCGACAATAGAGAAACCATATAGCCCAGTAGAAAAGCAAGTAAATCAAAATAAGAATAGTGAACTAACAATACAAGTTAGTGTAGATACAACAAAAGCATTAGAGGGAATTAAGGAA
>NZ_JAKUEW010000065.1:0-564 GCF_022663115.1 Bacillus cereus group sp. BfR-BA-01430
ATACGATCCATCTTTTCACTCCTTTATACAAAATAAAAAAACAGCTTATTGCTGCTCTGATTTCACTAATTTATCGACTAATAATTGTTCTAACACTTCTATTCTACGATTCATTTCTTCCATTTCCGCTTTATGCTGTTCTTCTATTGTTTGAATCTTTTCATCGTATTTCATCTCCAGTTCTTGAACTGCTGCGGTAAGAATAGAGAGTGTAGAATATAGTTTAATTCCGTCCTTCTCTGGTGTAGTAAAAATGTCGTCTGTTTCTTCTGCAATGAATCCAAATTGAGTCTCAATATCTCGAATTGTATACGGCTCAGCTTTATCTTCAGGTTTGTTCATCCGCATTTGGTACAACTCATACATATCTCGTTTTAGAAAATATTGCTTCACTTTAAGCTCTCGAACTTTTTCTAAAGGCGAAAACGGTAAATCGTGAATAGACGTTTTTATCTTTTCTGTTGACCTGTTGATATGTTGCATTGCATAAGAATTTTGCTCAGCCCAAAGGTTTGTGTTAGCACGAATCCCTCCATGTGCGGTTACTTCAGAAACCTCAATACC
>NZ_JAKUEW010000066.1:0-516 GCF_022663115.1 Bacillus cereus group sp. BfR-BA-01430
CTGACGAATAGCTTCTTCTATTTTGTCGTTACGCGTCTTTTTCGCATCTTCAATGACTTTATCGCGTGCTTTAGCGCTATTTTGAACAACTTCCGCTGCTTGTCTAGCTGTAATTTCACTAGCTTGTACACGCATATTTTCCAAGATGACCTTTTGTTCCATTTGGTTCTTGGTCATGTGTTCAACCGCAACTCTATCCATCTCATCTTGTAAAGCCTGTATAGAAATCCTTTCTGATGTGGTCAATTCTCGTTTTTCTTGCGCAGCTGTTTGAAGAATTTCTTTGATTTTATTCTCTTTTTCTTGTGTTTTTAATTTTTCTTGTTCATAGTGTTGATTCAATTGTTCTATACGTTTGTTTTCTTCTTCAGAAGTTAAAACATACGAATCCGCAAAGAATTTTTTAAGTCCTTCAATTTCTTTTTGCTGCCTTGCGTTGGTTTTTTCAATAATTGTGTTAGCTAATTTATCATATTGACCAATTAACTTCTGCGACTGTTCTTCTGTTATTACTTC
>NZ_JAKUEW010000067.1:0-492 GCF_022663115.1 Bacillus cereus group sp. BfR-BA-01430
ACCATTGCTTTTCACATTATCCTGAACATTCACTTCTCGTTGTACTGTTGTTCCACTTATGTTCACATTTCCACTACTTACTGAACCATTGCTTTTCACATTATCCTGAACATTCACTTCTCGTTGTACTGTTGTTCCACTTATGTTCACATTTCCACTACTTACTGAACCATTGCTTTTCACATTATCCTGAACGTTTACTTCTCGTTGTACTGTTGTTCCACTTACATTCACATTTCCACTACTTACTGGACCGTTATTCCTTACATTATCTTGAACGTTTATTTCTCGTTGTACTGTACCCGATTCAGGTTTTATACTATTTTGCAAAGTAGCAGATCCCCCTACACTATTTAAACGATCGGCGACATTAATTTGTCTTTCGACTTGTTGATTATTACCTTTTGCCTGCTCATTTGGTACTTCATTTCTTCCTGGATTATTCATACGGTTCGTTACTTCCAACTCTCGTTCTACTTGTTGGCGATTACC
>NZ_JAKUEW010000068.1:0-489 GCF_022663115.1 Bacillus cereus group sp. BfR-BA-01430
ATGATTGGGGTGAAGTCGTAACAAGGTAGCCGTATCGGAAGGTGCGGCTGGATCACCTCCTTTCTATGGAGAATTGATGAACGTCGTTCATCAATATAAGTTTCCGTGTTTTGATTTCGTTTAGTTTTGAGAGTTCAATAAAAAAGTATTGACTCTTAAAAAGAAATATGATATAAATTAATTCTGCAAATTGTATGGGCCTATAGCTCAGCTGGTTAGAGCGCACGCCTGATAAGCGTGAGGTCGATGGTTCGAGTCCATTTAGGCCCACCATACAAATTGGGGCCTTAGCTCAGCTGGGAGAGCGCCTGCCTTGCACGCAGGAGGTCAGCGGTTCGATCCCGCTAGGCTCCACCAAACGTTATTTTATATAACTTGGTATGTTCTTTGAAAACTAGATAACAGTGTAGCTCATATTTTTTAATTTTAGTTTGGTTAAGTTAGAAAGGGCGCACGGTGGATGCCTTGACACTAGGAGTCGATGAAGGA
>NZ_JAKUEW010000069.1:0-480 GCF_022663115.1 Bacillus cereus group sp. BfR-BA-01430
ACAATGAGGACACGTAAAGTAGCACTTATCAATTCGATTAGGAAGCTGTTTTACTTTCGGCTGCATGTCATAATCTTTATTACACTCAGCACAATATACCTGCATGCCTACTCACCTCATTGGTCTATTGATTCCTATTTAATGAATCAATTAATATCTCACGTGTTAACTCAAATGATTGTTCTTCACTGAATCCTGCTTCTTTAAACTGTGTAAAAGCAGCGAACATCATTTTTGCTGCTAATGCAAAGTCCATCATAGCACTACCTACTTGTTCGTTCTGCATATCGTTTACCATCTTCTTAAATCCGTCCATCTAATTCACTCCTTATCCTTTAAGAACTCATCAATCGCTTTATTCAATATACTAATAGACGCTTCTCTTCTTTGTTTTGGAGTTGTGTTATCTTCCATTTCATTAAAGGCTGGAATTGCTTTTTCTAACTTCTTCGAATCAATGCGTTCATTCACAATATCTTG
>NZ_JAKUEW010000070.1:0-446 GCF_022663115.1 Bacillus cereus group sp. BfR-BA-01430
TTCTATGATTTTTTGTTTTCCAACTTTGTTTATTACTCTTTTTATTTCTTCAGCAACTTCCGTTCTTAAGAATGCAACTGTACCTGCTGCTGTGCTTGTTTTTTCGTAAGCATCACCAACAACTGGTATCGGCAACAATACCCTGTGACCGGTTGTAACTTCTGATATATTAAGTACAGTTCCGAAAACAGTGTCGAACATAGGACATGCACATAATGTGAATTCATCTATTTGTATAGCGTGTCCTATCATTGGTTGCCAATTTCCTTGATTTGTTGCTAAATGAAACTTTTGAGCTTGTTCGTTCACTTTGATTTCCATTCCGTTCCCCTCCAAAATAAGAATTTTGTTTAGTTTTCTTTTAATTCTCTGCCACACATAGGACAGAAATTTATTCTTTCCCCGAATAAAGAGAATTTTTCATTTCGGTCTCCGACTTCACTATC
>NZ_JAKUEW010000071.1:0-436 GCF_022663115.1 Bacillus cereus group sp. BfR-BA-01430
GTCGATGGTCATCGTGTGGAAGCCTGCGTATTCCGTTTTGCCGCGTTTCCACTTTGTTCCTGCTAATGCCATATCGACAAATTCATTAAGTGTTTTCGATTCAATTCGTTGCGGTCTAATAATTCCAGCCTTCGCTAACAAGACCCATGCACCCGCTGCATGTACAGTAATAGACCTGTCTTTTGAGTCTCGCTCTACTTCGTTTGAAAGCACATAAGGAACAATACGACCGTCTCGAACTTGCTTCAATATTAGATTTTGTTGCTGTAAAGTTACCGCTTGGTCCGTTCCGTCAAATGTAGTGAATTCTAGCGTATCTATATTGTTTTTGAGTTCCCAGTGCCGCATATCATCCCAGTAATCTTTCGCTTGAATAGCTGCTACAATTTGTTCGGTTTTAAAGTCTACGACATGTAAAATTCCGTTCATCTTCATT
>NZ_JAKUEW010000072.1:0-412 GCF_022663115.1 Bacillus cereus group sp. BfR-BA-01430
AATAGACGCTTCTCTTCTTTGTTTTGGAGTTGTGTTATCTTCCATTTCATTAAAGGCTGGAATTGCTTTTTCTAACTTCTTCGAATCAATGCGTTCATTCACAATATCTTGTCCAAGTAGTGTAACGAATGTGCCAATTACAGTTGCTTGTTCTTGTTTAGTTAGTTGCATCTATCCTCACTCCTTACCAATCTTCTTTTCGCGACGTTGGATATCAAGACATTTCTCACAGTAGAAAGTAGTCTCACTATCTAACACTTGATATTTATGCTCACACATCTATTTCACTCCTTATCGTTACCTACATACTCACGAGTTACAGAATCCCAAACCTTACAAAAATCGAAGTGTTCTTTTTCTTCTTCATGCCATTTGATTGCTTCTTGTTTAGAATCAGTAGTTTTATGAATAT
>NZ_JAKUEW010000073.1:0-411 GCF_022663115.1 Bacillus cereus group sp. BfR-BA-01430
TGCTCATCCAATGTTGCAAAATGGGACAAAGCCTTCTAGTTTCTTTCCGAACCCTAAAGACTTAACAAACTATCAAGAAACGCTTGATAAACTTGCGGATAAGGTAGCGACAGAAGAATTTAACAAAAAGACTACAGAGCTGTCTTCTGCTATTGAACAAACAAACGAAAGTATTAAATCCAAAGTAGAAAAAACTGAAGTGTACACCAAAGAACAGGCTAATGAGCAATTTGCAACTAATGCTTATGTAAAAACAATGGAATCAGTCATTGAGCAAAATGCTGAAGAAATCAATTTAAGGGTAAAATCCGGAGAAATTGCGGCTGCTCTTAACATGACACATCAACAAGTTCTAATTAATGCGAATAAAATCAACCTTGTTGGCCATGTAACAGCTCAGCATATTAAAGG
>NZ_JAKUEW010000074.1:0-409 GCF_022663115.1 Bacillus cereus group sp. BfR-BA-01430
ATTATAATAAGTAATCATTTCTAATTGACCTACAGCCCGCGAATAATCGTATTGTCCATTAATTTTAGGGACTATTTGAGTAAGAGCCATTGTTCCGCTTAATTTATCAGCATCACCAGCACCACGTCCTAACATAAATGTAGGTTGTAACCCTCCGTCTGGTCTGTTGTAAAAACCTAAATAAACTCTTTTTTCGTTTTCGTCATCATAGAAGAATATATTCCGTTGACTAATTTCTATATATCTTCCTGTTTGTGGATCGGCTGATGTTTTTAATTTTACCCCTTCCAATACTTGTCCTTTAATATGCTGAGCTGTTACATGGCCAACAAGGTTGATTTTATTCGCATTAATTAGAACTTGTTGATGTGTCATGTTAAGAGCAGCCGCAATTTCTCCGGATTTTACC
>NZ_JAKUEW010000075.1:0-409 GCF_022663115.1 Bacillus cereus group sp. BfR-BA-01430
GGTAAAATCCGGAGAAATTGCGGCTGCTCTTAACATGACACATCAACAAGTTCTAATTAATGCGAATAAAATCAACCTTGTTGGCCATGTAACAGCTCAGCATATTAAAGGGCAAGTATTGGAAGGGGTAAAATTAAAAACATCAGCCGATCCACAAACAGGAAGATATATAGAAATTAGTCAACGGAATATATTCTTCTATGATGACAAAAACGAAAAAAGAGTTTATTTAGGTTTTTACAACAGACCAGACGGAGGGTTACAACCTACATTTATGTTAGGACGTGGTGCTGGTGAGGCTGATAAATTAAGCGGAACAATGGCTCTTACTCAAATAGTCCCTAAAATTAATGGACAATACGATTATTCGCGGGCTGTAGGTCAATTAGAAATGATTACTTATTATAAT
>NZ_JAKUEW010000076.1:0-399 GCF_022663115.1 Bacillus cereus group sp. BfR-BA-01430
CCCTGTGAGAGTAGGACGTTGCCAGGCAAATGGAGGATTAGCTCAGCTGGGAGAGCACCTGCCTTACAAGCAGGGGGTCGGCGGTTCGATCCCGTCATCCTCCACCATATATGCCGGCTTAGCTCAATTGGTAGAGCAACTGACTTGTAATCAGTAGGTTGGGGGTTCAAGTCCTCTAGCCGGCACCAGTAACTATGGCGATTGTGGCGAAGTGGTTAACGCACCGGATTGTGGCTCCGGCATTCGTGGGTTCGATTCCCATCAGTCGCCCCATATTTTTAAAAATAGTATGCGGGTGTGGCGGAATTGGCAGACGCACCAGACTTAGGATCTGGCGCCTTTGGCGTGGGGGTTCGACTCCCTTCACCCGCACTTTTAATAAAATACTTATAACATGTC
>NZ_JAKUEW010000077.1:0-366 GCF_022663115.1 Bacillus cereus group sp. BfR-BA-01430
CCTTACATTACTGACTCTGACGCTTTTCAGCGTTGGAGCGAGAATGGACAACATAAATTCGGATTCTACACACCGGAAACAGAAGAACAAAATATGACCCCGCAACGTCTTATGACTCTCATGAAAACAGAGTTTCAAAAACGTGTGAATACGTCTGTATCATACGAAGTAGAAGCGGCGGATATTTCGAAAGTATTCGGGTTGTCGCATGAGGAAATCAATGAAGGCGATACAATTCGAATTAAGGACACGGGCTTTACACCGAAACTTTATTTAGAAGCAAGAGCGATTGCTGCTGATGAATCATTCACAGACCCTACGAAAAACAAATACACGTTCGGTGACTACCGCGAGATTGTGGACCCG
>NZ_JAKUEW010000078.1:0-353 GCF_022663115.1 Bacillus cereus group sp. BfR-BA-01430
GTGTAATTAAACAAGTTTCCGAAGAATTAAAATTAACAAAAGACCAATGGCTGAGAGTTTATAAAAGCGCAACTGCCCCTTCTGGTACAGCAAAAGCAATATTTCGTTATCAAATAAGACGAAACGGAACATTGTGGATGGCTCAACCAATGCTACAAGTCGGAACGATACCTTCCAGCTTTTTAGAAAACCCAAATGACTTTGTAGATAAAGATAAAATCATGGAAGAGTTGGCTGACAAAGTAGCAACTGAACAATATAACAAAAAAGTAACAGAATTAGAAAGAAAGATTTCAGCGAATGAAAAAGGCGTTGAAATTATATCTGAAAAACACGAAACCTTTTTGAATGAT
>NZ_JAKUEW010000079.1:0-346 GCF_022663115.1 Bacillus cereus group sp. BfR-BA-01430
TGCTTCTAAATAAAGTTTCGGTGTAAATCCCGTGTCCTTAATTCGAATTGTATCGCCTTCATTGATTTCCTCATGCGACAACCCGAATACTTTCGAAATATCCGCCGCTTCTACTTCATATGAAACAGACGCATTTACACGTTTTTTTAACTCTGTATTCATAAGAGTCATAAGGCGTTGTGGGGCCATATTTTGTTCTTCCGTTTCAGGTGTATAGAAACCAAATTTATGTTGACCATTCTCGCTCCAACGCTGAAAAGCGTCAGAGTCAGTAATGTAAGGAATCCCGTTATTTATAGATTCAATCGTTATAAGTTCATCGCCTTCACCGCGTACAAAACCAACT
>NZ_JAKUEW010000080.1:0-333 GCF_022663115.1 Bacillus cereus group sp. BfR-BA-01430
ATGATCAGGTTGATAGGTTCGAGGTGGAAGCGTGGTGACACGTGGAGCTGACGAATACTAATAGATCGAGGACTTAACCAATAAAAAAAGCGGAAACGGCTTGTTCAGAGCTGTAGGGCATTGGAGCCCCCGACCGAGAAGCGCTTTTTGCTTCGATAGAGGGTGGTGAAATGACCGGAGGATCTAGCCGTTGGAGCTAGATTACGCTAAGAACTACATGAATGTTATCTAGTTTTGAAGGAATATGCCTTTGGTAGTTTGGTGACGATGGCAGAGAGGTCACACCCGTTCCCATACCGAACACGGAAGTTAAGCTCTCTAGCGCCGATGGTA
>NZ_JAKUEW010000081.1:0-316 GCF_022663115.1 Bacillus cereus group sp. BfR-BA-01430
GTGCTCTCCCAGCTGAGCTAATCCTCCAAAAGTGGTGACCCGTACGGGATTCGAACCCGTGTTACCGCCGTGAAAGGGCGGTGTCTTAACCACTTGACCAACGGGCCAAAAAGTTTCAATACTGTTCCCAAGCTTCCAACCGGGCTTGAACCGGTGACCTCTTCCTTACCATGGAAGTGCTCTACCAGCTGAGCTATGGAAGCATAATGGCTCCGCAGGTAGGACTCGAACCTACGACCGATCGGTTAACAGCCGATAGCTCTACCACTGAGCTACTGCGGAATAATATAGCCTGGCAACGTCCTACTCTCACAGG
>NZ_JAKUEW010000082.1:0-310 GCF_022663115.1 Bacillus cereus group sp. BfR-BA-01430
ATCCCATGCCGCTATAGAAATCATGATTTGTGCAACCTTCCTATTAGTCATTGGAGTTCCGTGCTCATCAATCCAGCGTTCTACTAATGATGCGTCATCAATCTCCGTTCCGTCTTTAAAACGTGCCACATAAACAGACCATTGATTTCCTCGTCGAGCTATTCTAAGACGTCCGTAAAATTGATTGAATGTATTCGGATGAGCGCCGCTTGTATCGACTAACTTACGTAAACTACCCGGTGTTCCCGCGTTTCCAATTTTCATGTGCGCTTTTGTAAATTCAGCATCCCAATAAAGGTCGTTCATGTTA
>NZ_JAKUEW010000083.1:0-309 GCF_022663115.1 Bacillus cereus group sp. BfR-BA-01430
CCGCCAGCGTTCATCCTGAGCCAGGATCAAACTCTCCAATAAAGTTTGTCTAGCATCATAAATAAAAATTGACGTTTCACGTTGTTTGTTTCGTTCAGTTTTCAAAGAACTGTTTGGTGGAGCCTAGCGGGATCGAACCGCTGACCTCCTGCGTGCAAGGCAGGCGCTCTCCCAGCTGAGCTAAGGCCCCAAATCAAGTATCGGGAAGACAGGATTTGAACCTGCGACCCCCTGGTCCCAAACCAGGTGCTCTACCAAGCTGAGCCACTTCCCGAAAGAAAACGCGCCCGAGAGGAGTCGAACCCCTAA
>NZ_JAKUEW010000084.1:0-284 GCF_022663115.1 Bacillus cereus group sp. BfR-BA-01430
ATCAGGTTGATAGGTTCGAGGTGGAAGCGTGGTGACACGTGGAGCTGACGAATACTAATAGATCGAGGACTTAACCAATAAAAAAAGCGGAAACGGCTTGTTCAGAGCCGTTGGAGCTAGATTACGTTAAGAACTACATGAGTGTTATCTAGTTTTGAGAGAATATAAAAAACCTGTTGACTTTTTAAGTGAATTAGGTATAATAATGATTGTCTCAAATGAATATTGTCTGGTAATGATGGCAGAGAGGTCACACCCGTTCCCATACCGAACACGGAAGTTAA
>NZ_JAKUEW010000085.1:0-267 GCF_022663115.1 Bacillus cereus group sp. BfR-BA-01430
AAAAATAAAAGCGCAGGCGGCTTGCTCAGAATGGAAGGGGGATGGAGCTTCTGACATAGAGGCGTTTTTTGCCTCGCCGGAAGAAGCGAAGCCACCGTCCATTCTTGCCGCTGGAGCTAGATACCACCTAAAAGCGCAGGAGGCTTGCTCAGAATAGAAGGGGGATGGAGCTTCTGACATAGAGGCGTTTTTTGCCTCGCCGGAAGAAGCGAAGCCACCGTCCATTCTTGCCGCCGGAGCTAGATACCACCTAAAAGCGCAGGAGGC
>NZ_JAKUEW010000086.1:0-262 GCF_022663115.1 Bacillus cereus group sp. BfR-BA-01430
TAGTTCTCCGTTGTATCCTGCTGCGATTACTCCTGTGAGGTAATCAATAGCTGCCATAATTACTAAAACTTTCAATGTTGTATCCCATCCTCCTAAGAAATAACCGCAAAAAGCTCCGAAGGTAGCTATAAATGTTTTCAGTAATAAATCAATACGATCCATCTTTTCACTCCTTTATACAAAATAAAAAAACAGCTTATTGCTGCTCTGATTTCACTAATTTATCGACTAATAATTGTTCTAACACTTCTATTCTACGATT
>NZ_JAKUEW010000087.1:0-261 GCF_022663115.1 Bacillus cereus group sp. BfR-BA-01430
GATAGTGAAGTCGGAGACCGAAATGAAAAATTCTCTTTATTCGGGGAAAGAATAAATTTCTGTCCTATGTGTGGCAGAGAATTAAAAGAAAACTAAACAAAATTCTTATTTGAGTAGAAAAGGAGAATAAATATGGGGAAACCGTGGTACAGACGAATTTACGCATTGTATAAAGGCGAGCGTTTCATTACAGAAGGGACAATAGCAGAAATTCATGCGGAAACTAATAAGTCAATAGATTTTTTGAGGTATATGACTTTC
>NZ_JAKUEW010000088.1:0-241 GCF_022663115.1 Bacillus cereus group sp. BfR-BA-01430
TTCAAAAAGAAAAGGGGAGTAGTTTCTTGCTATGTTGATGTAAAAACAGTGACGTCTACTAATGAATTTCCACGTTTATATATGAGATTCACATATGACCAAAACGGAACCAATAAAAATTACTATGCCGTTATTTCACAAAAAGAAATAACGAATGGATGGGAACGTATTTCAGTTCCTTTCGATACAACAAAATATGCAGGTACTTTAAAAGAAGTACGTGTAAATTTAGCGACCGCTA
>NZ_JAKUEW010000089.1:0-241 GCF_022663115.1 Bacillus cereus group sp. BfR-BA-01430
GTGTTTTATATAACACATTGCCATATTGATGAACCTATTAAACCATTCTGTTTCTTCACGGTTCATATTGTATTCATCAGCAATTTCCTTAACTGATTTCATATCCGCACCCCTTTTCTATTAAGAAGCAAGTGATCCATCTATTAATAAAACGCTATCCTCACAATCACAAAATTCCGCGTGTAATTTATTTATTGGAGTGTCTATGGTAGGTCTAGCAAGACTAACCAAATATGTTGAT
>NZ_JAKUEW010000090.1:0-237 GCF_022663115.1 Bacillus cereus group sp. BfR-BA-01430
GTTCAAGATAATGTAAGGAATAACGGTCCAGTAAGTAGTGGAAATGTGAATGTAAGTGGAACAACAGTACAACGAGAAGTAAACGTTCAGGATAATGTGAAAAGCAATGGTCCAGTAAGTAGTGGGAATGTGAATATAAGTGGAACAACAGTACAACGAGAAGTAAACGTTCAGGATAATGTGAAAAGCAATGGTTCAGTAAGTAGTGGAAATGTGAACATAAGTGGAACAACAGTA
>NZ_JAKUEW010000091.1:0-234 GCF_022663115.1 Bacillus cereus group sp. BfR-BA-01430
GAGCTTGCTCTTAAGAAGTTAGCGGCGGACGGGTGAGTAACACGTGGGTAACCTGCCCATAAGACTGGGATAACTCCGGGAAACCGGGGCTAATACCGGATAATATTTTGCGCTGCATGGCGTGAAATTGAAAGGCGGCTTCGGCTGTCACTTATGGATGGACCCGCGTCGCATTAGCTAGTTGGTGAGGTAACGGCTCACCAAGGCAACGATGCGTAGCCGACCTGAGAGGGT
>NZ_JAKUEW010000092.1:0-231 GCF_022663115.1 Bacillus cereus group sp. BfR-BA-01430
CAACGAATTGAATCGAAAACACTTAATGAATTTGTCGATATGGCATTAGCAGGAACAAAGTGGAAACGCGGCAAAACGGAATACGCAGGCTTCCACACGATGACCATCGACGAGTTTATTGACCCTCTTACATTTTTAAAGAAAATAGCTTCTTTATTTGAGGTAGAAATCCAGTATCGTGTGGAAGTAGTTGGCTCTCAAGTAGTCGGCTGGTATGTCGACATGGTCAAA
>NZ_JAKUEW010000093.1:0-231 GCF_022663115.1 Bacillus cereus group sp. BfR-BA-01430
TGACGATGGCAGAGAGGTCACACCCGTTCCCATACCGAACACGGAAGTTAAGCTCTCTAGCGCCGATGGTAGTTGGGGCCTTGCCCCTGTGAGAGTAGGACGTCGCCAAGCTTTATATCATCGCGGGGTGGAGCAGTCTGGTAGCTCGTCGGGCTCATAACCCGAAGGTCGCAGGTTCAAATCCTGTCCCCGCAACCAAATGGTCCCGTGGTGTAGTGGTTAACATGCCTG
>NZ_JAKUEW010000094.1:0-226 GCF_022663115.1 Bacillus cereus group sp. BfR-BA-01430
ATTACCTTTTGCCTGCTCATTTGGTACTTCATTTCTTCCTGGATTATTCATACGGTTCGTTACTTCCAACTCTCGTTCTACTTGTTGGCGATTACCTTTTGCCTGCTCATTCGGCACTTCATTTCTTCCTGGATTATTCATACGGTTCGTTACTTCCAACTCTCGTTCTACTTGTTGGCGATTACCCTTTGCCTGCTCATTTGGTGCTTCATTTCTTCCTGGATTA
>NZ_JAKUEW010000095.1:0-224 GCF_022663115.1 Bacillus cereus group sp. BfR-BA-01430
TGTTTTGGCATATTATCACCTTTCTCCTATATTTTTGTATTTCCATTTTATCATAATTAGACCAAAAGGTCAAAAAAAATTAGACCAAAAGGTATAAAAAATTAGACCAAAAAGTATAAAAAATTAGACCAAAGAAAATGCCCTTCAATAGCTATATATCAGCTTAAAATCTACTTTTTACCCCCTGCTTACTCTTTTCTATATATTTAAGGCGATAAATATCG
>NZ_JAKUEW010000096.1:0-223 GCF_022663115.1 Bacillus cereus group sp. BfR-BA-01430
CCGATTCCCTCGTATGGTGCGTTATTTTTGCGAACTTGCGGGCGTGAGTCGTAGTGGGTATTACGCTTGGCTTCGTCAAACAGATCAGCATATGGAGAGAGAACAGAATGATGAAAAAGATTACGAACTGATTCAAGAGATTTTTTACCGAAAAGAGAAAAAACGTGGAGCTCGTTTTATCAAAATGGAGTTAGAAAATACAAAGGGGATTTGTATGAATCTC
>NZ_JAKUEW010000097.1:0-223 GCF_022663115.1 Bacillus cereus group sp. BfR-BA-01430
GAGATTCATACAAATCCCCTTTGTATTTTCTAACTCCATTTTGATAAAACGAGCTCCACGTTTTTTCTCTTTTCGGTAAAAAATCTCTTGAATCAGTTCGTAATCTTTTTCGTCATTCTGTTCTCTCTCCATATGCTGATCTGTTTGACGAAGCCAAGCGTAATACCCACTACGACTCACGCCCGCAAGTTCGCAAAAATAACGCACCATACGAGGGAATCGG
>NZ_JAKUEW010000098.1:0-223 GCF_022663115.1 Bacillus cereus group sp. BfR-BA-01430
TTCTAGACCGACGTATTCACTTGTTTCAGAGATGTTAGAGAAAGCATTAGAACGTTTACCTGAAAACCACCAGCTACTAATGCATTCGGATCAAGGATGGCATTATCAAATGAGACAATACGTCCGTACACTTGAATCAAGGGGTATCGTACAGAGTATGTCTCGAAAAGGAAACTGTTACGACAACGCAGTAATAGAGAATTTCTTTGGGATTATGAAGTCG
>NZ_JAKUEW010000099.1:0-223 GCF_022663115.1 Bacillus cereus group sp. BfR-BA-01430
GGGGCAGTTGCGCTTTTATAAACTCTCAGCCATTGGTCTTTTGTTAATTTTAATTCTTCGGAAACTTGTTTAATTACACCATCACCACTGTTCAAGAACTTAATTTCTAATACTGCGCCCTGATCTAGTCCAGCGGGGTTATCAGTTCTAAAGTAAGCAGAAGCGACAATTGTTTCACCTTCTCTCAGTTCTACTGTTTGTTCAGCTCCGTAATAGTGATTAG
>NZ_JAKUEW010000100.1:0-223 GCF_022663115.1 Bacillus cereus group sp. BfR-BA-01430
CTTTTATTTAATGAATGCCGTTCATCAGCTAGCGACTTAGGATTAACGATTACATCTCGCTTAAAATTAGTTATTCCAGAATCGGATACATCACAGCAACAGCAAAGTGAAGCGCAACGTCGCTTTGGTGATCGTATATGAATTGGATAATAGAACGGGTTTTTGCCTACTGTGATGCAATTGTAAGTGGAAAAATAAAAAATTGTAAAAAACATAAATGGGC
>NZ_JAKUEW010000101.1:0-223 GCF_022663115.1 Bacillus cereus group sp. BfR-BA-01430
GTACAGGCACCTTTTATCTCGCTAGAAGCTTTTCTTGGCAGCGGGGAATCAAAGACTTCGCTCCATAAGGAGCTTCCCCATCACAGCTCAGCCTTCGCGGTAAGCGGATTTGCCTACTTACCAGCCTAACTGCTTGGACGTGCACAACCAATCGCACGCTTCTTCTATCCTTCTGCGTCCCTCCATTGCTCAAACGATAAAGAGGTGGTACAGGAATATCAAC
>NZ_JAKUEW010000102.1:0-223 GCF_022663115.1 Bacillus cereus group sp. BfR-BA-01430
GTACAGGCACCTTTTATCTCGCTAGAAGCTTTTCTTGGCAGCGGGGAATCAAAGACTTCGCTCCATAAGGAGCTTCCCCATCACAGCTCAGCCTTCGCGGTAAGCGGATTTACCTACTTACCAGCCTAACTGCTTGGACGTGCACAACCAATCGCACGCTTCTTCTATCCTTCTGCGTCCCTCCATTGCTCAAACGATAAAGAGGTGGTACAGGAATATCAAC
>NZ_JAKUEW010000103.1:0-223 GCF_022663115.1 Bacillus cereus group sp. BfR-BA-01430
CTTTTATTTAATGAATGCCGTTCATCAGCTAGCGACTTAGGATTAACGATTACATCTCGCTTAAAATTAGTTATTCCAGAATCGGATACATCACAGCAACAGCAAAGTGAAACGCAACGTCGCTTTGGTGATCGTATATGAATTGGATAATAGAACGGGTTTTTGCCTACTGTGATGCAATTGTAAGTGGAAAAATAAAAAATTGTAAAAAACATAAATGGGC
>NZ_JAKUEW010000104.1:0-223 GCF_022663115.1 Bacillus cereus group sp. BfR-BA-01430
CAATTTCCTTATGTTTATCTTGCGCTGTTGAAACTGTACTTTTGTACTGGCGCTTTGCTTCCGCAATAATTGCATTAGCTTCATCAGCTGTAATGGTTTTATTTTCATCACTCTGACGAATAGCTTCTTCTATTTTGTCGTTACGCGTCTTTTTCGCATCTTCAATGACTTTATCGCGTGCTTTAGCGCTATTTTGAACAACTTCCGCTGCTTGTCTAGCTGT
>NZ_JAKUEW010000105.1:0-223 GCF_022663115.1 Bacillus cereus group sp. BfR-BA-01430
GAGCTTGCTCTTAAGAAGTTAGCGGCGGACGGGTGAGTAACACGTGGGTAACCTGCCCATAAGACTGGGATAACTCCGGGAAACCGGGGCTAATACCGGGTAATATTTTGCGCCGCATGGTGCAAAATTGAAAGGCGGCTTCGGCTGTCACTTATGGATGGACCCGCGTCGCATTAGCTAGTTGGTGAGGTAACGGCTCACCAAGGCAACGATGCGTAGCCGA
>NZ_JAKUEW010000106.1:0-223 GCF_022663115.1 Bacillus cereus group sp. BfR-BA-01430
TGGAGCCAGCCGCCTAAGGTGGGACAGATGATTGGGGTGAAGTCGTAACAAGGTAGCCGTATCGGAAGGTGCGGCTGGATCACCTCCTTTCTATGGAGAATTGATGAACGTTGTTCATCAATATAAGTTTCCGTGTTTCGTTTTGTTCAGTTTTGAGAGAACTTACTCTCAACAATAAATGTATGTTCTTTGAAAACTAGATAACAGTGTAGCTCATATTTTT
>NZ_JAKUEW010000107.1:0-223 GCF_022663115.1 Bacillus cereus group sp. BfR-BA-01430
CACCCTCTCAGGTCGGCTACGCATCGTTGCCTTGGTGAGCCGTTACCTCACCAACTAGCTAATGCGACGCGGGTCCATCCATAAGCGACAGCCGAAGCCGCCTTTCAATTTTGCACCATGCGGTGCAAAATATTACCCGGTATTAGCCCCGGTTTCCCGGAGTTATCCCAGTCTTATGGGCAGGTTACCCACGTGTTACTCACCCGTCCGCCGCTAACTTCTT
>NZ_JAKUEW010000108.1:0-223 GCF_022663115.1 Bacillus cereus group sp. BfR-BA-01430
TAGCGGTCGCTAAATTTACACGTACTTCTTTTAAAGTACCTGCATATTTTGTTGTATCGAAAGGAACTGAAATACGTTCCCATCCATTCGTTATTTCTTTTTGTGAAATAATGGCATAGTAATTTTTATTGGTTCCGTTTTGGTCATATGTGAATCTCATATATAAACGTGGAAATTCATTAGTAGACGTCACTGTTTTTACATCAACATAGCAAGAAACTAC
>NZ_JAKUEW010000109.1:0-223 GCF_022663115.1 Bacillus cereus group sp. BfR-BA-01430
TGATTTAGTAAAGAAAATGAATCGTCCGGATCAAGATGCCGATTTGAAAGCTGAAATTAAAGCGATTTATGAGGAAAATGAAGGTCGTTATGGCTACCGTCGCATTCGTGAGGAGTTAACGAATCGTGGTCAAAAAGTGAATCACAAGAAGGTTCAGCGCATTATGAAAGAGCTTGGATTAAAGTGTGTTGTGCGTATGAAGAAATATAAATCCTATAAAGGG
>NZ_JAKUEW010000110.1:0-223 GCF_022663115.1 Bacillus cereus group sp. BfR-BA-01430
TTTCATCTTCAATAGCAAGATTCTTTTTACTAATCCGTTCTTGATACTTTGCTATATCATCTTGATACTTACGAATCTTATCATTCACATATGCCGCCACATGTTCATGGCTACAATGAGGACACGTAAAGTAGCACTTATCAATTCGATTAGGAAGCTGTTTTACTTTCGGCTGCATGTCATAATCTTTATTACACTCAGCACAATATACCTGCATGCCTAC
>NZ_JAKUEW010000111.1:0-223 GCF_022663115.1 Bacillus cereus group sp. BfR-BA-01430
CACGTACTTCTTTTAAAGTACCTGCATATTTTGTTGTATCGAAAGGAACTGAAATACGTTCCCATCCATTCGTTATTTCTTTTTGTGAAATAACGGCATAGTAATTTTTATCGGTTCCGTTTTGGTCATATGTGAATCTCATATATAAACGTGGAAATTCATTAGTAGACGTCACTGTTTTTACATCAACATAGCAAGAAACTACTCCCCTTTTCTTTTTGAA
>NZ_JAKUEW010000112.1:0-223 GCF_022663115.1 Bacillus cereus group sp. BfR-BA-01430
CGTACTCAGGATACATTCAAGAGGGAACGAAGTTTCAACTACAGGGTTGTTACCTTCTATGACGAGCCTTTCCAGACTGCTTCGTCTACCTCGTTCCTTTGTAACTCCGTACAGAATGTCCTACAACCCCAAGAGGCAAGCCTCTTGGTTTGGGCTATGTTCCGTTTCGCTCGCCGCTACTCAGGAAATCGCATTTGCTTTCTCTTCCTCCAGGTACTTAGAT
>NZ_JAKUEW010000113.1:0-223 GCF_022663115.1 Bacillus cereus group sp. BfR-BA-01430
GTAGGCATGCAGGTATATTGTGCTGAGTGTAATAAAGATTATGACATGCAGCCGAAAGTAAAACAGCTTCCTAATCGAATTGATAAGTGCTACTTTACGTGTCCTCATTGTGGCCATGAACATGTGGCGGCATATGTGAATGATAAGATTCGTAAGTATCAAGATGATATAGCAAAGTATCAAGAACGGATTAGTAAAAAGAATCTTGCTATTGAAGATGAAA
>NZ_JAKUEW010000114.1:0-223 GCF_022663115.1 Bacillus cereus group sp. BfR-BA-01430
TCGGCTACGCATCGTTGCCTTGGTGAGCCGTTACCTCACCAACTAGCTAATGCGACGCGGGTCCATCCATAAGTGACAGCCGAAGCCGCCTTTCAATTTTGCACCATGCGGTGCAAAATATTATCCGGTATTAGCCCCGGTTTCCCGGAGTTATCCCAGTCTTATGGGCAGGTTACCCACGTGTTACTCACCCGTCCGCCGCTAACTTCTTAAGAGCAAGCTC
>NZ_JAKUEW010000115.1:0-222 GCF_022663115.1 Bacillus cereus group sp. BfR-BA-01430
ACCCTCTCAGGTCGGCTACGCATCGTTGCCTTGGTGAGCCGTTACCTCACCAACTAGCTAATGCGACGCGGGTCCATCCATAAGTGACAGCCGAAGCCGCCTTTCAATTTCGCACCATGCGGTGCAAAATATTACCCGGTATTAGCCCCGGTTTCCCGGAGTTATCCCAGTCTTATGGGCAGGTTACCCACGTGTTACTCACCCGTCCGCCGCTAACTTCTT
>NZ_JAKUEW010000116.1:0-222 GCF_022663115.1 Bacillus cereus group sp. BfR-BA-01430
GGAACGGGTGTGACCTCTCTGCCATCATTACCAGACTTTTATTATTATACACATTCTTTTCAGAATGTCAACAGGAATTTTAAAAATATATTCCTTCAAAACTAGATAACATTTGCTTCATATTGAATCCAGCTCCAGCGACTAGAATTTCGATCATTTCGTACCTTCCTGCCGAAGCAAAGAACGCTTCTATCGTCAGGCACTCCAATGCTCTTCAATTCT
>NZ_JAKUEW010000117.1:0-213 GCF_022663115.1 Bacillus cereus group sp. BfR-BA-01430
GCTCCAGCGACTAGAATTTCGATCATTTCGTACCTTCCTGCCGAAGCAAAGAACGCTTCTATCGTCAGGCACTCCAATGCTCTTCAATTCTGAGCGAGTCGCTTCCGCTTTTTTTATTGGTTAAGTCCTCGATCTATTAGTATTCGTCAGCTCCACGTGTCACCACGCTTCCACCTCGAACCTATCAACCTGATCATCTTTCAGGGATCTTAC
>NZ_JAKUEW010000118.1:0-213 GCF_022663115.1 Bacillus cereus group sp. BfR-BA-01430
GAATATATTTAAAAAAGATCTATCACAACTTTAAAGATTGTAGATAGCAAGGTATCATATATTATAGAAGATAATAAAAAATAAAACAGGATAAAGTGTAGTGGGGAATGAGTTATCAACTACACTTTATCCTGTTTTGAAAAATACTGTAGAATCAAGGTCTACAGGCTTACTTTGGTAACTTAGGATATAATGTCAAAGTAAAATCATCTT
>NZ_JAKUEW010000119.1:0-213 GCF_022663115.1 Bacillus cereus group sp. BfR-BA-01430
TCTGCTACTTTGCAAAATAGTATAAAACCTGAATCGGGTACAGTACAACGAGAAATAAACGTTCAAGATAATGTAAGGAATAACGGTCCAGTAAGTAGTGGAAATGTGAATATAAGTGGAACAACAGTACAACGAGAAGTAAACGTTCAGGATAATGTGAAAAGCAATGGTTCAGTAAGTAGTGGAAATGTGAACATAAGTGGAACAACAGTA
>NZ_JAKUEW010000120.1:0-212 GCF_022663115.1 Bacillus cereus group sp. BfR-BA-01430
AATCGTAGAATAGAAGTGTTAGAACAATTATTAGTCGATAAATTAGTGAAATCAGAGCAGCAATAAGCTGTTTTTTTATTTTGTATAAAGGAGTGAAAAGATGGATCGTATCGATGTATTACTAAAAACATTTATTGCTACTTTTGGTGGCTTTTGCGGTTATTTCTTAGGAGGATGGGATACAACATTGAAAGTTTTAGTAATTATGGCAG
>NZ_JAKUEW010000121.1:0-204 GCF_022663115.1 Bacillus cereus group sp. BfR-BA-01430
CCCCGACCGAGAAGCGCTTTTTGCTTCGACCGAGGGTGGTGAAATGACCGGAGGATCTAGCCGTTGGAGCTAGATTACGTTAAGAACTACATGAGTGTTATCTAGTTTTGAAGGAATATGCCTTTGGTAGTTTGGTGACGATGGCAGAGAGGTCACACCCGTTCCCATACCGAACACGGAAGTTAAGCTCTCTAGCGCCGATGG
>NZ_JAKUEW010000122.1:0-202 GCF_022663115.1 Bacillus cereus group sp. BfR-BA-01430
CAAAAAACAACAAGGTTATAACAAAGCAACTTCTGGCGCTAGCATTCAAAGCACAAATGCTAGTTATGGTACAGAGTTTGCAACTGAAACAGATGTGCAAGCAGTGAAAAAGCAAAACGCACAATCAGCTGCAAAAAAATCACAATCTTCTAGCACAAATCAGTAACAAAGGAAAAACACTTCTCTTTCTAAGGGAAGTGTT
>NZ_JAKUEW010000123.1:0-202 GCF_022663115.1 Bacillus cereus group sp. BfR-BA-01430
ATAATCCAGGAAGAAATGAAGTACCAAATGAGCAGGCAAAAGGTAATCGCCAACAAGTAGAACGAGAGTTGGAAGTAACGAACCGTATGAATAATCCAGGAAGAAATGAAGCACCAAATGAGCAGGCAAAGGGTAATCGCCAACAAGTAGAACGAGAGTTGGAAGTAACGAACCGTATGAATAATCCAGGAAGAAATGAAGT